>NZ_JABUMU010000006.1:151805-508645 GCF_013336625.1 Myxococcus sp. CA033 | reverse complement strand
GGATTCCCGTGGACCAGCCGTCGGAGGCGATGTGATGGACCGTCCCGACGAGGACATGGCGCTGTGCGTCCAGTCGCAGCAGGAGCACGCGGAAGATGGGGCCGTGCTCCAGGTCGAAGGGCCGTGAAGCCTCCTCGCTCACCAGTCGCCGGGCCTCGACGAGCTTCGTATCTTCCGAGAGGGACTCCAGCTCCCTCACCGTGACAAGCATGGGCTTGGGGGCGTGGATGTGCTGGCGCGGCTCTCCGTCGCGCGTCACGAACGTGGTGCGCAGGGATTCGTGGCGCTCGACGAGCGACGTGAAGGCGCCCTGGAGCGCGTCGACCTCGAGCGGCCCTTGCAGGAGCAGGGCGAGGGGGATGTTGTAGGTGGAGCTTCCGGGCTCGAGCTGGTCGATGAGCCACAGGCGCTGCTGCGCGAAGGACAACGGCAGCTCGCCCGTGCGCGGCACCAGGACGAGCGGAGGCCGCACCGTGCCCTTGCCCGTGAGGGTCGCCGCATCGAGCCGCCGGGCCAGCGCTTCGATGGTGGGGGCCTCGAACAGCTCCCGCAGCGCCAGCTCCACCTTGAAGGTGTTGCGGATGCGCGAGACGAGCTGCGTGGCGAGCAGTGAATGTCCGCCGAGCGCGAAGAAGTCGTCCTCGATGCCGACCTGTGGGACGCGAAGGACCTGCGCCCAGGTGGAGGCGAGCAGCTCCTCGGTGGGCGTGCGCGGCGCGACGTAGGTGGAGGAGGGAGCAGAGAGCACGGCCTCGGGAGGAGGCAGTGCCTTGCGGTCAATCTTCGCGTTGGCGGTGAGAGGGAGCGCGTCCAGGCGGAGCAGGGACGACGGCACCATGTACTCAGGGAGCCGAGACTTGAGGAAGGCTCGGAGGGAGACGGCGTCCAGGTCGTCGCCGACAAAGTAGCCGACGAGGCGCTTGTCGCCCGGGGCGTCCTCGCGAGCGATGGCGATGGCCTCGCGGATGGAGGGATGCGCGAGCATCGCGGCTTCGACTTCGGGCAACTCGATGCGGAAGCCGCGCACCTTCACCTGCGCGTCGGCGCGACCGATGAAGGCGAGCGTCCCGTCGTGGCTCCAGCGGACAAGGTCGCCGGAGCGATAGAGGCGCGCCCCAGGGACGGAGGAGAACGGGTCCGGGATGAACCGCTCCGCGGTGAGTGAAGGCTGGCCGACGTAGCCGCGAGCCAGGCCGTCACCACCGATGAAGAGCTCACCGGTGATGCCGATGGGGACGGGCTGAAGCGAGGCGTCGAGGACGAGCAGGCGGGTGCCGTTGGTGGGCTTGCCGATGGGCACCGTTGCGCCAACGTCCTCGGGCCGAGCGACCAGGAAGGTCGTGGCGAAGACGGTGGTTTCCGTCGGGCCGTAGCAGTTGGTGACGGAGACGCCCCAGTCCTGCAACGCGCGTCGGACATGAAGGGGCGAGACGATGTCGCCGCCAGTGAGGACGCGCTGGAGTGAAGGAGGCGCGGGGAGACGACTCTCGACGAGCTGGGAGAACAGACCGCTGGTGGCCCAGAGCGTGGTGACGCCGTGTCGAGCGACAGTCTGGAAGAGCTCCTCGAGCGAGGGGGCCTGAGGAGGGAGGACGACGAGGCGCGCGCCGTGGAGCAGGGCGCCCCAGATTTCGAACGTGGTGGCGTCGAAGGAGATGGGCGCGAGGAGGAGGTGGGTCTGCTCGGGTCCGAAGCGGGTGTAGTCGACGCCGACGAGGATGTGGATGACGCCGCTGTGGGTGCAGCCAACGCCCTTGGGCTTGCCGGTGGAGCCGGAGGTGAAGTCGATATAGGCGAGCGACGCGGGGAGGGCGGAAGGAGGCAGGGCCCGGGTGGGGCTGTGGGCCAGCGACACTTCATCCAACAGGACACACGCCAGCCCGTCGGTGGGAAGCTTGTCCAGGAATGCGCGGGTGGAGACGAGGACCTCGGGCCGCGCGTCCTCCATCATCGAAGCGAGACGCTCGCGCGGATACTTCGTGTCGAGGGGGACGTAGGCGGCGCCAGCCTTGAGGATGGCGACGAGGGCGATGATGAGTTCGGCCGAGCGGTCGACGGCGATGGCGACGCGGGAGTCGGTGCGGACGCCGAGAGCGCGCAGGTGCCAGGCGAGCTGGTTGGAGCGCTCGTCGAGCTGACGGTAGGTGAGGGAGGTGTCACCGACGAGGAGCGCGACGGAGTCGGGTGCGCGCGCGACGACATCGGCGAAGACGGCGGGCAGGGTGGAGTCCGGCGAGACGAGCGCGGGAGCCGAGGCCCAGTTGGTGAGGACGTCTCGCCGCTCCTCGACGGTCAGCATGGAGTGGGTAGCGAGCGGAGCGTCGGGCCGGGCGACGACCGCTTCGACGAGCAGCTCGAAGTGCCGCGTCATGCGCTCGATGGAGGCTCGCTCGAACAGGTCCGTGTTGTAGGTCAGCGCGCCGAAGAGGCCGTCCGGCCCGTCCACGAAGTGCAGCTCGAGTTCGAACTTGATGACGGTGGCTTCAACCTCCACCGGGCTGAGCGACAGCTCCTGCTTCTGGAGGGCCGACGCGGGTGTGTTCTGGAGCGCGAAGAGGACCTGGAACAGCGGGCTGCGGCTCAGGTCTCGACGAATCTGAAACTCCTCGACCAGGCGCTCGAAGGGGACGTCCTGGTGCGCGTAGGCCCCCAGGGCGGTCTCCTTCACCTGCCGCAAGAGCTGGAGGAACGTCGCGTTCGTGTCGATGCGCGCGCGGAAGACGAGCGTGTTGACGAAGAAGCCGATGAGCCCTTCGAGCTCCGCGCGCTGGCGACCCGCGATGGGTGAGCCGACGGCGATGTCGTCCTGCCCGGTGTGACGGGACAGGAGCAACTGCCATGCGGCGAGCAGCGCCATGAACGGCGTGATGCCTTCACGCTGGCACAGCGTCTTGAGCCGCTTGGAGACCTCTGGCCGCAAGGTGACGAGCACCTGGGCACCGGTGAAGGTCTGCACGGGAGGACGCGGCTTGTCGAGCGGCAGGTCCAGCGTGGCCACACCCATCAGGCGTCCGCGCCACCATGCGAGCTGCTGCTCCAGCACTTCGCCCTGGAGCCAGTCGCGCTGCCAGACGGCGTAGTCGGCGTACTGGAGGGACAGGGGCGGAAGCGGCGACGGTGCCCCCATCGCGAAGGCCCCGTAGAGGGTGGCGACCTCCTGGGTGAGCACGCCCATGGACCAACCGTCGGAGACGATGTGGTGCATGTTGAGCGCGAGGAAGTGCTCGGTGGGGGACGTCTCCAGCAGCAGGGCGCGGACGAGCGGGCCGGTGGAGAGGTTGAACGGACGCAGGTACTCCTCGCGCAGCAGTCGCTCCACCTCCTGGCGGACGGCGTCCGGCGTCTGTCCCTGGACCTTCACCACGGTCACCGGCAGCTCCGCGTGCGGGGCGACGATCTGGAAGGGCTCGTCGTTCTGCTGGAGGAATGTGGTGCGCAGGGCCTCGTGGCGCCTCACCAACTCGGCGAAGGCCCGCTGGAGCGCGGACAGATGAAGCGCTCCGTCCAGTCGGACGAAGGAGGGCATGTTGTACGTCGCGCCGCCGGGCTGGAGCTGGTCGAGGAACCAGAGGCGTTGCTGCGCGAAGGACAGCGGCAGCGGTCCCGTGCGGGGCACTGGAACCAACGCGGGCGGCTGCCGGTTCCGCGACGTCATCAACGTGGTGTCGATGCTCGCCGCGAGGGCGACCACCGTGGGTGCGCCGAAGACGGTGCGCAGCGGCAGCTCCACGCCGAACGCGGACCGCACACGCGACACGACCTGGGTGGCGAGCAGCGAGTGCCCGCCGAGCGCGAAGAAGTTGTCGGTGACGCTCACTCGCGGCACGTGCAGGACGTCGGCGAAGAGCGCGGCGAGCTTCTCCTCCAATGGAGTGCGGGGCGCGGCGAAGGCGGCACCTCCGCGCAGACTCTCCGCATCGGGCGCGGGCAGGCGCTTGCGCGCGAGCTTGCCGCTGGGCGTGAGGGGCAGCGCGGGCAGCGCCACGAACGCGGACGGCACCATGTACTCGGGCAGGCGCTGGAGTACGAACGCGCGCAGGGCCTCGGTGTCGAGCGTGGCGTCGGGCGAGACGACGACGTAGCCGACCAGTCGCCTGTCGCCCGGCACATCCTCGCGAACGATGACCGCGGCATCACTCAGCCCCGGCGCGGAGCGGAGCACGGACTCGACTTCACCCAGCTCGACGCGGAAGCCGCGCAGCTTGACCTGGGAGTCGAGCCGCCCCAGGAAGTCGAGCGTGCCGTCCGCGCGCCACCGCGCCGCGTCTCCGGTGCGATGGAGCCGCGCGCCCGGCACCGTCGAGAAGGGGTCGGGGACGAACGCCTTCGCGGTGACTTCTGGCTGTGACAGGTAGCCGTGCGCCAGGTGGGTGCCACCGATGTACAGCTCTCCCGAGACGCCGATGGGCACCGGATGTCCGAGTGCATCCAGGACGTAGAGCCGCGTGTGGCCGACCGGCCCGCCGATGGACGGAAGCCGGGGCCAGGACGTGGGAGTGCCCTGGAGTCGGAAGGCGGAGACGACGTGCGCCTCGGAAGGACCGTACTGGTTCTCCAGGACGCTGCCCGGCAGCTTCGCGAAGAACGCGGCGACGGTGTCGCTCACCTGGAGTTGCTCACCCGCCGTCACCACTTCCCGCAGCGCGGAGGGCAGGGTGGCGCCATGCGAGACAGCGTCGGCGATGGCCTGAAGGGCGACGAAGGGCAGGAAGAGCCGCTCGACGCGCTGATGGTGCATGAAGTCGAGCAGCGCGGGGATGTCCTGGCGCAGTCCTTCGGTGGGAAGCACGAGGGTGCCGCCCGCCCACCAGGTGCAGAACATCTCCTGGACGGAGACGTCGAAGTTGAGCGACGCGAACTGCAACGTGGTGGCGCGCGGCTGGGGAGCGCGCTGGAGCTGCCACGTGAAGAGCGCGCTCAGCGCGCGGTGGGGCATGACGATGCCCTTGGGCACCCCCGTGCTCCCGGACGTGTAGATGATGTAGGCGGGGCTCTCCGCCGAGACGTCGAGACCTGGCGCGCGTCGGGACTGGCCGGCGACAATGGCCGCGTCGACATCCAACAGGAGGGCGCGAGCGCCGCCATCGGCGGGTAGCGACGCCGCGAGCCGGGAGTGGGTGAGGACCACGGGCGCCCGCGTGTCCGCGAGCATGAAGGCGAGGCGCTCGGCGGGATAGCTGGGGTCGAGCGCGACATAGCTGGCCCCCACCTTGAGCGTGGCCAGGACGGCCACGGCCATGTCGAGCGACTTGTCCAGGCAGATGCCGACGATGCTCCCCGGCGTCACGCCTCGCGCGAGCAGGTGGTGCGCGAGCTGATTGGCCCGCGCGTCCAGCGCCGCGTAGGTGAGGGAGTCGGTGCCGTCGGTGACGGCGATGGCGTCGGGCGTGCGAAGCGCCTGGGCCTCCACGGGTGCGTGGAGCGTGGTGGGCGCGAAGGGCTCCCGCGACGTGTCGTTCCAGGAGACGAGGACCTGGCGACGCTCGGGCTCCTCCATCATCGGCAGGCGCCAGACGGGCTGGCTCGGGTCCGCGACGGCGGCTCGCAGCAGGCGCACGAACTGGTCCGCCATGCGCTGGACCGTCGCCGTGTCGAAGAGGTCGGTGTTGTATTCGAACACCGCGTTGAACACGTTGCCGTCGTCGGACGCCAGCAGCGAGAGGTCGAACTTGGCGGTGCCGCTGATGGCATCCAGCGGACGGACCTTGAGCGGCGAGTCGGGGTCTTCCTGTCCCTGCGTCTTCGGCGTGTTGTGCAGGGCGAGCATCACCTGGAACAGGGGCGTGCGGCTCTGGTCCCTCTCGGGACGCAGCTCGTCCACCAGCTTCTCGAACGGGACGTCCTGGTGCGCATAGGCACCGAGCGTCGTCTCGCGCACCTGGGCCAGCAGCTCGCGGAACGTCATGCCCGGGGTGAAGCGGGCGCGCAGCGCGAGCGTGTTGGCGAAGAAGCCGATGAGGCCTTCCAGGTCCGCCCGCATCCGGTTGGCGATGGGCGAGCCGACGATGATGTCGTCCTGCCCGGAGTAGCGCGCGAGCAGCGTCTGATAGGTGGCCAGCAGCACCATGAAGGGTGTGACACCCTCCTGGTGGCACAGCGCGTGGACGGCGGGCGCGAGCGCGGCGGGAAGATCGACGCGCAGCATGTCCCCGCGCAGCGACTGGATGGGAGGCCGCGGCCTGTCGGTGGGCAGCTCCAGCGCGTGCGGCGCGTCGGCCAGCTGGGTGCGCCAGTAGGCGAGCTGTGACTCGAGCACGTCGCCCGTCAGCCAGCCGCGCTGCCAGACGGCGAAGTCCGCGTACTGCACGGGCAGCTCCGGCAGCGGCGAGGGCCGGCCGAGCGCGAACGCCAGATAGAGGGCGGGGACCTCTTGCGAGAGGACGCCAATGGACCAGCCGTCGGAGATGACGTGGTGATTGACGATGAGCAACACGTGCTCGTGCTCATCGAGCGTCAAGAGCCGCGCGCGCAAGAGCGGGCCGGTGGCCAGGTCGAAGGGCGTGCGCGCTTCCGCGTCCGCCAGTCGCTGCGCCTCCGCGTCGCGCGCCTCCGGGGGAAGGGCGCGCAGGTCGTCGACGGAGATGGTGAACGGCGCGGGCGGTGAGACGGCCTGGACGGGGCCGTCCTGCAGCGAGCGGAAGCGGGTGCGCAGCGTCTGGTGACGCCGCGCCAGCTCTGTGAAGGCGCGCTCTAGCAGCGAGTGCTCCAGCGGGCCCGTGAAGCGCAGGCCGTAGAACATGTTGTAGGCGGGACTGCCGGGCTGGAGCTGATCCAGGAACCAGAGCCGCTGCTGCGCGTACGACAGCGGCGCGCCGTCGCCGTGACCCGTGGGGATGGGCCCGGTGAGGGACTGGCCGGACTCGAAGAGCCGCGCCGCCAGCGCCTTCACGTGGGGCTCGCGCAAGAGCGAGTGTCCGTCTCCAGGCGTGTCGTCGACCTGGGCGCCCTCCTCCGCGAGCACCGCCCAGCCCTTGTCCTTCTCCACGTCCGCGGCGTCCACGACTTCGGCGGAGCGAACGATGCGCGCGGAAGCGGCAAAGGCCTCGGGGACGTAGCGACGCGCGGCGCGCACGTGGGCGGAGAAGAGCTTGAAGCGCGCGCGCAGGAACTCGAGCGTCGTGGCCGCGGGCAGCAGCCCCTGGCGCGTGCCCTCCGCGTGCAGATGCACCAGGAGGGGCTCGGGGTCCTTGCCCGTGGTGAGCGCGGCGGGAAGCTCGAGCGGGGGCAGGCCCGCCTGGAGCGCCAGCTCTCGCGCGAAGAGGGCGGCGTGCGCGGCGAGCGCCTGGGCGGAGATGCTCCTGTCGGGTGACGCGGGCGGCGGCTCGATGAGCGTGAGCCGCGCGACGTGGCCGTCACGCTGGAGGAGGCGCGCCATCTCCCACGCGATGACCGCGCCGAGCGCCCAGCCCGCGAGGTGATACGGCCCTTCGGACCGCTCCGCGCGCAGGGCCTCCACGTAGAAGACGGCCATCGCCTCCAGCGACTCCAGCGGCGCGCGCCCGTCGTCCAGGCCTCGCGCCTGGATGCCGACCACGGGCTGGGACGCCGGAGCGTGGCGGACCAGCTCCGCGTAGCAGTCCAGGCGGCCGTCCATCGGATGCACGAGGAAGAGCGGGCTCGCCGCGTCGTTCCCCGCGCGCAGGGGCACCAGGGGAGAGGCGGAGGGGCTCGCTTCGGATGGGATGACGGGCCCGACGGACGTCGGGGAGTCGTTGCGCGTGCTCACGGAGTACTCCAGTCAATTCATTGCGCGGGGCCGGGACGCTGCGTGCTCAGGACGGGGTGTTTCCCGTCGCCGAGAGCGGACTCTCGGGCACGGCGCCAGCCGGGGGCTGCTCGGAAGGAAGAGAAGTGGCGAGCGGGTGGGAAGGAATCATGTCCGGAAGCTCTTCCTGGACGCGCCGCGCGCGAGGAGACAACAGGAGGAGTCCGACGGCGCCCAGCACCGCGAACCCCAGGACGACGAACAAGAACGCGATGCCACGCCCGGTGCCGGTGCCCAGCACGCGCCCCACGCTGCCGGCGAACGCTCCGCCCGGCGCCATCCACGGCTCGAAGACGCGGTCCGCCAGGGGACCTGCGATCAACGTGGTGAGCAGCACCCCGGACTGTCCCACCGTCTTGCGCAGCGCGGACACCCGGCCCTGGATTTCCAACGGCACCTTGAGCTGCCAGATGACATGGGAGTTGGTCGTGGTGAGCGGCATGGAGAACAGGAACAGCGCCGCCGCCGTGGCGAGCAGCGGCACGCTGGGCGGCAGCGCGGCCAGCAGCAGCATGACCGAGGCGATGATGGGGAAGCCCGCGATGCCGAGGATGCGGCGCCTGGGGCCGCCCCACACGCTGGTGAGGATGCCGCCCGCCAGCAGGCCCATGCCGGAGATGGAGCCGATCAGTCCCAGGTGCTTCAGGTCCGTGAAGGCCAGCACCAGCGGCGTGAAGAGCAGGAGCACCAGTGCGAGGCTCGAGTTGGTGAACGTGCTGAAGGCCAGGATGTACGACAGGCCCGGCCTGTCCCGGACGAAGCGCCACCCCTCCGCCAGCTCCGCGCGCATGGAGCGAGGCCCCGCGCGCCGCACCGAGGCCCCGGGCGCCGACGGGAAGCGCACCACCACCAACACGCCCGCGGCGAACAGGAAGCTGACCACGTCCATGAAGAGCACGCCGTGCAGGCCGATGCTCCCCACCAGCAGGCCCGCGAACAGGGGCGACGCAATCTGGCTGATCGCCCCGCCCAGCTCCGCCATGCCGCTGGCCCGCCCCAGGTGCTGCTTGGGGATGAGCAGCGGCGTCGTGGCCGTCCACGCCGGCCAGCGAAACGCATTGCAACAGCCTCCCAGCAGGACGATGGGGTACAGGTACCAGGCCTTGAACGCGAGCTGGCCCAGGTCATCCGCCACCAGCAGCAGCCAGATGAGCGCGGTGGTGAGGCCGGAGCCCACGTCGCTCCAGAGCATCGCCTTCCTGCGGTCCCACCGGTCCACCAGCACTCCGGCGAACGGCGACAACACCGCCAGGGGCAGCGTGGCGAAGAAGGAGATGAGCACGAAGCGCGTCGTGGAGCCGGTGAGCTGGTAGACGTGCGCGCCAAGCGCGAACGACGTCAACCCCGAGCCGAACAGGGAGACGAACTGCCCCAGCCATACGAGGCCGAAGGTGAGAAGCGGGCGCGACGGTGAAGCAGGCGACGGGGCAGTCATTTCGCGTGGCGATGCGAGCTGGGTTGGCTGGCGAGCTTCCCACTGGCCAGGGGCACGGCACAGGAACTGGGCACTCCCAGATCAGCTTCACAGCCCTGACGCATTCTTGCAAACAGACTACCCGGACAGTCGCGCTGATACCTGCTGAAACACGGACGGTGCGTGTGGCCGAAGGGAGGTGGCGGGGGAGGGGGCCCTTGTTGCGAGCGGGCGGGCACGTCGCACCTTCTTGCTCAGCAACCCGTTCACCACTTCCAGGAGGCCTTCATGGCGCACACCGACAAGGATGTCGACACGCTCAATTCCTTCCTCCGGGGCGAGATTTCAGCGGTGGAGACCTACCGGCAGGCGATGGGGCACATCGAGGATGACGTACGGCGTCGCACGCTGGAGGAGTGTCGACAGGACCACGAGCACCGCGTGGAGACGCTGCGCTCGCGCATCCTGCAGCTCGACGGCAAACCGGCGGAGGGCTCCGGCATCTGGGGCGCCTTCGCGAAGGTGGTCCAGGGCGGAGCGGACGTCCTGGGTGAGAACGCCGCCATCTCCGCGCTGGAGGAAGGCGAGGACCATGGCCTGCGCGACTACGAGCGCGATGCGGACAAGGTCCACGGCGACCTGCGGCGCTTCGTGCGCATGGAGCTGCTGCCCGCGCAGAAGAGTACGCACAAGAAACTCAGTCACCTGAAGCACACCCTCCACTGATGACGCGACGGGTGGGAAACCCCAGGCCCGGGCCCCGCGACTCGTTCGCGGACCCGGGCCGTTTCCGTTGGGACTCTCAACTTCCAGGAATGCGCGCGGTGCCTTGAATGGCCGGGCGTCGACCTCGTCACAACCGGCGCGGGTTTCATCTGAGGGAGTAGATCTCCGGGGTGGGGCTGGACGTCGAGGGTTTCACGCCGAGCGGATGGGGCCTGGAGGTTGGGGTTGTGGCGTGCGATAAACGGGGGTCCGCCGACGAGGCTGGAGGAGATGCATGTGGCTGGACGACAGCTCTTCGGAACGCGACGAGGTCTCCGGTGAAGCGCGGCGCGGAGACGAGCGGACCGTGGAGCCCGAGCCAAGGGAAGCGGAGCGCGAGAAGATGCCCCTGGCCCCCGTGGCGTTGAAGGAGAGCAGCCATGCGGGAGCGCTGAGCGCGACCTGTGAGGCGCTGTTCCGCTCCACCGAGGCGGCCCTGCCCTGGGCGTGGAAGCTGCTCCAACTGGCCAAGGGCCCTGGCGCCTTGTCGTCCGAGGCGCGCGGCGCGGCGCTGGAGTTCCTGGACCGCATTCCGCCGCACGTGCGCCGGGGCGTGAGCGAGCTGCTCGCCTTCAGCAACCTGTGGCAGGCGGTCTGCACCCGGCTGGGGCGCCCTGTGGCGCGCTCCACGGAGGAGCTGCTGCGAGAGCTGAACGAGGACCTGCAGCTGCTTCTGCGCGGCGCGCAGGCCCGGCTGGGGACGACGGCCGCGCTGGAGCAGGGCCTGCTGTTGCACCTGGGGCGCCTGCGCGAGTCGCGAGGCATGGAGCCTTCAGCCGCGCTGGAGCTGCGCGCCGCGCTGGACGCCTTCACCCACTCGGTGACGCAGGTGATGGCCGCGGCGAGCGCGTACCGTCGCGCGTGGGAGGCCGCGCAGGCGGAGCTGTCCGAGTCCGCGGAGTGGCTGGGCGCGGGAGACCCCGGCTTCTGCGCGTGGCTGGCCGAGCACCTCTCCGCGTCCGTGCCCGCCTGGCGCGAGGCGCATGCGTCCAGTCGGCTCCTTCAGGAGCTGGGCGCGCTGTCCGGTCCTCCGTAGGCGGGCTGCTCAGGCCTCCACGAGGATGCGGTGTCGGTACAGCTCCAGCAGGATGTCCTCGGACAGGTCCGCCTGCTTGTTCTCGCGCAGGTGGTGTCGCACGGCCTCCACCGGCTGCCGGCCGGTGAACTCCACGAGCAGCCCGTAGGCCTCGCCGGGGAGGGCAATCGCGTCGAAGTCGCTGTATGCGCCCAGGGCCACGCTGCCGTCGGGCAGCCACTGCACGGTGGCGTCCGGGTTGAACCGGAGGGTGCGCGGCAGTTGGGGTGAGACGGAGGTCGCGAACAGCTTCTCCACGGCCTTCAGCTCGATGACGCCGTCCAGGCCCAGCAGCTTGTCGAGTCCGTCCGCCGTCAGCCCGCGCACCAGTTGGTAGCAGGCGCGGAAGTACTCCACCTCGCGGCCCGCGTGCTCCTTCCACAGCTCCGCGTAGACGCGCGTGGGGGGCGGCGCGTCGTCCAGGTCCTCCACGCCGAGCGGGACGCTGTTCAGCTCGGGGCGGTCCTTGCCGGAGAGGATGTAGTCCGGCAGCAGCTGGAGCGCCGTCCAGCGCGACAGTTGAATCTCCGTCAGCGTCAGGTACGTCTTGAGGGACATCCAGAACTTGCGGCCGTCGGCGCCCGAGACGTACTTGCAGAAGAAGGTGGAGCAGACGGCCTCGCGGTACGGCCAGATGGTGCAGCCGCCGCTCTCTTCGCCGTAGTAGGGGCAGCGCAGCGACGCGGCCCGGCCGAAGAACTGGTGCCCGTTCTTGTAGAGGAAGTTGAACTTCGCCGGGGGCTTCACCCACTGCGGCGTCACGCCGATGCGGCCCGCGATGCGCGCCTCCATGCGACCGCGTCCCTCGGCCAGCTCCGGGCGCTCATCCGACAGCAGGGCGCCGACGAGGTAGTTGGGCAGGCGGGGGAAGTAGGTGCAGCACTTGGTGTCGGGACGGAAGAAGCGGCTGACTCCGTCCACGGACTCCACGGCGCCCTCCGCGTTGTCCTTGCACATGGCGCACTTGGAGCACGTGGCCTTGGTCTCCTCGGGGACGTCCTGCCGGAAGAAGCCCGGGAGGAGGTCGCGGTAGAGCTCGGGGAGACTGTCGAGGAGGCGGGTCATGGGGCGGGGGGCTCGGGGGCTCTCGGAGGTGGGTCAGCGCGCGGAGGGGTCGTACCACTCGATGCGATAGGTACAGGACTCCGCGTCGTGACGGGTGCGGGAAATGGTGAGGCCCCGCACACCGATGCGATGCAGCCCTTCTTCCAGGACGCCCTCGACGAAGCCCTCGGTGACGTCCGGCTCGTTGAACCACAGCTCCGCGGTGGTGGGGTTCACCACGTTGACGCGCGTCTGCGTGAAGTTGTTGCCGCTGCGGAAGTTGTGCGTCATGCGGCCCAGCGAGCGCATGGGACCCAGCACGCGCGCCAGCGTGAGCACCGCCGAACCCATGACCGTCTGCGCATAGCCTTCAATCATCCGCCGGGCGAGCCGCCGACGGGCCTCTTCCAGGGGCTTCTCCGGATAGAGGGAGCGGCCGACCTCGTCCAGGCACCTCACCCACACGGAGTGGGGATAGGCGGCCTGGAGGGGGGCGTCCAGGTCCATGCCCAGCTCGCGCAGTTGGGTGCGCAGCTCGTAGGACAAATCCTTGTCGAGCGTCTTCAGGTAGAGGCTGTCCACCGTGTTGCCGAAGATGACGCGCTCCTGGCTCATGCGCTCGTGCCCCCGAGTGTCGCCGGCCTACCCGGGCCGGCGGACGCGCATTCTCCCCGGAGGTGACCTCCGGAGGCCAGTCCTGTCGACGACTACTCGCGGACCTCGTGCACGGGCAGCACGGGCGGTAGCACGCTGTTGCAGCCACGGCCCAGGTTGCCGAGGACGATGGAGTAGTCCGTGAAGTCGACGACGCGGTCCCCGTTGAAGTCCGCCGCCGGGCTGGCCGGGGGCACCCTCAGCCCGTAGTTGGCGAGCATGAAGCGGTAGTCCACGGAGTCGACGCAGCCGTTCCCATCCGTGTCGCCGGGGATGGGGAGCGGGCGCACGTCGTCGATAGGCGTGTAGCGGCCTCCGGACGCCTTGGCGACCTCCTGGACGAAGGTGAGGAAGAAGGGCTCGGGCGCCAGCGTGATGTGGTTGAAGAAGACATCCGCGTCGAAAACGAGCTGGAAGGGATTGGGGCTGTCGCGCAGCGGGTCGCCCGTCTTGAGCATGTTGCGGACCTTCCACTCCCACGAGCCTTCCTCCAGGTCGGGATAGCGCGTGGCGCTCGGAGGGCCGTAGCAGAGCGTGGCCTCCGGCGTGCTGTTCTCCTCGCCGTCGGAGATGAGGCGGACGACCTTGCGGGCGTCGATGCCGGGGCCGAACTGGAGCAGTTCGTCGGCGGCGTCGCAGACAGCGAGCGCCAGGGGCGTCGCGCCCGCGCCCACGCTCAGCCGGCTCAGGCTCGCCACCGTCGTCGGGCCGTCCTCGAAGCCCTGCTCCCGGCGGTAGCCGCCGCCCTCGAACGTCCAGATGGCGAACAGGCGCGGCAGGGCGTTGGGCGTCTGGACGAAGTCGCGCCCGCGCACGAGCGCATCCGCGAAGCGCGTCTGTCCCGAGGCCCGCGTCGTCCTCATGGTGCCGCTGCGGTCAATCAAGATGATGACGTGCTCTTCGGTGAAGGCGTGCGCCGCGGTGCCGGACAGCAAGGCGAGTGAGAGTGCCGCGCCCGCGAGTGCACGCGGGGCCCACCGATTCAGGATACGGGCGAACATGGGTGTCTCCTTGTCGAGTTGCATCAGAACAGCTCCACCTTCACGGGGATGATGCTGTCGTTGCGCGTGCCATCGCCGAGCTGGCCTTCCGCGTTGGCCCCCCAGGCCCACGTCGTGCCGTCCGAGCGCAAGGCCATGGAGTGGTGGTCTCCGGCGATGACGGCCACGACGCCCGTCATCCCCGCCACCATCACCGGGACATGGCGGTTCTCCAGGAAGCCGTCCCCAATCTGGCCGTCGAAGTTGAAGCCCCACGCGCGCACCGTGCCGTCCGAGCGCAGCGCCAGCGAGTGATAGTCCCCCGCGGTGATGGAGACGATGCCGCTCAGGTTCGCCACGGACACCGGCGCGTTCTGGCTCAGCGTGGAGTTGTTGCCCAGCTGTCCCGAGCCGTTGTAGCCCCAGGACCACACCGAGCCGTCCGAGCGCAGCGCCATGGAGTGGTAGCCCCCGGCGGTGATGGCCGTCATCGCCGACAGCCCCACCACCTGCACCGGCACGATGTGCCAGGCGTTGTTCCCGCTGCCAATCTGGCCATCGAAGTTGTAGCCCCACGCCCACACCGTGCCGTCGGAGCGCAGCGCCAGCGAGTGGCTGTGGCCGGCCGCGATGGCCGTCACGCCCGCCAGGCCTGTCACCTGCACGGGGTGGTTGCGGTCCACCGTCGTCCCGTCTCCCAATTGTCCGTAGCGGTTGAAGCCCCATCCCCACACCGTGCCGTCGTGGTGCAGCGCGAGCGAGTGGTACGCCCCCGCGGAGATGGCGGAGATGCCAGACAGGCCCGACACCGGCACGGGCTGGGAGCGGTTGGTGTTGGAGCCATCGCCCACCTCGCCCCGCGTGTTGACGCCCCAGGACCACACGGTGGTGTCGCCCTTGAGGACCACGGTGTGGCGGTGTCCGGCGGCCACGGCCACGCTGGCCGTCAGCCCCATGCGCGCGGGCAACAGCCGGTCCGCGCCCAGGCCGTTGCCCAACTGGCCCTCCTCGTTGTCGCCCCAGCTCCAGAGGTTGCCCGCCGCGTCCAGGTAGACGGAGTGCAGCTGGCCCGACGTCACCCCGGGGTTGCCGAGCGTGGTGTTGCCCACGCGCACCGGAGACATGCGGGGCAGGAAGGTGCCGTCACCCAGCTGGCCGAAGGCGTTGTCACCCCAGGACCACACGGTGCCATCCGCGCGCAGCGTCAGCGAGTGCTTGAAGCCCGCCACCAGCGTGACGCCGCCACTGAGGCCCGCTTGAATCGGCAGCGTGCTGCTCGTCAACGTGCCGTTGCCCAACTGGCGATAGCGGTTGTCACCCCAGGCCCACACCGCGCCGTCCACGCGGACCGCCAGCGAGTGGTAGTTGCCGGCGACCGCCGCCAGCACGTCCGTCAGCACCACCTGCACGGGGTAGGAGCGGTTGATTTTCGTCCCGTCGCCGAGCTGGCCCGTCGAGTTGAGTCCCCACGTCCACGCCGTGCCATTCGAACGCAGCGCCACGCAGTGGGACGCACCCGCGGAGATGGTCACCACGCCGGCGAGCGACTGCACCTGCGCGGGCGTGCCCCGCGTCGTCACCGTGCCATCGCCCAGCTGGCCACTGCGGTTGTCGCCCCAGGCCCACACGGTGCCGTCCGAGCGCAGCGCCAGCGACGTGTTGCCACCGGCCGCCACCGCGATGACGCCGCTCAGGCCCGCCACCTGCACGGGCAGCGTGCTGCTGGTCGCCGCGAGTGCGCCGAGCTGCTTGTAGCGGTTGTCGCCCCAGGCCCACACGGTGCCGTCCGAGCGCAGCGCCACCGAGTGCGAGAAGCCCGAGCCCACCGAGAGCACGCCGAACAGGCCCTGGGCGCGCACGGGCTCGTTGCTGGCGAGGACGGTGCCGTTGCCCAGCTGCCCCGAATAGTTGTCACCCCAGGACCACACGGTGCCATCCGAGCGCAGCGCCGCAGAGTGGTAGTCCCCCGAGGCCACCGCCACCGCGTCCTCCAGGTTCTTCACCTTCACCGGCGTGGGGCTGTCGGTGAACAGGCCATTGCCCAGCTGTCCCTGCCGGTTGTAGCCCCAGGCCCACACCGAGCCGTCCGAGTGGACGCCCACCGAGTGGTACTGGCCCAGCGACAGCCGGGTGGCGGAGGCGCGGCCCGCGAGCGCCTGGCGCAGGGCCTGCTCGTGGGTGGAGGGGTCCTCGCCGCCGCATCCCGTCCAAAGCCAGAGGCCGACGAAGAGCGCCCACGTCCAGCCAATCCTCGACGACAGGTGCGACTCGTTCAGGCTCATGGCCATCCCTTCGGTGTGCGCCGTCAGCGACGGCACCAGGTCTTGCCTTCGGTATCCTTGCAGCCGTCCACCACCCACCGGGCGATGAGCCGTCGCAGCTCCACGGGCAGCTCCATGCCGGCCATGGGCATGCCGGGCTTCGCGGCGACCAGGCCGTGCTCGGCCTCCAGCGCGCGCGTCTCCAGCCTGCGCCAGTACTCCTCGCCCGACTTCTTCTTGAGGTACGTCTTCAGGCCCTCCGCGTCCGCCGTGAAGGCGCTGGCCGCGCGAGGGCTCGTCGCGTGGCAATGCACGCAGGTGGCGTCCCGGAAGAAGGGGCCCCAGAGATAGGCGAGCATCGTGGGAGGCACCGCCCCGGGCATGGCGGCGTCCTTCATCGCCAGCCGCGTCACGCGCGCGTCCAGCTCGCGCTCCTTCTCCACCCGCATCTCGTCGAACAGGCGGTGCAGGAGCCGGGCCTCGTCCAGCGAGAGCGGCACCTCCGGCATTTGCCGGTCCGCGCGCGCGTAGGGCGGCTGCTCGCGGCAGTACTCATACGTCCACTCGGGCGTGTAGAGCCCCAGCGACACCCCATCCCGTCCTGAGAGAGGCTTGTCTCCGGCGTGACAGCTGGCGCAGCGCGCCTTCCAGAGGGTGTCCGCGTCCTTGCGTTCGGAGGCCGTCAGCTTCGCGGCGGGGGCCTCCCTCGCCGGCAGCCGCACCGACAGGAGCGCTGCGACGTCCTTCACGTCACCCGACTGGAGGCTGGGGTAGGCCATCATCCGGGGCGCGCGGCTGCCCTCCTTCTGGGAGAGGGTGCTGGGGCGCTTGAGGAAGGCGGCGAGCCCTCGCGAGGAGATGCGGGGCACCTTCTGTCCCGGATGCTCGAGAAGCTCCGGGGCATTCATGTAGGCCAGCGGCGTCTTGGCCAGATGCGCCAGCTTGTCCTCGCGCACGGGGATGGCGAAGTAGCGCGGGTCCGGCTCGCGCTTCTGGCGCTTCACGGCGACGTCGTTGATTTCGGCGTGGCAGCCAAAGCACTGGCTGTCCGTCCACCGGCCCAGGCCGTTGGCGAAGCGCGTCTGGGGCTCGGTGCGCTTGGACGTGTGGCAGCCGGTGCACTCCTGGGCCACGACGCCCTTGGCGGAGGCCAGGCTTCCCAGCACGAGGACGAGGAGGGCGAGCCGTCTCACGGCGCGCTCCCGGTGGGCTGGGTGAGCTTCACGCGCGAGGGGTCCTCCTCTGGCTCGGCGAGGCCTCGAAGCACGTCGCGGAAGTCCTCGGACGTCGCGTCCCCTGGTTTCGCCTGACAGCTCCGGTAGGCGCTCACCAGGGCATACCCGGACACCGACCACCGCGCTTCGGTGGAGCCGGCGGGTGGGGGCACCCGGGTGACGATGCACTGCTGGACCTGCTGCCTGCGCTGCTCCGGCGTCTGGCCGGGCTCGTCGGGGTCATCTCCCGAGCACGCGCACGCCGTCCATCCCATGAGTCCCGCCAGGACCCAGACCCATCGTGTCATCTCGAAAGCTCCCGAGCCGGGAGCGTCATGGCCGTCGCCATGGCCGCCCCCGGCTGCTGATGTGAGGGTTTGTCTTCGCGCGGGGCGCCTTGCCGGCTAGCCGAAGTTGATGACCAGCGGCGTGGGCGTGCAGATGGCGGCGGAGTTGCTCGCCGCGGCCGGGGACATCGTCGCGGTCTGCGCCGTCAGGTTGAGCGTGAAGGACTTGATGTACGTCTCCCAGCCGACCTGCGGGTCGGACGTGACGAACAGGGAGGGGCTGAGCTGGGCGAGCTTGGCGGACTCGAAGAGCACGTTCCAGCTGTTGCCGCCCACGCCCAGGTTGGGCGTCGTCTGGAGCACGCCGTCCGTCACCAGTCGCTGGTTGATGGCGGGGACGTTCAGCAGGGGGCTGTTCGTCGCGCACAGCGGCACCGAGGCGCGCAGGGTGATGACCGGGTTGGCGGCGATATGGGCGCGCACCATCGCCTCGTCGGCGGGGAAGAAGTGGACGCTGAGTCCGCAGACGAGCGGATAGTTGCCGCCGACCACCGCCGGCCGGTAGTTGGTCGGCATGCCCTTGAGCAGGTCCGCGATTCCCGCCGAGGGCTGGCACGAGCCGGCCGAGGGCAGCGGGAGCAGCCGCGCGTCGGTGATGCCATGGCGGGTGATGAAGCCGTTGTACAGGTCCTGCGTGTGGGCGGTGGGGTGGAGGTTGACGAAGAGCCGCCTCATGCCAGCCACGGTGGCGACGGAGTCGGTCGGAATCTGCACGTACTGTGTATAGAAGACAGGGCCGCGATCCATCCCCATGTAGGGAACGAATACCATCTCAGACTCGCGGATGGTGCGCGCATAGTCGAGTGGCGGCGTGTCTGTCTGGGCCTGGGCGGACGTGACGGAAAGACACAACACGGCTGCGAGAGAAAGCTGAAGCAAGCGCATGGAGAAAGGGCCTGGTTGAAGGAAGGAAAGGAGGGGCGGAAGCCACCCCGAAGATGGCCTCCGCCCCGAAGTCATGGCGGTGCGGAATTACTGACCGATCAGCGCCCTGCAGCCCGCGTCTTCCATGTTCCAGCGGACGCGGCCCAGCTCGAAGCCGTCCAGGAGGCAGGTGACGTTCATGTTGGTCTTGACGGTGAAGTCCGTGGGACCCGGGTTGTACTGGATGTAGGTGACCTCGTTGCGCTCCAGGATGAGCTTCTCGTAGTTGGCGCGCATGGTGAAGATGGAGTTGGTCTGGTTGGAGACCTGGCCGTTGACCGGCGTCGTGTAGCGGCGGACCTCGTTGAACAGCTCGTCCTGGAGGCGGGCCTGGACGGCGTTCACGACGTTGATGAAGTTGGAGTCATTGGGCGCGGTGGGGCCCCAGACGCCGTTGTTGAGGTACTCGATGCGGATGCCGCACGCGTTCTCGGACGAACACGTGACCAGGCGCTCGAAGAAGGCGCGAACTTCGATGTCCACGCAGGAGCTCAGGTGGAACGCCGCGAAGGCGCTGGCCTGCTCGAACAGCGAGCGCCAGTTCACCGTGAAGCGCGCCTGACGGGTCACGTTGTGGGTCTTGATGTCCCAGTCAATCTGGGCCGTCATGATGTTGTCCCACTGGGCGCCCGTGGCCATCAGGGCGCGCAGCTGGTTGGTCCAACCGGGCAGGGTGGTGGCCTGGAAGGAGATGTCCTGCGCGACGACGCTGCCGCCGAGCGCGGGCAGGGTGTTGAACTTGTACATCACGTTGGTGTTGATGTCGTACGGCTGGGTCGGGTCCAGGTGGGTGAAGCAGTTGGGCACCGGGACGTCGCGGCCGTTGACGACGATGATCTCCATCTCGCAGTCGATCTCCACGCGGCCGTTGACCGGCGCGTACCCGGAGAGGACGAACTGGGTGGTGGAGCGGTTGGCCGGAGCCGGGGCAATCTGGAAGCCCTTCGCCGCGGCCTCCGTCGACAGGCGGTTGAGTGCGCCCAGGTCGCTGGTGGTCGAGAACGAGCCGCCCAGGTTCGCCAGCTCCATGCCCGCGAAGAAGCCGAACACGGGGATGAAGGAGGTGATCTGGAAGCGGGGGACGGGGTTGGTCGTCGTGGGCGACTGGACGGCGATGCCGCCGCGGCGCGGGACGTAATAGACGAGGTTGAGGTTGTCCGTGTCGCCCAGGAGCGTGAACGCGTCCTGCACAATCGGAGAGAAGTGCTGCGACATCGGCCTGGCGGCGGGGGACATCGGCGCGGCGAGGGCTTGCGTCGCAGAAAGCGACAGCGCGGCTACGGCGGTAGCGGAGAGGAACTTCTTCATGAGAGACATTCCTTTGCGTGGCGTGAGGACTGGAGGGCGCACCCTTCCCGTGCCTGCGAGCCCAGGGCTCGCAAACCGCGTGTTGGCGTCTTCGGTTCCCCGCCATGCGAGCGTGGGTACCGAGGCCGTTCCGAGTGCTGTGTTTGGACTCCCCCCCATTTGTCCAAGGGCGATGATTGGACTTGGACGATGGCATCCTACCGATTGCGGGCCAGACTGCCAGTGCGGGTTAGGCTAAATCGACTTTGTCTTGAAAGGTTATTTTGTCGGTGAAATCTGGTTTGCTTTTGTTTGTGGTTTCCCGAGGGGTCCGACGGATTCACCGCCCCTTCCATGGCGGATGCGTGTCAATGACGGGGCCTCACGGCAGGAGCACGAAAGGGTGTGTGGCTTCACTGGGAGGCGATCTGCGTGAAAACCGCACGTCCGCCCGCGTCGTGGCTTGAGCACGTGAGGCCAAGGCCGGTGGGGGCCGGGCGCGGAGATCGGAACCGTGAGGCACGGTGCCTGCGCGCCAACGGCGGCCCGAGGTGTCCCGGTGGTGCACCGTGCCTTGTCGCCGGCCAGGCGAGCGCGTCGCACCAGGTAGGGCCGCTGGGAGCGGAAGTCTTCTGTCCCGCTGCTCGCGCCGAGCTGGAGTGCGCGGGTGACACTCGCTCCGCGTGCGTCATGCCGCGACTCGCGTGAGGAAGGTGGGTGTGAGTGAGCGCGTGAGTCGTTCACCACCCGTACGAGTGCGTGAGACATGGATGATGAAGGGGCACGACATCGTCACCGCGCGGAGGAAGTGTCCGCTACACTGCACGGCCAATGCTGTGGGTCACCTCACCGGTGGGCTTGCGCGGGACACGTGCCATGGACGGCTCTGGTTCCATCCCTTCCTTCGCCGTGCGCCGTGGCGAGGACGCGCTGGCTCGCGTGCGGGACTCGATGGCGCACAAGTTTCCCCACTTCCTCCCCGTGGCGCGTCGGTCGCTGTCCGCGCTGGTGGGCTTCTGTGATGGCTGGCAGCGGACGTTTCCGGCGCGCCAGGCCTCGGGCGTGGTGCCGGAGCTGACGAGCTGGGAGCGCTTCCTCTCCACGGAGCCTCGCACGCGGCGCATCATGTTGACGGTGCAGCCCCTGGGGGTGGACACCTCGACGGGCACCTGGGCCCCGGTGCTGCTCGCCCAGGTGGCGCGCTGGCATCGGGACACGCGAGGGCGCCGTTACAACCAGCCCACGGATGTGTGGCTCGCGGGGCTGGGGCGTGAGGGGCTGGACGCCCGGCAGCGTGTCTCCGACGACAGCGTGCTCACAGTGGCCGTCACCAGCGAGGGCGGAGGCTTTCGGATGGCCCGGCTGCCGTTGGATGACGCGCAGCTGACTCCGGAGGCGGTGGCCGGGCGGCTTGCGGACTGCGCGCCGTGTACGCTCGCCGAGGCGCGTCGGGCCGGGTGGCATCCCCAGGTGGTGGTGGACGTCGCGGGCCGGGGGCGCAGCGCGTGGACGTCGCATCTGCTGACGACGAGCACCTGGCTGGGCGCCCGGGTGGAGCCTGGAACCGGCTCGCTGGAGCTGGCGTTCGACCATCTGGTGATGGATGGCAGCGCGATGATGGAGGTGTCGCGGGCCATCGCCTCGGCGCTGCCCCGGAAGGGACGCGCGGCCGCTGATGAATGGCTCACGGGGGCCGAGGACCCCTCGCCGCTCTTGCGCGTGGAGCTCCCGGAGCGGCTGGACTTCCGCAACCTCGCCTGTGCCTCGCTGGTGGCGCTGGGGCGCTCCAGCGGGGGACTGCTGCGCTCCGACAACCCCACCATGCTGGTGCCGGTGTTGCCGGATGCGCCGTCGTCCGTGGCGCGGCCCTGGCGGCGCATCCGCATCGCGGTGATTCCCACCAGGACGAGCCAGGGGCCGGTGACGCCCGAGCAGGTGTCCTTGCTGCTGGAGCGCACGCGCGGGGAGGGCGGGGTGTTGGAGGATATCTTCTCCACCTTGTATTCGCCGGCGCTGCCCTGGTGGATGCCGTCGCTGACCACGCATGGCTTCGCCTTCACGCCGGGACTGCGACAGGTGGCCACCGCGCTGTGTGGCAACGCCCTCTTGTCGAAAATCACCATCGAGGTGGAGGACGAGGCCGCCCTGGAGCGGCACCTCCCCATCTACTTCAACACCATGCGGCCGCTGCCCGCCGTGGGGGGCGGTGTGGCCCTCTGCGTGACGGAAGTGTTGTGCGCGACGCGCAAGGGCGTGCGCAAGCGCTTCTTCGGCGCTATCGCTGGCAGCGGCCCCTTCACCGCCCGAGAGCGGCTCACTGCTTTTCGGACGGAGCTCGAGCGCGAGGTGCTGCTTCGTGCCCGTCCCCCGATATCCCCTTCCCCCTGACCCGCCGTCCCCTCCGGCGCAGAGAGTCCCCCCACTCATGGTCAATCCCCCCGACCCTGGCCGCATCGTCCCGCGACTGAATCTGAAGTTTCACTTCGACGCCACGTTCCCCCGCGTGTGGCATCACAACGGTCTGGGTTCCACGCAGCTATGGAACGGGCTCAACATGCTCTTCCCCGAGGGAGAGCGGTTCATCGTGCGCAGCGTCAATCACTACCTTCATGCCCTGGATGACGGGCCGGAGCTGCGCGCGCAGGTGAAGGCGTTCTTCGCCCAGGAGGGCAAGCACGCGCGGGAGCACCAGGACTACATCGAGCTGCTGGAGTCCCAGGGCTACGTCATCTCCGGCTTCATGCGGGCCTATCACCGCATCGTCTGGGGCTTCATCTTCAAGTACTTCCCGCCGGTCCTGCGGCTGTCCATCGCCGCCGCGCTGGAGCACTACACGGCCATCATGGGCGAGAACACGCTGACGCTTGGCGTGTTCGCGGATGGCCACCCGGCCATGCGCGCGCTCATCGAGTGGCACGCCGCCGAGGAGATTGAGCACAAGTCCGTGGCCTTCGACGTGCTGCGCAAGGTGGCGCCCGGCTATGCGCTGCGGGTGACGGGGATGTGCGCGGCCGTCATCGCGCTGTTTGGCCTGTGGTTCGCGGCCACCGTGACGCTGCTGCGCCAGGAGCCCGGGCTGGGGTGGACAGGGGTGTGGCGCGAACTGCGGCGCGCCCACGAGAAGGACCCGGTCCTGGTGCGGGTGGTGTGGCGCGGCCTCAAGGAATACCTGAGGCCCTCCTTCCATCCGTTGGACAACGACAACCTGCACATCGCCCGGGCCCACCTGGCGACGCTTGAAGAGCCCTCCCGCGCGGAGGCCGCCTGAGCCGTCCCGCCGAGCCCACCACGAGGACTCCCGGAAGCACGAGGCGTCCTCGCGGGCGGAGGCTGCTCACGATGTTGACCTCTCCGCGACTGGCCGTCGCCGCCCTCCTGTCCGTGGCCGTTCCGTCGGGCGCGGGGGCCTTCTGGGTGAAGGACCACCACGCGTTGACCGAGGCCGCCATTGAACGGGCCCTGGCGGCGGGGGGCCCCCGCTCCCTGGCCGCGCACCGGGACGCGGTGCTGCACGGCGCCACCGCCGAGGACCTCAACCTCCACGTGAAGTGGACGGGCTGGCACCACTTCTACCGGCCGGAGGGCGCGCTGGACTCCTCCTTGCGCGCGGGCTCCGACGCGCGCGTGCGGATGCTCTGGGAAGAGGCCCTGGATGCCGCGCGAGGGGGAGATTGGGCGCGGGCGTGGGACAGGGCCGGGCATCTGGCGCATCACATCCAGGACGTGGCCTCGCCGCCGCATGTGGTGCCGGTGAATCATGGCTTCGCGGATGGCTTCGAGGGCTGGGGGCTGCGCGACGTGCTGACGCGGCTGCCTTCCCGCGAGGTCGAGCCGCTGCCGGGGCCCGAGGCGCAGCACGCGCTCGCGAGCGAGACGCTGGAGGTGGTGCGCACCCAGTTCCTGCGCGCGGAGGACGGCGTCGAGCTTCCCTGGAGCACGTTCTGGGTGGAGCCGGATGCCCGGCGTCCGGGTTCCTTCGGTGTCTACGGGAGCGTGGGCAATGCCTTCGGTCAGGCCGAGCCTCGCTGGAAGGACGGCGCGCACCGCGTGGCGCCCGCGACGTACGACGCCTTCATGGCGGACCGGGCCGCCGCGGCGGTGGCGTATACCCAGGCATTCCTGACGTGGGCGGGCGCTCGCTTCGAGGAGGTCGCCGCACCGGACGCACCTGCCTTCGCGGCGCGAGGGTTCATCCCGTCGCCGGAGCTGTCGCTGCAGGCGCTGGGCGGCATGACTCAAGATTCGCGAGGCGGCACACCCGTCGCGGGACTGCGCGCGGGGCTGCCGTTGCCGCATGCGCTGCGGCTGTCGGTGGAGTGGACGCGGGGCCTGGGGCTGGGGAGCCGTCCGCCGCCAGCGGGTGGGTGGAGCCTGTCGGTGTTGTCTCCGCCGCTGTGGGCCTGGCGACCGGCCTATTCCGTGGGCGTGGACGTGCGGGCTTCTCTGGGCGTGGGGTTGTTCTCCCAGGAAGGGGGGACTCGCTTCGGCGTGCCGGTGGGACTGCGCGCGAGTGCACTGCTCGGCGGGCCGTTCCTCGCGAGCACGGAGCTGCGCTACCTGGGGCTGCGTCCGCTCTCCAGCGAGTGGACCCATGGGTTCGCGTGGACACTCGGCTTCGGTGTCGCACTGGGTGACCGCTGACGCGTGAGATGTCTCGGGAATGAAACGCGAATCGCCGCGTTGTCGCGCGCGTCCCCCCGAGTGCATCACGGCCCCTTGGAGCCGTTGTCATGAAGACTTCGCGAAGGAAGTTCCTGCAGTACTCCGCCGCGGGCGCGTCGCTGCTCGCGCTCGGACCCGAGGCGATGGCCGCGTCGAAGAAGGGCGCGAAGAAGCGCATCCTCATCCTGGGCGGCACGGGGTTTCTGGGCCCCGCCGTGGTGGAGGCCGCGAAAGCGCGGGGCCATTCGCTGACGCTCTTCAACCGCGGCAAGACGCGCCCCGAGCTCTTCCCCGACGTGGAGAAGCTGCGCGGCGACAGAGACCCGGACAAGGACGAGGGACTCAAGGCGCTGAAGGGGCGCAAGTGGGACGCGGTGGTGGACACGTCCGGTTACTACCCGCGCATGGTCCGCGCCTCGGCCGGGCTGCTGGCGCCGAACGTGAAGCAGTATGTCTTCATCTCCAGCGTGTCCGCCTACGCCAGCGACAAGACGCCGCGCGAGGACGAGAGCGGCCCCACGGCGACGCTGGCGGACCCCACTGTCGAAAGCATGGGCAAGGACTACGAGTTCTACGGAGGACTCAAGCGCGCGTGCGAGGAGGCCGCCGAGGCCGCGTTCCCGGGACGCGTGGCCAACATCCGTCCCGGTTACATCGTCGGGCCGGATGACCGCTCGGACCGCTTCACGTACTGGCCGGTGCGCTTCGACAAGGGCGGGGAGATGCTCGCGCCCGGGACACCGAAGGACCCGCTGCAAATCATCGACGTGCGAGACCTGGCCGAGTGGCTGGTGTTGCTCATCGAAGGCCAGGTCAACGGCGTCTTCAACGCGGTGGGCCCCGCGGAGCCGTGGTCCATGGGCGCGATGCTGGACACGTGCCGGCAGGTGACGGGGCGGGACACGAAGGTGACGTGGGTGCCCGCGGAGTTCCTGGAGAAGCAAGGCGAGACGGGCGATGTCCGTCTCCCCATCTACATGCCGCCCGCCGGCACCAGCCTGGGCACGCATCTTCGCAGCAACGCGAAGGCAGTGAAGGCGGGGCTGAAGTTCCGCCCGGTGGACGTCACCGTCCGCGACACGCTGGCGTACTTCAAGGGGCTGCCCGAGGAGCGCCGGAACAAGCCGCGCGCGGGGCTGCCCGCGGAGCGTGAGGCGGAGCTGCTGGCGCTGTGGCGCAAGGCCCAGGCTCCAGAAGAAAAGCCGGCCGCGACTCCGGCCCCCGCGGCTTCTGGCAAGGGCGGGTAGCGCCCTTGGTCGAGTGTCCGTACGGGCACTGACTCCCGCATGCTGGGCGCACCCCGGGCCGTCGCTCCCGGGGGCGTTCGCGCTTCGTGCGGCCCCGCTTCATGGTTGCCGAGTTTCCCTACCTGTCACGAGCGCCGCGCAAGCTCCGACGTGTGAGGGGCTCCCACCGTGGCCCCTGTCCGCCTGGACAGCGAGCGGGCCGGGGCGAACTCTGTCCTCGCCCGCGCGACGCACGGTGATAAGGACGGCCCGGCTGTTACCCAGGGCCACACCCAATCCCCATGTCCAGCATGCACTCCCTGCGCGGCGCTCCCGTCCTCTCTGAATTCCGGCTCGCCAAGCTGCTCGCGCAGTGCCGCGAGCAGGTGCCCTCCGTGTCGTCCGTCTATGCGGAGCACGTGCACTTCCTCGACGCCCCGAAGGCCCTCTCCGAGGACGAGCAGGCGATGCTCGGCCGCCTCCTGGAGTACGGCCCGAAGGTGCCCTCGGGCGAGCGAGCGGGCAGCCTGTTGTTGGTGGTGCCCCGCCCGGGGACCATCTCTCCCTGGTCCTCGAAGGCGACGGACATCGTCCAGAACTGCGGCCTGGGCTCCAAGATTCGACGCCTGGAGCGAGGCCTCGCGTACTTCGTGGCCGGCCCCGAAGGCCGCGCGCTGGAGCCCGCGCAGGTGGAGCGCCTGAAGCCGGTGCTGCATGACCGGATGACGCAGGCGGTGCTGGAGCGCCTGGAGGACGCGGCGGTCCTCTTCTCCGAGCACGAGCCCCGGCCCCTCACGACGGTGGACATCCTGGGCGGAGGCCGCGCGGCGCTGGTGACGGCGAACCGCCAGCTGGGCCTGGCGCTGGCGGAGGACGAAATCGACTACCTGGTGGCGCGCTTCCAGGAGCTGAAGCGCAACCCCACCGACGTCGAGCTGATGATGTTCGCGCAGGCCAACAGCGAGCACTGCCGACACAAAATCTTCAACGCGAGCTGGACGCTGGACGGCAAGCCGCAGGAGCGCTCGCTCTTCCAGGCCATCAAGAACACCTACGCCCAGCACAAGGAGGGCGTGCTCTCCGCCTACAAGGACAACGCGGCCGTCATCGCGGGGTTCGAGGTGGACCGCTTCTTCCCGGACGCGGACACGGGCGAGTGGGGGACGGTGCGCGAGCCGGCCCACATCATGGTGAAGGTGGAGACGCACAATCACCCGACGGCGATTTCGCCGTACCCGGGCGCGGCCACGGGCGCGGGCGGAGAGATTCGCGACGAGGGCGCCACCGGACGCGGCGCGAAGCCCAAGGCGGGTCTGACGGGCTTCACCGTCAGCCACCTGCGCATCCCCGGCTACGAGCAGCCCTGGGAGCAGCCCTACGGCAAGCCCGACCGCATCGTCTCCGCGCTGGACATCATGATTGACGGTCCGCTGGGCGGGGCCGCCTTCAACAACGAGTTCGGCCGCCCCAACCTGTGCGGCTACTTCCGCAGCTACGAGGCGCAGGTCGCCACGCCCGAGGGCGTGGAGGTGCGCGGCTACCACAAGCCCATCATGATCGCCGGCGGGTTCGGCAACATCCGCGCGCCGCACGTGCAGAAGGGCAAGCTGCAGCCGGGCGACAAGCTCATCGTCCTGGGCGGCCCCTCCATGCTCATTGGCCTGGGCGGGGGCGCGGCGTCCTCCATGGCGCAGGGCGCGAGCGCGGCGGACCTCGACTTCGCCTCCGTGCAGCGCGACAACGCGGAGATGGAGCGACGCTGCCAGCAGGTCATCGACCAGTGCTGCGCGCTCGGCGAAAAGAACCCCATCCGCTCCATCCACGACGTGGGCGCGGGCGGCTTGTCCAACGCGCTGCCGGAGCTGGCGCACGACAACGAGTTGGGCGGCCGGCTGGAATTGCGCGCGGTGCCCAACGCGGAGCCGGGCATGTCCCCGGTGGAAATCTGGTGCAACGAGGCGCAGGAGCGCTACGTGCTGGGCGTGGCGCCCGAGGACCTGGCGCGCTTCACCGCCTTCTGCGAGCGCGAGCGCGCGCCCTTCTCCGTGCTGGGCGAGGCGACGGAGGCCCAGGTGCTCAAGCTGTCCGACTCGCGGCTGGGCACGCCGCCCATCGACCTGCCGATGGACGTGCTGTTCGGCAAGGCCCCGCGCATGCACCGCGACGCGACGTCGCGGCCCCTGGCGCACGCTCCGCTGGCGTTGCCGGGTGACCTCAAGGCGCTGGCCGAGCGCGTGCTGAGCCACCCCACGGTGGCGGACAAGTCCTTCCTCATCACCATTGGTGACCGCTCGGTGTCGGGCCTGGTGGCCAGGGACCAGATGGTGGGCCCGTGGCAGGTGGCGGTGGCCGACTGCGCGGTGACGCTGTCCACGGTGACGAGCACCACGGGCGAGGCCATGTCCATGGGCGAGCGCACGCCGCTGGCGGTGGTGGACGCGGCGGCCTCCGCGCGGATGGCGGTGGGCGAGGCGCTCACCAACATCGCCGCAGCGCGCATCGACAAGCTCTCCGACGTGAAGCTGTCCGCCAACTGGATGGCGGCGGCGGGCAGCCCCGGCGAGGACGCGCAGTTGTACGCCGCCGTGCACGCGGTGGGCATGGAGCTGTGCCCGGCGCTGGGCCTCACCATCCCCGTGGGCAAGGACTCCATGTCCATGCGCACCGTCTGGGAGGAGGCTGGCGCGCGCAAGGTCGTGACGTCGCCGGTGTCGCTCATCATCTCCGCCTTCGCGCCGGTGCTGGACGTGCGTCAGTCGCTCACGCCGCAGCTGGTGGAGCCAGGCGAGGACACGCGGCTGCTCTTCATCGACCTGGCCAAGGGGCGGCAGCGGCTGGGCGGCTCCATCGCCGCGCAGACGCACGCGCAGGTGGGCCCCGAGGTGCCCGACGTGGAGGACGCCGCGCTCTTGAGCGGCTTCTTCGCGGCGGTGCAGGCGCTCAACGCGGAGGGCCGGTTCCTGGCCTACCACGACCGCTCCGACGGCGGCCTGTGGGCCACGCTGTGCGAGATGGCCTTCGCGGGCCACTGCGGCGTGGACGTGGACGTGGCGGCCCTGGGCGCCGACGCGACGGCGGCCCTCTTCAACGAGGAGCTGGGCGCGGTGGTGCAGGTGCGCTCGGCCGACGTGGCCCGGGTGCGCGAGGTGCTGGGGCAGCACGGCCTCGCGGCGTCCTGCCATGAGCTGGGCCGGCCGACGTCCGCGCTGGAGGTCCGCGTGCGCCACGGCGCCCGGGTGCTGCTGTCCGAGGGCACCATGGACCTGCGCCGCGTGTGGTCTCGCGTCAGCCACGAGCTGCAGAAGCGCCGCGACAACCCCGTGTGCGCGGAGCAGGAGTACGCGGCCAAGTGCGACGCGACGGACCCGGGCCTCACGCCGAAGTTGACGTTCGACGTGGGGCTGGATGTCGCCGCGCCGTTCGTGGCGAAGGGCGCCCGTCCCCGCGTGGCGGTGCTGCGTGAGCAGGGCGTCAACAGCCAGCAGGAGATGGCGGCGGCGTTCACCCGCGCGGGCTTCCTGGCGGTGGACGTTCACATGAGCGACATCCTCGCCGGGCGCGTGTCGCTGAAGGACTTCCACGGCGTGCTGGCCTGCGGTGGCTTCTCCTACGGAGACGTGCTGGGCGCGGGCGGAGGCTGGGCGAAGTCCATCCTCTTCAACCCGCGCGCGCGCGACGAGTTCGCGGGCTTCTTCGCGCGCTCCGACAGCTTCGGCCTGGGCATCTGCAACGGCTGCCAGATGATGTCCGGCTTGAAGGACATCATCCCGGGCGCCGAGCACTTCCCTCGCTTCGTGCGCAACGCCTCCGAGCAGTACGAGGCCCGCCTGGGGACGGTGGAAATCGCTCGCACGCCGTCGCTCTTCTACCAGGGCATGGAGGGCAGCCGGATGCTCATCGCCGTGGCGCACGGCGAGGGGCGCGCGGAGTTCTCCGACGCCGCCGAGGCCGCGCGCATCAACGGGCTGGGCTACATCACCACGCGCTGGGTGGACAACCGGGGCCAGGTGGCGGCGACGTACCCCGCCAACCCCAACGGCTCGCCGCATGGCATCGCGGGCGTCACGACGCGGGATGGGCGCTTCACCGTGACGATGCCGCATCCCGAGCGCGTCCACCGCACGTTGCAGCACTCGTGGCGGCCCCGGGAGTGGACGGGCGACGACGGCCCGTGGATGCGGATGTTCCGCAACGCTCGCGCCTGGCTGGGCTGAGGCGAGCGGACAGCGCCCCGACCTCGAAGATGCTGTCGAGGCCGGGGCGACACGCGCCGCCTACGCGCGGACCAGCTCCAGCGGCTGGCCTTCTTCCACGTGCTTCATCGCCACGGAGTTCATGCAGTAGCGCTGCCCGGTGGGCGGCGGTCCATCCGGGAAGACGTGTCCCAGGTGGCCGTCACAGCGGGCGCAGCGCACCTCGGTGCGAACCATGCCGTGCGAGCGGTCGCTGATCTCCGTCACCGAGTCCGCGCCGCTCAACGGCTGGGTGAACGAGGGCCACCCCGTGCCGGACTCGAACTTGGTCCCCGCCTTGAAGAGGGGATTGCCACAGCCGGCGCACACGTAGGTGCCCGGTGTCTTGGTCCCCAGGAAACACCCCGAGCCCGGGCGCTCCGTGCCATGCCTGCGCAGGACGTCGTACTCCTCGGGAGTCAGGCGCTCGCGCCACTGCGCATCGCTGAGGGTGAGCTTGTCGACCATGCCGTCACGCTCCTTTTCCCGGGTCCACGCCCGGGGTTTCTCTTGGATGCCCATCCTGCCCAATCGTCGCGCCCGCTGGCCAACCTGGAATGAGGCCCCCTGTCCGCCCGTCCGCCCTTCCTCCGGGCCCAGGGGCAGGGCGAGCACGACGCCTCCGCTGACGCCACGTTAGGGCGTAGCCCATCGTTCACACCCCCATCAGCGGAGGCGCCATGCGGATTTTCGAGCTGATGACGAAGAATGTGGAGACCATCGAGGCCGACGAGTCGCTGCGCGTCGCGGCCCTGCGGATGCGCACGTGCAACATCGGCTCGCTCCCTGTCACCGACGGCGGGCAGTTGGTGGGCATGTTGACGGACCGGGACATCACCGTCCGTTCGACGGCCCTGGGACAGGACCCCAACGAGACGCGGGTGCGCGAGGTCATGACGACCGCGCTCATCACCTGCGAACCGGACGCGACGCTGAGCACCGCCGAGCAGCTCATGGAGGACAAGATGGTGCGGCGGCTCGTCGTCGTGGATGAGGCCCGCCGGCCCCTGGGCATCCTCAGCCTGGATGACCTGGCCACCGTGCCCGCGGAGTTGATGCGCGCGGGCGCGGTGCTGGAGCACCTGCGTCACGCGTAGAAACCCCGAGGGGCGGAAAGCCGGGAGCTCCGGCCCCGCCCCTCGGTTCTTCATCAGCCCTCCGCCGCCGGCCCACACTCGGCCGCGAGCTCCGCCAGCCCCGCGTCCCAGGACACGTCCCGCTGCGAGCCGTCCCGCTTTCGCAGCCTGACGCCGTTCGCCTGCACTTCGCGCCCGCCCACCACCACGAGCCACGGGACGCCCGCCTGGTGCGAGTCCAACACCTTGCGCGACAGCGACTCGCCGCGCGCGTCCACTCGTGCGCGGCAGCCCGCGCGTCGCAGGCTGGCGGCGAAGCGCTCCGCGTAGTCCACCGCCGCCTCACCCACGGGCGCCACCACCACCTGCTCCGGAGCGAGCCACGCGGGCAGCGCGCCCCCGTGGTGCTCCAGCAACACGCCGATGAAGCGCTCCAGGCTGCCCAGCAGCGCGCGGTGAAGCATCACCGGACGGACCTTCGCGCCCGAGGACTCCTGGTAGCGCAGGTCGAAGCGCTCGGGCAGCACGAGGTCGAGTTGAATCGTCCCGCACTGCCACTCGCGTCCCAGCCTGTCCTTCAGCACGAACTCCAGCTTGGGCCCGTAGAAGGCGCCCTGACCCGGCTGGAGCTTGCAGTCCAGTCCGGCCTGCTTCGCGGCGGCGGCCAGCCACTCCTCGGCCTGGTCCCATACCTCGTCGCTTCCTACGCGGGACGCGGGCCGGCCGGAGAAGGCGACCTGTACCTCGTCGAAGCCGAAGCTCGCGTAGAACTCCTTCAGGGAGCGCGCGAAGGCCACGACTTCATCCACCACCTGCTCCGGGGCACAGAAGATGTGCCCGTCGTCCTGCGTGAACTGGCGCAGCCGGAACAGGCCATGCAACGCGCCTCCCGGCTCGCTGCGGTGCACCAGCCCGAACTCGCACAGCCGCAGGGGCAAATCCCTGTAGCTGGGCGCCATGCGCTGCACGAGCTCGATGTGGCCCGGGCAGCTCACCGGCTTCAAGGCGAGGTGGCGGTCCCCGTCCTGGAGCAGGAACATGTTCTCGCGGAAGTTCTCCCAGTGGCCGCTGCGCTCCCACAGGGGCTGCGCGTAGACTTGCGGCGTACGGACCTCGAGGTAGCCCTCGCGTTTCATTCGCTGGCGGACGCGCTCCTCCAGCAGTTGGTACAGCTTCCAGCCGCGCGGGTGCCAGAAGACCATTCCCGGTGCCTCTTCCTGCAGGTGGAAGAGGTCCAGGCGATGGCCCAGGGAGCGGTGGTCTTGTTCGTCGAGCATTGCTTCGTCTCCGGATACGGAAGGGTTGAATGCCTTGCCGGACGGAGCACTGAACGAGTGCACGGCTGCCCCGGCCGAGAAGGCGGGGCGGAAAGCCGTGCGGTCGTCAGCTCACTTCGCGACGCGCACCGCTCCACACCCGCCGTAGCGAGTCGTGGTGCGGGTGGTCGTGGTGACGATGACGAAGCTCACGAAGAGTAAAATGCAGGCGGGCCCGGGAATTGTCAACCGGACCCGCCGGACAACCCCTTGCAAGGGTGTACGCGGCTCAGCAGCTCAGCTTGCCGTTGTAGCAGGCGCAGTACGACTCGACGTCCCCCCGACAGCAGGGTTCGTGCTGCGAGCAGCGCCGGCCCGAGAGCGAGAAGCAGGGCCGGTACGTGCCAGGACAGATGGTGGGGGGGCAGTAGTGGACGACGCCATCACACGTCACGCTCTGGTTGTTCACGTAGCTGCACGTCGTTCCCGTGCAAGAGACCGACGTCCCGCCGTAGCAGGTGGCCGTGCAGGTGACGAGCTCCTGGGAAACGTCCTGGACCTCTTCCGACACGGCTTCACCGGTCGGCGTCGCGAGGTCCGCGCCGCCACAACCCATCAACGAGACACCAAGGACCGCTGCCATCATCACGATTGCGCGCTTCATGGGAATCCTTCCGGGGAGGACTTGCGTCAGACGCCCAGGGTGAGCGTCTTGTGCTTGTTTTCCCATGAATGCCGGGATGGGTGTCGAGCCTCCCCTCGCGCGGAAGTGTCCAGGCGTGGACGCCCTAGAGGCAGTGGAAGCGCTTCATGGTGGGGTCGCAGGCGCACCACAACAGGAAGTCGCCATCGCAGCAGTCCACCCGCCTGATGCAGCGTTTCCCCTCGTAGGTGGAGCACTGGGGCAGGTCACCCGGACACGTGACGAGCTCCTGGGAGGACTCCTGCGTGGGCTCCTGGGAGAGCGGCTCGCCGCCCTCTTCCGCCAGAGGCCCGCCGCATCCCAGCCACGAGACACTGAACAGCGCCACGCACAGCACGAAGACACGCTTCATGGGCTTCCCTCGGTTCGCTTCGGATGGAGCGCCGGGAATCGGTCGCTCCCCGAGAGAGACTGTGGCATGTACACTGTGAGTGCGTCAGGAATTGGCCCGCACCGGCAACTGTCAAGTCACGCCAGCAGCGAGGCCAGTCCAATCATGCCGGCGATGAGGAAGAAGAGGGACTCGCCAGCGATGAGACCGCCGCCCACCAGGGACATGGTGCTCATGTCCTCGGGGAGCGCTTCGCCCTGGCCAGGGCTGCCCGCTGCGACGGGGCCGCGCTTCTTCGTCACCGTGTTCCACACGGACGCGATGATGCCGCCCGCGCCGAACCACAGTGCCGCCGGGAAGGACACGAAGGCGCCGAAGGACGACGCGTAGGGGCTGGCCAGCACCAACGAGTCCATGGTCCAGCCCACCGCGAAGCCCGCGCGCGAGCTCTTGATGTAGCTCTGATAGCCCTGGTGACCCTGGAGCAGCTTGCGCAGCACCTGGATGCCGAAGCCGAGCCCCAGGCCGAAGAACATCGCCTGAATCTTGGCGTCCGACAGCGAGCCCAGGTCCCGGATGGCGCCCACCAGCTTGTAGGTCATGGCGGAGCCCCACTGGCCCACCGGGGCATTGGGGTTGTCGAGCTGGTTGATGGTCAGCGCGGGGTAGGCCGTCATGAAGACCTTCGCCAGACCCACGCACAAGAGCGCGCCCATGATGACGCCCATCACCTGGTAGCGGAACTGGATGACGCGGTTGGTGCCCAGGCGCCAGCCGGTGGAGCGGTCCTGCTGCATGTCGCAGCCCACGGACGTGGAGATGAGCAGGATGGTCGCCGCCATCAACCCCACCAGCGGGTTCTTCAGGCCCATCAACGACATCAACATGATGGAGATGACGAACGCGCTGGAGATGGGGTTCTGGTCGGTGATGCCGTAGGAGATGCCGTTGATGAGCACGAACAGGAGCGCCAGGGCCAGGCCGAAGGCGAGCCAGCCCAGGGGCTGCCCCAGCACGAGGGTGCCCACCAGCAGCGTCGCCGCGCCCCAGCCCACCACCCAGGCCAGCAGTCGGGGCATGTTGACCTTCTTCCACGCCGGCTCATCGCCCTCCGCGACAGTGGCCCGGGCGCGCACGCGCGCGACGGCCTGGACCGCGAGCAGCGAGAGGTCCACCGCCGCCGCGCCGCAAATCATCGCCAGACCGATGAGGAAGCCCACCTTGCGGAACGGGTCTGTCGCGCCCAGCCAGCCCAGCTCGCGCAGATAGGGCAGTTGCCACGCGCCAATGACGGCCATCAGCACCGCGGGCACGGTGATGCGACTGCCGACAATCATGCCCGCGCCCAGCGTGGCGGCGCTCGTTCCGATGGCGGCGACGACGGCGATCTTCTCCGTCATCCACGCGGCGATGGCCCCCAGCAGCGTGCCACCGCCCAGCTTGGAGATGGACGCCTTGAGCAGCCGCTTGTCCGTCAGCGCGCGCAGGATGTTGGCCACCGCGAAGCCCGACGGGTAGTCGAGCTGGAGCCGGTCCACGAGCAGCGGCGTGTAGAGCATGCCCACGCCCACCGCGAACATGCCCACGCAGCCCACGAAGAGCATCAGGTGCCAGGCGGGGGGCATCTCCATGCCCAGCCACACCATGGCCTGGATGAGCACGGACATGGCGCACAGCGAGGCCACCGACGCGGCCATCGTCTGCATGTAGTTGGCGCCGTGCTTGCCCTCCGAGCCGTAGCCGTACGTGACGGCGCTGCCGAGGATGCCCGCCAGCACCTGCCCGCCGACGAAGAAGCCCACGCTGAAGTTCATGTACGACGCGGCGATGCCACCCAGGGGCCCGAGGATGAAGAGGGCCACGGCGCTCAACAGCAGGTGGTATTTCCAGGACCCCACCGGCGGCAGCCAGCCCAGGCGCGGCTGGACCTGCTCGGGGGCGTCGGACAGCGAGGACGGGGAGGGCTCCGGGGAGGGGAGCGGGGGGGCGGAGTGTGCCATGTGCCGCGAAGGGTACCGGCGTTCCCCACCGCTGTCACAACCCGAGACGTCTCGTCACTCCTCCTGGTGGCGCAGCGCTCGCACGGCGGCGCGCAGGCGGCTCCGCCCGCGGTAGAGGTGCAGGATGTGGAACACCGCCAGGGCCACGAGGCAGAGCACGCCCAGCGTCACATAGCGGCGGATGAGGTCGCCCTCCTGCCAGCCGTGCTCATCCACCAGTCGGCTGGGGTCGCTCAGGCCCTGGCCCTCCATGCGGCCGAACGGAATCTCCTCCGCGTTCGTCCTCGCCCTCCACCAGGTGAGGAAGCCGTCCCAGAAGGACAGCGCGCCAATGGGCACCAGGCCCCAGCGCAGCGCGCGCACGTGCAGGTAGCTGCCGGGCCGCACGTAGAAGCACCCCATCAGCACCGTGCCCAGCACCAGCATCCCCCCGTCACCGCCGAAGATGACGAGCGGCAGCGTGCTCGACATGGGCAGGCCCACGGTGCAGACGAGCTGGCAGGTGAGCAGCACCACGCCCCAGGTCACCCACGCCCAGCGGCGCAGCTTCCAGCCAATCCAGGTGAGCGCTCCGAGCGCGCCCGCGAGCGCCAACGCCAGCGAGTACCATCGCTCCGAGCCCATGGAGGTCACCCAGAGCGACGGCACGGCGGGGATGCCGCACAGCCACGCGGTGACGGCGTGCCCCAGCTCGTGCACCAGCATGGTGAACAGCCGGACGATGAAGCGCAGTGAGCCGGTGGCCCCCAGATAACCCACGAGCAACGCCACGGGGACGACGATGAGCCGCAGCCGCAGCTCGTGTACGGCCTGTTCGTCGGCGGCGTCGAACGCGGCGGTCTCCAGCGGATGCGCGTCCGAGCGCAGGTCTGGTAGCGGCGCGAGCCAGGCGGGGTCCACCTCGAAGGGCGCGGGTTCCGGGGCCTGCGGGGCCGCTGCCGCCGCGGCGCGCTCCTGCTCGGCCCTGCGCGCCGCACGGGCCTCCGCGCGGGCGTAGATGATGCCGCAGCGAGGACACTCCGCCCCCTCCACGCGGGGCGCCTGACAGCCGGGGCAGGTGAGGGCGGAGGCGGGGCGCACGCGGAGGAGCCTACCGGCCCGCGCGGTCCGGAGGGAACGGGGGAGGCTTGACGCGCATGGCGCGCCTCGACGAAGTGGGAGGCATGTCCACGCTGGATGCGAAGACCCGGGGTCGCACCGCGCCGGGGCGCCTGCGCGCGCTCGATGCATACCTGTGCCGCTTCGAGCCCCGGTTGCTGTCGCGTGTCGATGGGGCCTGGGCCCGGGCCGTCTTCGTGGACGTGGGCTTTGGCGAGCATCCGTGGACGACGCTGGAGAGCGCGGAGGCGTTTCGCGTGCTCCAGCCGGAGCTCACCGTCATCGGCGTGGAGCTGGAGGAGGCGCGCGCCCTGGCCGCCCAGGTCCATGCGGGCTCGCGCACGCACTTCCGGCAGGGGGGCTTCGAGTTGCCGCTCTCGGCGGACGAGCCGGCGCGCCTCGTGCGGGCCATGAACCTGCTGCGTCAGGGACCGGTCGAGCGCGTCTCCGACGTGCACCATGCCCTGGGTCGATTCCTGCTCCCGTCGGGGCTGCTCGTGGAGGGGAGCTCGGATCCGGAGGGTTCGGTGCTCACCGCGCACCTGCTGCGTCGAGCGTCGGCGGACGGGGACGCGCCCCCCATGCGTGAGGCGCTGCTGTTCCACACCGACTTTCGCAACGGCTTCGCGCCCCTGCTGTTCCGCGACTGGCTGCCCAGGGACTTGCGCCGTCGCGTGCGTCCTGGCGAGCCCATGCACACCTTCTTCCAGGCGTGGATGGAGGCCTGGAGACAAGCGCGCGAGGCCGGACACACCTCGCCCCCCGACGCCTTCCGCGAGTCCGTCACACGCCTGGGGACGCGACTGGGCGGGGTGGCCACGGACGCGTGGCTGCTCGACTCGGGCTATCTCGTGTGGCGGCCGGAGGGCGGCGTGAGCCCCTGACGCGCGGGGCCAGCCGCTCGCGCCACGGCCCCGCGTGGCGCGACCTCACCCCATGGGTCGTCGCGCGTCGGTGGGTCGTCGCGGCGGACCCGGTCGGATGTTCCGGGGCCGAAGGGCCTGGGGGAATGGGCCCGCGGAGCAATGGACGCGAAGTGGACAGGGGCAAATGGTGGGGGGGGCGGCTATGTTGCGTGCCCAAGGTATGAAACGGCACATCCTCTCACTCCTCACCGCCGGGCTCGCTGCGGCTACCGCGACGCCTGTGTCGACCCAGGCTTCAGGTGTCGGCGCGCATGCCCAGGCCACGGCCCGCAGGGCGCCCCCGCGCCCGCGCAGGCTGGAGGACGTGGAGAGACTGGAGACGGCTCAGGTGGAGGCAGAAGACGTGAAGGTGGAACAGGCGGCGCGCCCGCGCGTGGAGGGGCGGCCGTCCGCGTTGCTCTTCTCCGCGAGCTTCTACGGCACGCTCGCCGCCGCGCGCTGCTTCGGGCGCAATGGCATTGACGTCACGGTGGCCGACCCCGGCCGTCTGGGCCCCGCGAGCTGGTCCCGCTTCGTCGGGCGGCGCGTGCAGTGTCCTCCCGAATCCCAGCCCGAGGCGTTCATGGAGTGGCTGCTGGACTTCGGCCGGAGGGAGCCGCATCGGCACGTGCTGTACCCGACGAGCGACGAGCTGGCGTGGCTGGTGTCTGTCCATGCCCGGGAGCTGTCCCAGTACTTCCACCTCTATGACCCGGGCGTGGAGGCGGTGTACGGGCTGCTCAACAAGCGCAAGCTCTTCGAGGCGGGCCAGGCGGTGGGGCTGACGCTGCCGCGCACCTGGTTCCCCGAGTCCGAGGCGGACCTGGAGGCCATCGCCCGCGAGGCGCGCTTCCCGGTCCTCATCAAGCCGACGACGCAGATTCTCTACTCCACGCACGTCAAGGGCCTGCCGGTGGCGGAGCCGTCGCAGCTGGTGGAGGAGTACCGGGCCTTCGCGCGCGACGGGTATGCGCCCATGCTGGTGAACTTCGACCCGGCGGTGGCGCGGCCGATGGTGCAGGAGTTCCATCCGGAAGCGGCGCAGGGCATCTACAGCCTGTCGGGCTTCGTGGACGAATCCGGTGAGCTGTTCGAGGTGCGGGGCGCCATGAAGGTGCTCCAGCGTCCGCGCCGGCTGGGCGTGGGCGTGTGCTTCGAGTCCGCGCCGGTGCGCCAGGACCTGTCGGACGGCCTCAAGCGGCTGTGCCAGAAACTGGGCTACCACGGTGTCTTCGAGGTGGAGTTCATCCAGACGAAGGACGACTTCCTCCTCATCGACTTCAACCCGCGCTACTACGGGCAGATGGGCTTCGACATCGCCCGGGGCCTGCCGCTGCCGCTGATGGCCTACCACGCGGCGCTGGGTGACAAGCCCGCGCTCCAGGGCGTGGTGAAGGCGGCGCGCGAGTGGACGGGGAAGGGCGAGGTGTTCTGCAACCGGATTGCGTTGGAGATGTTGCTCAACCTCCAGCGGCTCTCCGGCGCGCTCCCCGTCGACGAGGCACGTCAGTGGCGGCGCTGGCTGGGCGAGCACCGGGACGTGGCGGTGGATCCGCTCATCGACTCGGATGACATGATGCCCACGGCAGTGGAGGTCGCGCAGATTCTCTACGGCTCCGCGCGCCACCCTCGCGCCTTCCTCCGGATGATGGTGCTCAACCGGTAGTGGGGGACAACGCTGGCTGCATGGGCAGCCAGCGGAGGGGCTTGCGATGTGGCTTCCGCTCGAAGAGCGCACCCTGGTCGAGACCTTTCGGCGTCAGCCATTCCCATCGGGGAGCCCTTCTCCGGTGCTGGTTTGTCTGCTGGAGCGGCTCCAGCGGCTGGGAGGCCTGCGCGGTGTGTTCGCAGTGACCGGGATGGGGCAGCTCTCGCTGACGACCGCGCCCCACCACGGGGTGCAAGAGGCGCACGACTCCGTGGCGGTCTTCGCGCAGGGCGTTGCCTACTTCGAGGCAGGCTCCCGGCGGAGCACCTCTGGGAGATGGTGCCGGGAGGAAGAGCTACTGGACCTCGTCGAATGCCACCTGCTGCGCCTCCTACGCCATGAATAGGGGGCTCAGGGGACTGTTCAGGCGGCTTCCGTCTTGCTGGGAGTCGCCGCCGCGCCCGTCACGGTGTCGAGGGCAATCTGGTCCTCGAACGTCTCCGCCCGGCGCAGCAGTCGTTCCTTCCCGTCGTCCAACGCGATGATGGCGGGCTGGGGATAGGAGAAGGACGTGGCGAACGGCACGAAGTAGGCGCCAGCGTCCATGATGGCCAGCGTGTCGCCCTCGGTCAGCTCTGGCAGCCGCTTCGCGTGGTAGAGCGTGTCGCCCGGCGTGCAGATGGGCCCCACTACCGTGTACACACGCGACGCGGGAGCATCCGGCCGGTCCACGTGGAAGAGCTGGTGGTACTCGTTGCGCACGCACTCGGCATGGTTCACGCCCGCGTCGAGCACCGCCCAGGTCCGGTCGTCACCCTGCTTGAGCGTGTGCACGCGGCCCAGGAGCAACTGCGTGTCGCCCGTCATGGCGCGCCCCGGCTCCAGGAAGATGCGCGGACGCTTGCGTCCCCGCTGCGCGTAGTGCGACTCCACCAGCTCCACCGCGAGCGCCACATAGCGGGAGATGCCGAGCGCCCCTTCCGGGTCCGGCGCGGGCACGTCACGGAAGAAGGTGAGGTTGAGCCGCCAGTCGCGCTCGGCGATGTGCTCCACCGACGGCGTGCAGAGGCTGCCGCCCAAATCCAGCACCTCCAGATCCAACCCCAGCTCCTGGTGCAGCGTGTCCGTGAAGGCGAGCACCGCCTCCACGAAGCCGGTGAACTCGCCCTCCGTCCGGATGGTGGCGCCCCGGTGCGCGTGGAGCCCCACGACGTCCAGGTGTGACGACGCACGCGCCTGCGCATACGCCCGCAGCGCCGCGCCCCCGGCGATGGGCGTGCCGAACTGCGCCGCCCAGCCACTGTCCGTGCTCACCCGCAGCGCCACGCGCGGGCGCTTGCCCAGCTCGGCCGCGATGCGCGCGAACGTGCCCAGCTCCTCCGCGTGATTGGCGGCCAGCAACTGGATGCCCCGGGAGATGGCCTCTCGCACCGAGGCCTCCGACTTCACCGGGCCGTTGTAGACGATGCGCTCGGGCGCCACGCCCAGCTTCATCGCGAGCCACAGCTCGTAGGCGGAGATGATTTCGGCGCCCACGCCCATGCCGTGCAGCAGCGACAGCACACCCGGAATCGGGTTCGTCTTGTACGAGTAGAACACCTCGCAGCCGCCCGCACGTCCCTGAGGCACCGCCAGGAAGCGCTCCACGTTGCGCCGCAGCGCCGCCATGTGCACCACATGCAGCGGCGAGCCCCAGCGCTCCACCAGCGCCTTGAGCGGCACACCCTCCAGGCACAGGCCCTGGCCGGGGCGGTGCTCCAGCCCCCAGTACGACGCGGGAATCTCCGTGCGCTTGGGCGCCATGGCCCGCTGGAGCACCGGCCGCAGCGTCTGCTTCATCTGCCGCTTGGCCGTTCCGACGAGGCGATTCTTCAAGCTCATGAGACCCGGCCCTGCTTCGGCAACCGCAGCGGCAGCCGCTTGGCGACGTCGAAGGGCAGCGCACGCATCAACAACTGCAGCGCGCGGTACTCCAACACGCCGTTCGTCTTGCGGTACTTGCCGTGAATCATCTCGTTGGACTGCATCACCAGCGTGCCGTCCTTGCCCAGGTTGTGCATCAACGAGGGCCGGCCCGTGCGGTAGTGCAGGATGGGCCGGTTGACGTAGACGTGGCCGAAGGCGCGGATGCCGCGCAGGTAGAAGTCCACGTCCTCGTAGACGGGGATGGACGCGTCGAAGCCGCCCAGCGCGGAGAAGTGCTCGCGGCGCACCATGCAGGCCGAGTTCACGTACAGCGTTCCGCGAAAGAGGATGTGCGCCACCGTCCACGCGCTGTTGGGCGTCGTGGAGCCCACCTTGGCGGCCCACTCGAAGTACTCGCTCTTGTCCTTGAGCCAGTCCGCGTCGTCGCCGAAGGGCACCACCCAGCCCACCGCCACGCCCGCGTCGGGACGCGCGTCCAGCGCGCTCACCATGGCGTGCAGCGCGCCGTCCGCCAGCATGTCGTCGTCATCCAGGAAGTGCAGGTAGCGCCCGCGCGCCAGCGTCACGCCGTGGTTGCGCACCACCGCCGGACGGCCCTTGGAGGGCGGGTCGTTCACCACGTAGCGCACGCGCTCATCGCCCAGCCCCTCCACCGACGCCCGAGCGGTGCCCTCGGGCGTGTCATCCAACACGATGACCTCGACCTGGACTCCCTCCTGGCGAAGCACCGAACGGATGGCCTCCACCACTTCCTTCTCTCGTCGGTGGGTGGGCATCACCACCGAGACATCGATTGCGGACATGTCAGACTTATACGCGCTGGCGCCGGGGGCCGGGAAGACGCCTTGGTGTTCCACCGCGCGCGCGGCTTGCGCGGCTGCCTGCCCGCCGCGCAAGGTGTGCGGGCCCGCGCGTTCTCAAACTGGATGAGGTTGAGAAGCGGCGTCCAGGATGGACGCCCACTCGTCAGGGGGTGACGCGGTCTTCAGTAGCTCGCCACCGCGAACTCGAAGTCGTCCGTCTCCCACCCGGGGTCTTCACCGACCTGCCGGGAAAGCCTCGCTGGCAGGACAGGCCTGTCCGGGTTGGCGGCGCGCGCGCTCAAGGTCCGAGTCCCCAGCCGCTGGTCGTCCCACGCTCCCCCCACGAAGGCGGAGTGAGGCACGAGGTCCTCGGTCTCCAGCTCGGCGTGGGCGAGCCGGTCCATCCAGGGCTGCAGGCAGTCTCGGGCCATGTGCTTCCGCCTTCACGTGGGAGTCACCCGAGAATGTTTGCAGTCGCCATGCCATGCCCTCCCGTCGGGGATGCGTCCGGGGCGCGACATGACAGACTGTCAGGGCGTGGCTCCCTGGCCGCGGGGCATCCTGACACCCGCGTCCGACTTGACGCCGGGCGGGCCGCCGGAGAGGAACTTGGACGGACATGGCCCTCCTGCTGGCACACGAAGTCGAAGCCCCTCGCCCGTGCAGCTACCTGCCCGAGCAGCAGGCGTCGTTGGAGAACCTGGTGATGCAGGACGTGTCACCGGAGGAGTACGAGCACCTGCTGGTGCGCGGCTGGCGTCGGTTCGGCCCGCTGTACTTCCGGCCCGCCTGCGCCACCTGTGGCGAATGTGTCTCGCTGCGCCTGCCGGTGGAGGGCTTTCGTCCCAATCGCAGCCAGCGACGCGCCCGTGCGGCGTGCGCGCACCTGCGCGTGGAGGTGGACGTGCCGCGTGTGGACGACGAGCGGCTGGCGCTCTACCGGGCGTGGCACGCGGAGCGCGAGTCCTCGCGGGAGTGGGAGCCCTCGCCGCTCACCTTGCGCGAGTACTCGCTCCAGTTCTCGTTCCCCCATCCCTCCGCGCGCGAGGTGGCCTTCTACGACGATGGCGCGGAGGGCGGCCCGAAGCTGGTGGCGCTGGGCATCTGCGACGAGACGCCGCGCGCGTGGAGCGCGGTGTATTTCTTCTACGACCCGGCCTGCGCCGCCCTGTCGCTCGGCACCGCGAACGTGGTGTTCCAGGTGGAGCTGGCGCGCGCTCGCGGCATCCCCCACGTGTACCTGGGCTACCGCGTCCAGGCGTGCGCGTCGCTGCGCTACAAGGGCGGCTTCCGGCCGCATGAGCTGCTCGTGGGGCGGCCCGCGCTGGACTCGGCCCCCACGTGGGAACCTCCGGCGGTGGCGCCCGAGCCGACCTCCGAGCCGGACGGCACCCCGTAGCGCTCGCGTCAGCCCGCGTTCAAGAGGGCCCGGTCGAAGTGCTCGCGCAGCCGGCGGGCGTACTCCTCCGGTGCGACGCGCGAGTACTCGCCATGGCCCGCGCCCTCGACGACCCACAGGGACTTGGGCTCACAGGCCGCGCGGAAGAGGCTGGCCTGGAGCTTGGCGGGGGCGTCCGGGTCCACGTCACCGTTGACGAGCAGGAGCGGCCGGCCCTGGAGCTGGCACATGCCGTCGATGGGGCGCACCGCGTCCACGTCCACGCCCGCGTGCCGCAGCGTCCACAGCACCGGCTCCGCGCTGAAGGCGCCCCACCGGCCATAGCCCGAGTACACGTCCGCCTCCAGCGCGGGATACGCGCCCGCCGCGACGACCGCCTTCACGCGGGCGTCCGTCTCCGCCACCAGCAGCGCGGTGGTGCCACCCATGGAGAACCCGAAGAGGCCCAGCCGCGCCGGGTCCACGTCCTGGCGCTTGGAGACGAAGTCCAGCGCGGCCGTCACGTCGCGCCGCTCGCCGTCGCCCCACGTCACGCGGTCTCCGCCGCTCTCTCCATGCGCGCGCAGGTCGAACAGCAGCACGCCATAACCCGCTCGGGCGAGCGCGCGAGCCTCGAAGAGCAGCTGCGCGCGGTTGTCCGCGAAGCCATGCACCAGCACCACCGCCGCCCGGTTTCGCGACGGCACGTACCAGCCGCGCAGCGTCAGCCCGTCGACGCTGGAGAAGCTCACGTCCTCAAGGCCAGAGAGCTCCGCCGAGGCGACGGGCCGCTCCACCGGCACATGGGGCGGATGCAGCAGGCCCTGCCCGATGCGATGGCCGCGCACCGCGAGGAATCCGCCGGCGGCGAACACGCAGAGCAGGGACGCCACGAAGACGAGGACGCGCGAGCGGAGTGGGTTTTTCACGAGAGGAGTGGAAGGCGTGGGCGCGCGCGAGCCTAGCCGAGTGGCCCGGCTGTGTGCGTCAGTCCGGTGGCTCGCGTCCCGTGAGGGCGAGCGGCCCGTTCGTCTTGTTGGCGGGTATGCCTCCTTGGGTTACGGTGCACCCGCCTTCTGGGGAGTGGGGGCTGGATGCTGCAACCGGTGCCACGAGAAGCCTCGAAAGACCCCCGCCGGAAGCGCGTGCTCTTCACGCTCGTGTTCATGGGCGCTGGCGGTATCGAGCGCTCGGTCTGCAACATCCTGGCGGGCCTGGACTCCGAGCGCTTCGCCACCCGGCTGTTCTTCCACCACCGCCCTCCGCCGGACCGCGAGGACCGACTGCCCCGGAACACCGAGGTCGTCTGGGCCACCGACTCCTACGACTACCATCGGCAGAGCCTGCCGGTGTACCTCTGGCACCTGCTGCGCCATGCGCGCGAGGCCGACGTCATCGTCGCGGGCCAGGAGGGCCGTGCCGCGCTGCTGGCCTGTCTGGCGGGCAGGCTGCTCAACAAGCCCGTCGTCGGGATGATCCACTTCGACTGGGGCGCCTTCCATCGCGAGCAGCCGCGCCGACAGCTCTGGGGCCTGCGCCTGCTGTATCCGCGCATGAACCGCATCGTCGCCTGCGGCCATGACACCGCCCGGTCCTTCCAGTCGCTGGTGCCCGTGCCCGAGGAGCGACTCCAGGTCATCCCCAACTTCGTGGATGGCGACGTCGTGCGCGCCGCCGGGGAAGGGCCGCTGCCCGACTGGGCCCCGGCCGTCTTCGACAAGCCCGTGGTCATCGCCGTGGGACGGCTGGAGCCCCAGAAGGGCTTCGACGTGCTCATCCGCGCCCATGCTCTCGCGCGAAAGCGGGGCGTGGACCAGCACCTGCTCATCCTCGGGGTGGGCTCGCTGGAGGCCGACTTGAAGGCCCTGGCCCGCTCGCTGGGCGTGGAGTCCACCGTCTTCATGCCCGGGTTCGCCGCCAATCCGCACGCGCTGATGCGAAAGGCCGCGGTGTTCGCCCTGTCCTCGCGCTTCGAGGGCCTGCCCATGGTGCTGCTGGAGGCGCTCGCCCTGGGGTGCCCCGTGGTCAGCACGGACTGTCCCTCCGGGCCGGCGGAGGTCCTGGAGCATGGCCGCCACGGGGTCCTGGTGCCCCTGGAGGACCCCCAGGCGCTGTCGGAGGCGCTGGGACGCGTCGTCACCGACGAGGTGCACCGCAAGGATTTGTCCCGCCGGGCCCGGGCACGCGCGGAGGAGCTGTCGGCGACGCGGGCCCTGGGGGCCTGGGAAGCGCTGCTGGCGTCCCTCTGAGGCCCCCTGGGGGCTTTTCCGTCCGGAGGCCCCGCCGCCCCGCGTTGGAAGGGGGCGCCCGGCCCGGGTGTTCTCCTCCGAGGCCCGCTGGGAACGGCGAGGGTGCAAGGAATCGCTTGCCGGCCCCGGGCGGCTTCACGAGGATTCGCCCCCATCATGACGACGACGAACGAAACGCAGGGCCTGAACTTCCTCCAGGAAATCATCGAGGAAGACCGGCGCGCGGGAAAGCACGGTGGTCGCGTGCTCACCCGCTTCCCGCCCGAGCCCAATGGCTACCTCCACATCGGCCACGCCAAGGCCATCTGCCTGAACTTCGGGCTGGCGAAGCAATACGGTGGCCTGTGCAACCTGCGCTTCGACGACACCAACCCCGTCACCGAGGACACCGACTACGTCGAGTCCATCCAGCGGGACGTGAAGTGGCTGGGCTTCGACTGGGATGACCGGAAGTTCTTCGCCTCCGACTACTTCCCCAAGCTCTACGACTTCGCCGTGCAGCTCATCAAGCAGGGCAAGGCGTACGTGTGCAGCCTGTCGGCGGACGAGATTCGCGAGTACCGCGGCGACTTCACCACGCCGGGCCGGGACAGCCCGTACCGCACCCGCTCCGTGGAGGAGAACCTGGACCTCTTCGAGCGCATGCGCGGCGGAGAGTTCCCGGACGGCAAGCACACGCTGCGCGCCAAGATCGACATGACGTCCCCCAACCCCGTGTTGAGGGACCCGCCCATCTACCGCATCCGCCACGCGCACCATCACCGCACCGGCGAGGCGTGGCCCATCTACCCGCTCTACGACTTCGCGCACTGCCTGTCGGATGCGATTGAGGGCATCACCCACTCCATCTGTACGCTGGAGTTCGAGAACCGCCGCGTGCTGTACGACTGGATTGTGGACAGCCTCATCCAGGGAGAGCGGCCGCATCAGTACGAGTTCAACCGGCTGAACCTCAACTACACGGTGATGAGCAAGCGCAAGCTGCTCAAGCTCGTCATGGAGAAGTACGTCTCCGGTTGGGATGACCCCCGGATGATGACCATCAGCGGCCTGCGCCGCCGGGGCTTCACGCCGGCCTCCATCCGCGACTTCGCCACGCGCGCGGGCGTCAGCAAGACGCAGCAGCTCATCGACATGGGCGTGCTGGAGCTGTGCATCCGCGAGGACCTGAACGAGACGGCCCCTCGCGCCATGGCGGTGCTGCGCCCGCTGAAGGTGGTGGTGGAGAACTACCCGGAAGGCCAGGAGGAGCTCCTGGAGGTGCAGAACCACCCGCAGAAGCCGGAGATGGGCACGCGCAAGGTGCCGTTCATGCGCGAGCTGTTCATCGAGGCGGAGGACTTCATGGAGGTCCCCGCCAAGGGCTTCTTCCGCCTGGCGCCGGGCAAGGAGGTGCGCCTGCGCTCGGCGTACTTCATCACCTGCAAGGAGGTCATCAAGGACGCGGCCGGCAACATCACGGAGCTGCGCTGCACCTATGACCCGGCCACGCGCGGCGGTGACTCGCCGGATGGCCGCAAGGTGAAGGGCACGCTGCACTGGGTGCCGGGCAACGCGCCCACCGCCGAGGTGCGGCTGTACGACAGGCTCTTTTCCGTGGAGAGCCCGGACTCGGATGACGCGAAGGACTTCACCACCTTCCTCAATCCGGCGAGCCTGGAGGTCCTCAGGAACGCGCGCGTGGAGCCGGGCCTTGCCCAGGCGACGCCGGAGTCCCGCTTCCAGTTCGAGCGGCTGGGGTACTTCTTCGCGGACCCGAAGGACTCGCAGCCGGGCAAGCCCGTCTTCAACCGCACCGTCACCCTGAAGGACTCGTGGGTGAAGGAGCAGGGCAAGGGGAAGTAGTCCCCTCGCCGCTCAGGGTGTCGCCCCGTCCTTCGCGGGCGGCACCCTGCACGCGGCGTGGCCCAGGATGACGTCGCCGTCGACGGTGCTCGTGGGCGTGGGCGTCCAGCCCGCCGCGAGCCGGGCGTCGAGGAGTTCATCAGCGCTGGGTCGACGGTCCCACACGGAGACCGCGTTGATTCCGCCGAGTCAGGTGGTGTCGAAGACGAGGTAGCCGCCGTCCTTCCAGGGCAGCACCACGTCGTGGGTGAACTCGTCCTGCACCACCACTTCCGTCACGTCGCGCGGAGGCGTGCTGGCGAAGCCCCAGCGCACCACGTCCTGGAGCAGGGTGAGGGGCGCGAGCTCTCGCTCCAGCGCTGCTCGTTGCTCCAGGGGCAGGGCGGCCCGGTCTGTCAGCGGCACCATGCCTGGCAGCCTGTCAGGGGTGACCAGGACTCGCAAGCCGGAGTCTCGCCCCCGCGGCCGGGCGAGGGCCCGGTGGCCCGTTGACTCCGGGCGTCCGCGTCCCGACTTCTTGGCTGGGGGCATTTCCGTCCCCGGCTTCTCGGGAGGCGCCTCCACCATGGTCTGCTGCACGCTGCCGCGCTGGTGGCCCGTTCCCACACAGGCGGAGGTGGAGGCCATCATCCAGATGGAGGACCCCGTCCTGCGCAACCTCCACATCACCCAGACGTACCACGTGCTCGAGGTGGCCCTCACCGACGTGTTCGGCGAGGAGGACCTGAGCTGGTGTGGCTTCTCGACGTGGGCCTCGAAGACGGCGGGGGCCTTCATCCGCAAGGACGTGCTGCCAGGGGTGATGGCGCAGCTGCTGGAGCGGGCGGATGCGGTGACGCGCGGCTTCTCGGAGCTGCAGGACCGGCTCCTGGGCGCGTGGGGCGCGTCCGTGGGCATCCAGTACGTGCTGGCGCGCACGGTGGAGGACGTGCTCGACGAGGTGGCCCGTCACACCGCGCGCGGCAACCTGGTGGTCTTCCAGGAGCTGGGGCCGCTGTACACGGACCTCCTGGCGAACTTCACTGGCATGGACTCGCCCGAGCCGTCGCGGGTGGAGGCGGTGGTGTCGCGGCTGGCTCCGGGGCCGGTGGGTGAAGGCGGGCAGGACCTGCTCATCCGCGCGGTGCGGCACTACCACGAGGCGTGTTTCACCGAGGACCCGAAGGCCCACGCGGAGCTGATGTTCCTGGCCAACGCGCTGGTGGGCTACCACGAGCAGGCGCGGCTGCAGGGGCCGGTGGTCGCCGCGCTCAACGCGCCGGTGAAGGAGCTGTTCCTGGAGCACCTCGTCGCCTTCGTCCGGGCGGACCCGAATCCCCGGGCGCGCAGCCTGTCCGAGTGGGGCCTGCGTGAAGGCTTCGCGCCGCTGGCCCAGCGCCTGGAGCGGCTGTGGCGCGAGCTGGCGACGCGGATGCTGATGAAGATGGAGCTGCCGGACGTGACGCTGCGGCTGGGGGAGGACCTGCCCGCGCTGACGGCGGAGCGGGACTTCCCACCGGCCCTGGAGCGGCTGTCGCATCCGGAGCTGGTGGCGTTGATGGCGGCGCTGGACAGGTCCCCGGACGACACGGCGGGCAGCGCGGCGCGGGACTGGGGGAGCCTGTCGGACCGGATGAACCTCATCGTGGACCTGTTCCGCACGCGGCAGCAGGACCGGCTCCTGTATGACCAGCCCTTCACGTTCCTCCAGGTGGATGCGTTCCAGCAGGGCCGGGTGCCGCACGGACGGCTGTGAAGCGCGCCCTCACCCCGGCGCTTCCATCACCGGGAGCACGACGGTGAAGGTGGCGCCGCCGCCTTCCGTGCGCGTCACGTGGATGCGCCCCTCATGTCCCTCCACGATGTGGCGTGCCATCCACAGGCCCAGTCCGAAGCCTCCATGGTTGCGCGCGGAGACAGCTCGCTCGAAGCGTCCGAAGATGCGCTCGTGGTCCTCGGGGGCGACCCCGGGGCCATGGTCCACGACCGAGATGCGGACGCCGTCCTCCGTCGGAGCCACCGTCACCTCGACGGGCTTGCCCGCGCCGAACTTGAGGGCGTTGTCGAGCAGGCCCTCGACCAGCTGATGCAGTCGCTCCGGGTCGAACCGACCCACGATGGAAGACGGGGCATTCAACGTCACGGTGCTCTCCGCGCGCGCGGCCTTCTCCCGAGCCTCGTCCACGACCGCCTTCACGGTGGCGGTCAGGTCCACGTCCTGACGCACCAGCTCCAGGCGGCCGGTGACGAACTCCGACACATCCAGCAGGTGCTCCACCAGCCGCGTCAGGCGCTGGAGCTGCTTCTCCGTCGTCAGCGCCCGCGCCCGCAGCAGCTCCTCCGGAGAGCGCTGACCGCCCTGGCGGTCCAGGCTTCGGAGCAGCGACTGGATGTTGAGGGCCAGGACACTCACCGGGGTGCGCAGCTCATGGCTGACGAGGCTGAGGAACTCGTCGCGCAGGTGCACGGACTCGAGCAGCTCCTCCTTCTCCAGCTCCTTGCGCGTCACCTCCCGGCGCACGCTGACCATCTCGAGCTGGGTGCGCACCCGGGCGATGAGCTCGCGCGCGGAGAAGGGCTTCACCAGATAGTCATCCGCTCCGCTCGACAGGCCCTCCACCGTGGACTCGTCGCCCGCGCGCGCGGAGAGCAGGATGATGGGGATGGCCCGCGTGCGTGGGTCCGCGCGGAGTTCTCGCACGAGGCCGAAGCCGTCCAGCACCGGCATCATCACGTCGGAGAGGATGAGGTCGGGCGGCTGGACGCGGGCCCGCGCGAGGGCCTCCTCTCCGTTCGTGGCTGTCTCGACATGGGGGAAGCGGCGCCCCAGCAGCCCCGAGACATAACTGCGCAGGTCGGCGTTGTCGTCCACGAGGAGAATCCGGGAGGAGGCCAGCGCCAGGGGAACATCCAGCTGGGCGTCGTCAGCGGTCCGCGTCGCGTCCGGCGCCTGGGGCTGGAGCAGCGGAGCGTCGGAGGCGGACCAGCGCTGGGCCTCGTCGACGAAAGGGGCGGCCCACGCCGCCGACGAGCGGGAGCGGGGCTTGTGGTCGATTCGCTCCGGAGGCAGGTGGGCCGAGCCGCCCGGCAGCCGCACGGTGAAGGTGGTGCCCACGCCCAGCCGGCTCGTCACGGAGACGTCGCCCCCATGCAGCTTGACCAGGTCCTCCACCATGGCGAGGCCGATGCCCGTCCCCTCGTGGCTCCGACCCTGGGTGGCGCGCACGCGGTAGAAGCGCTCGAAGATGCGCGGCAGGTCCTCCTCGGGAATCCCCACGCCGGTGTCCTGCACCGTGAGGACCGCGCGCCCGTCCCTCCAGTGCATGCCCACGCGGATCTCCCCCTGGTGGGTGTACTTCACCGCGTTGGAGAGCAGGTTCAGGACAACCTTCTCCCACATCTCCGGGTCGACATAGATGGACTCGGGAAGCGGGGGACAGTCCACCCGCAGCCGCAGCCCCGCGCTGCCCACGGCGGACTCGAAGGCGCTCGCCAGGTTGCGAGTGAAGGCCGACAGGTCCGTGGGGACGTACGTGGCCTGCGTTCGCCCCGCCTCCATGCGCGAGAAGTCGAGCAGGGTGTTGACCATCTTGTAGAGCCGGAGCGCGTTGCGGCGCACCAGGTCGAGCTGCTCTTCGCCCAGGGCCCTGGGCGTCCTGGCCATGGCGTCCTCGATGGGCCCGAGGATGAGCGTGAGGGGCGTGCGGAACTCGTGGCTCACGTTGCTGAAGAAGGCCGTCTTGGCCTGGTCGAGCAGGGCGAGCTGCTCGGCGCGCTGGCGCTCCTGCTCGTAGGCGCGGGCGCTGGCGAGGCTGGCGGCGAGCTGCCGCGCCAGCAGTTGCAAGAAGCTCTGGTACTCGTCATCCAGCGCACGCAGCGGACTGATGCCGGCGACGAGCACGCCGGTCAGCTCCGCGTCCGCGCCCATGGGCACCGGGAGCAGCAGGGCGCGCGTCGTGGGCTCCGGCCAGGGGCCGCCGGGGAGGGGACCGAACCTCGACGACAGGTCCTCCACCAGCGCCTCCTGCCCCGTGCGTACGACTTTGGAGAGCGGCCACGAGGTCTCTTCATCGAGCAGCAGCTCGGTGGGGGCCGCGGCCGCGCCTCGGGGCAGGTTGGCGCAGGAGACCAGCTGGGCCTTGTCGTTTCTGACGACGTAGAGCAGCGCGAAGGGCAGGTCGTGGCCCGCGGGCGTGAGGACCTCTTCCAGCGCGACGAAGAGCGCGTCGACCTTCTCGCTGAGCGCCGCGCGGATGGACAGCTCGCGGAGGATGGCCAGTCGTCGGTCTCCGACGACCTGACGCGTGGTCTCGCTCGCGATGGCGAAGAGGCCGGCGATCTCCCCTGTCTCGCCAATGGTGGGGTTGTAGGACCAGGTGAAGTAGGCCTCTTCGCGCAGGCCACCGGGCCGCCGCGCGAAGTTGACGTTCCCGTTCTCGATGAAGAGAGGCTCTCCTGTCTCATGCACGCGCTGCATGAGGGGCCCCAGCAGCCGCCACTCCTCCGCCAGGGCTTCGGCCCCGCGCGCGCCCAGCGTCAGCGGATGCTTCGCCCCCAGGATGGGACGGAACGGGTCGTTGTAGAGCATGTTCAGCTCCGGACCCCAGAAGAGGATGATGGGGTACGGAGAGCGCAGCATCGTGCTGACGGACGTCCGCAGCGACTGGGGCCAGCGCTCGAGCGGACCCAGCGCCGTCGTCCGCCAGTCGAAGGCGCGCATCAACGCGCCCATGTCGCCGCCGCCTTGAACGAAGTGCTCCTCGCTGCCCAGCCACTGGGGCGGCGGACGCGGTGTCGTGGCGGGCTCCGCGACGCCCTGCTCGGCGGGGAGCCAGAAGCAGAAGGTGCTGCCCGCGTCGGAGGTGCGCTCCAACCGCATCCGCCCACCGTGGCTCTCCACGATGCCCTTCGCGATGGAGAGGCCCAGCCCATGGCCCCCGCGCCGCTTCTGCGCCGCGTGCCAGTAACGGTCGAAGATGTGCTGCTGCGCTTCGAGCGGAACCCCCGGCCCGCTGTCCGTCACGCTGAAGCGGATGTCCCGTGTCCCGGCATCGAGCCCGGCCCGCAGGTGGATTGCGCCCCCCGTGCCAGAGGGCGAGAACTTGATGGCGTTGGAGAGCAGGTTCCCGATGGCCTGGAGGATGCGTTCCCGGTCGCACTTCACGACGAGGCCGGGCTCCACGTCGATGTCCAGGCGCAGGCCCTTCTCGGCCGCCTGGGGCCCGAACTGCTCGCGGGCATCGCGGATGAGCTCCTCGACGGTCTGCGGGCGCGCCTCGATGGAGAGGGTTCCGGTCTCGATGCTCTCCAGGTCGAGCAGGTCGTCGATGAGCCGGTTCATCCGGCTGGCCGAGCGTCGGATCGACTCCGCCTGCTTGCGCACGCGCTCGCCCGGTCCGCTCTCCAGGGGGATTCGACGCAGCAGCTCGGCGGAGGTGCTGATGGCGGTGAGCGGCGAGCGCAGGTCGTGGCTGACCACCGCGAGGGTCTCCTCTCGCGAGCGGGTGGCGCGGCGGGCCTCGTCGAGCAGTCGCTGGGCCTCCTCCGCATGGGCACGCTCGGCGTGGACCGACGCCTGGCGAAGCCTGGAGACGGTGAGCAGGGCGTTGACGCGCGCTCGGAGTTCGTTCGCGGAGAAGGGCTTGACCAGGTACTCGTCCGCGCCGCTGCGCAGGCCCTCGATGGTGGCCTCTTCACCCGCGCGCGCGGACAGCAGCAGGATGGGAATGGTGCGGGTGTGCTCGTCGGCGCGCAGGGCCTGGACGAGCTCCAGACCGCCGATGCCCGGCATCATCACATCGGAGATGATGAGGTCGGGAGGCGTCCGCCGCGCGGCGATGAGCGCCTGGGTGCCATCGCTCACCGACTCCACGCGCCAGTGGGGCGACAGGAGCCGCAGCAGGTAGCCGCGCATGTCGGCGTTGTCGTCCGCCAGGAGGATGCGCGCTTCGGAGGAGGAGAGGGCGGGCTCGACGAGGGGCGCCTCGGGAGTGCTCCACTGGGAGAGCTCCGCGAGGAACGCGCTGGCGCCAATCCCCGTGGACGTCAGGGCCCGGGCGGCCCCGACATGCTCCCGAGGCAGGTGCGCGGAGCCTGTCGGGAGGCTCACCGTGAAGGTGGTTCCCTGGTCGAGCGCGCTCGTCACCGTCACGGCGCCGCCGTGCAGCTTGACCAGCTCCCGCACCAGCGCGAGTCCAATGCCCGTGCCTTCATGGCTGCGTCCGCGTGAGCCTTCGACCCGGTGGAAGCGCTCGAAGATGCGAGGCAGCTCCTCTGCTGGCATCCCGATGCCCGTGTCCTGGACGGTCAGCTCCACGGTGTCGTCCCGCCACTTCAGCGCGATGCGAACCTGGCCCTCGAAGGTGAACTTGAAGGCGTTGGAGAGGAGGTTCAAGACAACCTTCTCCCACATCTCCGGGTCCACATAGACGGAGTCGGGCAGCGGGGGGCAGGTGACCACCAGCTCGAGCCCCGCGGTGGTCATCGCCGAATCGAAGCTGCTGACCAGGTCCCGGGTGAGGGCGGAGAGGTCTGTCGGGATGAAGGAGGCCTGCGCGCGTCCGGCCTCGAGCCGGGCGAAGTCGAGCAGCGTGTTGACCAGCTTCTGCAGCCGCAGGCCATTGCGTCGCACCAGCTCCTGCCGCTCGCGTTGGGCGGGGGGGAGCGGCTCCAGGACATCCGCCAGGGAGTCCTCGACGGGACCGAGCATCAAGGTGAGCGGCGTGCGGAACTCGTGACTGACATTGCTGAAGAAGGCGGTCTTCGAGCGATCAATCTCCGCCAGGGCCTCCGCCCGCCGCTTCTCGTCTTCATAGGCGCGAGCGTTGCTGACGGCCGTGGCGATGTGGTCCGCCACCAGCCCCAGGAACCCCCGGTAGTCGTCGTCCAGGGCGCGCCGCGCGCTCAGCCCCGCGACGAGGAAGCCGTGGGGGCGCTCGGCGCCAGGCCGGGTGATGGGCAACACCATGACCGAGTGAGGGGCCTCGGGCCACGGACCGCCCGGGAGGTCGCCGAAGTGGGCGCGCACGTCGGAGATGAGGAGGCCCCCCGGGGCCGCCAGGGCCTCGGGGAAGGACCAGCGGGAACTGGCGGGGAGGTCGCCGAACCGCGAGGCGGCCTGGGCCTGCGTGTCCCAGCCCGTCACTTCCATCAGGTCCGACTGCTCGCCGGTGGAGCCCAGGCGATAGAGCAAGGCGAAGGGGACGTCGAAGGCGTTGCCCGCCAGGGCCCGCGCGGCTTCGCGCCAGACGTCGCCTTCATGCTTCACGGTTCCCGCACGCGCGGCGAGGTCCCTCAGGGTCCGTAGCCGCCGCTCGCCCAGCACCCGACCCGTGGTCTCGGTCAGGGTGGCGAGGATGCCTCCGACGCCCCCGCTTTCGTCACGTATCGGGCTGTAGGAGTACGTGAAGTAGCACTCCTCCAGGTAGCCGTGCCGATCCAACGGCAGCATCCAGTCTTCGGAGCCAACCGCCGTTCCCCGCCACACCCCGTCGAACTGCGGGCCGATGATGTGCCAGCTCTCCGCGAACGTCGCCTGGGCGCTGTGGCCCATGGCCGCCGGGTGCTTCGTCGAGCCGAGCACCGGTCGGTAGCCGTCATTGTAGAACTGGACGAGCTGGGGGCCCCACGCGATGTACATCGGGAAGCGCGACTCCAGCAGGATGCTGACCGCGGTGCGCAGTGACTGAGGCCAGGTCTCCGGCGCGCCCACGGGCGTTTTCACCCAATCGATGGCGCGCATGAGCGCACCCATCTCGCCTCCCCCGGCAAGCACCGCCGCGGCCATGGGATGAAGGTCGGAGCGCGGCGCTCCGGAGCTTTGGGTCGAGTGGCTCATCAAATCTCATCGCCCCTCACCCCGTGGGTTGCAGGACGTAGCAGGGGGTTGCAGGGTGAGACCTCAACGCAAGGACCTGAAGGCCTGCGCCGGCGACAATATTCTGTCGCATCCTCGGAATTGCACGGGCCTTGCGTGCTTCCATGAGCGCTGAGACATGTGTTGTCTACGCCACAGTCCGCACGCTCGCCTCATCCCATCCGAGGTGCCGCGAGGGGAGCAGGGGGGCGAGCGCGGGCATGGGGAAGAGGACCAGGGTCCGTGCCTGCTCGCGCGAGGGGCAGCGAGGCATCCCAGGGGCCGGCTCCGCGCGCCCACCCTGTTGGAGTGGACGCGCGGTGAAGCCTCACTGGTGGGTCATCTTCAGGGTAGCGCCGTCATAAGTGGAGGCGGCGTGGACCAGGACATGCCAGGCGCCGGCCGCGGGCGCGGGGAAGACGCACTGCTCGTTGTTGCCCAGCCGGAAGGGGCGGCACTGATAGAGGGTCGTCGTGGGCCGCTCGTCGAAGCGGACATACAGGTCCGCGTCCCCGGTCCCTCCCGACAGGGTGAACTTCAAGTCCAGGGCTCCGGTGGGAACCATCCCCCTGCCGAGCCAGGACTTCCCCACGGCCGCCCGGAGCGGGAAGGGAACGTCCTTCGCCATGTCGATAATCACTGGCGCTCTGACGTTCACGGCCTCCCAGGCGGCGGTGACCGACGCCACGTTGCCCGCGTCATAGCCAAGCTGAATCGCGGCCTGCTCCGTCGTAATCCTCGCGGCCAGGAAACCGGAGGAGGGAGTCAGCATGTCCATGTTCGCCTTGTAGAAGATGCGCGCGGCCTTCTCGATACCAATGCCTTCCACGAAGGGCCAGTCCGGATGGCTCGGGTGACGGCCCCCCTGGGAGAGCAGATAGAAGGCCAGATTGGAGATGCCGGAGCTGTAGTGGACATCGACGCCGGAGGTGTAGTTGCTGTAGTCGTCCAGCGAGGCCCCATCCAGCGTGGGGTCGTTCATGTAGCGAAGCGCGTCTCCCGAACTGGAGGGAGTCCAGATGTCCTCGCCCAGGAGGAACGTGCCCGCGTTGATGGTGCGGTTCTCCGCGTGCCATTCACATACGGCGCCGAAGATGTCGGACATGGATTCATTCATGCCACCCGACTCGCCGGCGTAGATGAGGCCCGATTCGTGCTCCGTCACCCCGTGCGTCAGTTCGTGGGCCGTCACGTCCACGGCCAGGGCCAGGTTGTGGGCATTCACTCCGTCGCCATCACCGAAGACCAACTGCGTCCCGGTCCAGAAGGCATTCACATAGTTCACCCGGTGGTGGACGGTGGCGATGAGTGGCGCTCCCGCGTTGTCGAAAGAGTCGCGACCGAAGAGTTCCCAGTAGCAGGCATAGACAGCGCCGAGGTTGTCATGGGTCACATTGACGATGGGGTCCAGGGAGGGCGGAGTCTCCGCGCGAGCCATCGTGCCGGGCAATGTGCTCGTGTTCCGACCGTCATACACCCTGCGAGACCGCAAGGAGTGCAGGTTCGAGTACCTCAGGAGCACCTCGCCCGAGCGTGCGTTGACGAGCACGGTGTTGTTCACCGGGCCCCCGTCCTCCGCCGCTCCCGTGACGCGCAGCCGGTAGGCCAGCAGGAGCCGAGCCCCGTCGCGCCAGTAGACGAGCGCCGGTGCGCCCGCGATGACGGCATCACGAACGGAGTCGCCATGGTTGCGAGCCAGCTCTTGCGCCAGGGCCGGCGAGAGGGTGGCGCCGAGGGGGGCGGGCAGGTCGCTTCGCACATCCCCGTTGGCGGCGAAGACCTGGCCGTCGCGGGCGTGGAGTCGCAGCTCCGCGCCCATGACCTCCACGCCATTCACCCGCACGCCGAAGCGGAAGTGCGCATCCCCGTCGAAGCCGACGTAGGCCTTCTTCAGGAAGAGCTGCTCGGGCTTCACCCTGAACAGCGGTGCCACGCGTGCGATGACAGGGGAGAGCGCCTCCGCCTCAATGCCTCTCACCGCGTCGGGATTGGAGGGCACCTGGCCAAACGCCCCGTTGACGAACGTGGGAATGGAGTCCGCGTCGACGGCGATGACCTGGATTTCCTCCGAGCGTGGAAGAGGCGCCCGGCTCTCGGCCACCCCGTCGGGGCGGTCCTCCGGCGTGCGTGTGTCGGCGCATGCGCCCAGCGACACGCCCAGCACGACGACTCCCAGGACCCTGCATCCTCGATTCCAGCCCATGTGCTTCCCCCTGGCGAATGATGAAGTCGCCATGGTGAAGCCAGGACTTGCTCGATGACAAGTGGACCAGGACCGCCGTTGCCCACCCGCCCGTGGAGACACGCCCCACGGACGGGGAGCCGTCCTTCAACCTCTCGCGTTAGCGATAGGTGACGACGACCGACGTGTTGGCGTAGCCGCCCTTCGCGCCGTAGAGCCACACGTAGTATTTGCCGCCCTCGACATACTTGAGGTCGCAGCGCTCCGTGTTGCCTTCCTTCATGCCGCGGCAATCGTACTCGCTGTGGGTAGGCATGGCGCCGCGACGGACATAGAGGTCCGCGTTGCCCGTTCCGCCCTCGACGCGCACGGTGACGTTGCGATAGCCGCCCTCCGGGGCCTCCGGAATGTGGGTGAAGAAGCCTTGTGTGGAGTTCGTGGCGCCGGACAGGCCGCCCACCACCACGTTGGGCTCGAGCGCGAGGTAGCCGCCCTGGTATGTCATCACCAGCGACGCATTGGCGTAGGCGGTGAAGCCGTTGACCATCACGTACCACTTGCCGAACGCGGGAGTCGCGAAGGAGCACGCCTCGTTGTTGCCGGTGATGTACGGCCGGCAGTCATAGGAGGAGGTCGTCGGGGCGTTGCCGAAGCGGACATAGAGGTCCGCGTCGCCCGTTCCACCCGACAGGGCGAAGCGCAGGTTCGTCGCGCCCTCGGGCACCTCGCCCTCGGCATACTCCTTGGCGCCACGGGCGGCGGAGAGGACCACGGGGATGTCGCGCTCCAAGAGGGTGCGGTGCGGGGGCAGGATGATGACGCCCACCTGCACGGCCTTCCACGCGGCGGTGACGGAGGCGATGGTCGCTTCGTCGTAGCCCAACTGGGCGGCGGCCTGCTCCGTGGCGACCTTCGCCGTCTCGAAGTTGGAGGACGGAGTCAGGAGGTCCACGTTCGCCTTGTAGACGATGCGGGCGGCCTTCTCGATGCCGATGCCCGTCACCGCGGGGCGCGTGGGGAAGCGCGGATGCGTGCCACCCTGCGAGAGCAGATAGAACGCCAGGTTGGCGATGCCCGAGCTGTAGTGGACGTCGACGCCCGAGCTGTAGTCGACGTAGTCATCCAGCGACTCCCCATCCAGCTTGGGGTTGAACAGGTAGCGAAGCGCGTCCCCGGGGGTCTCCGGCGTCCAGACGTCCTCGCCAATCATGAACGTCCCCTCGTCGATGACCTTGCCCTCCGAGTGCCACTCGCACACGGCGCCGAAGATGTCGGAGATGGCCTCGTTCAGGCCGCCGGACTCGCCGGAGTAGATGAGGTCCGACTCGTGCTCCGTCACCGCGTGCGTCAGCTCATGGGCCGTGATGTCGACGGCATAGGGCAGGATGGAGGCGGTGGTCCCATCGCCGTCGCCGAACACCATCTGCACGCCATCCCAGTACGCGTTCACATAGTTCACCCGGTGGTGAACGGTGGTGATGAGCGCGGCGCCCGCGTTGTCGTAGGAGTCGCGGTTGAACAGCTCCTTGTAGCAACGCCAGACGGCGCCCGTGTTGTCATAGGCCGCGTTGACGACGGGGTCGAGGACCGGCGGTTGTCCCTCCATGCGGCTCGGGGTGCCGGGAAGGCCGGGTCCGTTTTTGCCGTCGTAGACCCGGCGGTTCAGCGCGCCGTGGAGGTTGGTGATTCGCTCGAACACGTCGCCCGAGCGTGCGTTGACGAGCACCGTGTCATCCACGCGCTCACCCCCGCGTGTCTCGCCCGTCATGCGCAGCCGGTAGGCGAGCAGGAGCTGTCCGCCGTCGCGCCAGTAGACGAGCTCGGGCTTGCCCACGAGGGTGGCGTCGGGCGGCGAGGCGCGGTCCTTCCGGGCCTCCTCCACCGCGAGCTCCGTGGAGACGCTGGCGCCCTCGGGGGCGGGCAGGTCCGTGCGCGCGTCACCGTTCGCGGCGAAGACCTGGCCATCGCGAGCGTGCAGCCTCAGCTCCGCGCCCATGACCTCCACGCCGTTGACTCGCACCCCGTAGCGAAAGTGCGCATCCCCGTCGAAGCCGACGTAGGCCTTCTTCAGGAAGAGCTGCTCGGGCTTCACCTTGAACAGCGGCGCCACCCGCGCGAGGACCGGCGCCAGCGTCGCGGGCTGGAGCCCCCGGAGGGCGTCGGCGCTCGTCGGCGCGGCGCCGAATGGCCCGTTGACGAAGGTGGGAACCCGGTCCTGGTCCACGGCGATGACCTGGTGCGCGCCGGTGAGCGCCTCCGAGGACTTCTTGCTCACCGCGTCCTTGCCTTCCTTCGGCGTGGTGGCCTCGGTGCAGGCTCCCAATGTCAGGCATAGCAGCGTGGCACCTATGACTCCGCGACCTCTCTTCAAGAGCATGCGCTTCCCCCAGCTGGATGATGAGGTCGTCATGGTGACGCCAAAGGCAGCTCAGTGACAAGGCGCACCCCGACTTCATCGCGATTCACGCAACAGGCAGGTCTGGACCCACCCCGCGAGAGTTCCTGGCGATGTGAGTCTTTTATTGGCGGAGTGGGAGGCGATGGCGCGACGCGTGTGACAGTTCACGTCACGCCATGCCAGGACTTGAGGACCACCCGCCAGGTCTCATGGTGCGGCCGGAAATGCGACGGCCCACCCGCCGAGGCTTCACGCCTCCGGACCGGGTGGGCCGTCTTGCATCAGCTCGGTTCAGCTCAGCGGTAGGTGACGACGACGGACGCGTTGGCGTAGCCGCCCTTCGCGCCGTAGAGCAACACGTAGTACTTGCCACCCTCGACGTACTTGAGGTCGCAGCGCTCCGCGTTGGTTTCCTTCATGCTTCGGCAGTCGTAGTCGCTGTGGGTGGGGATGGCGCCGCGACGGACGTAGAGGTCGGCGTTGCCCGTACCGCCCTCGACTCGCACGGTGACGTTGCGATAGCCGCCCTCGGGGGCCTCGGGAATCTGGACGAAGAAGCCGTGGGTGTCGTTGGTGGCGCCGGACAGGCCACCCACCACCACGTTGGGCTCGAGCGGGAAGAAACCGCCCTGGTACGTCATCACCAGCGACGCATTGGCGTAGTCAGTGAAGCCGTTGACCATGAAGTAATACTTGCCGGGCGTCGGATTGGCGAAGATGCACGCCTCGTTGTTGGTGGAGAGGTAGGGCCGGCAATCGTAGGAGCCCGTCGTCGGGTAGTTGCCGACGCGGACATAGAGGTCCGCGTCGCCCGTTCCACCCGACTGGGTGAAGCGCAGGTTCGTCGCGCCCTCGGGCACCTCACCCCAGCCATACTCCTTGGTGGTGCGGGCTCCGGAGAGGACCACGGGGATGTTGCGCACCAGCTCGCGCGGATTTGGGGGCTCGAAGATGACGCCCACCTGCACGGCCTTCCACGCCGCGTTGACGGAGGCGATGGTCGCCGCGTCGTAGCCCAGCTGCGCGGCGGCCTGCTCCGTCCCGGCCTTCGCCGCGTCGAAGTTGGTGCCGGGGAGGAAGAAGTCCAGGTTCGCCTTGTAGAAGATGCGGGCGGCCTTCTCGATACCGATGCCCGCCACCGCCGGGCGCGTGGGGAAGCGCGGATGCGTGCCACCCTGCGCGAGGAGATAGAACGCCAGGTTGGCGATGCCCGAGCTGTAGTGGACATCGACGCCGGAGGTGTAGTCGCCGTAGTCATCCAGCGAGTCCCCATCCTGCGTGGGGTTGTTCATGTAGCGAAGGGCATCCCCCTCGACGTCGGGCGTCCAGACGTCCTCGCCCACGAGGTACGTTCCGGCATTGATGGTCCGCGCCTCCGCGTGCCATTCACACACGGCGCCGAAGATGTCGGACATGGCCTCGTTCAGGCCGCCGGACTCGCCGGAGTAGATGAGGTCCGAGTCGAACTCCGTCACGGCGTGCGTCAGCTCGTGGGCCGTCACGTCCAGGCTGAGGGCCAGGTTGAGGGAGGTGGTGCCGTCGCCGTCCCCGAACACCATCTGCGTCCCATTCCAGAACGCATTCACATAATTCACGCGGTGGTGAACGGTGGCGATGAGCGTGGCGCCCGCCCTGTCGTAGGAGTCGCGGCCGAACAGGTCGTTGTAGCAATTGTAGACGGCACCCAGGTTGTCGTAGGCGGCGTTGACGATGGGGTCCGCGACAGGCGGGTCTCCTTCGTTGCGGCCCACGGTGCCGGGAAGGGTCGTGGTGTTGCCACCGTCATAGACCCGGCGGACCAGCGCCGAGTGGATATTGGTGTAGCGCTCGAACAGGTCCCCCGAGCGCGCGTTGACGAGCACGGTGTCGTCCACCGGGGTGCCGTCCTTCTGCTCACCCGTCATGCGCATGCGGTACGCCAGGAGGTACTGGCCGCTGTCGAGCCAGTAGACCAGCTCCGGCTTGCCCTCGATGGCCGCCTTCGGCGGGGAGGCACGGTCCTTCTGGGCCGTCTCCACCGCCAGCTCCGCGGAGACATTGGCACCCACGGGCGCGCGAAGGTCGGTGCGCGCGTTTCCGTTGGCGGCGAACACCTGGCCGTTGCGAGCGTGCAGCCGCAGCTCCGCGCCCATGATCTCCACGCCGTTGAGGCGCACGCCATAGCGGAAGTGCGCGTCCCCGTCGAAGCCGACGTAGGCCCGCTTCAGGAAGAGCTGGTCGGGCTTCACCTTGAACAGAGGGGCGACGCGCGCGATGACGGGCGCCAGCGTCTCCGCCTGGACACCCCGGACGGCGGCGACACTGGTCGGCGCCGCGCCAAACAGACCACTGACGAAGGTGGGGGTGGAGTCCTTGTCGACGGAGAGGACCTGGTGCTCACCCGAGAGCGCCGCCGAGGCCTTCTCGGTCACCGCATCCTTCGCATCCTTGGATGTGTTGGCCTCCGTGCAAGCCCCCAATGTCAGGCTCAGCAGCGTGGCGCCTACGACTCCGCGACCTCTCTTCACGAGCATGCGATTCCCCCAAACGAATGATGAGGTCGTCATGGTGAAGCCAAAGGCATCTCAAGAACAAGTCGACAGCAGCAACTTCATTGCATTTCCCGCAATAAACGCGAAGTGTGACATTTTCTGTCACGGTCTTCCAGGTGTTGAGAGTCTGGGTGATGCCCGTCGGTGAGGGTCTATCGACGCGGGTTCGTAGGGACCCCTGTGTTAATGTGCGAGGTATGACGACGGTTGGCAACAGCCTTCTTGCCCTGGCGGGCACCTGGCGGTGAGTTCCGTCCGGGCGATTCGCGCCGATTTCGACCGGGCGTCCATGGTGGTCTACCAGGCCTATCCGGACGCCATCGCGGACGTGGCGGTGAGACAGCAGAAGTTCGGCCCGCCGTTCTCCGTGGGTCGGATGACGTGGATCAAACCCAGCTTCCTGTGGCTGATGCACCGCTCGAATTGGGGCCGCAAGAGCGGCCAGGAGCGCACGCTCGCGGTGCGCATCCGACGCAGTGGGTGGGAGGCGGCGCTCGCTGAGGCGGTACTCACGGGGTATGAGCCCAAGGCCCATGGCACCCCGGAGGCCTGGCGACAGGCTTTCGAGCACGCGTCCGTCCATGTCCAGTGGGACCCGGAGCGCACGGTGCGGGGGGCGGGGCTCCCTCACGACAGCATCCAGGTGGGCCTGGGGCGCGGCATCATCCAGCGCTTTGTCGAGGACTGGGTGGTTTCCATCACAGACCTGACGCCGCTGGTGCAGAAGCTGCGCAAGCACCTGGACGAGGGGCGCGCGGACCAGGCCACGCGCCTGCTGCCCAAGGAGGCCGTCTATCCGGTGCCCGTGGAGCTGGTGCGTCGGCTGGGCATGTGACGCGGGGGGCACGACGCCTGGACTGGCTGGCGTCCTGCCCTCCCTCGACATGGGCTCCGCGCTACCGGCCGAGCGTGTCCTTCATCACCGTGAAGTAGTCAGCGGGATAGACAATCTCATAGCCATAGAAGCCATAGGATTGGGTGCTCGCGCCGACGGTCAGGTTCTGGAGTTCGTCGTAGCGACGCGTGGCGAGCGCGCCCCACGTGGCCTGGGTGTCGAACCATGCGGGGTTGCTGATGCGACCCGCGGCGAGCTCCTGCTTGTACAGGCGGTCCAGATAGGCCAGCGGATAGAGGATGTGGTGGTCGCCGCCGTCGTAGCCGCGCTGCGCTTCTGAGTACACGAAGAACTTGCGGGTGCTGTCGTAGCCATACTTGACGACGTAGTTCATGCCCTGGAGCAACATGTCCACCATCTGGGCGTGACTCACGCCGGAGGGCTTGCCCGCGGCGGAGAACAACACGTCTGCCTGATGAAACCTGATGAGGTTGCCCATGAAGGCCCCCGCCATCCAGGGGTTCGTCCCAGTGGCGTTGAACCCGGCGTTGTTGTCCATCTTGGTCATCGTCCAGTAGCCCGTTCCCTGGGTGGCATCATTCACGCCCAGGACGGTGTTGGTGACGGTGTTCGTGGCCGGGTTGTAGCCCACGTGATTGCTCGGGGTCCTGAACCACTCGACGATGTAGGCGGCCAGGTGGCCCGCCACGTCCTTGTGGTACGTCGCATCTCCCGTCACTCGCACGTACTCATTCATCACATAGAGGGGCCAGCCATAGTCGCGCTCGGCCTCGCGGTACCGGTCCGCGAACTTGAACGGGCGCTTGAAGAAGTGCGGGGTGACGAACTTCCACCAGTTGGCGATCTCCGTGAGCACGTCGAGCGAGCGCTTGTCGCCCGTGAGCAGGTAGAGATTGCTCATGCCGCTGACGTGCGCATGGCCCCAGTGCAGGTTGCGGACCTGGTGGTCGATGTTTTCATGGTTGATGGCATGCACCTCGCCGGCGGGCTGCGGCGCGCCGCCCGTGGCCCAGTAGCCCGCGCGGGGCCCATGCGACACGTCGATGTCCATGAAGTGACGGGTGCTGATCTCCCCGAGCTGGAACCAGCGAGCGTCTCCGCTGCGCAGGTACTGCGTGAGGAAGTTGTTCGCGCCGACGTGGGTGTCATTGTAGAAGCTGGGCACGTAGACGCCATTGACCTCGAGCGCCCAGCCCGCGCGCAGCCGGTCGCCGTAGTCACGCCAGCCAAACATCGTGGCGTTGCCGTCGGACTGCTCGATGCTCCGCTCGTAGATGTCACGCATCAGCATGTTGTCGTAGCCCTTGTTGGTGCTGAGCTGGGGCGTGGGCGTCAGGTCGCCGAAGACACCTGACGTCGAGTACCAGGCCGGGGTGGCCGTCAGCTCCAGGCGGTGGCGCTGATAGCTGTCGTTGGCCGTGTGCAGCGCGCTGGTGGTGGGCAGGCCGGTGCTCGAGGCGAGCCGAAGCTGGTACGTCTTCGCGCCACCTGGGCGGGCGAAGTACATGCTCTGCGCCCGGATATAGCGAGTGCCGGACAGCGCGGGCTGCGTGGTCTCCGCGGTGCCGCCGCGTGCGGGGAAGAGGGAGGCGGTCAGGGTGTTGCCGCTGATGCTCAGCTCGCCCGGGAACTGCTGCCAGAAGTCCCGGACCATCAAGGCCAGGTGGCGGCTGCCGGAATCCAGGGCCACCCAACCGGCGGCCTTGGCGCCCGTACCCACGCCGCTGTAGTTGAACGTGTGGCCCAGGTCGACGCCGTTGTTGAAGGTGAACTCTCCCTTCTGAAGGATGAAGTGCTCTCCGGAGACCTTGGCTGCATACGCGGCGCCGCTCTCACCGCCGAAGCGGTAGTCGGCCGCGCTGTCGGAGAGGTAGGTCCAGCGCAGGCCCAGCGCCTTGCCGGCGATGGCGAACGACGTGTGGTTGGTCTGGACGTTCGGCTCCAGGCGGTCGTCGATGATGGAGACCTCGATGTCGACCTTGTCGGAGCCCTGGAGGGCGTAGTAGCGGACCAGGTACTTGATGAGCTTCGCGCCGCTGCCGTTGGTGAGGGAGCCCTGGGCCTTGATGACCGCGCGCATCGGCCCGTTCTCTTCCACGGTGACGACCGCGTCGCTGGCCGCGCCAGCGGTGTACTCCAGGTTGTCGTAGGCGTTGACCATGAACAGGTCTCCGCCGTTGAGGAGCTGCTCGCCCGTTTCGAACGTGCCGTTGGTGTTGGTGTCGCGCCAGAGCTTGTTGATGACACCCTTGTTGTTGACGGCGAACTTCACCAGGCCCGTGTCGACGGTGAGCTCGGTGGTCGGCGTGCCGCTGATGGCCACGTTACGGGGCAGGGCGGCGCGCACGACGCCAGGGCCATAGGCGACGCGGTAGGAGCGCGCTTCGCCGAGGTCGGCGACGAGGTGGACGAGGGCTACCTTGATGGAGCCATCCGGCCAGCGCGAGATGGCGTCGAACTGGGCGGGAACTTCCTGGCTGCCGTCACCGGTCTCCAGTCGCAGCTCGGCGATGTTCGACAGGGCTCCCTTGGGGAGGGGGACGCCTGTGCGCACGGGCGTCTTGTCGGCGATGGGGCCGGAGGCAAGGCTCAAGGGAATGTATTGGGTGCCCGCGACAGTGACCGGGGTAAAGCTCCCCTGCACGGTGGTGTCGGCGTCGAGGGTGATGGCGCACGTCTCGGTGCCCGTGCAGCCGCCGCCGCTCCACCCACCGAAGGCGTACCCCGTGTCAGGCGTGGCGGTCAGCGTGACGGCAGTGCCCTTGGTGAACGAGGCCAGACAGGTGCCGCCGCACGAAATGGCGGCGGGGCTGGAGGTGAGGGTGCCCGCGCCCAGGCGCGTGAGCGTCAACTGGACCGTCGTGTCGTCCCCCCCAGGAGGTCCTTCGGGAGGTGTAGGTGTGTCACTGGTGCAACCGAGAAGTAACGAGGCCGTGAGGGCCAGGGCCCGCCAGTTTTCTCTGCGGATGAGAGTTGTCATTGCGTCCAACAGAGCAAGCGTCAGACCAATGGCGCGACATGCGGGACTTCCCTGCGGGGATGCATGTTGCCCCTCGCGAGGAGTCAGGCCCCTGTGGTGGACAGCACCCACTGATCTGTGGGGCCGTGCCCCCGGCAAGGCAGAGGGGCGGAGGCGCGGTTTCGCAGGGCGAACGGCATGACCCCCGGTGTGCCCTCGGCAATGTCGCCACGGAGTCACGGTCACCAACATGCGGCGTTCGAGGTCACGGGGCGGAATCCAGCGGGTTGTCCTCGTGTCCTCCTCGATGCCCGTTCACGGGTGCCTGTCCTCCGCGCCCAGCCAGGTGCTCCCCGCGCGTGGGGGCGATACGCTGGCGCTCATCCCAGTGAGGGGCACCGGGACTGGCATCTCAACAGGAGCAGGGGGACTGATATGGGAATCACGATGTCGCCGCAGGAATACGCCACGGCTTTTCGCCTGCTGGCCGCCACCGCGCGCCACCCCGAGAACATCGCGCGTGTCGTCGAGGAGCGGATGCTCCCAGGTCTTCCACTCCCGCGCACGCTGCTGGACGTGGGCGCCGGGTCGGGCAAGGTGGCCGAGCGGCTCGCGCCACACTTCGGCTCACTCACGCTGCTCGAACCCAATCGCGAGCAGATTTCAGGACTGAAGCTCGACAAGGCGAAGGTCCTCGTCGAGCCCCTGGAGCGCTATGCCTCCACCGAGCAGTACGAGCTCGTCCTGTGCTCACACGTCCTGTACCACGTGCCCCTCGCGGACTGGGGCGCCTTCATGGACAGACTGCTTTCGTTCGTCCGTCCCGGCGGCTACTGCCTGCTCATCATGGCCGCCGCCCGTGGGCCCACGTACGAGCTGTGCCGTGACTTCGCGGAGACGCTGAACTTTGGCGAGCTGATGCTGGACACCGTGCGGGGCAAACACCTGCCCCACGAGGTGCTCCCGACGATGAGCGGCTTCGTCGCGCAGACCTTCGAGGAGATGTACACGCTCTGCCGCTTCTTCGTGCTCGAGGGCTGCTTCACCGCGGAGCAGCTCGCGGCCATGAGCCCGGACCAGGCCCGCGAACTCGACCGGAAGCTTCGCCTGCATGCCGAGCGCTGCCGGGGCGCGGACGGCGTGTACCGCCTGGAGCAGGACGAGGACCTCGTCCTCATCCCCAAGTCCTGACGCATGCGCGACGCGCGGAGGCCGCCTGGCACGGCGTCCTCCTCGCGCGCGAGCGTGCTTCAGCCCAGGAGCCGCTCCCCCATGAGGAAGCCCACCGTCATGGCCACCACCAGCAGCGCGCCCTGGAGCTTCGGCGGAGCGGGCAGGGGAATGTCGAGCAGCCGGCACCCCGCGCCAATGATGAGCGCCAGGGCGAATCCCAACAGGGCCAGCATCATGAGCGCGTCCCCTGCGTCTCGCCGGTGGGACCGCCACAGTTGACGTGATTGCGCGCGGGACGGGACGCCAGCAGCTTGTCCGTCAGGGTGTAGCCGCTCGTCATCGCGACGACGAGCAGCGCCCCCACCAGCACCGGCGGCGCGGGCGCGGGCACGCCCAACCAGCGGCAACCAAAGCCAATACCCAGGCCCAGGAGCAGGCCCACACACAGTTTCCAGTTCACGAGTCGTTCTCCAAGGGGGTGAGACGGGGGCTCGTCGGCGCGGCGCCGACGAAGTGACGAACGGACGGCGGCTGGCTGTCCTGGTGGAGCGCGCGCAGCGTGTCCTGCAGCGCCTTCTCCTCATGCGTGACGCGCTCGTGTTGACGCAGGTGTTCCATCCACGAGCCGACGACGAAGTACTCGAGGAAGCGTCCAGGCTCCGCCGTGTCCTCCATGACGTCCCACTGCACGGCACCGTCGCGGCGCCGCGTGCCGCCGAGCTGGTGGATGAGCGGAAGGAACGTCGCGCGGTCCCTGGGGGCGATGCGGTACTCCACGGTGATGAGCACCGGTCCCCGGTCCTGCTCGATGGCCTCGGTCAGCTCCGGCGACGGCCAGTGCGAAGAGGGCGCGGTGTTGCGCGTCATGGCCGCGCTCAGCCGGAAACGCAGCGAGAAGGCGCCCGCGAGCACCGCCGCCAGGGACGCCGCCGTCAGCGAGACGGGGACACCGAAGCGCTGGGCCACGGAGCCCCACAGGAGGCCTCCTCCGGCCATGCCCGCGGAGAAGACCACGATGTAGAGCGACAGCGCCCGGGCCCGAACCCACGTGGGAACGGAGACATGGGTGGCCGTCTGGAGCGAGGACAACACGCTGATCCACGCCAGGCCGTTGAACACCATGGCCACGCCCAGCACCTGGAGCAGTCGCACGTGGGCCACGACGAGCATGGTGAGCGCGTAGAGCACCGTGGCGCCGAACACCAGCCGGTCGACCCCCAGTCGCGCACGGAGTCGAGGCAGCAGCACGGCGCCCGCGACGGCGCCCGCTCCGATACACGTCAGCAGCAACCCGTACGTGCCCGCTCCCGCGCCCAGCTCCTTGCGCACGACGATGGCGAGCTGCGCGGGCAGCGCGCTGGCGAAGACGTAGAAACAGGCCGACTTGAGCAGCACGGAGCGCAAGTCACCCGACTTCGACGCGTAGCGAAGCCCCGCGCGCAGGGCGATGCCGAAGGGCTCCGAGGGCAGCGTCGAGACAGTCTCCTCCCTCCGCCAGAGGAGCAGGGCCAGCAGCACGCCCAGGTAGGAGACCGCGTCCAGCGACAAGGCCCAGCCGACGCCGAAGCGCGCGACAATCAGCCCGCCCAGGGCTGGCCCCACCGAGCGCGCGATGTTCATCCCGATGGAGCTGAGCGCCACGGCGGGCGCCAGCAGGGGCCGTGGCACGAGCTCCGCGGTCGTCGCCGCCTGGGCAGGCATCGCCATGGCCGCGCCCGTCCCGAGCGCGAACGTCAGCCCCAGCAGCACCCACTCATTCATCCTGCCGGAGAGGGCGAACCAGGCGAGCGTCGTCGCCATGACCAGCATCCACACCTGCACGGCGATGAGGTAGCGCCGCCGGTCGACGATGTCCGCCAGCGTGCCCGCGACGAGGGCGAACACCACGACGGGCATCGTCGTCGCGGACTGCACCGCGGCGACCATCAACGGGGAGCCCGTCCGCTCGGACATGAACCACGCGGCGGCGACGTCATGGACCCACGTCCCGATGTGGCTGGCCAGGACCGCGAACCACATCGTCCGGAACGAGGAGTGGCGCAGCGGCGCCCACGGGCCGACCTCCGGCGCGGGCACCGCCGGGGCCGCCGCGACGTTCGCCTCAGAAGGCATAGCAGAGGCACCCGAGCGCGCCCCAGAACCCGGTGTCGTCGCTCGTGGGGACCTGGTGGCGCGAAGCGTGAGTCCTGCCATGGCCGTGCATGGCGCAGGAGTCTCCATGCGCGTGCGAGGCCCCCTGGAAGGCGGCCCGGGCCTGGGCGACGGTGCCGCCCTGGTAGCCGCCGAAGCGATTCACCGGAGACCAGTCCGGCATCGGCCGGGGCAGTTGGGGCGCGAGCGGACCGAAGTCGCCATCGCCATGCACCACCTTGCCGCCCACCACCGTGAGCACGCTGGTGATGTCCAGGATGGACGCCTCCGGCACCTGGAAGAAGTCCGACGACAACACGGTGAAGTCCGCGAAGTAGCCGGGCTTGAGCAGTCCCTTGCGCTCCTGCTCGTGGGAGAACCACGCGCTGCCGTGCGTCCACAGGCGGAGGGCCTCCTCGCGCTCCAGGACGTTGTCCTCGCCGTACATCGCCAGCCCGCCCAGCGTGCGGCCGGTGACGAGCCAGTACATCGCCACCCAGGGGTTGTAGCTGGCCACGCGCGTGGCATCCGTGCCGGCACCCACGGGCACGCCCAGCTCCAGCATCTTGCGCACCGGGGGCGTGCGGCGGACGGCGTCACGGCCGTAGCGCTCCGCGAAGTACTCGCCCTGGTAGGCCATGCGGTGCTGGATGGCGATGCCACCGCTGAGCGCGCGCACGCGCTCGATGTTGCGCTCGGAGATGGTCTCCGCGTGGTCGATGAGCCAGTGCAGACCGTCCAGCGGCACGTCCCGGTTCACCTTCTCGTACACGTCCAGCACCCGGCTGATGCTCTCGTCGTACGTGGCGTGGATGCGGAACGGCCAGCGCTTCTGGGCCAGGAGGCGCACCACCGACTCCAGCTCGCCTTCCATGCCCGCGGGCAGCTCCGGCCGGGGCATGCGGAAGTCCTCGAAGTCCGCGGCGGAGAACACGAGCATCTCGCCCGCGCCGTTGTGGCGCATCATGTCGTCGCCCTGGCGGGGGGTGAGCATGCCCGTCCAGCGCTCGAAGTCCGCCACCTCCGCGCCCTTCTTCTGGGTGAAGAGGTTGTAGGCGATGCGCACCGTCAGCTCGCCGTCGGCGTGCAGCTTCTGGATGATGTCGTAGTCCTCCGGGTAGTTCTGGAAGCCGCCGCCCGCGTCGATGACGGACGTGACACCCAGCCGGTTCAGCTCGCGCATGAAGTGGCGCGTGGAGTTGAGCTGGTACTCCGGGGGCAGCCGGGGCCCCATGGCGAGCGTCGCGTACAGGATGAGCGCGTTGGGGCTGGCCAGCAGCAGGCCCGTGGGATTGCCGCGCGCGTCGCGCTCGATGCGTCCGCCCGGCGGGTCCGGCGTCTCCTTGCCGTAGCCCACCGCGCGCAGGGCGGCGCGATTGAGCAGCGCCCTGTCGTACAGGTGGAGGATGAAGACGGGCGTCTCCGGCGCGGCCTCGTTGAGCTCCTCCAGCGTGGGCAGGCGCTTCTCGACGAACTGGTGCTCGCTGAAGCCTCCCACCACGCGGACCCACTGCGGCGCCGGAGTGCGAGCCACCTGCTCGCGCAAGAGCGCCATCGCGTCCGCCAGCGAGCGTACGCCGTCCCAGCGCAGCTCCAGGTTGTAGTTGAGCCCTCCGCGAATCAGGTGGATGTGGCTGTCATTGAGGCCGGGAACCAGCCGCCGCCCGCCCGCGTCGATGACCCGCGTCCCCGGTGTGGCGAGCGCCATGAGGGTGGCCTCGTCTCCCACGGCCTCCACGAGGCCTCCGGAGATGGCCAGGGCCTGGGCCTCCGGATGGTCCCGGTCCAGGGTGGTGATGCGGGCGTTGCGGACAATCAGGTCGGCCATGGGGGTGCTCGTGCGCGGAGGAGGGGGCGGACAACGACACGACGACGGACGCGGCCCGGGGGCTGGGGGGCGCGTGTCCATCGCCGGGGTGTGACGGAAAGCGGGACGGCGTCAGTGCTGGCCGCCCTCGGAGGCGTTGAACATGGACTTGGCGTACTGGACGCCCAGGCCGTAGCCCCCGCCGTTGCTGGTGGCGATGCCCGTGGTCAACGCGTAGGTGGCGCCGCGCGCCCAGTCCCGCTGGAGCTCCAGCAGGTACTGGAGGCTGGTCATCGGCATGGCGCCGGCCTGAACCATGCGCTGCACCGCGCGCTCGTGGGCCTCCTCGGAGATGTCCCCGCTGGCGTCGGTGATGACGTAGACCTTGAAGCCCTGGTCGATGGCGGACAGCACCGGCCCGACGATGCAGACGCCCGTCCACAGGCCGGCAATCACCAGCCGCTCCTTGTCGAAGCGGTTGACCTGCTCGGTGACCTGCGGGTCCTCCCAGGCGTTCATCGTGGTGCGGTCCACGACCCTGGCCTCGGGGAAGACCTCCTTGATTTCAGGGAACAGGGGCCCCGAGAAGCTCTTCTCCGCGACAGTGGTCAGGAGCGTGGGGACGCGAAAGCCCGCGGCTGCCTTGGCGATGAGCGCGGTGTTGTTGCGCAGCAGCGAGATGTCGATGGAACGCGTCGCGAAGGCCATCTGCGACTGATGGTCCACGAGGATGAGCGCGTGGTTGTCGGGGGTGAGCAGGTTCTTGCCGGGGGTGGGACTGGCGTTGGGCATGGGGCTCCTCGGGGGTGTTTGCACTTCATGGGGACGTGACTGCCGTCGACCTGGGTTTTACATAAAACACCCGGAAGTCCCGCGAGAGCATCCCCCGTTCGGGTGACGGCTCAGTCCCCGGTGGCGTTGAAGGGCAAGGCCCCCGTCACGGGCAATCGCAGCCACAGTCAGGCCATTCCCGGCGTCCCCTCGGGGATCATCGAGATGAGTCGTTGCACGACGAGAGGATAGCGATGCCAGACGTCTGGATGAAACCCCATGCCAGGGAGGATGTCCTCCCCATTTCGGGGGAGGGTGGGGGACTCGGCCTGTGTAGAGAGCGGCACGGGGCGTGAGGAATCCGCTGGCGTTGAGGGTGTATCAGTCCCGTTGTCGCGGTGATGGCCAGATTCCGGCATCCCTCCTGGAGTGGTATCCTTGACGTCATGAACGCGATGGACTCGAACATCCGAATCCTGGTGGCCGACGACCATCCGCTGTTGCGTGAAGGGCTCAGCGGGATGATTGCCGGACAGCCGGACATGAAGCTGGTCGCCGAGGCGGAGAACGGCGAGCAGGCGCTCCAGGCCTACCGGACCCACCAGCCCGACATCACCTTGATGGACGTGCAGATGCCCAAGATGAATGGCATCGACGCCATCACCGCGATTCGCTCGGAGTTCCCGGCGGCGCGCATCGTCGTGCTGACGACCTACAAGGGCGACGCGCAGGCCGTGCGGGCCATCAAGGCGGGCGCGTCCGGCTATCTGCTCAAGAGCATGCTGCGCAAGGACCTGGTGGAGACCATCCGCAGCGTGCATGCGGGGCGCCGCCGCATCTCCGCGGACATCGCGTCGGAGATGGCCGAGCACATGGCGGACGACGAGCTGACGACGCGCGAGCGGGACGTCCTGAGCCGGGTCGCCGCGGGAAACGCGAACAAGGAGGTCGCCGCGCAGATGGGAATCTCCGAGGAGACCGTCAAGACGCACATGAAGAACGTGCTGACGAAGCTCTCTGCCAGGGACCGCACGCACGCGGTGGTGGTGGCCGTACGGCGGGGCATCATCGACCTCTGAGCGGAATTCCCCGCGCTCCCTGCCCAGCTCCGCGATACAAGAATTGTTCAACAGGCCGATGTTCCGTGCTTGTCCCGCAACGTAGGTGGATGTAGAAGGCGCGCCCCCTTGGCCGAACCGGGCCTGGGGGACATCCAAGGACAGCACAATATGAAGTTGGCCAATGCTTGCCTGCTCATGGGCATGCTTGCTTGCGTTTCTTGCAACACCCCTCCGACTGAAGCTGAACCCACTCCTCCCCAGGAGTCAGGGGCTGTCTCCCAGGCGATGGAGCCTGGTGATTACTGGGCGGCGCACGCCGCCAGATTCCAGCAGACCGAGCTCCAGCGAGACATTCCGGTCCAGCGCTTCCAGCGACTTGGCGCGCACAATGCCCACGTCAGCAATGCCTATTCCCACGGCGGGCGTTGGTACATGCGCGTCAATCAGCACCGCTATGTCTACAACCAGCTCGCCATGGGCATGCGCGCGCTCTATGTGGACGTCTGGGACCATGGCTGTTTCTACAGCAAGGACGAGCCGAACGACCCCTACGGCAACGCACAGGCGCCGGGGTTGTGTTTCAGCCATGCCGTGGAGCCCTTCTCGACGCCGATCAATGGCATCCTGGGGGAAATCTCGACCTGGCTCCGTGAGCCCCAGAACCAGAATGAAGTCCTTCTGATTGGCATCGAGGACCTGGAGGTCAACTCGGCGGATTCCCGGACGCGAATGGTCAACCTGTTGCGCCATTTCTTCGACAAGTCCTATCCGAACGTCCCGGGGGATACACGGGGCAGTCTCATCTTCACCCCGCGGGACCTGCGAACCTACTTCTCGAACCCGTGGGCCATGGGGTCGGGCTCCCAGGCGCCCGGCGAGTATCGTCCCCAGCGCTGGCCGACGAACGAGGAGCTGGCCAGGATGGGCAAGCGGGTCATCATCTCCGTGAAGGACCGATTCGACTATTCATCCCTGCCCGATGGAAACGGCGGCTCGCTCAAGGACTGGGTCTTCTCCGAGAGTTCGGGGCACCATGAGGGCGGCTCGGCCGAGCCGGATCTGTGGGTCAACGCGCCCGGTTACCCCGCGAACGAGGCGCAGAAGTTCACCGGATATCCCTCCTGTCGCTCGCAGGACCTGCCCGGGGCGCTGGGCCTGTATTGGACGGAGTTCTCCGAGCTGCGCATCTGTGACCAGACTCTCCACTGTGGGCTGCCGTACTCCGGGTTCTCCCACTACCTGGACTACTGGGCTGCCACGCGCTGTGGCTTCAGCATCTCAATGGACCAGGTGGAGTCGAACCTCTCGTATTCACCGTATGGTGTCAGTATGGATGCGATGAAGGAGGCGCTCTGGTCCTTTGGCGAGGATGAGCCGAATGACGGGGATGACAATGAAGACTGTGCGGAGTTCCAGTCGGATACCGGTCAGTGGAACGACGTGGACTGTGCTTCGAGTCTGCGGCGCGCCTGTCAGAAGGTGGGCGCGACCTGTGACGCCTCCTACTGTCCGTCTGATTACTGGAAGTTGTCGACGGGGGCCTACGAGTGGGCGCCCCAGTACAACTTCTGCCCGGACGGATATGCATTCATTCCCCCCCAGAACGGCTACGAGAACCAGAAGCTGCAGGAACTCGTCGATGGCGGAGACAACGTCTGGGTCAACTTCTCCGACCGCCTGCTCGAGGGCAAATGGCAGTACGAGGGTTTCCAGTGGTGGGCTGACGGCGAGCCCAACAACTACGATGGTGTCGAGCATTGCGCTGAGTGGAAGGGGCTGTATGGCTACAACGACGCCCCCTGCGCCACGAACAAGGCCTATGCCTGCCTCCGGATTGCAACCGGCTCCTCCTCCGGCAATCCCTGGTTCATTACGGACGCCACGGGCCCCTGGAACCGGCCGCAGTGCCCCGCGGGCTATGAGTTCGTCCCGCCCAGGAACGCCTCGATGGGTTATCAGCTCCAGGAGCTTTCGTACCTCTCGGGCAAGAACGCCTGGGTCAACCTGACGGACCAGTTCGAGGCAGGTCGCTGGGAGGAGGTCCCCTTCCAGCCCTGGGGGACGGGCGAGCCGAACAACGCGGGAGGCGCCGAGAACTGCACGCTGGCCAACGTGACGGGCACCTGGAATGACGCGCCCTGCGATACCGCGGTGAAGCACGCCTGCCGGTGTACGAGCCAGGGCTGTGTGCTGAATGACTGGAAGCTGTCGGCCACGGCTGGCGCCTGGAGCGCGAGTGTCTGTGGCGATGGCTGGACGTTCTCGGCACCCAGAAACTCCATCGAGAACACGGCGCTCCAGCAGAAGCAGCAGGGAGCCATTGTCTGGGTCAACCTCACGGACCAGACGAAGGAGGGGCGGTGGGTTCACTGGGGCGGTGCCCCGGTGCCGTTTACGCAGTGGGCCGCGACCGAGCCGAACAACTACAATGGCAACGAGCACTGCGCCATGATTCTGGCCAATGGGACCTGGTACGACGCGAATTGCGCCGAAAGCCATCCGCATGCATGCCGGAAGTACGGGACAAGTTGCACTGCGACCGCGTGCCCGTCTGACTATTGGGCAATGGGTGGGACGGGGTCTTTCGACAACTTCCAGTGTCCCTCGGGGTATGGGGCGGGTGTCCCCAAGACCGCCGTCGAGAACGCCGCGCTGCTGACCAAGACGAACGGTCAGAACGCGTGGCTGAAGCTGACGGACCGAGGCCACGAAGCAGACTGGACCACCTGGGACTGAGCTGTGCCCGGTGACACGCCAGCCGCCATTCCGGGCGGCGTGTCGGAAGCCCTGAGTCCTCAGGGCTTCTTGGGCGTGTCGGGCGCCTCGCGGGTCATCTCCACCATGGTGGGGCGCCACCCGCGGCGCGCGAACATCCGCTGTGCGGGCTCGTTCTTGGCGGCGGCGTGCAGGACGACGCGCGGCACGCCCAGGGCCGTCAGTCGGCGCATCAGCTCCTCGGCGAGCAGGGGGCCTACGCCGGCGCGGCGGGCCTTCGCGTCCACCCACAAATCATGGAAGCCGCCGGAGCGGTCCAGCAGGGCGTTCCAGTCCACGTCCTCCACGCGGCCGTACGCATAGCCCACCACCTCACCGTCCAGCTCGGCGACGAGGACGACCGCGTCAGGCTTGCGGGCCTCTCGTCCCAGCCACCAGCGGTATCCAGACTCCACGTCGTCCGGAAGCATGAAGCGCTGAGGGTCAAGCTCGTGATGGAGCCGTGCGAGCGCCGCGCCCATCCGGCCCAGAGCGGGCTCGTCCGAGGGCTGGGCGGGGCGGAGGGTGACGGGCATGTGGGAGCTCCTTCAGGGAGGGCCGTCCAGATGGCACGGCGCGGGGGCGACAGCGTCACACAGGGGCTTCGGGTCCGCACGGCGTTCGTTTGGGGCGGATGTGGAGTGTCGGACGGGAGAGGTCTCCGTCCGTCCGCTTCCCGTCGCGACATCCGGCGTTCGGACGGGGCCGTCGGCAATCGATACCACGCGGAACGGGCTGCTTTGAGCCTCGCGCGACGCCCCGCGCAAGGAGCGCATCTGCGTGCCGTCCGGACGCCGAGGCGTGCCGGGTGGACGCGAGGTCCGGCGCTCCAGCAAGGGAGGTCCTTGTCTTTACTGGGCTTGCGCTCCGGGTACACAGCTTGCTCCCCGGGCACCGACCAACCCGGGAGTCTTCATGCTGTGCAGCTTCTGCAAGCGCGAGGAGATGGAAGTCCGCCTCGAATGTGACACGTGCGCCAAGAAGTTCTTCATCTGTCTCAAGTGCTGGAATGGCTGGCGCGGCAAGGTCACCCACTGCGGGAAGCTGCTCGACGTCAAGCGCTTCATCTCGCGCTCGGACGCGCATCCTCCGCTCGATGAGCTGCTCGGTCGCGCCGCCGCCGAGGGACGGAAGTTCCAGTCGCGGCTCTCGCTCTCCACCATCGAGATGTTCGTGTGCTCTCCGCTCTCCACCTATGGGAGCACGACGACGAGCGACCTGGAGGAGGTTGTCCGGGTCTTCGCCCTGAAGACCTCCGTGGCCACCCTGCGGTCCATGCTGTTCGCGGACTACGTGGAGTTCACCGCGAAGCACAACCTGGAGTCGGGCTCGTGCGGCGCCACGTCCTCCTGGATGGATGACGTCACGACGGTGGGAGGCGACGCGCCGGCCGTGGGGGACATCGGCGCGCCCGCGCTGCTGAGCCTGCTCGAGAACACGCCGGGCCCCTACTACTGTCGCATCTCGCGCAAGCCCCACTCGTTCATGGTCGAGCGCCTGGGCGACGAGGTCCGCGTGTACCAGAGCTATGCGAGCAAGTACTCCCTCGCCCACTGTCTGGAGGCGATGCGGCCCATGTCCCACGCGAAGTTCTGCGAGGACTTCACGCTCGCGCTGACGGAGCTGGGGACCGGCGAGGAGGTCCGCCAGGCCAAGAAGCGCCTGTTCCTCATCGACGTGCACTGGAGCCAGCCCCGCATCCAGTACCGGCTGAACGCCGCTCCCGCCAGAAGCTCCCTCGTGCTCCAGAACCTCCAGGCGCGCCTGCAGGCCTACCGGGGCGAGTGGGCGACCTGTCTGACGAAGACCATCGAGGAGCTGGCTCCCGACCCGGTGCCCCAGGTGTTCGCGACAGCGCCGCTGGGGCCCCTGGAGCTCGTCGACACCCGCCAGAAGCTCCTCGTCTACTTCGACGAGGACACGTTTCCGGATCCACTCCAGCTGGGCATGGACGTGGATGGTGACTTGGGGGGCTACAGAGTCGTCGCGCAGAATGGCGACGTCTTCACCTTGCGAAGACGCTGAGGCGGAAGCCCGCGCCCGCGACCATGGCTACCGCGCGAGCCGCTGCCCCTTGATGCGGCGCCGCTCGCGCACGTCGGAGCGCACCATGTCCACCATGCCCGCGCCCGCGAGCCCCGCGAAGGCCAGGCCGCCGAACATCACGACGTAGCTGGACATCCCCGCGTTGCCACACTCCACGCACGCGATGGCCGGGTCGCCCGGCTCGTAGTGCACGGGCAGCTTCGTGCCGGAGGCATACCGGTGCGTCAGGCGCTGGGCATCCGGCAGCGCGCCCGTGTCATTGCCTCCGAACGAAATGGTGTCCGCCGAGTAGGAATGGCCACCCACCGAGTACTCGTACTTCACCTCGGGGTGGAAGCGGGTGGTGCGCCGGTTGCGTACCGTCTCCACGCCCGAGGACACCACGGTGCCCTCCGTGGTGGGCCAGCGCTCGCTCGCATGGGCGCGGTACAGCATGCGCCCGCCCCCGAAGGCGAGCATCCCCCCGAACACCAGCATCAACCCCGCCAGTAGCACCTTCATCATCTCGGCATGTCCTCACTTCGCGTCGGGGGCTTGGGCGCGGGCCCGCTCCCCGAGCGCTCACGGTTCGCTTCATGCAGTGCAGGAGCCACGCCACCATCTTCCCTCGCGAGCGCGTCCGGCCGGGCGGGGCAATCCGCCCCGCGCGGGGCGGTTCGCCCCATGTTCAAGGTCCACACCGACGCGCGACCTCCCACCCAGGCCCCATTCGAGGGCAGACTGTCCGCCCATGCCATCCCTCGACACCGAGCTCGACACCGCCCGCCGCATCGCCCGTGAAGCGGGCGCCCTCTTGCTGGAGGTCTACGCCACCCCCTTCTCCGTCGAGGACAAGGCGGGCGGCCAGGGGCCCGTCACCGAGGCGGACACCCGAGCCAACGCCCTCATCGTGGAGGCGCTGCGCCGGGCCTTCCCCGGTGACGGTGTGGTGGCCGAGGAGTCCGACAACAGCGCCGCCGCCGGCCGCTTCGAGCGCTGCTGGTTCGTGGACCCGCTCGACGGCACGCAGGAGTTCGTCAACCGCAACGGCGAGTTCGCCATCCACATCGGCCTGGCCATTGGCACCGAGGCCGTGCTGGGCGTGGTGTACCGGCCGGTGGGCGACACGCTCTATTCGGGCGTGGTGGGGCAGGGGGGCTTCGTGGAGAAGGCGGGCGCGCGCCGGGCCCTGCGCGTGTCGGACGTGGCGGAGCCCGCGTCGCTGCGACTGGTGGTGTCGCGCTCGCATCGCTCCAAGCTGACCAACCAGGTCGTGGCCCGGCTGGGCATCACCCGCGAGCAGGAGTCCGGCTCGGTGGGCGTCAAGTGCGGCCTGCTCGCGGAGTCCCAGGCGGACCTCTACCTCCACGTCAGCGACAAGAGCTATCGCTGGGACAACTGTGCGCCGGAGGCCGTGCTGCGTTCGGCCGGGGGCATCCTCACGGACCTGGGCGGCACGCCGTATCGCTATGACGGCTCCGAGCTGCAGAACCTGCGCGGCCTGCTGGCCTGCAACGCCGCCGCGTTCCCCCACGTGCAGCCCGTCGTCACCCGCTTCGCGCGCGAGGCGGGGCTCATCACCTGAAGCGCCGTCAGCCCGCGTCCGCGGCGAGTCGCAGCTGCGCGTAGAGCCGGGCCAGGTCCGGGAGCTGGTAGTGGGCATTGAGCCCGCTGGGATTGGGCAGCACCCACAGCCGGGTGGTGCCCAAGGTCTCCTCCTGAAGCCCGAGCTGGGCCTTGGGCCGCGCGAAGGCGGTGCGGTAGGCCCCCATGCCCAGCACCGCGAGGAAGCGCGGGTGGTAGCGGCGCACCTTGGCTTCGAGCGAGCGGGCGCCCTCGGTCAGCTCCGACTTGTCGAGCAGGTCCGCGGTGGCGGTGGCGCGGTCGACGACGTTGGTGATGCCCAGGCCCTGCTCGCGCAGCTCGCCCTGCTCCGAGGGGCTCAACTGTCGCGTCGTGAAGCCCGACAGGTGCAGCGTGGGCCAGAAGCGGTTGCCGGGGCGCGCGAAGTGGTGGCCCATCACCACGGAATAGAGGCTGGGGTTGATGCCGCAGAAGAGCACGCGCAGGCCGGGCGCGATGATGTCCGGCATGTGGCGGCCGGTGGCTGCGTCGAGCTCGTCCCGCGTGGGGCCTCGTGGCGAGGGCATGTCACGCATCTCGCATCAGCCGCGCGGGGATGGCAACGGCCGGGCTGGCGGGGACGTGCCCGGTGGGGCACTCTCTGCGCGCTTGCGTTCCGAGAGGGACGACCTCTTCCCATCGCTGGAGACCTGGCACATGGCGCACATCGTGACGCTGACGCTCAACCCCGCCATCGACGTCGCGACGTCGGTGCCGGAGGTCACCCCGGAGCACAAGCTGCGGTGCGGCTCGGTGCGCAGGGACCCGGGCGGTGGCGGCATCAACGTGGCGCGCGTGGTGCGGGAGCTGGGCGGGGAGTCCATCGCCGTCTACACGCGGGGCGGTGCCACGGGGCTCATGCTGGAGGAGCTGTTGGAGGAGAAGGGCCTGCTGCGCCGCTCCATCCCCGTGGAGGGCTCCACGCGCGAGAGCTTCACCGTGGCCGAGGGCGCCAGCGCCCGGGAGTACCGCTTCATCCTCCCCGGGCCGGTGCTCTCCGAGTTCGAGTGGCAGCGCTGCCTGAGCGCGGTGGGGGAGGTCGCCACGGGCGCCGCGTTCATCGTGGCCAGCGGAAGCCTGCCCCAGGGCGTGCCCGACGACTTCTACGCGCGTGTCGCGCGGCTGGCGAAGCGGCTGGGGGTGCGCGTGGTGGTGGACACCAGCGGGACGCCGCTCTCGGCGGCGCTGGAGGAAGGGGTGTTCCTGGCCAAGCCCAACCGCCGCGAGCTGCGCGAGCTGACGGGCCTGAAGGCGGAGGACCTGGCGACCCAGGCCGAGGCGGCGCGGGAGCTGGTGGCGAGGGGCCGGGCGGAGGTCCTGGCCGTGTCCATGGGGGCCGACGGCGCGCTCCTGACGACGCGTGACGCGCAGCTTCGCGCCTCGCCTCCTCCTGTGGAGACGCACAGCTCGGTGGGCGCGGGGGACAGCTTCGTCGCGGGGCTGACGCTGGCGCTCGCTCGGGGCCAGTCCCATGAGGAGGCCCTGCGCTGGGGCATCGCCTCCGGCACGGCGGCCCTGCTCTCCCAGGGCACGGACCTGTGCGGCCGAGCGGACGTCGAGCGCCTCTTCGCGCAGGTGAAGGCCGAGCCCCTGGCCCGCACTCCGTAGCGCCGACCCGGGTAGACTCCGCCTCCTCGGGTGGCGCCCGACCAGGGGAGGGGGCGGCGTGTCTCTCTTTCCCCGCGACAAAAGCAGCCAGGATTGGACAGAGTGCGCTCGCGTGTCCGCCTCCACCCCTCCTTCTCCCGCAGCTTCCCCTTCCGCCCGTCTCGGGCCCTGGCACTGGGTCGCGTTCCTCGTCGGCGTGACGCCGCTCGTGGTGTACGCGTTTTCGCCGCGTATCGGCGACCTGGACCTGTACTTCAAGACGGCGCGAGCCTTCCTCGCCGGCGCCACGCCCAACCAGGACTTCCGCTTCGAGTACCCGCCCTACGCGCTGTTGTGGTTCGTCCCCGCCGCGTGGGTGCGCCATACGCAGTGGGAGTTCATCCCGCTGTTCGGCCTCCAACTGGCGGTGATGGATGGGTTCATCAAGTGGGTGCTGCTGACCGAGGGGGCCCGCAAGTGGGGCAGGGCGTGGCGCTCGGTGGTTCCGTGTCTGGCGTACTCGGTGACGTCGTGGATGGCGGCGCTCTACTACCTCAAGCGCTATGACCTCATCCCCGCGGCGCTGACGATGGCGGCCCTCTTCGCGTTGGCGCGCCGCCGCGAGACGGTGGCGGGCCTGGCGCTCTCGGTGGGCGTGGTGACGAAGCTGTACCCGGTGGTGCTGGTGCCGCTCGCGTTGGCCGTGTGCTGGAAGCGCGGCACGCTGGGCAAGCTGGTGGTGGGCCTGACGCTGGGCGTGGCGCCGCTGTTGCCGCTGAGTGCGGTGTGGCCCTGGTGGGGCTTCGCGTCGTTCCATGTCGACCGGGGGCTCCAGGTGGAGTCGCTCGGGGCCTCGCTGCTGTGGGCCGCGCATCACCTGGGCCTGGTCCAGGGCGTGCTCTGGATTCACGCCCCCGCGGCGTTCGAGCTGCATGGCGCGGCCGCCGAGGGCGTGAGGGCGGTGAGCCGGTGGCTGTGGGTGGTGGGCTCGTTGGGCATGGCCGCGGTGGGCATGTGGTCCGTGCGTCGCCGGCTCCCCGAGCGGATGGATGACCTGGCGCGGCTGGCGCTGGGGCCGCTGGTGGCCTTCATCATCCTCAACCCGGTGCTCAGTCCGCAGTTCCTCACGTGGGTCATGGGCGCGGCGGCGCTGGCGCTCTTGTCCGGCTCGCGCACGGTGCCCGTGCTCATCCTCGTGGCCGCCATCCTGTCGCGCGGTGTCTTCGTGGGGCCCTCGTACAAGTACGGGCTGGGCATTCCCCAGACGCTGCTGCTGCTGGCGCGCAACGGGATGTTGTTCGTCGCGGGCTATCTGCTGCTGCGGGACGCGTGGCGCCGGGTGGCCTCGGAAGACGCGGCGCCCAAGGCGTCGTCGGCGCTGGACTACCTGCCCGCGTCGGTGGAGGCGGGCTGCGCGGAGCCCGCGGGCATCGGGCTGGCGAGTCAGCGCCGGTAGGGCGTTCCGTTCTTCATCACCCAGCGGACCTTGCGCACGGCGGAGATGTCCCGCGTGGGGTCTCCGTCCACGGCGACGAGGTCCGCGAGCAGGCCGGCCTTCACCTGGCCGAGCCGGTCCTCGCGGTGCAGCATCCGCGCGTTGCCGGACGTGGCCGCCTGGAGCACCTGCACGGGCGTCATGCCGTACTCCACCATCAGCTCCATTTCGCGCCCGTTCTCCCCGTGGGTGAAGACGCCCGAGTCTCCACCCACGCACATGGGCACGCCCGCGGTGAGCGCCGCGCGGAAGCTGGCGCGCTTCTCCTGGATGGGGGCGGGCTCCGGACCCACGCCCTTCTTCCAGCCGTGGTAGCGGAACAGCGCGTCGCCCGCGGCGAGCGTGGGGCAGAGGAAGACTCCGCGCTGCGCCATGAGGCGGAAGACCTCCGGTGTTCCCCCATCGCCGTGTTCGATGGTCTCCGCGCCGGCGAGCACGGCGCGGCGCATGCCTTCGGGCGTGCTGGCGTGGACGGAGACGGGGCGGCCGCCGTCGCGCGCCGTCTCGACGATGAGCTTCATCTCCTCGAGTGAGTAGGTGGGGCGCGCCTCGCCCGAGGGGCCCCAGCGATAGTCGCCGTAGACCTTCACCCAGTCGGCTCCCCGGCCCATCTGTCCGCGCACCGCGCGCACCAGGTCATCGACGCCGTCGGCTTCCTCGGCGCCCTGGGGGACGTGCCACTCGGGGGCGAAGCCCTTGGGGGCATAGGTGCCAGTGGCCACCAGGGCCCGGGTCGCCACGAGGAGACGAGGTCCGGGGATGATTCCCTGCTGGATGGCTTGCTTGAGTCCGACGTCGGCGTCGCCCGCGCCCTCGGTGCCCAGGTCACGCGCGGTGGTGAAGCCCGCGAGCAGCGTCTCTCGCGCGTGCTGGGTGGCTCGGGCCACGCGCAGGGACAGCGGCTCCTTCAGCACCTGGTCGTTCCAGCTCGTCTCGTTGTACGGGTGGAGGAACAGGTGGGAGTGGCCCTCGATGAGCCCGGGCAGGAGCGTGGTGCCGGCGAGGTCGACGACTTCCGTGCCCTCGGGCGCCTTCACCTGCGAGGCGGGGCCAGCGGCGACGATGCGCTCTCCGGTGACGAGCACCACCCAGCCCGCATGGGGCTTGGGGGTGACGCCGTCGAAGACGCTCGTGGGGCGCAGCAGGTAGGACCTTGGAGCAGGGGCCGAGGCTCCAGACTGCTGGGCCGAGGCCGTGGTGACGACGAGGGCCAGGAGGAAGGCGCGCATGGCGGTTCCGGGGAGTGGGTGTGGGGGAGGGGATGATGACGCGGCGCCAGGAAGGCAGCCACTTCGCCGCTCCCTGTCCTGGAGGGCAAGCTGGACTGAGAGGGCGCTTCAGGTGCGCTCATCCCCCGTGCTGCGAGCGCCAGCGGGGGGTGGTTAAACCCAAGGGCATGGCCCGAGAACAGAGCGTCAACGCGTTGTTGCCGGTGGAGGCCGAGTTCCAGAAGGAGAAGGCCTCCGCGCTCAAGCGCACCGGCGAGAAGCTGGAGAAGGCCCTGTCAGCGCTGGAGGGCGCCGAGCGCGAGCTCTTGATGTCCCGGGGCCCCACGCGGGCGGTGCGCCTGGAGCGCTATCGCGAGGTGCGCAAGGAGGCGGAGCTGCAGCGTTGGTACCTGATGGTGCAGCGCGAGGCGTGTGGCATCCGCAACAACCGGGACCTGGACCTGATGTACCCGATGCCTCCGCTGGTTCGGGAGTGACACCGGGGTCCGGACCTCGGTGGGGTGGCTAGGGCGTCGCGCGCCAGGCGGCGATGGCGAAGAGAGCCCAGCCGGCGAGGAAGCCCAGGCCGCCCAGGGGTGTCACCGCGCCCAGGACGCGGACGCCGGAGAGTGCGAGCGCGTAGAGGCTGCCAGAGAACAGGACGATGCCCACGAGCATGGCCCAGCCCGCGCCGTTCAGGAGCGATGAGGGGCGCAGCAGGGACAGCAGTCCCACCGCGAGCAGCCCGAGCGCGTGGTACATGTGGTAGCGCGCGCCCGTCTCGAAGATGACGAGGAGGTCGGGAGGGAGCCGGGCCTTGAGCGCATGAGCGCCGAAGGCTCCCGCCGACACGGACAGGAAAGCGTTCACCGCACCGAGCACGAGCCACCACCGCATCATCGAACGCCTTTCATCGAGAGTCCGTCTGGTGCACGCTACACCGCCGCTGATGGAGCGTCCTGGCCGACGTGAACTCCGGGCCACTCATACCCGCATGACATCCCCCACTTTCACTCCTTCTTCCAAGCCCATCCCCTTCGAGCTGCGTCCGTCGTCCATCCAGGGCACGGGCGCCTTCGCCACCCGCCGCATCCGCAAGGGCGAGCGCATCATCGAGTACGTCGGTGAGCGCATCACCCAGGCGGACGCGGACCGTCGCTACGACGACGAGGCCATGGGGCGGCACCACACCTTCTTGTTCAACCTGGACAGCAAGACGGTGCTCGACGCGGGCACCCTGCACAACGAGGCGCGCTACATCAACCACTCGTGTGCCCCCAACTGCGAGGCGCTCATCGACAAGGGGCGCATCTACATCTTCGCCCTGCGCGCGCTCGAGGTAGGGGAGGAGCTGGTCTACGACTACGCCTACGAGCGCACCGAGGACATGGGGTCCGAGTCCGAAGCCCTCTACGTGTGCCGCTGTGGCGCGCCCCAGTGCAGGGGCACCATCCTGGCGCCGGAGAAGAAGGCCCCCGCCCGGAAGAAGGCCTCGAAGAAGAAGTCCGTGTCCAAGTCCCGCTCCGCGAAGAAGCCCGTGAAGGGGAATAAGACGACGAAGGGCAAGAAGTCCGCGGGTGGCCGCAAGCGCCTGGCGGGGTGAGGTTGTTTGCCCGGGCCTGACGCGCTGTCGTCGGGCCTCGTGGCGAAGTGAGTGCGAGGGCCAGCGACGCCGGCCGGGAGTTGTCGCCCTGGGGCCCGCGAAGGTCGCGTGCTGGTGCGGGCGAATCCCAGTTCCCTGGCACGCCGACTGAGCGCATTCCGGGACACCTCAGCCGCGCCCCTGAGCATCCAGGTCGCCAGCGCATTCGTGGACGCAGCGAGTGACTCCTGCCACGTTCACGACTCCCGCGAGCTGGATGCTCGGGCTGCGATTGATGAGGTTGTAGATGGAGGCGCGTGGGATGTAACGCCGAGCGCTGGACTCTGTCTGCTCATCATGGGGGGCTGGTGCAGCGCATCCTGTACACAGTCATGCCTTGGGTGTTGTTTTTGAGAGGGTAAAGGCATGTTGGGTCTGGCGCCGCTGGCTGACTTCAGTCAGGCCGGTGGGCCGCCTCTGGTTTGGATTGTTCCGGGAACGCCGCTTGCGTCTGGCTGTCGTATAGTGGCCCTGTGAACGACGTCCTCTCCTTCCTGCTCACTGAGTCCCCCGAGCCCGTCACACTCGACTCCGTCGAGACGTGGTGGCGCCGTCATGTGGAACTGGTGCCGCGGTTCCAGTCGCCCGCGGACCTCGCGCTCGCGGGAGGCTTTCGCGCGGACCGGCTCGGATTTGCATTCGCCTCCGGGTACCACGCCGCCCACCGCTTCCTGTTCCCCATGCTCCCCGCTGACCAGCCCGTCGCGCTCTGCGCCACGGAGTCGATGGGTGGGCACCCCGCCGCCATCCAGACGCGTCTTGCGCCAACGGCCACGGGCTGGACACTCACAGGGGAGAAAGCCTTCGTCACGCTGGGCTCCAGCGCGAAGCTGCTACTCATCGTCGCCTCCGAAGGACAGGACGAGCAGGGCCGCAACCGGCTCAGGTTGGTGTCCGTGGACGCCAGGCGCGCGGGCATCATCGCCACTGAATTGCCCGAGCTCCCCTTCGTGCCCGAGGTCCCTCACGCGGAGCTGCGGCTCGAAGACGTGGCGGTATCACCGGAAGAAGTACTCCCGGGCGATGGCTACACGCGCTACCTCAAGCCCTTCCGCACCGTGGAGGACTGTCATGTCCATCTCGCACTCCTCGGTTGGCTTCTCCAGCTCGGCCGACGCAGCGGCTGGCCTGACCCCATCCGCGAGGAGTTGCTCGCGCTCGCGGTGATGATGCGCGGGCTTGCCCAGGCGGACCCGTCATCCGTGGCGACGCATGTGGCGCTCGCTGGCGCGCTGGCTCAGGTGAAGCGCACGCTCGTCGAGAGTGAGCCGCTGTGGGCCCAGGTCGACGCTGTGACCCGTGAGCGCTGGGCGCGCGACCGCCGACTGCTTGACGTTGCTGGAAAGGTGCGCGCCAGGCGGCTGGAGGCTGCTCGCGCGAAGCTCGCGGGTCCGGTACCGGAACAAGGCGACTGACCTCAGGACGCGCGTACAGGCAACTGCTCGCGCGAGCCGTCGTCGTTGCGCCGGAACAAGGTGATTGCCGCGCACGTGCCAGGGCAGGGGACGCCGCTCGCTCGAAGCTCGTCCCTTGAAAGACGAAGGGCCGCGCCCCTGTACGGGACACGGCCCTGACACGCCTCACGGCGTGAACCCCGGACTTCTCAGTACCGTCCGCCGCCCACGATGGAGACGAGGGCGGACAGGATGCGGTTCTCCACGCCCCACACGGCCTTGTTCAGGCCCTTGATGCCCGCTCCGCGCAGGTAGTCCGTGAAGTCGTGCAGCGCGGTGGAGCGCTGCGTGCTCTGCCCCTCCGCCGCATACAGCAGCGGCGTGCCCGGCGCGCCCGTCAGGCCCAGGTCGGGACAGGCCTCGGACAGCTTCTTCGGATCAATTCCCGTCGCCGCCGACAGCATCGCCACCGTGAACTTGTGCACCGGCAGCTCGCGCGCGTTCGGCACCTTCTTCAGGACCTTCTCCCGGTCCTTCGGATCCGTCGCGAGCTGATCCAACGTCACCTTCGACATCGCGATGATCTGCTCGTTCGACACCTTCTTGCCGTCCAGGATGGCGCGGCCGAGCAGCGACGCCGGCGTGTCTCCCTTGATGGTGACATCCGCCCCCGGCATGTTCTGCATCCGGTCCCAGATGGCCTGCACCGCCTTGCCCACCTCGGTGTCCGGCCCGCCGCGCCACGCGCCCGGCGTCGGCTGCGCCGCCACAGCCTGCACCGGCGCCGCCAGCTTCGCCTCGAAGGTACTCAACTGCGCATGACCCACCGCGTTGGCCCTCGCCGGGGCCGCCGTCTGCTGCGCCTCCCGCTGCGGCTGGAGCGACGTGGACGGGTTTGACGTGACGACGCGGGCACGGTTGCGGATGGGATCCATGCTTGGGGGACTCTCCAGAATTCGACGAATCAGCAGGTTATCGCAGGCGGCCGGTAAAGGTTGCCGCCGAGCGGAAACACACCCATCAGGGAGCCAAGAACGGCGCCCAATGCCTGACGCATGACGTCATGAGGTCCCTGGACACCCAGATCGTGCTGAAGCCTGTAACCGGTATTTCCTCTCCGACCTATCCCTCATGTGCGCACGAGGTGCGACAACTCCCAGGAGACGAACATGCCCATTCATATCAACCCCCATCGTCCCAGGCCCACACCAAGGCCGCCCCCCAAGGCGCCCTCGAAGACCGAGTCACGGCCTCCGAGCAAGAAGCCCGACCCCAACCGGGACAGGGACCGCTTCGAGCCTCCTCGGCATCAGCGGCCCACACATCGGACGTGACAGGCCCCTCGCGGGCCGTGCTTTCCGGGACATGAAGCACGGCCCGTGGCACCGAGCGAACACGGATGCGGCGCGCATTCCGCAGGACAACCGGCCCGTGAAGCCGTATTCGGGGCCGCATGAAGCGTTTCCCCTCCGAGTTCGCCGACCTCCTCACTCCCAAGGGCCGCCGCATCCTGGAGGGCCGGGACACGTCAGTCTCGGGCGCGTTGCTGGACCCCGCGCGCCGCTTCGTCTCCCTCCAGGGTGTGGTGGACGCGACGCGTGCCGCCGCCTGTCGCAACGCGCTCGACGCGGCGCTCAACGACACCCTGGTGCGCATGGAGGACCCCATCCCCGTGGACTCCATCTCCGGGATGACGATGAACTACATGGAGCTGCTGCCCAAGACGGTCCGCGTGCGCACCGCGCTGCTGGAGAACCGGCGCTCCCGCTCCTGGCGCGCGGCGGAAGCGGTGGGGCTCACCACCATGCTTCGCTCGGACACCTTCGCCGCCTTCGCCGCCTCCGTCAGTGGCCGCGTGCTGCGGCGCAACTGGGGCATCCAGGTGCTCTGCTACGGGCCCGGCGACTACTCCGGCCCTCACAATGACCACCACCCCGAGGAGGCCGAGGCCCGCGACGGCTACGTGGACATGCACGTGAGCCTCACCATGCCGGGCGTGGACCACCAGTACCTCGTCTACGAGAAGGACGGGCACCTGTCCGAGATGACGCGGGTGAGCACCGTGGGCGGCATCACCGTGTACCGGCTGCCCTTCTGGCACTACACGACGCCGCTGCTCGCCAAGCGCGGCAAGGAGGACCAGTCCCGCCGGTGGGTGCTGCTGGGGACCTTCCTCGACGCCGCCCCCCAGGCCCGGCCGTCCTCCACCGTGCCGCCGCCGGGGACAGGGGCCCGTCCGCCCGCTCGGGGGACGTGATTCGGACGTGGCGAGACGCCCGGTAGCGGTTAGCTTCGGGCCGACATGAGCCCCACCGACACCGATGCCCTGGCCGATGACCTGCTCGCGTACATCGATGCCTCGCCCACGCCGTACCACGCGGTGCGGGAGACGGCCCGCCGCCTGGAGCAAGCGGGCTACCGCGCCCTGGACGAGCGCGAGTCCTGGACGCTGAAGCCCGGTGAGCGCGTCTACGTCACCCGGGGCGACACCAGCATCGCCGCCTTCCACCTGGGCACCGCGCCAGTGGACCGGGCGGGCTTCCGGCTGGTCGGCTCCCACACCGACTCGCCCAATCTGCGACTCAAGCCCAACGCCCAGGTCGCCAAGAACGGCTACCAGCAGCTCGGCGTCGAAATCTACGGCGGGGTGCTGCTGCACACCTGGACCGACCGAGACCTGTCGCTCGCCGGCCGCGTGGTGCTGCTCGAGGGCGGAAAGCCCCGGGGCCACCTGGTGGACTTCCGCAAGCCGCTGTTGCGAGTGCCCAACCTGGCCATCCACCTCAACCGAGGGGTGAACACCGAGGGCCTCAAGCTCAACCCGCAGGAGCAGATGGTGCCCGTGCTGGGCCTGGAGAGCGCGGGCGCGGTGGACCTGCGCGCCATGCTGGTGAAGGAGCTGTCGAAGGGCGGCGTGAAGGCGGAGGCGGCCGACATCCTGGGCTACGACTTGTGCCTCTACGACTTGCAGCCGTCCACGCGCTCGGGGGCGCACGAGGAGTTCCTCCATGCGCCGCGCCTGGACAACCTCGCGAGCTGCCATTCGAGCCTGACGGCGCTGCTCACCGGCCCGGCCTCGCGCGAGGCCACCAGCGGCGTCATCCTGTTCGACCACGAGGAGGTGGGAAGCCGCAGCGCGCAGGGCGCCGCGTCCCCCTTCCTGCGCACGCTCCTGGAGCGCCTCACACTGGGGCTCTCGGACGGAAAGCCCGATGCGTTCCACCGCGCCATGGCCCAGTCCTTCCTGGTCAGCGCGGACATGGCGCACGCGGTCCACCCCAACTACGCCTCGCTGCACGAGCCCAAGCACCAGCCGCAGATGGGCGCCGGGCCCGTCATCAAGTCGAACGTGAATCAGTCCTACGCCACCGATGGCGAGTCCTGGGCGTACTTCGCCGCGCTGTGTCGCGAAGCAGGGGTGACGCCGCAGCACTTCGTCACGCGCACGGACCTGGGGTGTGGCAGCACCATTGGCCCGATTACGGCGGGACAGCTGGGCATCCGCACCGTCGACGTGGGCAACCCCATGCTGTCCATGCACTCCATCCGGGAGATGGCGTGCGCGTCCGACGTGGCGGCGATGGTGGCCGTGCTCCGTCGCCTCTTCGCGTGACGCAGGGCTGTCAAAAGCGGGCCGGGGAGGTGATAGACCTTTGTGCGTGACTTGGCCGCGCGCGGGAGGTCCCTGGTGGTGCGAGGCGCCCTGGAAGCGGGTTCTCCCCCGCCAGGGCGCACCGCTCGGCCTCTCTCTTCCCGGAGGCAAGGTCGAGCGCTCCCGGCGCTACCTCGCGCGAGTCTTCCGCTGGCTCTCCCAGCCGCGCACCGTGCTGCACGTGGGGCTCGCCGGCTCGCATCGCTGCATCGTCAGCCAGGACGACGAGGGCCGGCGCTACCTCCAGTTCGGCTGGGACAGCGCCTACCAGAGCGTGGTGGGGCAGGGCTTCCCGCTGCGGCTGGAGCTCGAATACACGCAAGGCATGATTGGCGGCGTGGCCTTCGTGGCCAATCCCCAGCGCATCCTGATGGTGGGTGTGGGGGGCGGCTCGCTGCCCATGTTCCTGCGCGCCGCGCTGCCCCAGACGCGCATCGACGCGGTGGACAGTGACGGGGAGGTGCTCGAGGTCGCCCGGCGCTACTTCGGCTTCCGCGAGGATGCGCTGCTGCACGCGCACGTGGCGGACGGGCGCCGCTTCATCGAGACGCCGGGGCCCGCCTACGACGTCATCCTCCTGGATGCCTATGGCCCCCGAGGCATGCCCAAGGCCCTGGCGACGTGGGAGTTCCTCCAGGCAGCCAAGGCCCGGCTCACACCCGACGGCGCGGTGGTGAGCAACGTGCATCGCTCGCCCAATCCGCTGTACCCGGCGATGCTCCAGACGTGGCAGGCGAGCTTCGCGCAGTTGCACGCCTTCGACTCGCAGACCACGGCCAACCGCGTCTTCGTGGGGCTGACGTCCACGCAAAAGGTCTCTCGTGGCGCGCTGAAGGCTCGCGCAGGTCGGCTGGCCCGCGCCGCGCGCTTCAACCTGCGCGCGCTGATGTCGCGTCGATTCGAGGACCGCGAGGTCCGCCGCGCCTCCTCGGAGGGCCGAGCGCTCGACTCGCTGGACCTCGTGCTGCACGACGAGGACTGACCGCTCCGCCGCGTCAGGACAGCGCGCGCGTGAGGCGCTGCTCGCGCGCCTCGCTCAGCGTGCCCACGTCCAGCAGGGCCGCGACCTTCTCCTGCGCGGAGAGGGGCTCGGCGCCGCCGCCCAGCAGCTTGCGTCGTGCGGACTCCAGGGCCGCGGGCGAGGTGTGTTCGGCGAGTCCCGGCTGCGACTCCAGCAGCGCCAGGTGCAGCGCGTGCATCTTGGCGTCGCCGAGCACCCGCTCGATGGCGTCCGGCACCGGCTCCACCGCGTGCTCCTCTGTGATGGCCTGGGCCCGCTCCACCACCTCGGGAGGCTCCGTCTCCTCCGGCAGGAGCAACAGCCCCCGTCGCGCGGCCCACATCCCCAGCGAGGAGCGTGCCGTCAGCACCGTGAGGGGGACGGCGAGCAGCAGCCCCACCGCCACTGGCAGCAGCCACGCCACCAGCGCCGGGGACACCAGCGCGGCCACGGCCAGCATCCCCACGCCCACCGCCATGTGCACGGCGTGACGCCGCGCCGCTTCGGACCACGGCAGGTCCGCGTCCTCGCGCTGCTGGCTGGACCAGTTCACCCGGTACCCCAGGAGCGTGCCGAAGACGAAGTGTGACTGGAACAGCATCATCACCGGCGCCAGGAGCGAGGCCAGCACGCTCTCCACGAGCACGCTGAGCACCAGCTTCACGCGCCCCCCCATCCTCGCCGCCTCGCCCCGCTTGAAGAGCGCGAGCATCAGCCCCAGGACCTTGGGCGCGAACAGCATGCCCATGGACACCGCGAACAGGCGCAGCGCGCCGGGTGCGTCGAACGCGAGCACGGGCGACTCCAGCGCGTGCGCGTCCAGGAAGAAGCGGTCATGCAGCGCGGCGACGAGCCCCGACACCAGGAACAGGAGCCACAGCGGCGAGGCGACATAGGACATGACGCCCATCAGGAAGTGGCCCCGGCTGAACGGATGCAGGCCGCCCGCCATGACGAGGCTCAGGTGCTGCAGGTTGCCCTGGCACCAGCGCCTGTCGCGCTGCGCATACGCGAGCAGGTTCGGCGGCGGCTGCTCGTAGCTTCCGCCCAGCTCCGGCACCAGCCACACCGTGTAGCCCGCGCGCCGCATCAGCGCCGCCTCGACGAAGTCGTGGCTGAGGATGTGTCCACCGAAGGGCTGCTTGCCCGGGAGCACCGGCAACCCACAGTGGTTGATGAACGCCTCCGTGCGGATGATGGCGTTGTGGCCCCAGTAGTTGGACTCGCCCAGCTGCCACGCCGCCGCGCCCGCGGCCACGACGGGCCCGTACACCCGGCCCGCGAACTGCTGGAGGCGCGCGAAGAGCGTCGTGCGGCCCACGTTCAACGGCGGCGCCTGGAGGATGCCCGCGCGCGGGTTGAGCTCCATCAGCCGCGCCATCTTCACCAGCGTGCGGCCGTCCATGAGGCTGTCGGCGTCCAGCACCACCGTGAAGTCGTAGCGGCGGCCCCACCGCTCGCAGAAGTCGCCGAGGTTGCCCGCCTTCTTGCCCGTGTTGTCCGTGCGCCGCCGGTAGAAGATGCGCCCCTGGCCGCCCACCCGGCGGCACAACTCCGACCACGCCAGCTCCTCCGCCACCCACGCCTCCGCGCGCGTGGAGTCGCTCAGCACGTAGAAGTCGAAGGCGTCCAGATGCCCGGTGGCGGCCACGGACTCGTACGTCGCCTGCACGTTGGCGAAGACGGAGGCCGGGTCCTCGTTGTGGATGGGCATCACCACCGACGTGCGCGACGCCAGGGGCTGTCCCTCCTCGTCCGGCGTCGGGTAGCGCAGCCCGGGAAGCCGGGGGCCCAGGGCCAGTTGGAGGAAGCCCGCGATGGCCGTCCAGAAGGACAGCGCAATCCAGCCGAAGCACAGCGCGAAGAGCCCCACCAGCACCACTTCGGGCACCGAGGTGCCGTGGGCGCTCAACAGGCGGTGCATCTCCAGCGTCCCCACGAGGGTGGTGATGGCCGCCAGGCCCAGGACTCCGACGCGCCGGAAAGCGGCGCTCTCGGGCGAAAACGAGTGGGCTTCCATCGCGAGGCTCCGGTGCAACCCCCGCTCAGCGGGAGATGGAGACGTCCGGCGACGCCCCGCGCCACCAGCGGCGCAGCAGCTCACCGAACGGCCACAGCACGAGCTGCTGCTCGGGCATCACCGCGCTGACCTGCGCGGGCGCCGGCACCGGCACCGCCGCGCGCGCCGCCTTCACGAAGTCCTCCGGCGCCGAAGCCCGGGTGAGCAGCCGCGCGCCCCGGCTCGCGCCGTCGCACAGGACGAAGGCCGCGCGGCCTCGCGCCAGCAGGCCCGGGCCCGCGTGCTCCATTCCCAGGACGCTCGCGAACCACGTCTCCATGCGCGCGCGCGCCAGCGCCACGGCCGCGGGGGGCTGGGCACCCTGGGCGCCGTAGCCGTCCAGCACCCACGCCGCCAGCGCGGACAGGTCCGCCTCGGTGGTGAAGCCGAAGCCGCGGAAGAAGGTGTCGAGCGCCGCGCGAGAACGCGGGACGGCCCAGACGGTGGACGGGACGGAGGGGCAGGCAGTCAGCGTCGTCACGGAATCCACAGGTAGCTCCAGGTCTCGGTGAGAGTCTCCGGGCCGCGCTTGAGGTACGCGCGCAGCTCGGTGGGGACGGCAGGGGAGGCGGGGTGCAGCTCGAAGGTGGCGCGCCAGCCACCCGAGGGCGTGTGGCGGTTGGCGATGGGGCGCAGGACCTTGCCCGAGCCGGCGCTGACGACGAGCTCCACGGGCGTGGTGCTCTCCTTCAGGTCCGGCACAGGGGAGAAGTCGATGACGAAGCGGCGCATGGGGCGCGCGTCCTTCAGCCTCGCGCCCTTCCAGGAGTCGCCCGCGTCCAGGCGCGTGCTGACGACGGTGGCGCCCGTCACGGGCCACGGCGAGCGCGAGCCCCAGTGCAGCTTGTACGCGACGCGCAGCGAATCGCCGGCCGCCAGCGGCTTCTGGGGCACCCAGAAGGCGACGATGTTGTCGTTCGTCTCGTCCGGCGTCGGCAGCTCCACCAGGCGCACCACGCCCGGGCCCCACTCGCCCACCGGCTCCACCCACGCGCTGGGCCGGCGCTCGTAGTGCGCCTCCAGGTCCTCGTAGTGGGCGAACGCCGTGTCGCGCTGCAGGACGCCGAAGGCGCGCGGGCTGTCCACCTGGAAGCTGGAGACGTTGATGCGCTCGGGGTTCTGCAGCGGCCGCCAGAGCTGCTCGCCCGTGCGCGTCCAGACGAAGAGGCCGTCCGAGTCGTGAACCTCCGGCCGGAAGTCGTCGTAGTCGCCCCGGTCGTTCTCCCCGAAGAGGTACATGCTCGTCAGCGGCGCCACGCCGAGCTGCTCCACCGGCTTGCGAGCGAAAATCGTGGCCTCCACCTCCATCACCGTGTTCGCCCCGGGGATGACGGTGAAGCGATACGCGCCGGTGACGCTGGGGCTGTCCATCAGCGCGTGCACGACGACGCGGTCCGCGCCGGGAGCGGGCTTCTCCAGCCACAGCTCACGGAAGGCGGGGAACTCCTCGGGGCGCGACGTCGCCGTGTCGAGCGCGAGCCCGCGCGCGGACAGGCCATACAGGTTGCCCTGGCCCAGCGCCCGGAAGTAGCTGGCGCCCAGGAACACCACCAGTTCGTCGAAGAGGTCCGAGCGGTTCAGCGGATGCGACAGCCGCATGCCCGCGTAGCCATCCGCCTTCTTCAGCGGGCCGGGCTTCACCAGCGGGCCGTAGGTGAACAGCTCCGGCGAGAAGCGCAGCGGCGCCGACTTGCCGCCGGTCACCTCGTACATCGCCACCGGGAACTGGAAGAAGAAGCCGGGGTGGAAGAACTGCGCCTGGAAGGGCAGCCCCGCGTCACGCCACTGCGCCTTCTCCGGACGGAAGCGGATGTCCCGGTACGCGTCGTAGTCCAGCGTCTTGTAGGACTCCGGCAACGTCGACACGGGCTCCACGTACGCCTGCGCCGCCTTCGCCCTCGCCCGCTCTACCACCGTCTCCGACGTGAAGCTCGAGCCGCCCCGAGACTGCGACGTGGACGGGGCGGGGGCCGCCGCGCACGCGGTTCCGGCCGTGGCCACCAGCGCCACGCCCAGCCACCGCACGCACGCCGCGCGCGTCCCACCGTGCTTGTTCCTGTCCGCCGTCACGCCTGATGCCTCCGGGAAAACCGAGGGGGCGAGCGGCTCCTGGTGACTCCCGGACCTCGCTCGACTCCGCCGCCCGCATGGCCTCCACGGTGCGGCGCGTCAGCCCAGAGCAACCCCCGTACCAGCCCATGACGCGGTCGTTCATCCCTGGAATATCTTCAGGAATCGCGCACGCTTACTCGGAGGATTTAGTTTGAGGTCAATGAAGCTGCGGGCTTGCGGGGGCGTCGTGTGACGCAGCCTGGGCAGGGCCGTGGAATCGCTGGGGAATTGAAGGACAGCCGGCGCGTGAGTCTGTCCGATTCTTCCACAGGTGGACTGTGACCCGGATCAGGCGCGGGCCAATCGTTCCTGCACCAAGGACAGCAGCTCGCGGCCCGCGAAGGGCTTCTCGAGATGCGGGCTGGTGACGGTTTCAAGGAAGGCGCGGGCCTGGGGTGTCACCGCACCGCCGGTGAGGAAGACGACGCGGCGGGCCTGGTCCGGATAGCGCTTCATCAGCGTGGAGTAGAAGTCCATGCCGCTCATGCCGGGCATCATCAAGTCGCAGAAGACGACGTCGTAGTGCTCGCCGGCTTCGATTCGCTCCAGCGCGTCCTGCGCGCGCGTGGCGAGCGTGACGTCGTGGTGGGGGCGCAGCGTGCGGCCGAGCGCCGTGCAGACCAGGGGTTCGTCATCCACCACGAGCAGCCGTCCGCGCTTCTCCGCGGAGGCGGGCGCCTCCAGTGGCGGCGGTGGTGGCAGCGCGCGCGGGCGCTCGGACGGAGGCAGCAGCACCTGGAAGGTGGAGCCTCGGTTGGGGGCGCTGCGCACGCGAATCTCGCCGCCCAGCGCCGTCACCAGGTTGTGGCAGATGGACAGGCCCAGGCCGGTGCCCACGCCGGGAGCCTTGGTGGTGAAGAAGGGGTCGAACAGGCGCGGCAGGTGCTCCGCGGCGATGCCCACGCCCGTGTCCGACACCTCCACCAGCACGCGGCCTCCATCACCCATGCGCGCGGCGACGCGAATCTCGTGGCGGTCCGGCGAGCCCTCCGGAATGGCCTGCGCGGCGTTGACCAGGAGATTCAGGAACACCTGGCCCAGCCGCGACTCGTTGGCGCGCACGGGCGTGACGTCCTCGAAGAGCTTCACCAGCCGGGCGCGGTGGCGGATCTCCGTGGTCGCCAGGTTCAGCGTGGAGTCGAGCACCTGGCGCACGTCGACGACGGAGTCCTCGAGCGAATCCACCCGACTGAAGGTCTTCAGGTCGCGGACGATGGTTCGCACGCGCTCGGCGCCCTGCTGGGCCTCGGCGAGCGCGGATTGCGCGTCCGCCAGGGACTCGGTCACCGTGGCGTCCATGCCGGGCGCGCCGGGGCCGGGCAGGTTGGACAGCTCCTCGCGCGCGAAGGCGAGGTTGGCGGTGAGGTAGGCCAGCGGGTTGTTGATTTCATGCGCCACGCCCGCGGCGAGCGTACCCACGGAGGCCATGCGCTCGGCGAGCATCAGTCGCGCCTGCATCTGGTGGCGCTCCGTCAGGTCATGCGCCACGGAGACAATGGAGTCCTCGCCGTCGAAGTGCAGTGGGAAGGTGGTGGACTCCACGTGGAGGATGCCGCCGTCGCGCCGCACCATGCGCCTTTCTGAAAGGGCGTTGCGCCCGGTGCGCAGGGCCTCGTGCATGCGCGCGTCCGCCGAGGCCAGGTCCTCGGGGGGAATCATGTCGGAGATGTGCTTGCCGATGAGCTCGCGCACGTCCGAGTAGCCCAGCGCGCGGGCGACCTTCAGGTTGGCGTAGCGCACGCGCGCGTCACGGTCGAAGACGGCCACCAGGTCCGGCAGGCTCTGGATGAGCGTGCGGAAGCTCACCTCCGAGCGGCGCACCTCCTCCTCCGCCTGCTTCAGCGGGGTGATGTCCGGGAAGAAGGAGATGACGTGCGGCTCGCCCGCATAGGGCACCAGCCCCATGAACAACAGCGTGTGGCGCACTTCGCCGGTGCTGGTGTGGTACTGCGCGTCCACGCCCCGCACCGAGCCGTGCTGCCGCAGCCGCTCCATGACGTGGGCGCGGTCGAACGGGCGCTCCCACAGGCGCAGCTCCACCGTCGTCTTGCCCAGCATGTCCTCGCGCGAGTAGCCGAACGCCCGGAAGTAGGCGTCATTGGCCGCCACGACGCGGCCTTCGCCCAGCGTGGTGATGGAGGTGGGCACCGGGCTGACGGAGAGCATGGTGTCGCGCAGTTCGTCGCCGAACGGCACCCCGACGCGCGACTCGCGGCGGGCGGAGCGGCGCTCGGCCATGTCCAGCCGCAGTCGCAGCTCCTCCGCGTCCATGGGCCAGGCCAGCACTTCATCCGCGCCGTCCTCCAGCGCGGGCTCCAGCAGGTGGAGCGCGCCGCGTCGCCCCACCAACATCACCACCGCCGCGGCGCCACCCGGCAGGCTGCGCAGGGCCCGCACGAGGGGCATTCGCGAGCCCGGCTCGCGCGCATCCAGCACCACCAGGGGACAGGGCTCGGCGCGCCAGGCCGCCGGTACTTCCACGTCACGAGCGACGTGGACCACCGTGTTCCCCCTGGCTTCCAGCAGGGTTTCCAGTGGCGACAGGTCCGCCCCTCCCTGAGCGACTATCAGGACCCGCATGGGACTCCTTGCATGCAAACGACCATCGTTGCACGAGCCCTCGTGTTGTAAAAGTGTGCTGAGGCGCTAGTTTTCCAGGGCAACGAAAGCCGCGCGGACAGCGGGCTGTTAGAGTGGTTCCGGGCCGGTGCGGACCGGCGGATTCGGAGGGGGGAACGCCATGGAGCGGCGGGGCTCGAAGGACGCGGCGGTGGGGGCTCGGAAGGCGCCCTACGTGCCAGTGCAGGTGCCACGGCGCAACTTCGAGGGGCTGTTCGTCCATGCGCTGAAGCCCTCCGGCGCGTTCGCCCAGTCTCTGCGAGACATCGGCTACGACACGGACACGGACGCATCGCAGGAGTACTACCCCCTCACCGTGTGGCGCGCGGCGCTGGGTGTGGCGCGGCGCTTCGCGTGCGCGGGACAACCTCCTGAGGAGGCAAACCGGGCGCTGGGGCACCGCTACGTGGAGGGCTTCGCGCAGACGTTGGTGGGGCGCATCTTCGCCACCGCGGCGCCACTGTTGGGTACCGAGCGTTGTCTGACGCGGCTGCCCACGTACCTGAAGGCGGGGCGCGAGGACATGAAGATGGTCCTGGAGCCGGTGCAGGAGCGGGAGTGGCGCGTGCGGGTGGTGGACGGGGACCCGTTGCCGGACTTCGTGGCGGGCGTGGTGGAAGGCGTGCTGCGGCGCACCCGGGTGCGGCCGCTCGTGGACGTGCTGGACCGGCAGCCGGCCGGCTACGCGCTGCGCGTTCGCTGGGAGGATGCGTGAGGCGGCGCGTCAGTTGAGGTAGTTCTTGGGCGGCGGCGCCGAGTGCCTGGCGATGCGGGCGGCTTCTGGACGGATTTTCTGGAGCCAGCGGCCGATGACGTCCAGCAATCCATCGAAGGTGTCGCGCAGGGCCCAGGCCCGGTCGTCGGAGTCCGGCAAATCATCGCAGCGCGTGAGTCCGTCGCGCAGCGCGCGCTGGGCGCCAGGGAAGGCCTTGCACGAGTCGATGAGTCGCTCGGCGGTGCGGGCATAGAGGCGGTAGCAGCCGTCCACGTCGCCCCGGTTGTACGCGGGGGCGCCCGCGTTGATGGCGTGGCCCAGCGTGGTGGCGATGGACTCCAGCGCATCCGTCGTCGCGCCTTCCAGCACGCTCAACGGATGTTGCGGCACCCTTCTCACGCGTCCGGCCCTGCGGCGAGGCGCCTCCAGCGCGGACAGGGGCGAGGCGGCCGAGCCCCGCAGGAGCGGCGCGATGTAGCGCGTGGGGATGACGAGGCCCAGGGAGCGGCCGTTGGCCAGCGCCGCGGTGGCCACGCCGACCACCGCGCCGCGCATGTCCAGCACCGGCCCGCCGGAGGACTCCTCCGGAAGCGTGCGCGTCAGCTCCAGCAAGGTGAGCCAGTCGCCGAGCACCTGGACCGCCCGCACTTGCTGGGAGCGAACCTCCGGTGCGGGGCCGGCGCCGGCTCGCAGGACGTAGACGGTGTCTCCCTCGGCGGGCAGGGGTGCGGGCGCCAGACCGAGCGGAGGCGCCAGGTCCGTCACCGGTAAACGGAGGATGGCCAAATCACGGCGGTCATCCATCGCCGCCACCTGGTCCACCTCCGCGCGCGTCCCATCCGCCATCACCGCGTGGATGAGGCGTGCTCCCGCCACGGCATGCAGGCTGGTGACGAGGTGTCCCTGTCCGGTGGCGACGAAGGCAGAGGCCGTGTGGCCATCGACTTCCAGCAACACCAGGGAGGGCGAGGCTTGGACCAGCGCGTCACGGGGGGGAGAACTGTTGCTTCCCTCGGCCATGGAGAGCCTCCTGCATCGCGGGGCATCTGGGCACCTGGGCCGGGCGCCGCCCCCGCGCGCTCATTGTACCCCAGTTGTAGCAAGCCGCTCGCCCTTCACCCAACCAGGGGGGGCATTCGTTGACGCGTTGGTTCACTTGTCTGTGGCGTTGAAGTGTCAGGTCGTTAAACCTCCGACCCGAAATGCACAAGACCCACCTCGTAGGCGCCCGAACGCACAACCTGAAGGACCTCTCCGTGGACCTCGCGGAAGGGGAGCTGGTCTGCATCACCGGAGTCTCGGGGGCGGGCAAGTCGAGTCTGGCGCTCGACACGCTGTATGCCGAGGGTCAGCGGCGCTTCGTGGAGAGCTTCAGCCCGTATGCCCGGCAGTTCCTGGAGCGGCTGGAGCGGCCGCCCATGGAGGCGCTGGAGCCGGTGGCCGCGGGTGTGGCGGTGGACCGGCGCGCGCCGGTGAAGAGCTCGCGCTCGACGGTGGCGACGCTGGCGGACGTGGAGCCGTATCTGTCCGCGCTCTTCACGCGCGAGGCGATGCCGGTGTGCCCGGACTGCGGCGTGGAGGCGGTGCGCACGGATGCGCGCGTCGCGGCGTCGGCCCTGCTGCGCGAGTCGCCGGAGGCCCAGGCCCTCATCGCCTTCCCGCTGCGCATCGCGGACACGGCCTCGTTCCTGGACGTGCGCGCCCGGTTGCTGAAGGACGGCTACCACCGGCTGGTGGTGCAGGGCGAGGTGCGGGAGCTGGAGTCGCTCAAGCCCTCGGAGGCGACGGACTCCGCGGGCGTGGCGCGGGTGCTGGTGGACCGGGTGAAGCTGTCTGCCTCGCAGCTGTCGCGCGTGACGCAGGCGATGGAGGACGCGTGGGCTCGCTCGGAGGGCGAGGCGGTGGTGCTGGTGGCCGGCGCCGAGCCGAAGCGGGTGCGCAGGGGGCTGGTGTGTCCGAAGTGCGCGCGTGAGTTCGAGGCCGCGCGGCCGGGCCTGTTCAGCTACCAGTCGCCGGTGGGCGCGTGCGCGCCGTGTCGAGGCTTCGGGCGCACCATCGGCATCGACTGGGACAAGGTGATTCCCAACCCGGCGCTGAGTCTTTCAGAGGGGGCCATCCGTCCGTGGTCCGGCGCGTCGACGGAGTGGGAGCGGGGCATGCTCCAGCGCTGGTGCCGCGCGAAGGGGATTCCCATGGACGCGCCCTGGGCGTCGCTGACGCCGGCGCAGCGGGAGTCGGTGCTGGAGGGTGCGGGTGACTACGACGAAGGGCGCGCCTATCCGGGCGTGCGCGCGTGGTTCCGGTGGATGGAGGGGCGCACGTACAAGATGCACGTGCGCGTGCTGCTGGCGCGCTACCGCGCGTATTCGCTGTGCCAGAGCTGTCGCGGCGCGCGGCTCAATGAGCAGGCGCGCGCGTACCGCGTGGGCGGGTTGGACCTGCCGGGCTGGCACGGGCTGGAGCTGACGGAGGCGCTGGCTCGGCTGGAGGCGCTGGGCACGACGACGGGGCAGGGCGAACTGGCGCGGCGTGAGCTGTCCGGGCGCCTGAGCTACCTGCGGCGCGTGGGGTTGGGCTACCTGACGTTGGACCGCCAGGCGCGCACGCTGTCCGGAGGCGAGGCGCAGCGCGTGTCGCTGACGGCGGCGCTGGGGACGTCACTCACCGGCTCGCTGTTCGTCCTGGACGAGCCCACGGTGGGACTGCATCCCGGGGACGTGCCTCCGTTGACGGAGGCCATCGCGGAGCTGGCGGAGCGGGGCAACATCGCGCTCGTGATTGAGCATGACCCGCTGGTCATCCGCTCCGCGCATCGCGTGCTGGAGCTGGGCCCCGGCGCGGGCCGCGAAGGTGGACGGCTGTGCTTCGATGGTCCGCCGGAGGCGCTGGCGAAGCGCAAGGACCTGCCCACCGGTCGACTCCTCGCGGGGAGCGATGAGGCGCCGAGGACGCCTCGCGTGAAGACGGGCTCCATCGAGGTGCGGGGCGCGCGGGAGCACAACCTGAAGGCGCTGTCGGTGAGCGTGCCGCTGGGCGTGCTGTGCGCGGTGACGGGGCCGAGCGGCTCCGGAAAGAGCACGCTGGTGGACGAGGTGCTCTACCGGCACCTGGCCCGGCGGCTGGGCGTGAAGGACGTGGAGGCCCCGGGGGTGGTGGACGCGCTGGAGGGTGCCGAGGCGGTGAAGGCCATCACCTTCGTGGACCAGTCTCCGCTGGGGCGCACGTCGCGTGGCAATGCCGCCACGTACACCAAGGCGTGGGACAGGCTGCGAGAGCGCTTCGCCGCGGAGCCCGACGCGCAGGTGCGCGGACTGACGCCGGCCCACTTCTCCTTCAACGTGGACAAGGGGCGCTGCGAGGCGTGCTCGGGCGAGGGCTACGAGACGGTGGAGATGCAGTTCCTCGCGGACGTGGCCCTGCTGTGCGCGGTGTGCCGGGGCCGGCGCTTCAAGGAGGAGGTGCTCGCCGTCCGCCACCAGGGCTTCAGCGTGGCGCAGGTGCTGGAGATGACGGTGTCCGAGGTGCTCCAGCACTTCGGGAGCGACGCGGCCCTCCAGCGCACGCTGGGGCCGGTGGCGCGGCTGGGCCTGGGCTACCTGCCCCTGGGGCAGCCCCTGTCCACGTTGTCGGGCGGAGAGGCGCAGCGGCTGAAGCTGGCGCGTGCGCTGGCCACCGAGTCGAAGGGCTCGCTGTTCCTCATCGACGAGCCGAGCGCGGGCCTGCACGCGGAGGACGTGCGTCACGTCATCGACGCGCTTCATGCGCTGGTGGACCGTGGCGCCAGCGTCATCGTCGTGGACCACGACGTGTCGGTGATGAAGGCGTCGGACTGGGTCATCGACCTGGGGCCGGTGGGCGGCAAGGACGGCGGCCGGCTGGTGGCTGAAGGCACGCCCGCGGACGTGGCGCGTGGCGAGGGCGCGACGGCGGAGGCGCTGCGAGGTGAGCGCAAGCCGTTGGGCCGTTCGGTGAAGCTGCGCAAGCCGGGCAAGGACGTCGCTCCGGCCATCGAGGTGGAGCACGCGCGCGAGCACAACCTGCAGGACGTGTCGTGCAAGATTCCGCTCGGGAAGATGACCGTCGTCACCGGGCCGAGCGGCTCGGGCAAGAGCTCGCTGGCCTTCGACGTGGTGTTCGCGGAGGGACAGCGGCGCTTCCTGGAGACGCTCAGCCCCTACGCGCGGCAGTTCCTGCCCACCATGCCCCGGCCGGACGTGGAGCGCGTCAGCTCCATTCCGCCCACCGTGGCGCTGGAGCAACGCACCTCTCGCGCGGGTGGCACGAGCACCGTGGCCACCGTCACCGAGGTGGCCCACTACCTGCGCCTGCTGTTCGCCAAGCTGGGGGAGCCGCACTGCCCTCGCGACGACACGGCCATCACCTCCATCTCTCCGGAGCTCCTGTTCGCGCAGCTCTCCGCGATGAAGGGCGAGGCGACGGTGCTGGCGCCCGCGGTGCGCTCGCGCAAGGGCACGTACCTGGATGTCTTCACGGCGGCGGCGCGCGGGGGCATCACCACCGCCATCGTCGACGGGCAGCTCGCCTCCACGGATGACCCGCCGCGACTGGCGAAGACGCGCGAGCACGACATCGACCTCGTCATGTACGAGGGCAAGGTCTCCAAGCTGCCGCGCGACGTGTTCGACAAGGCGCTGGGCTGGGGACAGGGCGCGCTGAAGCTGCGCACCTCGAAGGGTGAGACGCTGCTGTCCACCGAGCGCACCTGTCCCCAGTGCGGCACCGCCGTGCCGGAGCTGGACCCGCGCTGGTTCTCCTTCAACACGAAGCAGGGGCGCTGCGACTCGTGCGAGGGCACGGGTGTGCAGGGCGGACCCACGGCGCAGGCCGAGGGCGAGACGGCGCCGTGCCGCGCGTGCGGTGGCAGTCGGTTGGACCCCATCCCTCGCGGCGTGCGGCTGGAAGGGGCGCGCTACCACGAGGTGGTGAAGCAGTCCGTGGCCTCGGCGCTGGAGCGCGTGAAGGGCTGGAAGTTCAAGGGGGACCGCGCGCTCCTGGGCGAGCCGTCCCGACAGGAGCTTCTGCGGCGCATGGAGTTCCTGGAGCGTGTGGGCCTGGGCTACCTGTCCCTGGACCGCAACGCGGCCACGTTGTCGGGCGGAGAGATGCAGCGACTGCGCTTGTCCGCGCAGCTCGGCGCGGGCCTCACCGGGGCGATGTACGTGCTGGATGAGCCCACCATCGGCCTGCATCCGCGTGACACCCACCGCCTGCTCGACAACCTGCGCGCGCTGGTGAACACGGGCTCCACGGTGCTGGTGGTGGAGCACGACTCGGACACCATCCGCGCGGCGGACCATCTGCTCGACCTGGGACCCACCGGTGGCCGTGGCGGCGGACGCATCCTCGCGGAAGGCCCGCCGGACGTGGTGCTGCAGAGCGACTCTCCCACGGCCGTCGCGCTGCGCGAGGCTCAGGTGCGGCCTCCTTCAGGACGCGGAGAGCCAAAGCACTGGCTGGAGCTGAAGGGCGCGCGCGCCAACAACCTGAAGCGCGTGGACCTGCGGCTGCCCGTGGGCCGGCTCAACGTCGTCAGTGGCGTGTCCGGCTCCGGCAAGAGCACGCTGATTCGCCAGGTGCTCTACCCGGCGCTGCGCGAGGCGCTGGAGCTGGTCTCCTCGAAGCCGGGCCCCTTCGATTCGCTGAAGGGCGTGGACCCGGTGAAGCGGGTGATGTCGGTGGACCAGTCGCCCATCGGTCGCACGCCGCGCTCGGTGCCGGCGACGTTCCTGGGCATCTGGGACGAGCTGCGCCGGGCCTTCGCCGCCACGCCCGAGGCGAAGATTCGGGGCTTCTCCGCCGCGCGCTTCTCCTTCAACACCGCCGCCGGTGGACGGTGCACCGCGTGCGAGGGGCAGGGCTCCATCTCCCATGAGATGTCCTTCCTCCCGGACGTGGTGACGCCGTGCGAGGCCTGCGGCGGCGCGCGCTTCGACGCGGCCACGCTGGAGATTCGCTACCACGGCCTGTCCATCGGCGACGTGCTGCGGCTGTCCGCCGACGAGGCGAAGGACGTCTTCCGCTCCATTCCCAAGGTGGCCGCGCCGCTGCAATGCCTGTCGGATTTGGGCGTGGGCTACCTCCAGCTCGGGCAGGGCTCCAACACCCTGTCCGGCGGCGAGGCGCAGCGGCTCAAGCTGGCGTCCGAGCTGACGGCCTCCTCACGGCACGAGCCCACGCTGTACGTGCTCGACGAGCCGACGACGGGCCTGCACCTGGGCGACGTGGAGAAGCTCATCACCTTCCTGGGGCGACTGGTGGACCGGGGCGACACGCTGGTGGTCATCGAGCACCACCCGTCCGTCATCGGCGCGGCGGACCACGTCGTGGAGCTGGGGCCGGAGGGCGGCGATGACGGCGGCCTCATCGTCGCGGAGGGCACGCCTCGCGAGGTGGCGAAGGTGAAGACGGCCACCGGGCGGGTGCTCAAGTCCCTCTTCTCCGGCGAGGACCGTCACGCATCGCGTCGCGGCGCGACGGGGAGCCGGTGAGGGTGGGATGTCGAAGACAGGACAGAAGGTCGTGAAACGGGGGCGGGGCTTCGGCATTCTTGGCGGCCCCATGAGAACCCTCCATGTACTGACCGTCGCCACGGCGCTCATCGTCACCCCGGCACTCGCCGGGGATTCGGCGACGAAGCCCACCACTCCCGCGAAGTCCCAGCCCCCGAGCGAGAAGAAGCCCATGTCCCTGCATGACCTGTCCGCGAACCGTCTCGATGGCAAGGCCGAGAAGCTCTCCGATTTCCAGGGCAAGGTCCTGGTCGTGGTGAACACCGCGTCGGAGTGTGGCTACACGCCGCAGTACGCGGGCCTGGAGAAGCTCTTCCAGGACTACAAGGACAAGGGCGTCGTCGTGCTGGGCTTCCCGTCCAATGACTTCGGCGGGCAGGAGCCGGGCAGCTCGGAGGACATCAAGAAGTTCTGCGAGCTGCGCTTCAAGGTCAGCTTCCCCATGTTCGAGAAGGTGAAGACGAAGGGCGACGGCCAGTCCCCGGTCTACGCCTTCCTCGCGAAGAACCACGACGCGCCGAAGTGGAACTTCCACAAGTACGTCGTGGGCAAGGACGGCCAGGTGAAGGCGGGCTTCCCCAGCAAGGTGACGCCGGAGAGCGACGAGCTGCGCAAGGCCGTCGACGCCGCGCTCGCCCAGCCGTAGTGGACGGCTGAGCTCTCGCCGGCCCGGAGCGAGCATCCGCCCGGGCCGGTGCCGGGTCGTCCGTCGGGAGCCCGAGGGCTCGCGAGGACTGACGCTCCGTCCTCCGTCCTCCCTGCATGCGGCCCGTGAGGCCACCGTGGCATGTGGGCCATGAGGGGCCCACCGTGGTGGTGGACGTGGCCCTTGAGGAGGGAGCCGCATGGCCATCGCGTCGATACCCGGACTGGGAACGAAGGAGGAGGCGTGGCCGGCGCTTCCATTCGCGGAGTGGAAGGACACCTATGCCACGCTGCACCGGTACACCCAGGTGCTCGGCAAGGTGCGGCTGACGCTGACGCCACCGGAGAACCACTGGTGGAATGTGTCGTTCCGCGTGACGGCGCGGGGTCTGACGACAGGGCTCATCCCCTATGGGAATGGCGGCTTCGAGGTGGACTTCGACTTCCTCGCCAGCGAGCTGCGCTTCCTGACGAGTCAGGGGGACGTGCGCGTCATGGAGCTGACGTCCCGACCGGTGGCGGAGTTCTACCGGGATGTCATGGCCACGCTGCGCTCGCTGGGCATCGAGACCCGCATCTGGGAGCAGCCGGTGGAGATACCGGACGACACCACGCCGTTCAGTCAGGACCGGCACCACGAAACCTATGTGGCCGAGCACGCGCAGCACTGGTGGCGGGCGCTGCTCCAGGCGGACCTCATCCTGAAGGAGTTCCGGGCCCGCTTCACCGGCAAGTGCAGCCCGGTGCAGTTCTTCTGGGGGAGCTTCGACCTGGCGGTGACGCGCTTCGGTGGCCGGCCCGCGCCGGTGCGTGAAGGCGCGGACGCGGTGACGGCCGAGGCCTACTGCGAGGAGGTCTGCAGCGCGGGCTTCTGGCCCGGCAGCGAGGCCCTGGGCGGCGCGGCGTTCTATTGCTACGCGGCACCGGAGCCGACGGGCTTCGCCGCCGCGCGCGTGGAGCCGGCGGAGGCGGGATACGACCCGGGCCTCAAGGAGTTCCTGCTGCCCTACGAGTCGGTGCGCCACGCGAAGGACCCCAAGGCGTTCCTGCTCGACTTTTTCCAGACGAGCTACGACGCCTGCGCGAACCTGGGGAAGTGGGACCGGGACCGGCTGGAGCGGCCGCTCATCATTCCCGACAGCTTGAAGGCGGCTCGCGGCTCCGTCAGTGCCACGGAGGCCGAGCAGCCCACCGCCGACAGTCACTCGTGAGGGCGTGGCTCCGTGGCCGTTGCGTGATGCACCCGTGCGCGCCAGGGCGGAGATGCGCCGTGGCGTTCAGTACGGTGGCAGCAAGCGGCGGAAGCCGTGTGCGAGCACGATGGCGAGGACTCCCAGGTTGCGCGGGAGCAGTCCGGGCCAGAAGAGGGCGAGCGGGCCCGTCCTCTCGGCAGGGGGTTCGCCTGAGGGGAACTGCCGCGCCAGGCGTTCAGCGAGCGTCCGCATCCACTGCGTTGAGCGAGGCCACTCGGCGACGCCGTCCAGCCATGCCTGGGGAATGCCGCCCGCGCCGACGGTGGCTCCGAGCATGCCTCCCACGATGGCGCCCACCGTGTCCGTGTCTCCGCCGAGCAGGATGACTTCCTCCACCGCGCGGGGGAGGTCGTCCGGGTGGCGCAGCCACGCATAGAGGGCCACGGGCACGGTGTGCATGACGTAGCCCGTGACTCCACGTCCCAACCCGAGGACCTCGGCGAGCTCCGTCAGGGAGGCACCGCGCGCCAGTTGGGCGCTCAGCGTGTCGAGGACCGCGTGAAAGTCAGGGGTGGTGGTGGCTTCGCGCAGCATGCGCAGCGCGGCCTCCGAGTCCTTCACGCCCTCGGGCCCATGCAGGGCGCCGTACGCGGCGGCTCGTGCGACGAGGCGCGCTCCGTCCTCGGCCCGGGGATCTCGATGGGTCAGCCGTGTGGAGGCCCGCACGAAGGCATCGAGCCGCTCTGGCTGCGCGGCGAGACAGGCTCCCAATAGAGGCGCCCGCATCGCCGGGCCGTTGCCCGCGGAGACGACGCCGCTGTGCTCGGGCGGGAAGCCGCACCACAACTTCATGATGGCGCGCACGGTCGCCCAGCCGATGCCCGCGGGCAGGGCGAGGAACCACCCGCGTAGTCGCCACCCGAGGTTGCGAGCGAAGCGCGGCGCGTCCTCGGGTTGCGCGAGCAGGGCCTGTCCCGTCATGCACGCGTGCTCCGTGTCATCGCTGGCGAAGCCCCGGCCCAGCACCAGCCGGTGTCGCAGCGGCGCGCCTCCGAACATGCGGTGCGCCCGTCGAGGGCCGAGCCCTTCCCGGGGCAGACCCAGGGCGTCTCCCACGAGGGTTCCGAGCAGTGCACCGGTGATGAGGTCCTGACGTGAGCGCGAGTCCATGTCCGGGACGAATGCAATCACGGAGCCCGCCCCGCGCCGAGAGTGTTCACAGTCTCGGCGCGAAGGGCGCCTGACAGATTGGCAAGGCTCGTCGGGAGGCGGCGTCAGGATGTCGGGGCCGCACGCGAGTCGATGCCGCCGCCATGCTCAGCCCATGCTCCGTCGCAATGCTGGCAGGGCGCGTCGAGAGGTGATCTCAATGAGTTGGTGCGTGCGCGCGAGTCGCATCCACCGCGCCATGCTCAGCCCATCCGTCGACGCCACGCACGCGTGAGCAGGAGCGCGACGGCGACCACACCCACCACGCCCAGCAGCGTCAACCCGAGCAGCCACAGGAAGATGCGGTCCACCAGCATGGCGGCGCGCTGGAAGGCGTGGTCCACCAATCCGTAGCCGATCTGCTCGCCCTGCTGGAGTGTCTCCACGCGTTCGGTGTGAAGCGCCGCGAGAATCGCCTGCCGCTCGCCTCGCACGTCCCCCATGAGTGCCTGTCGCTCCGACTCGATGAACCGCTGGAGGGCCTCCCTGCCCGCGTCGAGCGCGCTCAGCACCGCGGTCCTCTCTCGGGCCACCATCGCGGGAGTCCCCGCCGCCAGCGCGCCCAACTGGTCCAGCGTGTCCACCACGCGGTCCAGGTCCCGCATCGCCTCCTTCGCGGGCAGCGTCCTCAGGACCTCCTGCGCCATCGACTCCACCTGCCAGCGGGCCTGTCGGGGGAGGGACGCGGCGTAGAGGTCCACGCGCGCGGTGATGTCGCGCACGTCTTCGACGAGTGCCCCCGCCGTCCCCCTCGCCCCCATCCCGGACAGAGACGTCACGTCCGCCAGCAACCCCACGGTGGACACCCGCGCGACGAGCGAGCCCACCAGCGGGTTCTTCGCGGCCCACTCATGGACGAGGCGGTGCGCGGGCGACACGTCCGCATGGCCGGACACGTCCTTCCACAGCGCCTCCACTTCGGCCTCCTGCTCGCGCAACATGCGCTCGGCCTTGGCTGTCACCTCGGGTGACGCACCCGCGGAGACGGCCCACTGCGGAAGCGCGAGCTCGAGCTGCGCGAGCAGGGCCCACGCATCCACCAGGGCCGCCACGGGGTCGGGCTGGAGCAACGCGGCCTGCATCGCCGGCACGGAGTTGATCTTGAAAGTGGTCATCGCCTCGCGCACGGAGGCCGAGCCCGAGCGCGCGGCGATTTCATCCGAAGAGACCTCCAGCAACCCGGAGAAGCGGCGCGCCATGTCCCGCACCCGCGTACGCAACGCCCCGACGGACAGGTCCGAGCGGCCCACGCGGCGCACCAACTCCGAGCGCGGCGCCGAGACGGTGCAACCGCCAAGGCAGGCGAGCAGCAAGACGCAGCCAGCGAGTCGGCGGACGCGAGACATGGAGCGCAGGCAACCTGGGCATGTCCGCCCGCGCCGACGAGTGTTCCCGAGGACACGCCCGTGTCCGACGCCTGACGCTCCCATACCTCAATGGCGTCGGACACGGGCCCGCACGTCACTTCTTCCCGGGCTTGGGCGGGAAGCGCTCCAGGATTTCCTTCACGGACTTGTCGATGTTCGACTGCCGCTTCTCCGCCTTGGCGTTGTCGTCAATCTCCGCCTGCGCCTGCCCGCGCCAGACGAGCTTCTTGGACTCGGCGTCCACGATGTCCAGCAGGAGGGTGCCCTGCTCGTACTCGCGCACATACGTCTCGGGCGCGGACATGGCGACGGTCCCACCGCCGTAGAACGGGTCCCACATCGAGTTGTACGGATAGCCGTAGTAGGAGTTGACGGTGTCCGCTTCAATCTTGTTGTCGATGGCCCCATGCCAGCCGATGAGGAAGTTGGGGTTCGCCCCCGCATCCACCTTCTGGTAGCCGTGCGACTGCAGATACGCGTCGGCCGCGTGCTGCACCTGGCCACCGACGATGGGATTGTAGACGCGCTTGTCGGTCCCCTCTGGCTGCGGGAGCCACGCGTAGGTCTTGTATCCGTCGATCTGCTGGACGGCGCTGGGGTCGTAGTTGCTGCTCACGTCGATGCTCGCGCAGGCCGTGAAGGCCAGGCCCAGCAGCAGGGGTGCGAGTCGGGGCAGTAGACGCATGGAAGCCTCCTCGGTGGCGGCGCGACACGCGCCGTTGGCTCCCTGACGGTAGGCACGGGCGCTCATCGCCCCCGGGGACGGATGCCCGTCCGTCCCCGACTCCAGTCTCATTCCCGAGGGAAGGGCCTCAGTCTTCGCCCCGAGAGTCCCCCGGCAGCTCGTTCTTCCAAAATCGCTTGGTCTTCACGCCGCCGCCGCGCGCGAGGGCGAGCGCCAGCTTCGCCCGCTTCTCCGGAGCAAGCTCCTTGGCCAGCGCCTGGTACATCTCCCGGTCCAGCGCGGCGATGCGCTCGCGCGCCTCGAACGCACGCTGCGCGGCGGCGTCCACCTGGGCCAGCGCCGCGCTGTCGCCCCGCGCCGCCTGATGCAGCGTGCGAGCCGCGTCGCGAACCTGCTCCCGCAGAGGCCGCCGCTTCTCGTCGAAGCGGCGCAACGTCTCTTCCATCTTCAGCGCCTGCGCGTTGTCCAGCTCCAGCGCGTCCGACAGCGTCAGCACCTGCCGCAGCCGCATCCGCTTCTCCGCGCGCTCCATCCGCTCGGCCTCGCGAGGCTGCTGCTCCGCGCCCTCCCTGTTGCCGGGCCGGGCCAGCGCCAGCCAGGGCACCAGCACCACCGTCACCGCCACCCACGACTTGCGAGTCATCGTCTTCACAGCGTCTCCCCCAGCAGCGCTTCCTCGTCCCAGCTCTCGACGTCGTCGAGCGCTTCCTCGTCTTCCCACTCGGAGCTGGCCTCCAGCGGCTCCAGCCCCGCCCAGGCCTCGAAGTCCGCCAGCGCCCGCGCTTCCACCGCGCGCTCCTCGGACGGCATCTCCTGGGGCTCCGGCGGGGTGTTCCAGTCCCAGGGGCGCGGGATGCCTGGCACCAGGACCATCACCGCCACCGCCGCGGCCGCCGCCACCAACGAGCCCACGGTGCGTCGTCGCAGCGCCTGGCTCATGCGCTCCCGCTTCCATGTGTCCAGCGCGCGCTGGGGCAGCGCTTCCTGCGCGTGCTTCTCCGCCGCCGTCGGCGCGGGCAACGTCAAGAGCGACAGGACCTCCACCGACGCGGCGAAGGCCTCGCGGCACCCCGCGCACGACTCCAGATGTTGGAGCAGGGCCACGGTCTCCGACGCCTCCAGAGCCCCCGCGGCGTGGAGATCCACCCGCGCTTCCTGGTCAGGGCATGCAGCCATCAACGCATCTCCTCGGGCTCGCCCACCCGCGCCTTCAGGCGCTTCACCGCATGGTGGAACTGCACCTTCGCATTGTTCTCGGTGATGCCGAGCGTCTCGGCGATGTCCTTGAACGCCAACCCGGCGTCCACGCGCAGCGTCAACACCTCGCGCTGACGTCTCGGCAGCGTCAGCACCGCCTCGCGCACCTCGCGTGCTCTCTCCGCCCGCTCCAGGCCGTCCTGCGCGGACTCGCCAGGGGCCTCCGCCACCTCGTCGTTCGCGGCCTCCACCAGCACCGGCCGCCACCGCTGGCCGTGCCGCGCGTGGTTCTTCGCCAGGTTGAGGGCGATGCGCACCAGCCACGCGCGGAACGGCGCCGGGCCCACGGGCGTGAAGCGCGCGAACACCCGGCGAGAGGCCTCCAGCGCGCGCAGGAAGGCGGCCTGCGTCAGGTCCGCCGCGTCCTCGGGCCGGGTCGTGTAGCGGCGCACCAGCGAGAAGACGAGCGCCCGGTGCCGCGTCACCAGCACCTCGAAGGCCGCCTCCTCGCCGTCCAGGAAGACACGACAGAGCACCTCGTCCGGCGCCCGCTCCAGGGCCAGCCGGCGAGACGGCATCGCCACCACCCGGCCGCCTGTCTCCCTGATGCTCACGACGCCTTCAACCCCCGAGCCGCCCCCAGGTTATTTTTCGACGCGTTTCCGCCATCGCATCAATTCAGGAATCTCAGGAAATGACAGCGATTTGGCCGACACTCGGTTGTGACGTCGGGTTGCCCTGTTCGCTCGGCCGCTGTCAGAATGGCTGCGGTTGGTGCAACCCACGGACTTCTCATGGTTCTGGAAGGCTCGGGCTCTCGCATCAAGGGGGGCGTGCTCATATCCCGCTTGAACATGCTGCGCCGGCACGGCGGGCAGGTTCGGGTGGACGAGGTCCTCGGGCGGCTGCCCCCGTTGGACCAGGCATTGCTTCGCAAGTCGATATTGCCGGTGGCCTGGTATCCGCTGGAGCTGAACCTGCGGCTGGACTCGGCCATCGCGGAGGTGCTGTCGCCGGATGACGAGGGCCGGGCCTTCATCGACATGGGCCGCGCGTCCGCGGACGAGTCGCTCCACGGTCCGCAGCATGCCTTCGTGAGGGCGGGGGACCCACACTTCCTGTTGAGCCAGGCGGCGCGCATCTACCGGTTCTATTACGCGGTGGGCTCGCGCACGTACGACTGGACGGGGCCCCGGTCCGCGGTGCTGCGCACCTTCAGCGCGGAGAACGTCACGGAGGCCGACTGCCTCACCATCATCGGCTGGCACGAGCGAGCCATCGAGCTGTCGGGCGGTCAGTCGCCGCGAATCACCCACCCGATGTGCCGCGCCCGGGGCGCATCCCATTGCGAGTACTACTGCCTCTGGGACTGAAGCCCGGGGTTCAGGCTGCCGTGTCGTAGGCGACGGAGAGCGGGGTGGACTCGAGGTAGCGCAGGACGTCATCCAGGTGGCGGTACACGCGCACCTCGTGGCGGATGATGTCCTCGATGCGGCCGTCGGGGCCGATGATGAACGTGACGCGGCGGTCCACCCGGAGCACCGGCCAGAGCACGTCATAGGCCCGGCTGATGACCCGGTCCGGGTCTCCGAGCAGGGAGAAGTGGATGTCTTCCTTCTCCGCGAAGGCGCACTGGGTGCGCTGGGTGTCCACGGAGACGCCCACCAGCTCCGCGCCCAGCTCCTGGAGGCGGTGGTGGTTGTCTCTGAACGCCCGGTTCTCGATGGTGCAGCCGAGCGTGAAGGCCTTGGGAAAGAAGAACAGGACGACCCTGCGGCCCCGGAGCGCGGACAGGCTCAGGGGCGCGCCATGGCAGTCCGTGGCGGAGAAGTCCGGCGCGAGGTCTCCAATGGCGAGCATTCCGACGGCTCCCTTTCTGGTGGCCGCGACGGTCCACCGGTACCACGTTTTCCGCGCGAGTCCGGGGACGTATTCCCCACCGGACGCCACCCGTTCTCCCCTCGACTGCGGGACTGTGTCCTTCCCAAGTCCCGGGGAGGGGCGCGTCCTGCATCGCATGGTTGGAGTCACCGGGGTGTTAAGTAATGTTGAGCGCCGCGCCAGGGGGTGGAGCCGTCAACGCACCCGGCGACACCCGGTGCGGCGCTCACACCCCCCTCACTCCCGCGGAACGTAAGCCAGGCCGTCAGGGGCTTCAGCGAAACCCATGGGGGTTGAACAGGGGCTGTCTGTTCTGCTGGCAGTCGATGGTCTGCTGGATGAGGTTCGGATGGCGGAACGGGAGCAGGTTCATGCCCGGCGCGGCGAGTCCATCCGCCTCCAATTTGCTCTGGAGGAACTCGAGGCTCTCCTTGGGGGTGACTTGCGACTGGCAGGACTCGTCCAGGTAGACCTTGGGGTCGGGAAGGTAGTGGCCGGAGGCGGAGTCCGCCTGGGTGACCTGGCCTCCTTTCGCCAGCAGCATGCCCGCCGCATACACGTCGCCCCCTGACGCCAGATAGCTGTGGGGCACGGCGTTGTTCGTGGTGGCATCCGTCCCCGTGTAGGAGATGGCCACCCGCCCATCCTTCGCGCGGTGGGAATAGGCGTAGTAGCCGTCCTGGGCCAGGTCGTTCGGGCCCGACAGGAAGCTCACCCCGGGAATCTCGGTCGGGTCTTCGGGATAGCTCCACCTCCCCGTGGCGAATGCATTCAGCCAATCCTTCCAGACGCCATGATTGGACCAGGTCTTCGGCGCAACGGGGGCGTCGGCCATATCGCACGTGGGAAGAGGCATGGGCAGGAAGCTGTCCATGAGGCCGGGGACCTTGCACACGTCCTGCCGCAGGCCGGTCATGTTCGTCAGCGCGTTCGGCGGGCCACTGGGGCCCATGGGGAGCGACATCGCATTCGCCTTGGGCAGGATGTTCTCCACCGCGCTCTGGGCCGCGAGGAACATGGTGCCGTACTTCAACACCTTCCACGCGAGCCCACCCCAGCCTCCCGAGTCCTGCTGCGTGTCCTCGTCATCAAGGTCCTCCTGCGGCCCCACCGGGTAGTCCGTCCCCTCCCGGGCATTCAGCTGCTGGGTCAGCAGGTCCGCGGCGTCTTCGTAGTACTCGAACTCCTGGTCCTCCCCCATGGCCGCGAGCTGCTGCTTCATCTCGGGCCAGTAGCGGTCGGGAATGCCTTTGTCCCAGAGGAACTCCTCCACCGTCTTCCAGGCCTCGTCGACGCTCTCCGTGATGTCACCACTGGTGATGCGCATGCGCTGGACGACGGGGGCCCGTGGTGGGCCGCGCTGCAGCGCCGCCACCCTGGGGCTCGTGTTCAGCAATTGCTGGTAGCCGGACACGCGCTGGACCGGAGGGCTCTGATTGGCGCGTTGCTGGCATTGCGCGAGCCCCCGCTCCGCGCTCGTGTGGACTCCCTCCCCGCTCACGGTGCGCGAGGGATGGGCCATGCCGTGCATCTCAGAGGGGGCTGCATAGGCCGTCGCGCGCATGGGCTCAGCTCCTGTGGGCTGTCCCAAGAATAGACGCGGGGCTCGCCTCGGAAACAGTTGCTGGCGAGTCCTCCCACTCGAAGGGACTCCCCGCGTCGGGCCCCCTACCCGTGGAGTCGAGAGAGATGGGGATGGATGTGATGCGGAAAGCCCTGTCATGGAAAGCCGCTACAGCGCGGGCGCGCGCCGCGTGGATGGGATTTGAGGCGCTGTCCGGGGATGTCGGGTCGTCAACGGTGCAGCCACGCCATGTCACTGGGTTGAGAGGATATGGTGCTCAAGGGTTGTCTGGAATTCGTGATGGGATTGCCCTGGATGGCGGTGTGTCTGTTTTGTGGAGTGCGTTGTGATAGTCCTTGGGCGCGCCAATCCAGGCGTGACCGGCGTACCGGGAGGTTGCACATGGAACATTCGAACCGTGATGAAATCCTTGCGCAGACCCTGATGGAGATGCAGAGCGCGGAGCCCGAGGGCTTCGAGAGCTCCGGACTGAACCCCTGCAACCTGAGCGACTCCAACGCCGAGCACACCATCGGCATGTGGTCGATCTGGACCACCGAGCAGAACAACTAGTCGCACCGCGCGACTTCGCGGGTACCTGCCCCAGGCGCTGGTGGTGGCCTGGGGCAGGCGTAAAGGCCGGGCGGGACGTCTGGCGCGGTGTTCATGCGCAAGGCCCCGAGCTTCAAACCATGGGCAATCTCAACCTGCTGCCGCAGCACATCCGGGGAGTCGCGAGATGAGCAAAGTGGACGAGCGAGTCTGGGCCGGCATCGATGTCCTGCTTGATGATTACGCGCGCCTCATGCCGGAGGACCAGGTCCTGGTGGCCTACACGCCCGAGAGTCGCGAGTCCGCCGCGTGGATTGCCACCGTCTTGCGGATGCGTGGGATGGAGGCGGCCTTGTTGGGGATGCGGCCCAAGCCCTTCCCCGACGAGACCTTCCCTCAGCGCCTGGACGCGGCGTTGCCGCCTCCGGAGAGCCTCAAGGGCAAGCTGGTCATCATCACCGTCGAGCGCGACTCGATGTCGCACATGATGACCTTCCGCAACGCCCTGGCGCGCTACGATTTGGACAAGTGGCTGGCGGTGCGAATCATCAACGCCTCCCAGGACTTCTTCCTCAAGGCGCTGAACGTCAGGTCCGGGATGTTGTCGGAGCTCAACGCGGGCTTGCTGGACCGGTTCATGAAGGCGCGCGAGCTGAAGGTGAAGACTCCATCGGGAACGGACCTGCGTATCGGGCTCGACTCGGAGCGGTACCGGTGGATCAGCAACCGGGGCGTGTGGCGTCCTGGGAGCTTCGTCATCCTGCCTGCGGGAGAGGTGGCCACCTTTCCGGGCACCGTGGACGGTGTCCTGGTCGCCGACGGGGCCTTCAACATCAATGCCTTGACGCAGGTTGATGCGCGTCTGGCGAAGAATCCCATCCGCATCCGGATTCAGGACGGCCATGCCGTCGATTACGAGTGTGACAGTCCCGAAGTGAGCCGCCTGGTGGAGGCGGTCTTCGCCCAGCCCAACTCCAGACGGGTGGGGGAGGTGGGGTTCGGGACGAACGGAGGGCTGGGGGAGTTCATCTCCATGAACTCTCACATCAACGAACGTCATCCGGGCGTGCACCTGGGTTTTGGCCAGCACAACCAGAGCATCCATGTCCTGGACTACTACTCGCCCATCCACATGGACCTCATCTCCCCGGGAGGGCAGGTGTGGGTGGATGACGACCAGGTGCCGTTGGACCTGCTGAATCTCAAACCCTCGCAGGTGCCTCACCCCAAGCTGGTCTTCAACGAGGACATCGACGGGAACTGCTGCGGGTTGACCGGCGACGAGGAGATGCGGGAGGTGTGCCCGCTGCCGGATCGCCTGAAGGCCTCCACGCGGACCCAGCGGGCGGGATGAGCCCGGGCCCTCCGCCCGGTCTCTGGCGCAACGCCACCTTCCTGCGGCTGTGGGCGGCGCAGACCGTCACGTTGACGGGCTCGGCGGTGACCAAGGTGGCGCTGCCGCTCGTCGCGGTGACCATCCTGAACCTCACGCCCCAGCAGATGGGGTTGCTGATGGCCGTGGAGATTGCGCCGACCCTGCTGCTGCGGCTCCCCGCCGCGGCGTGGGCCGATGCGAGCTCGCGTCAGGTGCCCGTCCTGGTGGCGTGCAGCCTGACGAGCAGCCTGCTCATCGCCTCCATTCCGTTGCTCTGGTGGATGGGCCTGTTGAGCTTCGGGTTGCTCCTGGGGATGGCTTTCTGTCTGACCTCGGTGAGCGCCATTGGCGGGATGTTCGCCGCGCCCATCCTCCCCGCGGTGGTGGGGGATGGGCAGTTGGTGGAGGCCAATGGCCGGTTCAGCGTGACGCGCAACCTGGCGGACGTCTCGGGGCGCAGCCTGGGGGGCCTGCTCGTCTCCGTGCTCTCGGCGCCCGTGGCGCTGCTCGTGGACGCGGCCTCCTTCGCGGTGGCCGCGCTGCTGACGGTGGCAGTGCGGGTCCCCCGCAAGCCGCAGCATGTCCCGGCGAGGAACACGGCAAGCCTGAAGGGGCTCACCCTGGGCTTCTCGCTGCTGCTCCAGCGGCCCTTCCTGGGCCTGGGGCTCGTCATCGTCGGGTATCTCTGTCTGGCCAATGGCGTGGTCTCCGCGCTGCTGGTCCTCTTCATGTCCGGGGACCTGGGCATGTCGCCGTCGCTCATCGGTCCCATCGTCGGGGTGGGCTCCGTGGGGGGCATCGTCGCCAGCCTTCTCGTGGGGACCTTCCACCGGCGCCTGGGAGCGCAGTGGACCGTGGCGGTGGCAGTGGCCCTGCTCACCGGCTCGTTCGCGTTGCTGCCGCTGGCCCGGCCCGGGGCGCTGGGACTGGTGGCGTGCCTGAACTACGAGTTGATGGGCAGCTTCGGCGCCTCGCTCCTGCTCATCACGCTCTTCGCGGAGGTCCCCCGGCAGGTGCCCTCCAACGCGCTCGCCCGGGTCATGGCCGTCATCAGCCTGATGCCCGAGGTCTCGACGATGCTGGGCGCGCTCCTGGGCGGAACGCTGGGGACTTCGCTGGGCATCCCCCGGGCCTTCGCGGTGAGCTTCGCCTTTGCCCTGCTGTCGGGGACCGCGCTGGCGCTGGGGCTCGCGTGGCGCCGTCGCCTGTTGCTCAAGCGCCAGGCCATGGTGGGAGGTTAGGACCCTGACGGCTCAAGCGTACACGCTGGACAATGGGCTCACCGTCGTCTTCGAGCGACGAGACACCGCACGTGCTGTCGCCTTCCAGGTCTGGGTCCGGGCCGGCAGCGCGGATGAGCGGCCCGACCAGCTGGGCCTGGCCCACCTGCATGAGCACATGCTCTTCAAGGGGACATCGCGTCGGGCACCCGGGGATATCGCTCGCACGGTGGAAGCCCATGGTGGGCAGATCAACGCCTGGACGAGCTACGACCAGACCGTCTTCCATGTCGTCATCGCCAGTCGGTTCGCCCGGCTGGGGCTGGACATCCTCGCGGACGCGGTGCGTGGCTCCTCGTTCGACGCGGGAGAACTGGCGCGAGAAATCGAGGTGGTGTGCGAGGAGATCAAACGCAACGAGGACCTCCCCGCGCGACGGGCCTCGCGACAGTTGTTCGCCGCCGCCTACCCCCAGCATCCCTACGGACGCCCCGTGATTGGCACGGCCGCGAGCGTGCGCGACTTCACCCGGGAGCGGGTGCTCGAGTTCTACGCGCGGCACTACACCCCGCGAAACCTGGTGCTCAGTCTCGCGGGCGACTTCGACGAGTCGCGGCTGCGCGCATGGGTGGACGAACTCCTTGGCGGTGACTGGGGGCAGCACCACTCGGGGCCGCTGCGGCGTCCCGCCGAGCCGGAGCGCACCGCGCCGCGGATATGTCTGCGAGAAGATGGCGCGAAGGAGGCATGGCTGCATCTGGGCTTCTCCATCCCGGACGTCGCGCATCCGGACGTGCCGGCGCTGGACGTGCTGGCGCTGCTGACGGGGCAGGGGGAGCGCTCGCGGGTCATCCGGGAGTGCAAACGCAAACAGGGCCTCGTCAGGGCGCTGGAGTCCTCGTCCTATACGCCCTTGGACCCCGGGCTCTTCTCCCTCCGGTTCACGCTCGCGCCGAACCAGGTCGCGGAGGCGGTGGAGGAGGAGCTGCGGGTGCTGGCCCGGCTGCGCGCGGAGCCGGTGCCCGCCGAGGAGCTGGCGATGTTGCAGGCCCACTTCGAGGCGCGGGCCGTGCAACAGCGCGAGGAGGTGCAGGAGCTGGCGCGGCGGCTGGGCTATTACCAGTTCATGCTGGGCGGCCTGGAGGCGGAGGCGCGCTACCACGAGGCCATCGCTCGGCTCACCCCGGAGCGATTGCATGAGGTGGCGGAGCGCTACCTGCGCTTCGACCGGGCTGTCCTCACGGGGCTGCTCCCCCAGGGCTGCGACTTCTCCACCGAGAGGGCGGAGGTGATGTTGATGCACGCCGCGCACGACGGTGCGTCACGGGGGCGCGCGCCAGCCTCGGTGCGTGGAGGGCCAGCGCCGCTGCCTCGGCTCGTGAGGCGCAAGACGACCGAGACGGCTCAAGGGCTGGTGGAGTCGCGACTGCCTTCGGGGGCACGGGTGTTGGTGCTGGAGTCGCGCGCGGTGCCGCTCGTCGCGATGCGAGCCTGCTTCGCGGGCGGCGTGCGTTACGAGACCGCGGAGACCAACGGGCTCACCACGTTGCTTGGTCGCTGCCTCACGCGTGGCACGGCCACTCGCGATGCACAGGAGGTTGCGCGGCAGGTCACCGCCATGGCGGGCTCGCTCCAGGGGGCCCATGGGCGCAACCTGGTGGAGCTTCGCGGCGAGTTCCTGTCACGCCACTTCCAGCCCGCGTTTCGTCTCTTCGCGGACTGCCTGCGCGCCCCGCTGTTCTCCGAGGGTGAGGTGGCTCGCGAACGCGGGAACTTGTCCAGGGAGCTGGGCACTCGCGATGGCAAGCCCGAGGGCCGGGTGTTCGATGTCCTCGCGAGCACGCTCTACCGCACGCATCCCTACCGGTTGCCGGTGTCAGGGGAGAGCAGCGCGGTGGCGCGACTGGGCCCCGAGTCGCTGCGTGCCTGGCATGCGGCCTACATGAACCCAGCGCAGATGGTGCTGAGCGTGGTGGGGGACGTGCGCGCGGAGGAGGTGCTGGCGCGAGCGCATGAGCTGTTCGGCGACGCCTCGGGCGCGCTGGCCGCACCGCCCCCCGTGGCGCCAGAGCCGCTTCCGGAGTCGCCGCGCGAGCACAGGCAGGTGCTCGCGCGCTCCTTGACCCATCTGGCGCTGGGCTTCATGGGGGCACGGGTGACCGATTCGTGGCGCCACGCCTTGAAGGTGCTCAGCACGCTGCTCGCGGGGCAGGGCGGGCGATTGTTCCGCGAGCTGCGTGACAAACGCGCCATGGCCTACAGCGTGAACAGCTACAGCATGGAAGGCGTGGACCCTGGCTACCTCGCCATCTACATGGGGACGAGCCCGGAGAAGGTGACAGCGGCGCTGGTGGCCATCCGCTCCGAGCTGGAGCGGGTGAGGGATGAACGGGTGAGCGAAGAGGAACTGGAGCGGGCGCGCCAGCACCTCATCGGCACGCATGAGCTGGGGCTGCAGCGCAACGCCGCTCGTGCGGCGATGCTGGCGATGGATGGGTGTCTCGGGGTCGGACAGGAGAACTTCCAGCACTACGCGCAGCGGGTCTCCGAGGTGACGGCCGACCACGTGCGTGACGTGGCCCGGCGGGTCATCGACTTCGAACGCAGCGCCCTGGCGGTCGTCGGTCCCTGACGGGGGAAGGCCCTCGCGGCTCCGTCTCCATCATTGCGTGAGCATGAGCAGCGTGGCGCCGGCTTCCACCCGCGCCCACGGCTGGACGTTCTGCTCCACGGTGGGAAAGGGGCGCCCCGGCTCGGCGACGAAGAGCACCTTGGGGAAGACATTCACCAGCGTCTCCTGACCCTTCCCGTCTCCATCGGAGAAGAACACCGAGAACCAGGGCATATAGGTCATTGGATCGTAATAGGTGCGCTTCGCGGGCGGCGGCATGAACCAGTCCAGGGGCAGCTCCACCTCGATGGCCTCCGGGGAGGTCCACCGAATCGTCGGTGGTGGCGTGTCCTTTTTCTTGGGAGGCTTGAACCACGTGGCCACGGGCACCCCCAACGCGTTGCGCGCGACCCCCAGCTCCACCGGTCGATTCTCCATGCGCTTTGTGGTGCCCCACTCCGACCATCGCAGCTCGAGGTGGTCCGCCGCGAGGATGGCCTTGGGACTGGCATCTGCGGCAACGACTGTCTTGTCATCCTTCAGCCGGACACTGACCACCATCAGGTCGCCCCGGCGACGCAGGCTCACCGTCAGGTCCGCATCCTCGAGTCCCTTCCAGTTCTTCTGGCCCCAGGTGACCTTTCCCGGAGTCGGAAGCACCGTCGACTCCAGGTCCGTCACCACCTGCGCCGGGCCTTCCCACCGGGTCTCATTCCCCTCGGGGTCCTGTTCCTCCGAGGTCGGCGCCGTGTAGTTGTAGGTCTGGGCGCGCTGGGTCAGCAGGTCCATGCGGTTCGAACTGGAATATGTCGTCACGTGGCTCGCCACGAGCAACGGGCCATTCCGGTCGAAGCGCAGCGACACCGATGACGAACTTCTCATCCCGGTTCGTGGCAGCAGTAGGACCGGTTTGCCCGTGTTTGACGCTTCCGGGGTGGGGGACGGGCAGCCCAGTTCGACGTCCAATCCCACGCCTGTGTTCATCGCGAAGCGCTCTCCGCTGGCCAGCCCCACCAGCGTGACCGGGGCTCCATCCCCGCGCCTCGTTTCGTCGCTTTTCACCAGGGAATAGCAGACCACCTCGTCCTCGCGCCCATCACCGTCGAGGTCCACCTGGTATCGCGTCAGGACCTTTGGCTGCTCCTCCTTCGCTCGCGCGTCGAACCAGCTCGAGAAGGCGGCAGGCGCAGGCTCGGCGCGTGCGGCGGCGGGTGGCACGGAGTGAAGGGTGACAAGCACGGGCAGCCACGGGGCGAAGGCCATGCCCCCTCACTGAACCCCGGGAGATACATGCACGCAAGGGCAGACCTCGACGCGGAGCGAGTCCACTCCGAGGAGACGACGAGTCCCATCCCCTCTGCGCACGGAGCCCGAGCCGAAACTGGACGTGGCGCTCGCTCTCCATCGGCATCGGGGGGACAGCCACCAGGCCCCTTGTTATTCCGAGGACTTGCCGAGGGCACCTGGATGAAATCGTCGCCGTGTCGATCTCCCGGAAGGCCGTTCGTCGCGAGGGTAGAGGCAGCGCCCCCGGGACGGTCCAGGAGCCTTGCCACCAGACCTGAAGTGACACCGAGGAGGAGTACGCCATGGGAACGGGAACGACGCTGAACGCAGAGGTCACCGGAGCGGGCCAGGACACGAAGTCGTTTGCTCGCCACCTTCCAACCGTTGCGAGGGTCCTGTTGGGGCTCCTCTTCTTCGTCTTCGGGCTGAACGGCTTCCTGAACTTCATCCCGCCGCCTTCCGAGCCCATTCCCGAAGGCGCCATGGCGCTCAGCATGGCGTTCATGAAGTCGGGTTACATGATGCCGCTCATCAAGGGCACCGAGGTGCTCGTGGGCTTGCTGCTGCTGACGAACCGCTTCGTGCCGCTGGCGCTGGCCCTCCTCGCGCCCGTCGTCGTCAACATCGTCGCATTCCATGCCTTCCTCGCCCCGACCGGCATCGTGATGACCGTCGTCGTCCTGGCCCTCCACCTCTATCTGGCCTGGGCATACCGGGCGACCTACCGCTCCATGCTCGTCGCGCGGGCGGTGCCCGGCGCGAAGTGAGCGTTGCGGCGCGGGGAGCCACTCGCCCCTATGCCGCGGAGACGTTGGTGTAACCACCATCCACGGTGAGCACGCTCCCCATCATGTAGCGAGAGGACTCCGAGGCGAGCAGCAACAGGGGCTCATCCAGCTCCTCGAGGTGGCTGGTCCACCATGGCCCGGCCCTCCGCGGTGGCGAGGAACTCCCGGTTGATATTCGTCTCGAAGTAGCCGGGCGCCAGCGCGTTGACCCGGATGCCGTGGGGCGCCAGGTCGATGGCGAGTGCACAGGTCAGGTGATTGACGCCCGCCTTCGAGGCGCACTACGCGGGCAGTCCTCCCTGCACCACGCTGCCGAGGATGGATGAGACATTGATGAAGGAGCCCCCTCGTCCGTGCCAGATGAGATGGCGAGCCGTCTCCTGCGCCATCGTCCTCGCGCACCTTTTACGCCTCGGTGACTTCCCGCGCCCAGGCGTGCTGCGGCTGGAGGGACTCCCAGGTGGCTTCACGCCCACCCGGGAGTCTGTCCTTTCCTCGTCAGGGCGCCCTGTCGAAGTGGGCCTCCAACTTCACGTCTGCGTAGGCCGGGCGGGCCACGAGCATGAGGTAGTAATAGCCTCCGGTCGCGGGGGAGGCGATCTCCACCGTCTCGTCATTGCCCGGGAGGTAGGGCCGGTAGTCGTACACCGTCGTCGTGGGCCACGTGCCGGCGCGGGCGTACAGGTCCGCGTTGCCGGTGCCGCCGCTTGCCTTGAGGCGCAGGTTGCTCGCTCCGGGGGGCACGTAGAGATAGAAGTAGTGCACGCTGCCGGTGGAGGCGAGCGGGCCCCGATAGCAGCCGTTGTCCAGTCCCATGGGGTTGGAAGCCGTGCAGGGCGGAGTGGGGCCGGGTCCGGAGCCGGGTGGGATGCAGATGCTCGGGTCCGTGGCCGTCGCGACGCAGTCGATCCACTGGTGGAACTCCACGTCGTTCGCCGTGCCCAATGCGTCCAGGGACTGGCGATAGGTGCTGTAGTTGCCCGCGCGGAACTGTTCGACGAAGGTGTCCACCTGGTCTGAGTGTCGCTCGAACATGAAGCGCGTCGCCAGATAGCCCCACGAGTACACGCGGTCGGTGCTGCTGTTGTAGTCATTGCGCAGGATCTGGCTGAGCTGGAAGGTCTTGCCCCGGCCCAGGGCCACCGCGCTGGCGTTGTCGTTTTTCTTTGAGATGTACTCAGCCAGGCCCTCGATCCACCAGACGGTGGGCTGGCTGATGCTCGTGGTGAAGTCTCCCTTCATGTTGAAGCGGCCGTCCAGGTAGTGGATGTACTCGTGCCGCAGGTTCCAGATTTCAAAGGCGGGCCGCAGCCACTCCGCCTCGTAGGCGATGAAGCGGGCCTGATTGCCGGAGGCGGCGGGGTTTCCCTCCAGGTACATGCCGCCATTGTTGGTGTTGATGCCGAACAACACGCCGCCGTACGTCTGGTAGTCGAACCTGCTGTCGAAGACGACCATCTCCAGGGACGTGTTGTTGTCGCTCGCCACGGGCACACGGTTTGTCTTCAGCGTATCGTGGAAGGAGGTCTCCTGCGTGGCGACCTGGTCACAGCTCTGCGTGAGCTGTGGGGCCGTCATGTCCTGCACGCGCATGCGCAGCGTGGGGCCACACGTATGGGTGATGCCGAGCACCGTCTGCTCCAGCGTCCGCCGGAAGTCGCAGACACCGTAGTAGGCGCAGTTGGCTCCATCGTAGAACTCGACCATCTCCGCCGAGCCCACCCAGAGGCCCGCGGTGGGGCCCGTCATCGAGTGGTTGTCGATGACCGCCTTCACCAGGGGGCGCGTCTTGTTCTGGAGGGTTCCGGAGTGCTGGACGAAGCGAGCCATCTCTCGCGCCGCGTTGACGGTGAGGTACTGGTTGGACGTGGCCAGCAGGTGCTCGGTGCGGGTGATGAAGGAGTCGAGCGAGTCGATGAGGGACATGTCCGCCCGCACGGCCGCGACGAAGTCCGTGTTGAATTGCCCCCGGTAGATGCCGTTGAAGACGCTGTTGGTGGCGCCGCGCATGTATGTGGAGGCCACGGTGGTGTCATTGAAGCGGTCCAGCAGGCCCCGGAGGGTGCCCATGTGCCAGGCGGTCTCTCCCGCGCTGTCGATGAGGGTGACGAACTCCTGCAGCACCGCGCCGTGCGCGTCGTTGTTGTCCGTGAAGTGGCTGTTGGCGACGAAGGCCGCGAGCGCCGGGCGGATGGCGTTGCGCAGCGTGGTGCCGTAGCTGCCCACCGAGCCCGACTGGTAGAACTGCACGTAGTAGCCGGCGCGCAGGAACAGGATGAGCTGGAGCATCTGGGCGGTGTTGTTGCCCACGTACTGTTGGGCGTTGACCGTGAGCGCATTGGCGACGGTGACCATCTTGCTCTCGGCGAAGACCTGGCCGGCCTGCGTTCCCGTGACACCGAACAGCGTGTTGAGACACTCCGCCGTGGAGCCCTTCACCAGCGTGACGAGCCCGGTGCCACTGGCCGATGCGAAGGCCGCCGTGTCACAGGCGACCAGCAGGGCCCGCGAAAGTGCGACAGGAATATGCTCCCGGTGCAGTTCCTCGGGGGAGACATCCGGCTCACGCTGGTCGGGCCGGATGCGTTGATGGGTGTGTTCCAGCCCGTGGGACTTCCAGGAAGACTCGGCGGGCGGGGGACTCCTCGGGCGGGCGAGTGCCCCCGTCGAGAAGAGGGTGAGCGTGACAGCGAAGGCGATGGGACTGCGATACCAATCCGTGACAGGACAGCGCATGGACTCATGCTCCTGGGTGATAGGGCCTGCTGCGCGGAGTAAGCCGTTCCGGCCGACTCGGGTCGTGCTGGTGAAGTCGCGATAAAGTAGTATTAGCAGTCAGGCCTGACAGTGGGGCGGGCTGCCGCGGGCCGGGTCCGGGAGGGCGCGCTCCGATGGGCGCCCACGCTGGTCCCAGGGCGCGGAACCGAGGACGCCGTCCTCTCCAGGGGCTACTTCACTGAGAGTCCAGGTCGACCTTGTCGTTTCCCTGAGCTTTCGCGATGATGGATGCAGGGAAAGCCTGATTTCGTGGAGGGTGCGTCATGTCCGAGGAAAGACACACACGAGATATCGAAAACAAGCTCGACCACCACACCGCGGGTGGCACGGAAGGCGGGAAGTGTCTGAATCGACACGAGTCCCGCAAGCCGAACAACTCCTGCAGCCACATCTGGCAGGCCACGAAGAAGGCCCAGAGTGACGACGGGCTGTATAACTGGCCTCGCTACAAGGACATGCCGGGCACAATCCAGGTCTTCTTCCAGGGGCGCGAGGCGGAAGCCGGCAAGCCCCAGAAGGGAGATTGGGACGTCAAGGCCGGGAACTTCGACACCCACTGCGACGTGCCCTACTTCCACGAGGCGCATCACGTCATCCCGAATTCGACCCTGAGCACCACCATCAGCGACTACCTGGGCAACCCGGATGAAGGGGGCTCGCCGGAGCTGGTCACGGTGGTCCGGGGTGGGCTGCTCACCGCGGGCTACAATCTCAACCATATGGACAACATGATCATGCTCCCCCTCGACGCGACCGTCGCGCGGGTCATGCGCCTGCCCCGACACCGGACGCTGCCCAAGATGTATCACGGTGTCTACAGTGATCATGTCAAGAGCGAGCTGAAGGCGATGCTCGCCGACAACCTCGAGGACCTGGTCGATCACGAGGCCCCCAAGTACAAGGACTTCAAGGACAAGCTCATTGCCCTGTCCAATCGCCTCTATGGGTCCATCAAGCAGGCCGGCGAGGACGGGGTGGACGCGCTCGACCATATGGCGAAGGAACTTTTCAAGCAGCAGAGCGCCAGTTGAGACACGGTGGTGCTCACCCCGGAGGGAAGTGAATGAAGTATTTCCTGTTGTCGACGGTCGGAGACCTCAACGACCGCGATCTTTGCCTGATTGATGATCCTCCCAAGGGGATTGGCCTGCGCCGTTTCCTGATGACCAAGGGCCGGCCAGCCAAGGCTTTCTACCCCGCGGAGGCCAAGATCTTCCTGCGCGAAGAGAACCCAGGCATCAAGCTCTCTTCCGTGCTGGGGAACACGGAGAACTACCTCATCGCCTCATCCGAGGTGAAGACGGTGTTCGAGCAGCTCTGCGCGGGCTGCGATATCGAATATCTCCCCTTCGACTTGTATGACCACCGCGAGCGGCTCTACAGCAAGGATTACTTCATCATCAATCCCATCGGTGCGCTGGACTGTCTCGACGAGCAGGCCAGTGGCGTTACCTATGGTGAAGAAGGGAGTGTCATCGACATCGCGGAGTTCGTGCTGGATGACAAGAAGGTGGGGCAGGCCGCCGCGCTGTTCCGGATCGACAAGAAGCCCAGCAAATATGTCGTGGATGAGCGCTTCGTCCAGGCCGTCGAGGCGCGGGGGTTCACCAACGTCCTGCTGACACCGCTCCGCTTGTCGGGACAGGGCTGACGGCCCGGGGGCGGCCTGGGAGGCATGCGTGGTGCTCTCGATTACAGGACTGGGAATGGTCACCAGCGTGGGGCTGGACGTCGTCCAGGCCTGCGCGTCGCTCCGGGCGGGCCTCACGCGGCCCCGGCAACTCGTCTACTTCCCCGTCCTCGACGAGGAGAGTCAGGAGCGCGTGCCGGTGATGGGCCATCCCATCCAAGGCTTCACCGACGGGTTCGGGCCCGTGGGCAGGTGGATTCGACTCGCGCGAGGAGGGGTGGACGACCTGCTGTCGCTCGGGCAGGTGCCGGGTCGCGAGGACTCGGACTTCTGGCGGCGGACGGGACTCATCTGGGTGGGGCCTGTCTTGGATGAGTCCCGCTTCATGGAGGCACGCCAGCTGAGGCCCGACGTGTTGACGAGTACCTTCTGCCTGCAACTGAAGAAGGCCCTGGAGCTTCCGCTCGTCAGCGACTGTCACGCCATCCACCAGGGACACGCGGGCATGGCGGCGGCGCTCCAGTATGCCTCGCGGCAGCTGTCCCGCTCCGCCGTCGAGCGCTTCCTCATCGTGGCCATGGACTCCTATCTGGACATGCTCAGCCTGGAGTGGCTGCAGTCTCACCGGAGGTTGAAGTCTCCAGACGCGCCCGTCGGCTTGATGCCGGGCGAGGCCGCGGCATGCATCCTGGTGGAGTCCCCCCTGTCCGCGCGCAGGAGGGGCATCACGCCCCAGGCCTCCGTGAGCGCCGTCTCGGTGGGACAGGAGCACGACCCGTTCGTGACCCAGCGGCCGAGGGTCGGGCAGGTGCTGGCGGACACCATCGTCGACGTGCTCACGAAGGCGCCGGGGCCCACGGGCGCCTTCCAGGGAGACATCATCAGCGACCTCAATGGCGAGGTCTGGCGGGCCTCGGAATGGGGCCACGCACGCGTGAGGCTCGGCGACCAATTGGATGAGTCTCATCGCCTGGTCATCTCCGGCACCTCCCTGGGGGATACCGGCGCCGCGAGTGGTGCCGTGGCCCTCTGCGTGGCGGTCCGGTCATTTCTTCGCAAGTACGCGTCCAGTTCCCGAAGCCTGGTGGTATCCAGCTCGGAGCATGGCTGGGTCGGTGCATTCGTCGTCAGCGCGGAGGCCTGAGCCGCATGTCTTCCAAGTTCCTCCAGGTGTTTGTCAGCAATGCCCGGTCCGACAACGCGGAGTTGTTGAAGGCCCTGGATGCGAAGGCGAGTCTTCAGCAGGTCTTGACCTTCTGCGAGAACTATCGGATTCGCGGGATTGGTCGCTTCCTCCTCTACGGTGATGCGGAGGCGCTGCATGCGTGCCTCTACAAGAGTGGCCGCGCCTACCTGTCGCTCATGGAGAAGGTGCCAGAGTCCCAGTGGGTGACGAGCCGCTCGGCGCCGTTCTTCGACGCCCTGGCCGCTCAGGACCTCGATGGCGCCCGGGAGATTGCCAGACGCGCCAGACGCACCTGGCAACAAGGGATGGAGTACAAAGAGGACTTTCTCTACGTCCATTTCCTGATGAGTCGTTTCTTCCTCGGGGAGACGGATGCGCGGTTGGTGGAACTCCTGGCGGATTACGAGCAGGTGCTGCAGGGCTCGGAGGACCTCCGCCTCCCGCTCTGCCACGCCCTCCTGAAGGGAGATGGGGAAGAAGTGGCGCGGGGATTGGAGACGTTCCTTGTCGCGGAGCGGGCCCGTCAGGACCGCCTCCTGCAGCGGGAGAAGATCTCCGAGGAGCGCTGGGCCACGGTCGCGCAGGTGTCGGTCGAGGGACTGGCGTTGATGACGCTGGCTGAACATGCGGGGCTGCCCCTGGTGGGCGAGTTTCCATTCGTGCCCTCCCTGGCGCGTGCGAGTGGCAGGCCGCGGCTGCCAGTGGATTCGTGGCGCAGCCTCGATTGAGCGCCGTCCGTGGAGGGGTATTCCTCGCGCGAAAGCATCTCCACCGGAGCCGACGGGCCCGGAGACGACACGGGCCCGTCCGCGCTCCACTCGCTCTAGAAGCAATCCCCACAGGCGTAGTCGCCCGTGGGTCCCGCGTCGTAGAACTCCGTGCCCGACTGACAATACAGATGCAGGACGTTGTAGTGCCCGGGCCCGCCGTAGTTGCAGGGAGGCGCGTGGGCCGCCAGTCGCTTGCAGGCCCAGAGATAGACATCCGTGTAACCCGTGGGACAGCTCGGCGCGAGCGACTGCTCCTGTGAGGAATCAGCGGGTGCTGACTCCTCCGCCGCCACGCCACCGCAGCCCATCACCAGACTCGCCACCAGGAACGAGACACCCCTCAAAGGCACTCTTCGCACGTGACCTCCCGGAGAAGCATTCATGTCTGTACGGCGCCAGCATGATAGCGAATTCCGCGAAGAACATCCGACGGCGAGGAACGCCGCTGAGGGGCGTGTGTAGGCGCGGAGGTGATGAGGAGTGCCACTGATGGAGCTGTCGGAGCTGAGTGGCAGGCCGGGCGGAGGGACTGCTCCGCCCGGCGGCGAGTCAGACGGCTAGCAGTTCTGGACGCACGCCGAAACGCTCGAGGACGGGCGGCTCGTCGCGCTGCTCCCGCAGACGTACTGCTCGGTGCCGCACTCCTGGCGGTACTTCTGGGTGCCAGCCTGGTACTGCTTGCAGGCCCAGAACTTCCATCGGTACGTGCCGCCAGTGCAGGCGGGGTCCGAGTAACCACCCGCGCCCCAGTCACGACAATTGTTCTGGAACGTGCCCATGGCACACGCCCGTTGCTCCACGTCATCCACGACGACTTCTGCTTCTCGCGGCTCGGTCTCCGCGCCGCCGCAAGCGCTCACGCATGCCACCACCGCCCCCAGGAACAACGAACGCACGAAGTGCTTCGACATGGTTCGACTCCATCGGTTGTGTGTCAGCTCGCCGTCCACCGGGTGTCTGCCCTGGCGAAGCCAGTCGCGTCCGGCGAGTGGGCGCCTTATCCCAGACGTCTTCATCCGCCAGGGATTAAGCGGAATTAAGTCCGATTAAGGCCCGGTCCGCCGCGGGTCTCCGCGCCGCCGCGGGTGACAGGGCTTCACGCGTCGCTGCTGACCGTTCCCGGCCGAAGTGCTATCCGCCGGGTGTGTCCTTCGAGCGAATGACGTCGTCCCGGCTGGCCCGGGCCATGGGGGTGACGCGGGTGGCGCGCGTCACCGGGCTGGACCGCACGGGTGTGGAGGTGGCGTGCGCGGTGCGCCCGGGCGGGCACGTGCTCCAGGTGTGCAACGGCAAGGGGCTCACCCCGGACGAGGCCGCGTGGGGCGCGCTGTTCGAGACCGCGGAGCTGTGGGCGGCGGAGACGGTGGTGCCAGGGCGGCTCACCTGGGGTTCTCGCGCCGAACTGGAGGGCCGGCTCGGGACGCTGTGGGGCGCGGACTCGCTGGGCTCGGCCGGTGCGCTCGTGGAACCCCGCCTGTGGGCAGACGGGGTGCGGTGTGCGTGGCGCGAGGCGACGGAGCTGGGCTCGGGCCAGGCGGTCTGGGTGCCCGCCCAAGGTGTCCATGTGACGCCCCCGGGAGGCCCCTCGCTGGGGCCGGTGGCGGCGGCATGGACGAGCAACGGCTCCGGCGCGCATCCGGAGGCGGCGCGAGCGCTGCTGCACGCGCTGCTGGAGGCCACTGAAAGAGATCAGCTCGCTCGGGTGTTTCCGGAGGGGTGGACCGAGGAGACCGTGCGGGGACGCATGCTGCGGACGGCGGAGCTGGAGAAGGCCGTGCCTCGGACGGCGGCGCTGGCCGAGCGTCTGAGGGAGCGTGGCTTCGCGGTGTACCTGTTCGATGCCACGCCATCCGCGCGCACGCCGGGCGCGGTGGGCCTGCCCGTGGGCGCGGCGGTCCTGGTGGACCAGGAGGACGGGCCCGTGCCGCTCACGGCGGGATATGCGTGCGCACTGGAGCGTGACACCGCGCTGTTGAAGGCCTTGCTGGAGGCGGCGCAGTCGCGCCTGACGGACATCCACGGCGCGCGCGAGGACGTGGCGTCGGTGGACCGACAGGCGGCTCGGGACTTCGCGGAGGCCTGCGCGGGAGTGCGCGCGCGGCGACGGGCCGGAGAGCTGCCGGACCTGGGCGCGGTGGCCAGGGGGCCGGCCGACGTGGCCGTGCGGCGGGTGCTGACGCGGTTGAAGCGCGCGGGGTTTGCTCGCGTGGCCTCGGTGGAGCTGGACGCGCCCGTGCCCGGCTTGCACGTGCGGCGGGTGGTGGTGCCGGGCATGCTCATCTCGGAGCTCCTATGAAGCGGCGCGCGGAGGAACTGGTGGTCTTCCTGGGGCCCTCGCTGCCCGCGGAGGAGGCGCGGAAGCTGGCCCCCTGTGTGGTGTTGCCCCCGGCCCGACAGGGCGATGTGTGGCGCGCGCTCGGTGCCAGGCCCCGTGCGATAGCGCTGGTGGATGGCGTCTTCGAGGCGCAGCCGTCGGTGTGGCACCACGAGCTGCTGGCCGCGCTGGAGGCAGGGGTGGCCGTCTTCGGCGGCTCCAGCATGGGCGCGCTGCGCGCGGTGGAGCTGGCGCCCCATGGCATGGTGGGCGTCGGGCGCATCTTCGAGTGGTATCGCGACGGCGTGATTTCCGACGACGCGGAGGTGGCGCTGCTGCACGCGGACTCGGAGCACGGCTGGAGGCCGCTCACCGTGCCGCTCGTCAACGTCCGGCATGTCGCGGAGCGGGCTCGGGAAGCGGGCGTGCTGAATGCGCGCCTGGCCCGGGGCCTGGTGGACGTGGCGAGCGCGTTCTTCTACCAGGAGCGCACGTGGTCCCGGTTGATGGAGCGCGCGCGGGAAGGGTGGTCGGAGGCCACGCGGGACGCCTGGGAGCGCTGGTTCTCGAAGGGCGTGGAGGACTTGAAGCGACAGGACGCGCGCGCCTGCATCCTGGCCGCCGCGCAGTGGGTGGCCTCGCGAGCACCCTCCGTGCCGGGGACCCGGCGGTCTCCCTCGTCCCTGGTGCGGCGGCGACGCCTGGTGGAGGACGTGACCCGGCTCCCCGACGCCGTCGTGCCCTCGGGGCAGGTGCTGGAGGTGCTGAGTCAGGCCCCCGACGCGCGGGCGCTGGCGGAGGCGGGGCTGCGACGGGCGCTGCTCGCGGGTTGGGCCCGGACGATGGGGCTGTCACCCACGGCCGACGAGGTGGCGGAGGCGGAGGCCGGGTGGTGGCGCGAGCGTGCGGTGCCGGTGCGCAAGCGCGACGCGTGGCTGGTCTCGAATGGCCTGGATGCGGAGGGGCTGCGGGCGCTGTGCGAGGAGCTGGCGCTGGAGCGGCTGGTCCTGACGCAGTCGACGCGGCTGCTTCCGGATGGCCCGTCCTGGGAGGAGGCGCTGGCCTCCGAGTCCCGGCTGCGCGGGCGCTGGGCGGAGGCCGCGCTCACGGTGGCCGCGAGCGACGAGGTGGACGCGCTCGAGCACGACTCGGACTGAGCGGGGAGGATGGCCCGGAGCCAACGGGTGACGTTGGGTTCCCCGCGCCGGAGCCTACCCACCTGCCGGGTGGGAAAAATCGTGACAGTCCCTGAAGAAAGGCTAGGGTCAACCCTGGAGGTTACCCTTGCTCAACCCCGTTCCCTGGGTGGTCACCGAGCCCCTCGTTCCGCGGGGTGCCGCGCGCATTGAGGCGTGGGCGTCCGCGGGCTCTGGCGCGCATGGGCTGGGGAGTTTCGAGGAAGGCGGGTCTTCGCGGGAGGGGTCGTCGCCGTGAGGTCTCCGCCGTTCCATCCGGACCAGCTCTCGCCGGGCAGTGTGGTGGGGCCCTGGAATGTGGTGGCCTCGCTGGGTGCGGGAGGCTTCGGCCGTGTGTTCAAGGTCGAGCGGGGAGGGCGCTTCTACACGATGAAGATGGCGCTGCGTCCCGCCGGGCCCCAGGTGTCCGAGGAGGAGGACGTCAACGGTCGGCTGTCGCACGAGGTGGCCACGCTGCTGGCCTGCGCGCCCCATCCGAACCTGCCCCGCGTCCACGCGGTGGACCGCTGGCCGGAGCCGCCCGAGGGCTACCTGTTCTTCGTCACCGACTTCATCGACGGAGAGACCTTCCATGAGTGGCGCTGGCGGGTGAAGCCGTCGGCGGCGCACCTCTTGTCCGTGTTCACGGAGGTGGTGCGCGCGGTGTCGGACCTGCATCGGCGCGGGTTGCACCACCGCGACGTGAAGGGCGACAACCTGCTCATCCGCCGCGAGGACGAGCGCCCGTTCCTCATCGACCTGGGCACGGTGCGGATGCCGGGCGCGACGACGCTGACGGTGGGCGTGGCGCCGGCCTCGCCGCACCTCTTGCCGCCCGAGTGCGTGGCCTTCCTGCGTGAGGGCCAGTGGGAGCAGGGCGCGCGGTTCGACGCGGGAATCCCCGGCGACCTCTATGCGCTGGGCGCGCTCCTGTACGAGTCGCTGACGGATGGCTACGCGTTCGACCCGAGGCTCCCGTACGACCGGCTCTTGCCGGCCATCGAGACGGTGACGCCCCGGGCTCCGCATGTCGTCAATCCCAAGGTGCCTCCCGCGCTGGGAGACATCGCGCTGCGGTTGTTGGCCAAGCGCCCCGAGGAGCGCTACGCGGGCACGGAGGCGCTGTTGCAGGCGCTCTGGGAGGTCGCGAAGGAGAAGCGACAGCCGGCGTGGAAGGTGTCGCTGGACCGACCTCCGGACCCTGAGTCTCCTCGTGACGTGGAGGCCGACACGCCTCGGGTGCGCATGGTGCCCGAACTGGTGCGCTCGTCGGAGTCCCACCCGCACACGCCGGAGCCCGAGGAGTCGCGGCCACCTGACGAGTCCGTCGCCGAAGCGCTCCTGGTCGCGCCTCTCGTCGAGGACCCGGTTTCCGCGGGCTCGGAAGTTGTCGCCCCGGTGGAGTCACCGCGGGCCGAGCGGACTCCGGCGCGAAGGTCGCGCGGCTGGACGATAGGAGTCGGAGTCGTCGCGCTCCTCGTCATCTGCTTCGCGGCGGTGGGCCTCGCCCGCCGCGAGCCCTCCCCGAGTTCCATGCAGGCGGTCGTCCCCCCTCCACCCCCTGCTGAGAAAGGAAGTTCCGTCGTGACGAGTCGTCCCCCTCACACCCCTGTTACAGCCGCTTCTTCGTCGCCGCCTCGCGTTGTCGCGGTGACTCCCGAGGCTCCCTTGCAGGCGCCCGTCCTGAAGGTCGAGCGCGCCGTGGAGGCCACCCCTGAGGTGTCACCCTCCGCGAGGAAGCGCTCATCCGTGAGCAGCACCCTGGGAAAGACAGCGGCGGTCGCATGCCTCGCGGGAGCTTGTGCCGGGGGGGCGCCTCAGGTCCGGACGACGTCTCCGGAGCAGGAATGCTCGCAGTCGACCATCGAGGTCATGACGAAGATGGGCTGGAAGCTACCCAGCGTTGTGACCGACGGGAGACTCTGGCTCATCCCTCGCTTCGATGGGCGACGGCTGATACCGGTCCCGCCAGAAGGGCCCATCACCGCCTACGCCGCGGAGAAGCCCATCCTGGGCTATGGCGGCGTTGTCGACGATGCCGGAGATCCCATCGCCTTTCCCGTGGGCACCCGGTTCCAGGGCACTCTCTTCCATGGGAAGGAGCGCTACTTCGGTTGGTTCACGGAGGCCGAACTCCCCGATGGCAGGCGCGTCCCCTTGTGCCTCCAGCTCACCTGGCACGGCCGTAAGGAATTGGGCATCCCCTACGACCCGTCGAGTACCCCGGAGCTGAAGCTGACGGAGCCCCAGTTGACGGTCACCGCGACGAGATACCTGGGAAGGTTGTGATTTGCCTGCCGCGTCTTCAGTCCTCGTGGTCGCGTGGGGAATGATGGTCGCCCTGGGGGGGGAGTTGGCCCCCGTGCGTCGAATCGAAGTGGGAGCGGAGCCGCGTGTGCCTGCCCCCGAGATTCGCATCGCTCCGGGGCGCTCCACGACGTTCTTCTTCGACGCGCGCATCCTGCCGGACGAACTCTCCTTGGAGGGGCGTGAGCGCTTCCAGCGACTGGGAATCTCCGATGACCACCTCGCGCTCGTTCCGTCGAGTGCGCTCCGGGAGGGTGAGCGGCTGCGCCTGGGGCTGCGTTTTCGGGACGGCGCGGCGCCGGAGCAGGTGACGTTCGTGCTGGTGGTGGATGCGGTGCTGGGTGAACCCCAGGTGGAGGTCTATCGCCGTGCTCGTTCGGTGGAGTCCTACCGGCAGGAGGTGGAGGAGCTGAAGGGTCGTCTGTCGCTGGCCCGGCTTGAGTTGGACAGGCTTCAGTTGGAGGGTCGGTCGTCGGGAGGGGTCGAGTCGCTCGTGGCGGCGCTGGAGAACCCCGAGGAGATCGCAGTCAGGCCTCTGACTCCCACGAAGGTGGTGGCCCATCCCGAGGTCAGTGTCTCGCAATCACGGTTCGTGACGCATCAGATGCGCTGGCGGGCGATTCGCGTGGATTTGCGAGCGCTGACAGGGGGCACGGGATGGGTGGCGACAGGGGCCTCGCTCACGGATGCGCGTGGGCGAAGCCACAAGGTCCTAGCCCACTGGCAGACGGCTCCCTTGCGTGAGGATGTGGCGCAGGCCCTGGTGGTCCGCGTGGACCACACCACCGACCTGGATCCGGGTCACTATGTGCTCAAGCTGTGGGACGCGAAGGGGCGCACGGTGACGCTGGAAGGGCTTTCGTTGAAGTGACTGCCCCGAGGCATTCTCAGTCGAGGAAGCGGCGCTCCCATCGAAGCTGCTCCTCGGGTGGGAAGTCTGGGTCGTAGAGCGTGTCCGAGTCGCGGTGGTAGAGCCACGGCTCCAGGATGCGGGCGAGTTCGCGATAGGCCGGTAGTGTCGCACCTCGTGTCGAGTCCCCCGCCTCGGGCCACGTTCCCAGGGAGACGACGGCACGCTCGCCATCCAACTCCAGTACCTGGGTTCCAGATGTCGAAAGTCGCGCGCGGAGTTTGCTTGCACCTCCGAGCGCGCTCAGCAGAGGTTGTCCCAAGAACGTCAGCCAGTGTGCCCCGCGTACCCGCGAGCCGATGTCCTGGCTGACGGAGTCGTCGATGATCTCCATACCGGGATAGCTGAAAGCCAGCTCACGCACGCGTTGGCGAACACCAATGAGGTCCATCAGGGCGTTGAAGCAGAGGCTCGCGTAGCCGGAGGTGAACGGGAGCGACGCGGCGATTTCCAACGCCAGCTCACGGACACTCTCGGGACCCTGCTGTTCGAGATACTCCGTTGGCAGGCTGAAGGTAGCGACGCAGGACCGACCGATGGAATCACCTCTCGTGGTGACGTCCATCGGGACTCCTGAGTAACTGAAGGAGAACTCGGGAACGCCCTTGGAATCACTGATGAGGGTGACCTGGGGCCATTCGTCCTGAAGAAGGCTGCGCTGGATGTGCTCCCAGTCCGAGGGCTTCAGGGTCCTCCAATATCCTTCCGAGTCGGGCTGGAGGGTCAGCGTCTGTGGGGGCAGTGCTCGTTGGAAGCGCTCCAGCGCTTGAAGGATGGCGGGCCCGAGCCCTTCATGAGCGCGGTGGAAATAGAAGCAGAAGGTGAGTCCGTCGCGGAGGACGAGGTAGCCCTGCTCGTCCGACTCAATGCGAAGGTGAGGGAAGTGCTCGCTCATGGGAACATGCCTCTGGGCGTCACCAGTACGGGAGTCGTACCAAACGTCATTCGGTACGCGTCGCCCTGGTGCCGGGCCCGGAGTGGATTGCCTGGCGGCGACTGTCTCCATACGGGGGGATTGGTGTCGGGGCAGGGGAACTTGAAATCGTAGACCCGCTGGACCTGAACCGGGTTGCCTGTGTGGAGGATGAGGTCGGGCACCACCGTTCCTTCCAGGGCCTTGCTCGCACCCGCGCGCAGGAGGTCCAGTTCTTTTTGATGGGTGACCAGCTCCGGCTCTTGGGAACGAGTCCCTCTCCGGTAGCGCTGCTCACGCAGGAAGCGGGCGGGAAGGCTCTGTCCGAGAGCTGCTTCGGCACAGTCGAGCGCGAGTGCGTGCTTCTTGCGTCCCAGCATCATCGCGCCCGTGACGGGATTCTCCTTCGTCCCGCCCACGACCTTCTCACAGTCGGCACGGGTCGGGCTCCGCCCTCCAAACTCCTCGCGGTTCACCTCGGCGTCAGCCCTCCTCGCGCAGTCGATGAGGCGTTCGCGGATCCCTGTCTCGACGAGAGTCTCGATTTCCATCCACGATTTACCCGCCGCGGATACCTGCGCGGCCCGTACGGCGAGCGGAACGATGCGCTCCTGCCCCGCCGTCGCGGCGCAGTAGGCGGGGTTCTGCTCGCAGGCGGACGTCGCCGAGTCGAGGGCCTGGGCATAGGTGCCGGACCGTCCCTGCCTGGCTGGCCCGGAGGCTCCGCATCCCAGCATGAGGAGCAGCCATGGGACCGTCGTACCCGGACGCAGCATTCGGAGACCCCTCCCGTACCGGCTTCGCATGCTACCTGGAGGCGGGGCCCACACGTCGGGCCTTGAGCCTCGCTGCCCTCCGTGTAGGGTGCCGTCCCGGACGATGACTTCCCCGCTCCCTTCCGACGCCCTCCGCTGCATCCGCGCCGACTCTCGCGAGCCCGAGGGCTACCGCGCCGCCCTGGGCGACCGCCGCGCCTCGCTCCTGCTCACCGACCCTCCCTATTGCCTGCTCACCCGGCGTCGCAAGGGCGGCGACCTGAGAGACCCACGCGCCCACAAGAAGATCGACCAGAACCCCATCGTCCGCTTCGAGACTGTGCGCGACTACCGCGCCTTCTCCGAGGCCTGGCTCTCCCGCGCCCTGGCCCACCTCACCCCGGACGCCCCTCTCGTCATCTGGACCAACCTGCTCGGCAAGGAGCCCATCGTCACCGCCGCCAGGGCCCTGGGCTATCCCCACCTGCGCGGCGAGTTCACCTGGGGCAAGCGCACCACCGACAAGAACGCCAACGAGCAGACCCTGCGCGTCTACGAGGTCGCCCTCGTCATCGCCCGCACCCCCGAGCCCGTGCTCGCCCCCGGTGACATGCCCACCGTCTGGGCCGTCGTCGGCGGCTATGACGATGACGGCGACGCCGCGCGCTGGGGCAGCCACCCCCACCACAAGCCCTTCTCCGTGGTCGAGCCGCTCGTGCGCACGTACAGCCGCCCCGGCGACACCGTGCTGGACCCCTTCGCCGGAAGTGGCTCCATGCCCGCCGCCGCCCTGCGTCTGGGCCGCCAGCCCGCGTGCCTGGAAATCGAGCCCGAGTGGGCCGAACGCGTCACCCACCGTCTGCGCGAGACGGCCGCAGCCTTCCCTCAGCCCCCCAGCGCCCGGTAGAGCCGCGTCTCCGACCAGCGCGGCACGTCCGTGGGCCGGTGTCCCCACCAGTTCATCACCAGCGTGCGCCTCAGCCGCGAGCGCCCCGGCAGCTTCCCCTCCGGAATCTGGTTCTCCGCGTCCAGCACCCCGTGCGTCAGCGTGCCGTCGAACAGCACCAGCCGGTTGGGGCGCGGCGTCACCAGGTCCGCGGTGTCCATGCGCGAGGGCGCGAGCGACGGATTCGCCTCGTCCGGCTTCTCTCGCGTCACCACCAGCGCTCCGCCGCGCACCCGGTTGAGGAACAACACGCTGCTGATGCGCGGATGCACCAGCTTCCCCGTGCGCAGCGCGAGCTTCTCGTCCCGGTCCTGGTGGAAGTCCACGCGCACGTCCGTCGGATACATCCTCGACAGCCACCACTCCACCCCGGCGATGCGCCGCTTCCCGGCGACCTGGGGCCGCAAGCTGGAGATGACGTCCTCCACCACGTTGGTCGGTGGCCCGAAGTCGTACCAGAACGTCGTCTGGTAGGTGTCCTTCAGTCGCTCGCGGCCGAGCACGCCCAGCCGCCGCAACAGGCGCCGGAAGAGGGGAGGGGACACGGCGCCTTCAGTGAGCTGGACGAGGGTTTCCACGGGAGACCGCAGCTTTGTCCCATGCGAAGGGTGGGCGCCACCTTCCTTTGCCGGTAGGCTGCGCGCCCCATTGCCCTCCTGCCGGAGGCACGCGGAGAGGCTGCTCGATGAAGGCTCACCACAAGATGCTCATCGGCATCGTCACCGGCACGGTGGCGGGACTCGCCGCCAACGCGCTCGCCGGCGGTGCCCCCTGGCTGGACTGGACCGTCACCAACGTGGCGTCCCCCGTGGGGCAGATCTTCATCCGCCTGCTGCTCATGCTCGTGGTGCCGCTGCTCTTCGCCGCGCTCGTCATGGGCGTCGCGGAGCTCGACCTGAAGCAGGTGGGCCGCCTGGGCGTCCGCACGCTGGGCTACACCGTCGTCCTGTCCACCATCTCCGTCCTCATCGGCCTGGTGCTCGTCAACCTCATCCAGCCCGGCGTGGGCCTCAGCGAAGAGGCCCTCGCGCTCGCTCGAAGCGGCACTCAAATCAAGGCGGCGCCGCCCCCGTCCGACACGTCCTTCGGCGCGGTGCTGATGTCCATGGTGCCCACCAACCCCCTGAAGGCCGCGGCCGACGGAGACATGATTGGCCTCATCGTCTTCTCGCTCATCTTCGGACTGGGCGTGGCCCTCACCCCCGGCGAGCCCGTGCGGCACCTGCGCGACACCATCCAGGGCCTCTACGACGTGATGATGAAGCTCATCGACGGGGTGCTGAAATTGGCGCCCTTCGGCGTGGCCGCGCTGCTGTTCGCCATGACGGCGAAGCTGGGCCTGGGCATCCTCGGGCAGCTCGCCGCGTACGTGGGCACGGTGCTGCTCGCGCTCGCCATCCACATGTTCATCGTCTACTCGCTGTCGGTGCGCTTCCTCGGTGGGCGCAACCCCATCGAGTTCTTCCGCGACAGCCGCCTGGCCATCGTCACCGCCTTCTCCACGTCCTCCTCCAGCGCCACGCTGCCCACCGCGCTCAAGGTCGCCGAGGAGAACCTCAAGCTTCCGCCCAACGTGTCGCGCTTCGTGCTGACCGCCGGCTCGGCGATGAACCAGAACGGCACCGCGCTCTTCGAGGGCGTCACCGTGCTCTTCCTCGCGCAGGTATACGGCGTGCCCCTGGACCTGCGGCAGCAGGCGCTCATCATGTTCATCTGCATCCTGGCCGGCATCGGCACCGCCGGCGTGCCCGCGGGCTCCATCCCGGTCATCGCGATGATTCTGGGCATGTTCAAGATTCCGGTGGAGGGCCTGGGGCTCGTCCTCGGCGTGGACCGCTTCCTGGACATGTGCCGCACCACACTCAACGTCACCGGGGACCTGGCCGCCGCCGTGTACGTGGCGCGCGGGGAACCGCCTGCCCGCACGGACGTCGAGCGAGCGACAGGCCCCACTGCCTCCTGACGCCGGGCATAAACCGTCCCCATCCTTCCCACCGGTAAACCGTCTCACCGCCTCACCCGACATAGGAGCCCGCATGAGGGTCACCAAGGATTCGATTGTCTCGCTGGAGTACCGGCTGCACCTCGGTGACGGACAGGTCATCGACCAGAGCGCGCCGGATCAGCCGCTCGCCTACCTGCACGGGCATCGCCAAATCGTCCCGGGCCTGGAGGGCGCCCTGGAGGGCCTGGGTCAGGGCGACAGCAAGCAGGTGGTGGTGCAGCCCGCCCAGGGGTACGGCGAGCATGACCCCGAGGGCGTGCGCGTCGTCCCGCGCTCCATGTTGCCCCCTGGCTTCAACCCGCAGCCCGGCCAGACGCTGATGGCCCAGACGGAGCAGGGCGACATCCCGCTGCGCATCCAGGAAGTGCGGGGCGACGACATCGTCATCGACCTGAACCACCCGCTCGCCGGCAAGACGCTCCACTTCGACGTCACGGTGAAGGACATCCGCCAGGCGTCCTCGGAAGAGCTCTCCCATGGCCACGTCCACGGGGCCGGTGGGCACGACCACGGGGCCGGTGGGCACGACCACGCCTGACCTCGGGGCGTGACGCCGTGCGGCGACACGGAGGGGCGGGGCAGGAATGCCTCGCCCCTTTCGCTTGCCTGCCGGAGTGAATGCTTCGTCGGGGAAGGGGCGTGCACTATCTTTGCCGCCCCAATGAGCCAGTCCCCCCCTCAACAGACTCCGAGCCCCAGTGGGCTTCGCCTCCAGCCCACCGACCCGCACGCAGGCGAGCCGGGTGCTTCCGCGACGCAGGACCCGGAGCTGTACTGGCTGAAGAATGTCTACCAGGGGGGCTCGCGCCAGCTCACCGTGCGCGCCGTCATCGCGGGCATGTTGATTGGCGCGGTGATGTGCCTGTCCAACCTGTACGTCATCCTCAAGACGGGCTGGAGCCTGGGCGTCACGATTACGGCGTGCATCCTGGCCTTCGCGGTGTTCGGCACGCTGCGCTCGCTCAGGCTGTTGAAGAACGACTTCACGGCGCTGGAGAACAACGCCATGGGCTCGGTGGCGTCGGCCGCTGGCTACATGACGGGCGGTGGCAACATGGCCGCCGTCCCCGCGCTGCTGATGCTCACCGGAGCGCTGCCTCCGTCGGGCTGGCTGGTGGTGTGGTTCGCCGTCATCTCCGCGCTGGGCGTCTTCGCGGCCATCCCCATCAAGCGCCAGCTCATCAACATCGAGGCGCTGCCGTTCCCCACCGGCACGGCCACCGCGGAGACCATCCGCGCCCTGCACGGCCATGGCGAGGTGGCCCGCCGCAAGTCCAAGCTCCTGGCGGGCGCGGGCTTCATCGGCGCCCTGCTGGTGCTGCTCCGTGACGCGCGCTTCACGTGGCTCACCAACATCCCGGACAAGGTGAGCATGCCGTTCACCATCCTGGGCAAGAAGGCCTCCGCGTGGACGCTGTCGTTCGACTTCAGCCTGCTGCTGGTGGGCGCCGGCGCGCTGGTGAGCTTCCGCACGGGCTGGTCCATGCTGCTGGGCGCGGTGCTGACGTACGGCTTCCTCGCGCCCGCCATGGTCACCCAGGGTGCCATTCCAGAAGTGACGTACCGGGCCATCAACACGTGGATGGTGTGGACGGGCTCGGCGGTGCTGGTGTCCTCGGGCCTGTTGGCCTTCGCCTTCCAGTGGCGCAGCGTGGCGCGCTCCTTCAAGGCGCTGTCGGGCCTGTTCGGTCGCAAGAGCTCCAAGGAGGAGGAAGCGGACCCGCTGGCGGGCATCGAGTGTCCTCCGTCCTGGTTCCCCCTGGGCTTCGCGGTGCTGGGCCCCATCGCCATCTTCCTGATGGCCTACCTCTTCCAGATTCCGTGGTGGGCGGGCGTGCTGGCCATGCCGTTGGCCGTCGTCATGGGCGTCATCGCCAGCCGCGTCACGGGTGAGACGGACACCACGCCGACGAAGGCGCTGGGGCCCGTCACGCAGCTCATCTTCGGAGGCCTGGCGCCGGGCAACATCCCCGCCAACGTGATGAGCGCCAACGCCACCGGTGGCGTGGGGCTCCACGCGGCGGACCTGCTGACGGACCTCAAGTCCGGGTGGCTTCTGGGCGCCAACCCTCGCCAGCAGTTCGTCGCGCAGTTGTTCGGCGTGGTGGCTGGCGCGGCGGTGGTGGTGCCGGTGTTCAACATCCTCATCCCCAGCCCGGACGTGCTTGGTTCGGCCGAGTTCCCCGCGCCCGCCACCATGGTGTGGGCCGGCGTGTCGAAGCTGCTCGCCACGGGCGTGTCGGCGATGCCCGTCACCGCGCGCTGGGGCGCCCTGTGTGGCGGAACGCTCGGCATCGTCCTCGTCCTGCTGGAGCGGTGGGCGCCGGCGAAGCTGAAGGGCTACGTGCCGTCACCCGCGGGCTTCGGGCTGGCCATCGTCATCCCCGGCTCCAGCTCCATCGCCTTCTTCCTGGGCTCCGCCATCGCCGAGGTGATGCGTCGCAAGGCGCCGAAGCTCGCGGAGGAGACCGTGCTGCCCGTGTCCTCGGGCTTCATCGCGGGAGAGAGCCTGTTGGGCATCGGCATCGCGATGGCGAAGGCCTTCGGAGTGATGCCCAAGTAGGCAGCAGCGGCGCCTCGCATCGAATCCCCAACAGGGGAGAGCGAGGCGCCCTCACGACTCGCCGTCAGTCCACCCGGCCGGTGGAGAACGAAGCCCCGGCCAGGAAGCGGAACGTGGGCGTGTCCAGGCCCGCGCCGACACCCGGGCCGCCCATGACGTAGAGGTCCATCCAGGACGTGGTGTGGCGGCGGATGGCCACCATCAGCTCCGCGCCCGTGCGGCCTCCCTGGAGCGGCACGCCGAGCAGCAGGCTCACCTCGCCGCGCGTCAGCTCTCCGGCGCGCGACGTCACCGTGCCGGCCAGCCGCAGCTCGTTGCCGATGACGTCCGCGGACTCGGCGGACAGCGCCATCAGGTTCTTCTTCTCGCGCAGGAAGACGCCGACCTCGGCGCCCAGCTGCCACGTCTCCGCGAGGAAGCCGAGCTGGAGGCTGGGGTGCATCGCGTAGGTGTCGCGCGCCAGCAGCTCCTTGCTTCCCACGGGCAGGGCCGCGGAGAGGTCCACGGCGAGCTGGAAGCCGAAGGCCGGACGCACCAGCGCGGCGCGAGCCCCCAGCCACGGTGAGCCCAGGCCCTGACCTTCCGGCGGGTTCACGTCCATGAAGGTGGTGCCGCCCTGGGTGACGATGAAGGGCACCTCCGCGTCCACCTGGAGCCAGTCCAGCACGCCGATGGCGGCCGTCACGTCCATGGTGAACTTGTTCTCCACCAGGCCCATGCCGCCGCCTGGCTCCCAGCGCGTCTGGAAGTGGAAGGGGAGCTGCTCGTAGTGCCCTTGTACGGCCACTCGCACCATGCCCGCGGGCAGCGTGCGGCCAGTGCTGACAACGAGCGAGCCGAGGCCCGCCGGGTCCAGCTCCAACCGTTGCAGGTTGAAGGTGGGCAGAGCGGCCGACTGCGCGGAGGCGGGCAGGGCCAGGACGACAGAGAACAGCGCCGACAGCAACGCAACCGCGGGCCGGAACGACACGACGACTCCTTCAGCAGTCATTGAAATGGCAGCTCACTCGAACAGAGGACCCCAAACGCGAAGCACTCGCATGGCGGAGGGGGGCGCGCAAGTGGACCTCCAAGTCACCCCTCTCCGGAAAGTATCGAGGCGTCGCCCCATGGAACGGCTTGACGGAAGTCTCATCCGGATTCTCCCTGGCTTGCCGTGAAGTCATTGCCTTGTCCCACGCGTGGGAAAACAGACACCCGGTGCAATGGCTGACGGGGGCGCCGCGTAGGGTCCATGTCCCCCACCAGGAGCCTTTTCGTGGCCATCCTCCTCGAGGATCTCCGCTACGCCGTCCGGCTGTTGCTCAAGAGCCGGGGCTTCACCGTTGTCTCCGTTCTCACGCTCGCCCTGGCCATCGGGGCGAACACGGCCATCTTCAGCGTGGTTCACGGAGTGTTGCTGCGGCCGCTGCCGTACCCGGAGCCCGAGCAGCTGGTGCAGGTGTTTCGCCAGGATGAGGACGGGCGGGCGACCTCGCAGGCCATCGCGCAATACGTCTGGCTGTCGACGGAGGGCTCGCCCTTCTCCCAGGTCGCCGCGTCGGAGCTGCTGCCCACGGGCTTCAACGTCATGGGGGATGGGCTCCCGGAGCGTCTGTCCGGCATGCGGGTGACGGGGAACTTCTTCGAGACGTTTGGCGTGCGGCCCGCGCTGGGGCGCGGCTTCCTGCCGGAAGAGGACGTGGTGGGCGGGCCTCGGGTGGTGGTGCTCAGCCATGGGTTGTGGCAGCGGCGCTTCGGAGGTGCTCCCGACATCATCGGCCGCTCGTTCACGCTCAACGACCAGCCCTACACGGTGGTGGGCGTGGCGGCGGAGTCCTTCCAGCATCCTCGGCAGGCGCAGCTGTGGACACCGCTCCAGCTGGACCTGACGAACACCGATGACTCCAACTTCCTCTACGTCGTTGGCAGGGTGCGCGCGGGGCTGTCGCCGGAGGGCGTCAGCGCGGCCCTGAAGACGCTGTCCGAGCGGCTGCGCGCGGACACGCCGCACCTGCTGCGTGGGCGGGAGATGTTCGTCGCGGAGGACCTGCGGACGTTTCTGGCGGGGGACCTGCGGCTGGCGCTCTGGGTGTTGCTGGGCGCGGTGGGGCTGGTGCTGCTCATCGCGTGTGTGAACCTGGCCAACCTCCAACTGGCGAGGGCGGCGGCGCGACAGCGGGAGCTGGTGGTGCGCGCGGCGCTGGGGGCTCCGGCCCGGCGGCTGGTGGGGCAGCTCATGACGGAGAGCCTGTTGTTGTCCGTGGTCGGCGGTGGACTGGGCGTGCTGCTGGCCTCGGCGGTGCTGCCCGCGCTCCTGGCCCTGGCGCCCCCGGAGCTGTCCGTGCCGGGCGCGGCGGTGGGCTTGAATGGCGTGGTGCTGGTGTTCTCCGTGGGCGTGTCGCTGCTGACGGGAGTGCTCTTCGGGCTGTTGCCCGCGTGGCAGGCGTCGCGGCCGGACCTCCAGGATGCGCTGAGGCAAGGGGCGCAGCGGGCGACGTCGGGGCCTGGGGGCGGCAGGACGCGCAAGCTGCTGGTGGTGGGGCAGGTGGCGCTCGCGGTGGTGTTGCTCACGGGGGCCGCGCTGCTCATCCGGGGCTTTGGCGCGCTCCAGGTCGTCCGCCCCGGCTTCGATGCGAGCGACGTGCACGTGCTTCGCCTGTCGCTTCCGGAGGGGCGCTATGGCGAGCGGGAAGCCCTGGAGCGCTTCCACCGTCAGGTGGAGGAGCGGGTGCGGGCGCTGCCGGGCGTGACGGCGGTTGGCTTCACGCCCGCCCTGCCGATGGAGCTGGGGCCCAGCATGGGCTTCGCCATCGACGGCAAGTTCGAGGGCCGCCTGGACGGCCCTGGCGTGGGGTTTGGCCAGTATCGGCCCGTGTCGCCGGGGTACTTCGGTGCCCTGGGGCTGGAGCTGGTGCGAGGCCGGTTGCTTGCGGACACGGACGTGGCGGGGGCTCCCCACGTCGTGGTCATCAACGAGACGGCCGCGCGCAAGTACTGGCCGGGCGAGGACGTCATCGGCAAGAGCTTGCGTGTGGCCTACACGGTGCCGTCGCTGCAGGACACCGTGCCGCGCGTCATCGTGGGCGTGGTTCGAGACGTGCGCGAGAACGGGTTGGACCGGGAATCGCCCGCGGTGTTGTACGTGGCCTCGGGGCAGGTGGCCCCGACGCTCAACGGGATGCTGGTGCGCATGCTGCCGCAGAACCTCCTGGTGCGAGCCTCCGGAGGGCACGCGGCGCTGGTGGCGTCCGTGCAACGCGAGCTGTGGGCGGTGGACGCGCGGCAGCCGGTGACGGAGTCACTGAAGCTGGGAGACCACGTGACGCGCACGCTGGGCTCCGAGCGCTTCAACATGGTGCTGCTGGGATTGATGGCGGCGCTGGCGCTCGGGCTGGCCGCGGTGGGCATCTACGGGGTGCTGTCCTATCTGGTGAGTCAGCGCACGCGGGAGATGGGCGTGAGGCTGGCGCTGGGGGCCACGCGCGGCGAGGTGGTGCGACTGGTGTTCCTCCAGGGCCTGGGCTCGGTGGGCGCCGGCGTGGCGCTGGGCTTCGTGGGCGCGCTGGGCCTGACGCGGGTGGTCTCGGGGATGGTGCACGGTGTCAGCGCGCTGGACCCGTGGGCCTTCGTCACCGCGCCGCTGGTGCTGCTCGCCGTGGGACTCGTCGCCACGTGGCTGCCGGCCCTGAGGGCCTCGCGCGTGGACCCCATCATCGCGCTCAAGTACGACTGATGAGCGGAGGGACGGGCCCACGCGCGAGGTCTGCGTGGGCCCCGCGCCTGTCAGCGGATGGCGAAGCCCCAGGTGTAGGGCGTGCTCCGGTAGCGGCAGGTGGTGCCGTCGCTCCAGGCCCAGGTGGAGTCGAGCCGCCCTCCCGCGCAGTACTCGCCCGCGTAGTCCGCCAGGTGCCCTCTTGCCCGGCCCTCGTGGTCATTGTCGCAGGCAATCTCGAGGTAGACGCCGCCTCGCCAGCTGAAGCCCACGCAGCCCATCATGATTTCCGAGCTGGCCGGGCCGTAGGTGCCCTGCTTGAAGGCGATGCCCGGTGTGCCGATGGCCATGTTGACCGCGGTGTGGTTCCACGTCTGGGCCGGGTAGGCCTGGACGAAGCCCTCGCCAAAGGTGCGGTTGAAGACGCGAATCTCGGTGAAGGGAACGCACGAGAGTCCGCGAGACCAGTCCTCGCTTCCCACCGTGCCGCGCGAGGTGAGCCCCAGGCTCGTCCTGGCCGAGGCCGCCTGCCAGCCGGCGACGGTCCACCCGCCTCCCTCCGAACTCATGTCGCAGTAGTGCTGCGTGGCGCCGGTGTCACAGGGGTTCAGCGCGTACACGCCGCTGGGCAGGGCGGGGCAGTACTGGTGCAGCAGTCGGCACGAGGCGGGCGCGGCGGTGGGGGACTCGGGGCAGGGCTTGTCGGGGATGCTCGGGCCTGAAGGGTCCGTGCCCGTCGCGGGGTTGCTGGTGACGGAAACGATGAGGTCGGAGAAGTTGTTGTTGGCCTGCTCGTGGGCGCGGTCGAAGTCCTCGAAGGCCAGCACGCGCCGCTGCGCGCCCGGGTGGTAGAGCGAGACGAGGTGCCGGCGCTGCGACGCGAGGGGCTCCGGGTTCAGCGCATCCACCGAGTAGTAGGTCGTCCGGCCGTAGTCGACCTGGCCCCAATCCCAGCCGTTGGAGACGAGGAAGAAGCCAATCCGGGTGCCCGCAGGAAAGCGTCCCAGGCGCATGCGGTCACCCGGTGACAGCGTGCCCCCGGAGCCCCAGGCGGAGGCGTTGCCGAAGACGAGGTGCTTCTGCAGGCCCACCGTCGTGGTGGGCGGGCTGCTCTCCGGATAGGTGAAGTAGCCGAAGGCGTTCAGGAACGTCGCGGCCTCCGACACGAAGGTCACCCAGACATCCGACTCCGCGACGACGCGCACGTTGGGGTCGAAGCTCGACGACAGGTACTCCGGATGGTGCACCAGGACGGACTGTCCTTCGGGCAGCGCCAGCTGGATGTCCTGGAGGAAGTCCGCGGGAAGGCTCTCCGGCGGTGCCTCCTCCACGGCGGCGCGGGATGTGGCCAGGGCGGGCGGCGCGGATTCCAGGCTCGCCTCCTCCGAATGACAGCCCCACGCCAGCAACAGACACAGCGGTGACAGCACCCGGCGCACCGGGCGGTACGAAATGAAAGACATGTCAGGGGACTCCCTGGAGGGAAGGGATGGCTCCGCGAGAGCCCCTGGATTGAATGGCAAACTTCGCGTGCCGGCAATTCCGGCCGCGCATGGAATGGAGCGACTAGGCCGAGCCGGCCGCGAGGTCCTGGAGGACCTGCCAGCGGGCGTAGAGGCGGTCGATGTCGGCGATGGCGCCGTCGAGCTCCTTCTGCACCTCCGCCACCTTGCCGCTCTTGCTGTAGATGGTCGGGTCGGCGAGCTGGACCTCCAGCTCCACCTTGCGCTTCTCGGCCACTTCGATGGTGGCCTCCATACCGTCCAGCTCGCGCTGGTCCTTGTAGGAGAGCTTGACCGCCTTGCGCGCCTCCGGCTTCGCCGCGGGAAGGGGGGCGACGGGGGCGGGCTCGTCCTTCTTCGGCGCGCCCTTCGCGGCCATGGCATCCGACTGCTCCTTCAGCCGCCGGTACATCGCGTAGTTGCCCTCGTAGCGCGTGACGCGGCCGTTGCCGTCGAACGTCACGATGCTGGTGGCCACCTTGTCGAGGAAGTACCGGTCGTGCGTGACGAGCAGCGTGCTGCCACCGAAGTCCAGCAGCAGCCGCTCCAGCACGTTGAGCGTGACGATGTCCAAATCGTTGGTGGGCTCGTCCAGCACCAGCACGTTGGCGCCCTCCAGGAACAGGCGCGCCAGGAGCAGCCGGTTGCGCTCGCCGCCCGACAGCGCCTTCACCTTCATCCGCTGCATGGGCACGGGGAAGAGCAGGTCGTCCAGGTAGTCGCGCAGCGCGACCTTCTGGTCGCCCAGGTCCACCCAGTCCTCGCCCTGCGAGGCCGCGTCGTACACCGTCATCTCCGGGTCCAACTGCGCCCGGTTCTGGTCGTAGTACGCGACCTTGGTGTTCTTCCCGATGACGAGCTTGCCGCCGTCCGGAGGCAGCTCCCCCAGGATGACGCGCAGGAAGGTCGTCTTGCCCACGCCGTTGGGGCCGACGAGGCCCACGCGCTCGCCGCGCTGGAGCCGGAAGTCCACGCCCTGCAGCACCTTGCGCTCGCCGAAGGACTTCTGGAGCCCCTCCGACTCGATGACGGTGTGGCCCAGCCGGGGCGCGGCAATCACACGCAGGTCGGCGACCTTGGGGCGCTGGAAGCCCTTCTCCGCCATCAGCTTCTGTGCCCGGTCGATGCGCGACTTGCTCTTGGTGCGCCGCGCCTCGGGGCCCCGGCGCAGCCACGCGACCTCCTGGGCAATCCACCGCTCGCGCTTGTGCTGCGAGACTTCGGCGTTCTCCTGCGCCACCAGCTTCTGCTCCAGGTACGCCTGGTAGTTGCCCGGATAGGACGTGACGCCGCCGCCCGGCTGGATTTCGACGATGCGGTCCACCAGCCCATCCAGGAAGTACCGGTCGTGCGTGACGAGCAGGAGCGAGCCGGGCAGCTTGTCCAGCTCCTCCTCCAGCCAGTCCACCGTGTCCGCGTCCAGGTGGTTGGTGGGCTCGTCCAACAGCAGCATGTCCGGCCGCGTGAGGAGCGCCCGGGCAATGGCCACGCGCTTGCGCAGGCCTCCCGACAGCTGCGCCACCGGACGGTCCCAGTCCTTCACGCCCAGCCTGTCGAGCAGCGTCTTGGCGTGGTGCTCGGTGTCCCAGCCGCCCAGTTGCTCGATGCGGTCCGACACCACGGCGAGCTGCTCCATCAGCTTCTCGTGGGCCTCCGGGGGAGAGGCCTCCAGCTTCAGCGCGAGCTCCGCCTGGGCGGCCATCGCCTCGCGCAGGGGGCCCTGGGCCACGGACAGCTCCGAGGCCACCGTGGCGCCCTCGGCGAACTCCGGCTCCTGGGGCAGGTAGGTGACGCGGGCGCCACGGCGCAGCTGCAGCTCGCCCGTGTCGGGCTTCGCCGCGCCCGCGAGGATCTTCATCAGCGACGTCTTGCCGGAGCCATTCACGCCCACCAGGCCCACGCGCTCACCCTCTTCGATGGTGACGGTGAGGCCCTGGAAGACGGTGCGACTGCCGAAGCTGAGCTGGACGTTGGCGGCACGAAGCAGCGTCACGGTGTTCTGACTCCTGAAAAGGCGAAAGGCGCCCCTCACTGATGAGGAGCGCCTTCCTTACAACCTCGACGTCGCGGTGGCGCGGACTACTTGCGCGCCGCCTGCTCGGCCGCGAGCTTCTCCTTGTACTGCGCCATCAGGGCCTCGGCCTCGTTGCGCGGCACCGGCGTGTACTTGGCGAACTCCATGGTGAACTCGCCCTTGCCCTGCGTCGCGGAGCGAAGGTCCGTGGAGTAGCCGAACATCGCGTTCAGCGGAACCTCGGCCACGGCGGTCACCTGGCCCTCGGCCGTCTCCGTGGAGAGGATGGTGCCACGGCGCTGGTTGAGCTGACCGACGACGGAGCCCTGGAAGTCCTCGGGCGCCGTGACTTCCACCTTCATCATCGGCTCGAGGATGATGGGCTTGGCGGCGGCGTAGCCCTCGCGGAAGCCCATGATGGCGGCCGTCTTGAACGCCATTTCGGACGAGTCGACCGCGTGGAACGCGCCGTCGTTGATGACCACGCGCAACCCGACGACGGGGAAGCCGATGAGGCTGCCCTTCTTGATGGCCTCGTTGAAGCCCTTCTCGCACGCGGGGATGAACTCGCGGGGGATGGAGCCACCGACGATGTCATCGACGAACTCGTACTGCTGCACCGCGTCCGAGGGCAGGGGCTCGATGTAGCCGCACACGCGCGCGAACTGACCGGAGCCGCCGGTCTGCTTCTTGTGCGTGTAGAAGAACTCGCCCTTCTGGCTGATGGTCTCGCGGTACGCCACCTGCGGCTTACCGGCCTGGACCTCGCACTGGTACTCGCGCTTCATGCGCTCGATGTAGATCTCCAGGTGCAGCTCACCCATGCCGCGGATGATGGTCTGCCCGGACTCTTCATCGCGGTGCACGCGGAAGGTGGGGTCTTCCTTGGTGAAGCGGTTGAGCGCCTTGGAGAAGTTGGCCAGGGCGGAGCGGTCCTTGGGCGCCACGGCGAGCGAAATCACCGCGTCCGGGACGTGCATGGACGTCATCGTGTAGTTCACCGTTCCATCGGTGAACGTGTCGCCGGAGGCGCACTCGACGCCGAACAGCGCGACGATGTCGCCGGCCGTCGCGTCGTTGATGTCGTCCATCTTGTTGGAGTTCATCCGGACGATGCGCGGAACCTTGACCTTCTTCTGGTTCACCTGGTTGAAGATGAAGTCACCCTTGGTGACGCGGCCCTGGTAGATGCGCATGTACGTCAGCTGCCCGTAGCGGCCGTCTTCCAGCTTGAACGCCAGACCGACGAAGGGCTTCTCCGGGTCGGACTCGAGGATGACCTTCGCCTCGTTGTTCTTCTGGTCCAGCGCCTCGTTGGTCGCCTCCTTGGGGTTCGGGAGGAAACCGCAGACCGCGTTCAGGAGCAGCTGCACGCCCTTGTTCTTGTAGGCGGAGCCGCACATGACCGGCGTCATCTTCAGGGCGATGGTGGCCCGGCGGACGGCGGCGGTGATCATGTCGTTCGGGATGGCGGCGTCGGACAGGAACAGCTCACCGAGCTGGTCGTCGACCTCGGCCACGCCTTCGATCATCTGCTGACGACGGACCTTGGCCTCGTCCAGCATGTCCGCGGGGATCTCCTCCTCGCGGACGATCTCACCGTTCTCACCGTCGAAGTAGAACGCCCTCATCTGGATGAGGTCGATGAGGCCCTTGAAGCGGTCCTCGGCGCCGATGGGGTACTGGAGCTTCACCGGGTGGTGGTTCAGCTTCTCCTTCAGCTGCGCGGCCACGCGGTCATAGTTCGCGCCGGCGCGGTCCATCTTGTTGACGAACGCGATGCGCGGAACGCGATAGCGCTTCATCTGCCGGTCCACGGTGATGGACTGGGACTGCACGCCCGACACCGAACAGAGGACGAGGATGGCGCCGTCGAGAACGCGCAGGGAGCGCTCCACCTCGATGGTGAAGTCCACGTGTCCCGGCGTGTCGATGAGGTTGATGTTGAACTCACCCCACATCGCGTACGTCGCGGCGGACTGGATGGTGATGCCCTTCTCACGCTCCAGATCCATCGAGTCCATGACCGCGCCCACGCCGTCCTTGCCGCGGACCTCGTGGATCTCATGGATCTTGCCCGTATAGAACAGGATGCGCTCGGAGAGCGTCGTCTTGCCCGAGTCGATGTGGGCAGAGATACCAATGTTACGAATCTTGTCGATGGGTGCGTTGGCGGCCACGATCCGGTCCTTCTTCTCTTGAAAGTGCCTGAGGGAACAGAGCAGGCGGGGCCCTTACTTCCCACGGGACTTGGTTTCCAGCCAAATCCGCATGACGGTGGGGTCCTATACTCCCACCTTTGTCTACAGATTCGGCCCACCTTATATACAGGGCGACCGGTCTCCCCGCTGCGCGGAGGGGCCGATCTGAATTCTTCCGAGGGTACCTAAACCATGAGTGCGAGCGAAAACTTCTCCGTGGCCAGAGCCTGGCTGCACGCCTTCAACGCCCACGACGTGGAGGCGCTGGTGGCGCTGTACGCCGAGGACTGCACCCACACGTCCCCCAAGATTCGGGTGCTGCATCCGGAGACCGGGGGGCAGCTGGTGGGGCGCTCGGCCCTGGGGAAGTGGTGGAGGGAGGCCATCGCCCGGCTGCCTGGCCTGCGCTACGAGGAGACGGCGCTGACGGCGGACGGAGAGCGTGTCTTCATGGAGTACCTGCGCCATGCGCCCGGCGAGGCGCCCATGCCGGTGGCGGAGGTGTTGGAGGTGCGCGGGGGCCGGATTGTCGCCTCGCGCGTGTACCACGGCTGAAACGGCCCCTGGCGCTGGGAATGGGCTAGGGTGGCTCGGCCCCAGAGGAGGACGGACGTGGCGACGAACCCCAGCGCTTTCGACAAGGACTTCGGCTACCTGCTGCCCTTCCTGGACAAGGTCGCCGCCGCCGCGGCCGAGCTTCCGGAGGGCTCCGCCCGTGAGGAGCTGACGCGGTTGATGGCGGAGGAGAAGGTCCGCTGGCAGCGCGCCCGGGAGCTGCTTCGCGGTGCCGCCGGGACAGTCGTGGACAGCGGGGCCGCGCCGCGCGCGCTGGCCCGGTCCTCCGCGGACGAGGTCCACGAGACGGCGCCGAGCCCCTCGGGGCTCACCGTGGGCAGTCTGAAGAGCGTGGGGAGCGTGAATCCTCCCCGCCGCCGCTGAGCCTCAGACGGTGCCGTGCTTGAGGTGGTCCAGCGCGTCGAACGTGGCCGCCTTGTAGGCCTCCGACAGCGTCGGGTAGTTGAAGCAGGTCTCGATGAACAGCCGCGCGGTGGAGCCGGTGAGCATCGCCACCAGCCCCACGTGCACCAGCTCCGAGGCCTGTTCTCCGATGACGTGCACGCCCAGGAGCTTCAGGCTCTCGCGGTGGAAGAGCAGCTTCAGCAGGCCGTACATCTCTCCGATGATCTGCCCGCGCGGGTTGGTGGCGAAGGCGGCGCGGCCGGCCACGTAGGGCACCCGCTTCGCGCGCAGGCCCTCTTCCGTCTCCCCGGCCATGGAGACTTCGGGGATGGTGTAGATGCCGTAGGGCAGCACCGTGGCCAGGGCCTGCGGGCCTTCCAACGTGAAGGCGTGCTCCACGGCGATGCGCGCCTGGTCCATGGAGGTGGAGGCCAGGGCGGGAAAGCCGATGACGTCGCCCACCGCGTAGATGTGGGGCACCGCCGTCTGGAAGCTGGGGCCCACCTCCACCTGTCCGCGAGCGCCCAGCTTCACGCCGATGTCCTGTAGCCCCAGGCCCGAGGTGTTCGCCGAGCGACCGGAGGCCACCAGCACCTGGTCGGTGTCCACCTCCTCCCCGGAGGAGAGCGTCAGGCGGATGGGCACCTCGCACGCGGCGGGCACGTCCACCTTCTCCACCGTCTGGCCGAAGCGCAGGCGGATGCCGAGCGCCTCCATGCGCTGGGCGAGCAGCGCGGAGATTTCGTCGTCGAGGAAGGGAAGCACCTCGGGCTTCACCTCCACCAGCGTCACGGGGATGCCCAGCGCGGCGAACATGCACGCGTACTCGCAGCCGATGACGCCGCCGCCCACGACGACGAGCGAGCTGGGGAGCCGTCCAATCTCCAGCACCTCGTCCGAGTCGTGCACGCGGATGTCGCCGAAGGGATACAGCGGAGGCCGGTACGGGGAGGAGCCGGTGGCGACGAGGATGACGGAGCCGGTGAGCAGGAGGTCCTCCGCGCCCTTTCGGCACACCCGCACGGTGTGCGCGTCCACGAACGAGCCGACGCCTTGCAACACCTGGACGCCATGCTTCTGGAGGTTGTGGCCAATGCGCTCGCGCTCCATGCCCTTCACGCGGCGCTCGCGGTAGAGGAAGTCGGAGACAGTGGCCTCGTGGCGCAGCGTGGTCTCCACGCTGTAGAGGCCTCGGGCCTTGAGGCCGGACAGGTGCAGCGCCGTCTCGCGGAGCGTCTTCGAGGGCAGCGTGCCGGTGTTCGCCGCCGTGCCGCCCAGCACCGACTCCCGTTCCACCACCGCGACGCGCTTGCCCGCCATCGCGGCCTGCACCGCGCCCCACTCGCCGGCCGGGCCGGAGCCAATCACCACCAGGTCAAAGTCCACCATGGGGCGAAGGTACGCGAGGCCACGCGACCTTTGAAGTCACGGAAGGAGATGTTCCTCGAAGAAGAGGGCCGTCTTGCGCATCGCCTCGCGCGAGTCCTCCACGTCGTCCGTCAACTCGAAGCCGTGGTGACCCTCCGGAAGCTCCATCAGCGTGAGGGGGGCCCCTCGGCTTCGGGCCTCCTTCACGAAGTCGTCGAGGGCGGCGTTGAGCGGAGGCGTGTCCAGGCCTGCGCGCAGCACGAGCAGCGGCGGCACCTTCTTGGCGTTCGCTGCCTTCAGGCCGTCCATGGGTCCGATGCCCCGGGGCACGTCCGGGCCTCCGAGCAGGGGGTACCACGCCACCGCGCAGCGCAACCAGGCGGGAGGCGCCTTGCTCAGCGCGGGAGACAGCCCCCAGAGCCCTCCGGCGGACATGGCCATGAGGCAGACGCGGTCCGCGTCGAGCGGCTCCGTCGCCGCCTGCTTGCGCACGAAGGCCAGCGCCGCGTCCACGCGCTTCTGGAGGTCGGCGACGCGTGTGAGCCACTGGGACTTCTCGATGCCCGTGGACGGGGAGCCCAGCTCCACCAGCGCCACCGCGAAGCCTTGTGTGGCCAGCCAGCGGGCCTGACCGGCGAAGGCGGGCAGGTCCCTCACGAGCGGGGTCAGGTCCGGGTGCAGCAGCCCATGGGCCAGCACGATGATGGGCACGCGTCCCTGGGACACCGCCTCCGGGATGTACAGGTCCAGCTTGTAGTCGCGGCCGCCCGCGCGCGTGTACGTGAGCGCCCGGCGGACCTGCACCTCCTCCATGCCGGGGATGGTGAGGACGGGCCGGGCCTTGGTCCACTCGGGCAGGGGGAGGCCCTGGAGCTCCGGAGGCATGGGGAGGGCAATCATCGGAGGGCCGAAGGCGGGCACCTCGCCGAAGCCCAGGTGCGTGCGCAGCCATTGGGCCCGGTCCCTGCGCGCGGCGTCGCCCAGCTCATGGCCTCCTTCGTAGACCTTGGCGAGCTTGGGCATCGTGGCCGCGTCGATGAACGCGTTGACCTGCGCGGCGGTGACCCAGGCGTCCGAGCGGCCATTCTGGAAGAAGAGCGCCCGGGGCGACGCATGGCCGACCCCCACCACTCCGTCGAGCACCGCCATCCTCCGCACGAGCTTCGCGAAGTCCTCCTTGGACATCGCGTTGGCGAGCTGCTTCTCGTTGTCCAACTCCATCTCGCGGATGCTCTTGGAGTAGTCGCCCACGCCATTCATCAGGACGAAGGCGCGCAGCCGGGGCTCCACGCCCGCGAGGGCTCCGCCCACCATCGCACCCATGCTGTGGCCCACGAAGCCCAGCCGCCGAGCGTCGACCTCCGGTCGGGAAGCGAGCAGGTCCACCGCGCGCCGCATGTCCACCAGCATCTGAAGGGACGAGTCGTAGATGGCCGCGCCCTTGAGCGAGCCACGCCAGGGGGCCGGGCGGACGTGAGGGGCATCGACCAGCAGCGACACCACGCCCGCGCGGGCCAGGGAGAGGGCTTCGTCGAGGAACTCGTTCTTCGAGCCTTGTCCCCAGTGCAGGAAGGTGAGGCCGGCGAATGGCCCGGGGCCCGGGGGCGTGACGAGGTAGGCGGGGACGCGTCCACCCTTCGGGCTGGCGTACGTCAGCTCCGTCACCGTGACGTCGCCGCGCCGCTGCGCGCGGACCGTCTTCACGTCGAGCGGCGCCTTCGCGTCGTAGTCCGTCACGCTCCGCAGTTCGCCGAGGAGCGTCGCGGCGGCGGGCTCCTGCTCGGCTCGGGCCGGAGGAGTGGTGAGCAGCACCAGCAGGAGGACGAGCCAGCGCGGAGCGGGACGATACCGGGTCATGGAAGCGCCTCGGCTTCGGACTGCGGGCCTCCCTGGAGTGGGAGGGAGGCCCGAGTCTGAGCCGTCCCCGCGCGAGCGCAAGTCTCGCGTGAGGTCAGGAGCGCGGACCGTAGACGGGCAGGGGTGCTCCGACTTCGTAGGCCCCCAGGTCCGGCGCCGTACCGCTGAAGCCGTCGTTGATGTTGGCGAGGGGCGCTCCCGCGTTCTCCACGGCCGAGCCCGTGCGCGGGCGCAGGTCGGGCGCGGCATACAGCGTCATGGGCGCGGCGGGGTAGGCGACGGACGCGGCGAAGACTCCGAGGTCCACCTGCACGGCGTTCTTTTCGGTGGTGCTGGCACGCAGGGCGCTCAGGCCCGTCAGGGCGCTGCCACCCCAGGTGGCGGTGAAGTTGCCGGACGTGGTGCCGAAGCCGTCGTGGTCCAGGTTGGCGCTCGCGGTGACCAGGTCGGGGATGTGGAGCACCCGCCCGTTGGCGTTGCCGCTGTTGTAGCCGTTGAAGGACCCGCCCGGTCCGCCGATGAACAGGTTGTTGCGCGAGTACAGGTTCGCCACGGGCTTGCCCGCGGTGATGCCGAGCCCGTCGCCATGCTTCACCACGGTGTTGTGCAGCAGCACGTCGCCCGAGCTGCCCCGGTACAGTTTGAAGGCGATGTGCACCGTGTTGTAGGCGGCGTTGCGGACGAAGTACGTGGGGCCGCCGAGGCTCGGCTGCGACGACAGGGCGATGAAGTTGTTGGTGAGGCGGTTGCCGACGATTCGGCAGTTGTGGAAGCAGAAGTCCGCCTCGACTCCATCGTCCGCGTTGCCGATGAGGTCGTTGTTGAGGATGTCGATGCTGTACTGGTCCACCGCGGCGTCGTCCTCCATCAGGGAGATGCCGTCGCGGAACCCGGTGACGCGGTTGTTGAGAATCACGTGGCCCGGGCCCGTGACGCAGATGCCCTCACCCTGGTTGTTGCCGTTGACGCCGAGCGAGGCCTCCGCCCATTGCGTGACACCTGTCACGACGTTGTCGGCGATATAGGCGTTCTCCGCGCGCAGGAAGGTGACGACGGCGTCGCCTCCGTTCGCGGTGGTGGCGTTGACGGTGGAGCGGGTGAGCACGAAGTGCTTCGAGCCGTTGAAGCGGACGCGGCCGTTGATGGTGAGCCGGTCGAAGTGGACGTAGCTCTGGTTGAACAGGTTGATGGGGCCGGTGAGGATGGTGCCGGTGGTGCCGCGCAGGACGATGGGCTTGCCCTCGGTGCCGCTGCGAGACCAGTCGAACGCGCTGTACGTCCCCGCGCCCAGCTCGAGGATGTCGCCCGGCTGCGCGCCGGAGGCGACGGTGGCGAAGGTGGCGGGGGTCACCGCCTTGACGGGAGCACTCGCCATGGGGGCTGGCACCGCGCGCGTGGTCGCCGTCTCCGTCCGCGTGGTGGAGCCTCCGTCCGGGTCCGTGAGGGTGAGCTCCAACTCGTAGCGCGTCCCGGGCTGGAGGCCGAACACGCTGCCGGAGTGGCGCGAGCCCCAGCTGAAGCCCTCGTTTGTTCCGGCCGGGATGCGGCGCAGCGGCAGGGCCTGCTGCCAGGTGCCCGTGCCGACGGGGCGGTAGCGGACGGAGACGACGCCGTTCGCGTTGGGGTCACCGGAGAAAGCCCACTCCACCGTCAGGTGGTGCAGCGTCGGGAAGGGGAGGGTGATGGCTCCAGGGACGGTGGCGTCGGCGCTGGTCGCCCCGCCGTCGGGGTTCGCCTGGGTACCTCCGTCGGGGTCCGGCTGGGAGCCGCTGTCCTCGCGCGTGCCTCCGTCGGGGAGCACGGAGCCATCGGGAGAGCCTGTTCCCGCGTCGTCCCCAGTGTCGTCGTCTCCTCCGCCACACGCGACGCAGAGAAGCAGCAGGACAGCGCAGGACCACTGCCGGATTGGAGCGTTCATGCGCCGGGATTCTGCCCGGAGCGAGGGCTCACCGCGAGAGAACCTGCTGGCGCGGGCGGTGTGGCCGTTGCTGTCGGGGATGTGGGTGGCGCGAGCGAGCGTGCCGCGACGTCACTCGCTCGGTGGGGTGCGCCCCGAGTAGAGCAGGCCGTCGCGCACTTCCTCCTCGGTGAGGAGGCGGTAGGTCCCCTCGGGGATGTCGTTGAGCTCGATGCCACCCACGGCCTCGCGGTGGAGGGCGCGCACGGGGAGCCCCACGGCGCCGAGCATCCGCTTCACCTGGTGGTGTCGGCCCTCGGTGAGGGTGACCTCCACGGTGTGCTCGTCGCGGATGCGCACGGTGGCGGGGCGCGCGGGGCCGTCGTCGAGCGTCATTCCCTGGCGGAGGGGCTCCACGCGCTCCTCGTCGGGGGTGCTGAAGACGGTGGCCACATAGCGCTTGGGCAGTTGCGTGTCAGGGGAGGTGGCGTGGGCGACGAACTTGTCGTCATTGCTGAAGAGCAAGAGGCCCGTGGAGTCCACGTCGAGGCGGCCCACCGCGTGCCACGTGTAGCCGGCCAGGTCCGGGGGCAACTGGCGCAGGAGCACCTCGAAGACGGTGCCGGTGCGGTGCTGGGACACGGTGGAGGACAGCACGCCCGCGGGCTTGTGGAAGGCGAGCACGCGCGTGGCGGGGGCCGACAGCGGGACGACCTTGCCATCCACGCGCACGACGGAGCCGGGGGGCACGGGGGCGAGGGGCATGAGCGCGACGCGCGCGTTGATGGTGACGCGGCCGGCTCGGATGGCGTCGTCGGCCTCCTTCTGGGGGAACACGCCTGCTCGGGCGAGCGCGCGCGACAGCCAGTCCGGCTTCTCCTTGCCCTCCCAGCGCTGGTGTTGCTGAGGGGCCTTGGGCTTGTCGTACTTGCGAGGCATGGGCTTCCAGGGGGCAGGTGACGCGAGGGCGGGTCGGGAGCACCGGGTGTCGTCGACCCGCCGCGAGGGCGGCGTCATATCATCACCAGTTCCCCGACGTGGCGCATCTCACCGCCGACGTCCGGGAGCGGTCGTCGTAGAGTCAGGGGCATGACCTCGCGTGCCGGAACACCGCCTGTCCGGGATGAAACCCGGATGCATCCGCTGGATGGGTTCATCGCCTCGCTGGCGAGTCACTCGCTGTTCTGTGACGGCTGGGGGGACGAGCAGGCGTTCACGGGGCCGGGTCTATCGGATCGGCTCTGCGCCCGGCCTGGCCCGCTCTCCATGAACTGGGAGGCGGAGCAGTCTCGGGGGCGGCGTTGCTTTCGGGATGGCGCGTTCGACTCGCCCTGGGCGGCGCTGCCTCCGGAGGTCCGTCGCGGCAAGGTGCGGTGGTTCTCCTCCACGCGAGGTCGCGGGCGGGATGCGTGCGTGGTGCTGGCCTCGTCGCGGGACGAGGGATTCAGGCTCAGGACGTGGCTCTTCGCGCCGTTGGTCGACGAGGGCGTGGACTTGTTCTTCCTGGAGAATCCCTTCTACGGGACGCGCAGGGCGACAGGGCAGAAGGGGCCGCACATCCGCACGGTGAGCGAGCAGTTGAACATGAACATCGCGAGCATCGAGGAGGCGCGGGCGCTCGTGGCGCATGCGCGGCGGGAGGGCTACGAGCGCGTCGCGGTGGCGGGATACAGCATGGGTGGCTACATGGCGGCGCTCGCGGCGGCGACGATGCCGGAGCCCGTGGGAGTCGCGGCGCTCGCGGCGGGAGCGTCACCCGCGCCCGTGTTCACGAAGGGCGTGCACGGGCGCTCCATCGACTTCAAGAAGCTGGGAGGCTCGCCGGATGAAGCGGAGGCCCGGCTGCGACTCGCGACGATTCTGGACGCGGCGAATGCGTGTCTCTTGCCGCCGCCCGCGAAGCCGAGCGCCGCCGTCATCGTGGCGTGCGCGAGGGATGCCTTCGTGCCGTTGTCCGAGGCGCGAGCGCTTCACGCGCACTGGGCCGGAAGCGAGCTGCGCATCCTGGACGCGGGCCACATCTCCGCGCTCATCACCTCCGGGTCGGCGCTGCGCGGAGCGATTCGAGACGCGGTCCATCGCTCCGGCGAGTGACCCCGCTACTCGCGGCGAATCGTGTCCGGGTCCTCGCCCTCGGCCATGCCCGGAGTCTTGCCCGGTTCATCCTCGGGCTTCCGCCGCTCTTCACCTTGCTCTTCGCCCTCGGCCTTCCGCGGCGTGCGGCCTGGAGCCTCCTCCTCGCGCTCGTCCTTCCGGGGCTGGCCACCGCCGCGTCCCGGTTCATCGTCGCCCACCACCATCGACTCGTAGGGCATGTGATCCATGCGTGCTCCTCTCGCGGGTTCAGGACTCCTCCCGAAAGGTAGGGCCGTCCCCCGGGCGTGCCGCGCCGGGCCTTGCGGTCGCCCGCCCGCTCGCCCACCCTGCGCCTCCTCGCCCGCAGGAGCCGCCATGTCCCGCCTCGCCGCCTGTCTCGTCCTCCTCACGCTCCCCGCCGTCGCCGCCGAGCCAGCCCTCACCCCTCGCCGACCCGTCCACACCTACTCCATCGTCGCGAGAGACCCGGTGACGGGAGACCTGGGGGTCGCCGTCCAGTCCCACTGGTTCTCCGTGGGCGCCACCGTGCCCTGGGCCGAGGCCGGCGTCGGCGCTGTCGCCACCCAGTCGTTCGTGGACCCGTCCTACGGTCGTCTGGGCCTGGAGCTCATGCGCGCCGGACGCAGCGCTCCCGATGCCCTCAACGGTCTGCTCGCGGCGGACTCCGCCAGCAACGTGCGACAGGTCGCCATGGTCGACGCGCAGGGCCGCGTCTCCGCGCACACCGGCAGGAGCTGCATCGCCGCCGCCGGACACGTCGTGGGCGAAGGCTTCTCCGTCCAGGCCAACATGATGGACAAGGCCACCGTCTGGCCCGCGATGTCCCAGGCGTACCGCGACTCGAAGGGCGACCTGGCCGAGCGCATGCTCACCGCGCTCGAAGCCGCGGAAGCCCAGGGCGGCGACATCCGGGGCAAGCAATCCGCCGCCCTCATCGTCGTCTCCGCGAAGTCCACCGGCCGTCCCTGGCAGGACCGTCGCTTCGACCTGCGCATCGAGGACCACCCGGAACCTCTCAAGGAACTCCGTCGCCTCGTCACCCTCCAGCGCGCGTACAACTTCATGAACGAGGGAGACCTCGCCCTCGAGCACAAGGACACCGACGCGGCCCTCGCCGCGTACTCCTCGGCGGAGAAGCTCGCTCCCGGGAACATGGAGATGGTCTTCTGGCACGCCATCTCCCTCGTCGGCGTGGGCCGCGTGGATGAAGCCCTCCCGCTGCTCCAGCGCACGTACGCCGCCGATCCCCGGTGGCGGGAACTCGTCACCCGGCTGCCCGCTGCGGGGCTCCTCCCGGACGACCCGAAACTCCTCTCCCGGCTGACGGGCACGAAGCCGAAGCCCGCGAAGTGAATCGCGGACTCAGCCGCACAGGGAGCAGGGGCCCGAGCGTTGGGGATTCCTCTCGGTGGGACGGCGGGCGCGAGCGCTTGTGTCCACCGAGCGCGATGGAGAGGTTCTCAAGACGAGGACACCCATGCGCATCCCCCCGGCCCCATTGCTCGCGTTGCTCGTCCCGTTCATGGCGCTGGCACAGGTGCCTCAGGACGTGTCCCTCTCACCCGAGGAGTCCAGCGGTCCCAGCTACTGGTACTGGGTCGCGCTCCTCGTCATCGCCGCGGCCGTCTTCGCGTGGGTCTCGGTGCGCCTGTCACGCAGGCATCGAGGTCCGCCACCGACGTCGCGGCCACGACGCTCCACCCGCTCCGTCTAACCCGAGGGCCGGTGCTTGCGCAGCGTGTGCAGCGCGGCCAGCCACAGCCGCGCTTCCTTGCGCGTGAGTCGTGAGCGACGCAGTGGCGCGAAGAGGTCTCTCAAGGCCGTGCGCCCCGGCTGCTCGTCGATGAGGAATCCGCCCGAGCTGAGCACGCCCCCCAGCGTCGACTCCACCTGCGCCAGCTCCGTGTCCGTGGCCGCCACGGGCAGCGGACCCGGTGGCGGCGCGTGCTCCGCCAGCGTGGCCACGCGGACTTCATAGGCATACAGCAGCACGGCCTGCGCCAGGTTGATGGAAGGCTGCTCCGGCGCGGTGGGCACGGCCGACAGGTCGTGACAGCGCTCCACCTCCGCGTTGGTGAGCCCGCTGCGCTCATCTCCGAAGACGAGCGCCACCGTGCCCTGCGTCGCGCGAGTCACCAGCTCCTCACCCACCGAGCGCGGGGGCAGTCGTCGCTTGCCCTCCACCTTGCGCGAGCTGGTCCCCACCACCCAGACACAGTCGGCGATGGCTTCCTCCAGGGTGTCGGCGCGGCGGGCGCCGTCCAAAACATCCTCGGCATGGACCGCCAGCCGGCGCGCGGGCGTCAAATCCTCCACTTCGGGCGTCACCCACACCCAGTCCGAGAGGCCACAGTTCTTCAACGCCCGAGCAGCGGCACCCAGGTTCTCCGCGTTGCGCGGACGCATCAGGACGAAACGGACGGGCAGCACCATGCGCGGGGCACCTTAGCGTCTTCCGGGGCTCGGGCCTGGGCCGTTGACCCGGGCGCGGGGCCCCCCTATAGCGTGACGCCATCGACCGCCGGGTGAGGGCGCGGAGGCCACCGGGAGTGTGGCTCCGGGTACACCATGCGGGCTCGGGGACGCGTGGGGGCCGCGTCCCGGCCGTGTGCGTTCGACCACACCCCCCTCGATTCCAGACGTGCGCGCCGTCGGCACGTCACGTGAAGAACAGCTGGTACCTCCGGAGGAACCATGGGTTCGCAGTCTTCAGTCCTGACCACGCCGCACCGCGCGACACGCGCGGGCTGGCTCTTCGCCGTGCTGCTGGTAGGCACCTCGCTCGCGGGCTGCCAGAAGGAGAAGGAACCCGCGACCTCGCCTCCGCCGGCGACCACCGAGGCTCCGCGGGTGACGGGGACAGACGCCGGAATCGCCGCCGCCCCGGCGCCGGTGCCCGTCAAGCCGGAGTCGGTGACGCCCATCATCAGCGCGCCGGGCACCGAGAGCGTGCTTCCCCAGCGCGTCGTCATCGAGCTGGCCCGCTCGCTGCGCCCGCCGGATGGCGAGGTGAAGCCGGGCACCGTCGTCAACATCGCGCCCCGAGTCGCGGGCAACCTGCAATGGAGCGGGCCGTCCACGCTCACGTTCAGCGCCACGGGCTCCGGCTTCACCTTCGAGACCGAATACACCGTGACGGTGGAGTCGTTGGAGACGGACGCTGGCGTGGTGAAGCCGCCCTCCGAAGGTGCGTGGACCCATCGCTTCACGACGCCCGCGTTCCGCTTCCTCCGCATGGAGCCCAAGCAGTTCGACCTGCTCAAGGGCCGCGTCGAGCTGGACCTCGCGTTCTCCGGTCCGGTGGAGCCGGCCGCCCTGCGTTCGCGCGGCTCCTTCCAGGTGGGAGGACAGGCCATCACCGACGTGAAGTGGCGCACCGTGGCCGGCAGCCGTGACGTCGTCACCGCGCAGCTGGCCCACCCGGGCCTCAAGGGCGGGGCCACCGTGCGCTTCGTCCTCCAGGCAGGGCTCGTCTCGGCCACGGACGCGAAGGCGCGCGCGCCCGCGGCGGAGTCCACCTTCGTGCTTCGCGGTGGCAAGCGGCTGGACATCACTGGCATCGCCCGTCAGAGCGGGGCCTCCGGGCACTACCTGGAAGTGAGCTGCCGCGACGTGGAGATGTCCGCTCCGCCGAGCCCTCGGCAGAACATGGATTACGACGAGTTCTACTGGGACTCGAGCAACCGGGGCTGTGTCCTGGACGATGCCACGGCCGAGGCCGCCATCCACCTGACGCCGCCGGTGAAGGTGTCCGTCGCCCCCTCGCGGCGCGGCTTCCGCATCTTCGGTGACTTCAAGCGCGGCGTGTACTCGCTGCGCATCGGCGCGGGGACGACGTCCCTGGGCAACGGCACGTTGCTGGCGGACTTCGTGGAGGACCTCTCCGTCCCGGCCCGTCAGCCGCAGCTCTCGTTCTCCTCGGCGGGGCGTTACCTGCCGCGCAGCGCGTGGCGCAACCTGCCGCTGCAGCACCTCAACCTGGACAGCGTGGAACTCACCATCCGCAACGTGCCGCCGGAGAACCTCGTCTTCTGGATGAGCGACGACCAGCGCGAGGTCGCCGATGAGCGCACGTCCAATGTGGTGGTGAAGAAGACGCTGGCCCTCCAGTCCCCCGCGGACACCTTGACCACCACCTACGTGGATGTGGCCAATCTGGTGCCGTCCACGACGCGCGGACTCGTGGAGGTCTCCGTGAAGAAGGATGACCTCCAGGCGGCCTCGCGCATCCTCCTCACGGACTTGAGCCTCGTGGCGAAGCGGGGCGGACCCGCGCCCGGCTCCACGGACCGGGGCGAGGTGTGGGTCTGGGCGCTCGGCATCGAGAGCACCGACCCGGTGTCCGGCGTCGAAGTCACGCTCGTGAAGAAGAGCGGCCAGTCGGTGGACCGCTGCGTCACCAAGGGCGCCGACGGGTGCATGCTGAAGGTGCCCGCGGCGGGCGCGGACGACAGCGAGCCCTTCGCGCTCATCGCCCGTCAAGGCGAGGAGCTGACGTACCTCAAGTACAGCGAGCTGAAGATGGAGATCGCCAACTCGGACGTTCAGGGCGAGCCCTACCGCTCCGAGAAGGCCTACCGCGCCTCCCTCTGGTCCGACCGGGGCGTGTATCGCCCGGGAGACACGGCGCACGTCGCCGCCGTGCTGCGCGGCCAGGATGACCTGGCGCCGCCCACGGGCATGCCCGTCGAACTGGTGGTGGTGGATGCGCGCGAGCGCGAGTGGAAGAAGGTGCCGCTGAAGACGAACGAGGCGGGACTCGTCTCGCTCGACATTCCCTTCGAGGCGTTCCAGGACACGGGCCGCTACCGCGTGACGCTGAAGGTCGCGGACCGGGACGTGGCCTCCTACGCCTTCAGCGTGGAGGAGTTCGTCCCCGAGCGCATGAAGGTGACCGCGACCACCGAGGCCCCCGGCTACGTGCAGGGCGTGGAGCTGCCCGTCGCCGTGGAGGCCGCCTATCTCTTCGGCGGCTCGGCGGAAGCAAGCCCGGTGGAGCTCAACTGCCGGCTACTGCCGTCGGACTTCAAGCCGAAGCAGAACGCCCAGTTCACCTACGGCCTGTGGCGCCAGGACGGCAAGGAGCCGCGTCCCGTCACGCTGGGGCAGGCCAAGGGCGTGCTGGATGCGAAGGGCCAGGCGGTCCTCAACTGCCCGGCGCAGGCGGCCATGGGCGGTCTGCGGGGCGCGGCGAAGCTCAGCGCGTTGGTCAGCGTCTTCGAGTCCGGCAGTGGCCGCTCCACGGTGAACGAGGCCAGCGTGCCCGTGCATCCGGAGCGCTACTACGTGGGTCTGCAGGCCAGCGTGGGGAAGGTGAAGGCCGGCAAGCCCTTCACTGTCTCTGGCGTGGTGGTGGACTGGGACGGCAAGGTCGTCACGTCCGGCTCACTGGCGCCCAAGTCGGTGGAGGTCGAGTACGTCCGCCTGGAGGAGGAGTACGGGTACTACTACGACGAGTCGGAGGGGTATGACCGCTACCAGCGCTACCTGCGGCCGATTCGCGAGGGCAGCGCCGTGGCGAAGGTGGTGGACGGCCGCTTCTCCCTCAGCGTGACGCCGGGCGGAGATGCCGCGGGCTATCTGGTGCGCGTGCGCTCCGGTAATGCGCAGACGGACCTGGAGCTGGAGGGCGAGGGTCGCTACTACTGGTGGGGCGAGGGCTCGCGCGTGGACCAGACGCCGCGTCCGCTCAAGCCCACCTCGCTGGATGTCGCGGTGCCGGCGCAGGCCCGCGTGGGCCAGGCCATCACCGTGAAGGTGAAGGCTCCGTACAAGGGCCGGATGCTCTTCACGGCGGAGACGGACCGCGTGCTCGCCACCGAGTGGAAGGCCGTGGAGCCGGGCGAGGTGACGTGGACCTTCACGCCCAAGCAGTTCGCGCCCAACGTCTACGTGAGCACCTTCCTCGTGAAGGACCCGCATCTGGAGTCCCGCGAGGCGTTCATGCCGGACCGCGCCTTCGGCGTGGCCAGCGTCACGCTGGAGCCCGTGGACTTCACGCAAGCCGTGACGCTGAACGTGCCCAAGGAGGTCCGCTCCAACGACACGCTCAACGTGGACCTGGACCTGGGGGCGCTGGAGGGGCCGACCTTCGCCACGGTGGCGGTGGTGGACGAGGGCATCCTCTCCCTCACGCGCTTCCAGAGCCCGGACCCGCTCAAGCAGATCTTCACCAAGCGCGCCCTCGGCGTGGGCACCTACGAGACCATCGGCTGGACGCTGCTCGTTCCGCCCGGCGGCAACTCGCGCTCCACGGGTGGTGACGCGGAGAGCGATGCGAGTGGCCGGGTGCAGCCCGTCAAGCCCGTAGCGCTGTGGAGCGGCGTGGTGCTGGTGCCCGCCAGCGGCAAGCTGCGCCTGCCCTTCCAGATTCCGCAGTACCGGGGCGCGGTGCGGGTGATGGTGGTGACGGCCGGACCCAAGCGCCTGGGCCGCGCGAGCGCGCAGGTGCTGGTGAGAGACCCGCTGGTGCTCCAGACGACGCTGCCTCGCTTCCTCACGCAGAACGACGAAATCCAGGTGCCCGTCTTCGTCACCAACCTGTCCGGCAAGCCGCAGGACGTGAAGGTGACGCTGGGCGCGGAGTCGCTGCCGGTGCCGGGCCTGTTGCAGCCCGCGACGGCGTCGTCGCCGCTCCAACTGCTGGGCAAGAGCGAGGGCCGGGCCCGGCTGGAGGATGGCAAGTCCACCACCTTCGTCTTCCAGGCGCGCGCGGTGCAGGCGGTGGGCGCCGCGCGGCTGAGCGTCGTGGTGGAAGGCGGTGGCTACACGTCGAAGGAGACGCTGGATGTGCCGCTGTCCCCGGCGGGCCCCCGCGAGCGGCGCGTGCAGCGCATCGAGCTGGCGGAGGGTGTGACGGACCTCTCCAAGCACCTCCAGGGCTGGGTGCCCACCACGGAGCGCTCCACGCTGTGGGTGACGACCAATCCCTATGCGCAGTCGCTCCAGCACCTGTCGTACCTGGTCCAGTACCCCTATGGCTGCATCGAGCAGACGACGTCCTCCACGCGTCCGCTGCTCTTCGTGTCGGAGCTGGTGGACACCGTGGACCCCACGCTGACCCAGAAGGGCTCCGTGGGAGACATGGTGCTGGCGGGCATCAACCGCGTGCTGTCCATGCAGACGTCCTCGGGCGGCTTCTCCTACTGGCCGGGCTCCACGGAGCCGGTGGAGTGGGGCACCGCGTACGCGACGCACATGCTGCTCGATGCGCAGAAGCTGAAGTACCCCGTCTCGCAGGACCGGCTGAACGACGCGATTCAGTGGATGAGCAGCCGCATGGGTTCCTACGAGAACGCCGCGGTTCGCTCGGATGGCCGCATCAACAGCGAAGAAGCCTACATGCACTATGTGCTGGCGGTGTCCGGCAAGGGCCGCAAGGCGCGCATGTTGAAGCTGGTGGAGACGCTGGCCGAGAAGTCGAAGAAGGGCGCGCTCGATGGTCAGGAGCGTGAGGATGACTACATGCTCAAGGCCGGCCTGTGGCTCGCCGGAGACCGCCGCTACGAGAAGGAGCTGCGCACCCCGGACCTGTCGCCCGTCACCGACGAGCGCAAGAACAGCTGGTCCTTCTACTCGGACCGTCGGCGCCGTGGCTTCATGCTGAGCACGTACCAGGACCTCTTTGGCAACTCCGCCGCGGGGGAGCCCCTGGCGGCCATGGTGGCCGAGTCCCTCCAGGCCCACACGAGCAGCTGGTACACGACGCAGGAGCTGGTGTGGGGAATCACGGGCCTGGGCAAGCGGCTGCAGGGCGCGGCCTCTCAGTTCACCCCGCCGGTGTTGACGGTGGATGGCAAGGACGTGGCGTCGCTGCAGGCGAAGGACGCGCGCGCGTCGGACCGGACGTGGGCCCTGGCTCGGGCCAGCGAGCGCAAGCAGCTCCAGCTCGACGTGAAGTCCAAGGACGCGGGGAAGCTGTACCTCGTGTTGAGCAGCGAGGGCGTGCGCGCGGACGGACAGGTGCGCACCGGAGGCGAGGGCCTCACGCTGAAGCGCACCTATCGCAAGCAGGACGGCACGGAGCTGAAGCTGCAGGCGTCGCCCCTGGCCCTGGCGGAGCTCATCTACGTGGAGCTGACGCTGACCAACACCACGCACGAGCGGGTGCAGAACATCGCGCTGGTGGACCGACTGCCGGCGGGCTGGGAAATCGAGAACGCGCGGCTGGGGCGTGGCGGCTCGGTGGACTGGGTGGGCGCGGACGCGCTGTGGACGCCGGACTACGTCAACATCCGGGATGACCGGATGGAGGTCTTCGGCGCGCTCGGGGCTCGGGAGTCGAAGAGCATCGTGTACGCGGTGCGCGCGGTGACGGCGGGGGCCTTCACCCTGCCATCGGCGGAGGCCGAGGCGATGTACGACCCGCGCATCTGGGCCCGCGAGGGGGGTGGCACGGTGCAGGTGTCCGGCCCGTGGAAGGACAGCCTGCTCTGATATGCGCCGCGCTCGCCACCTCCTGAAGAAGCTCGTGTGGTTCGCCGTGGGGCTCGTCGGCCTCGCGGCGGTGGGGGTGGCGGCGGCGTGGGTGTTGCCGCTGCCGTCGCGGCTCTCCGCGCCGCCCTCGGTGGTGCTGGAGTACCGCGATGGCACTCCGGCGCATGTCTTCCTCGCGCCGGACGAGCGGTGGCGCATCGCCGCTCCGGCGGAGCGCATCGACCCGGCCTACCTCCGGGCCCTGCTCGCGTTGGAGGACAAGCGCTTCTATTCCCACCCGGGCGTAGACCCGCTCGCGGTGGCGCGCGCGGCCGTGCTCAACCTGACGCGAGGCCGCCGGGTGTCGGGCGCGTCCACGCTGACGATGCAGCTGGTGCGCATGCTGGAGCCCCGTCCACGCACCTTCACCTCGAAGCTGGTGGAGGCCTTTCGCGCGGTGCAGCTGGAGCTGCGCCTGACGAAGCAGGAGGTGATGGGCGCCTACCTCCAGTTCGTCCCGTACGGTCGCAACGTGGAGGGCGTGGAGGCCGCGGCGCTCGCGTACTTCGGCCACACGGCGGCCCACCTGAGTCCGGCGGAGATCGCCACGCTGCTGGCGGTGCCGCAGAACCCCAACCGTCGTTTCCCCACGACGGAGAACCGCGCCCGGCTGCGCGCGGCCCGGGATGACGTGGCCCGACGGCTGCTGGAGGCCCACGCCCTCCCACGCGGCCCCGAGGGCGCGACGGTGTCGGCCGAGCAGGTGCTCGCGGAGGTGCATGCCTCCGCCGTGCCCCTGGACTTGAAGGCGTTTCCTCGCGAGGCCCCGCACGCGGCGGTGTGGCTCCGGGCGCAGCGCCCTGGGCAGACGCGGCTGCGCACCACGCTGGATGCCGGCACGCAGCGGTTGGTGGAGCGGGTGATGCGCGACGGGGCGAAGGACCTGACGTCGCGCGGCGTCCACAACGGCGCGGCCGTGGTGGTGGAGCGCGAGCGGGGCGAGGTGCTCGCGCTGGTGGGCAACTTCGACTTCTTCGACGAGAAACACGGCGGACAGATTGTCGGCTTCGCCGCGCCGCGCTCTCCGGGGTCGGCGCTCAAGCCGCTGCTGTACGCCATGGGCATCGACCTGGGGCTGGTGGGGCCGGAGCAGCTCGTGGCGGACATCCCCACGACGTACGGCGGTTATGCCCCGCGCAACTTCGACGGCCGCTTCCTGGGCCTCGTGCGGCTGGAGTACGCGCTGTCCCAGTCGCTCAACATGCCCTTCGTGCGGCTCCTGGAGCGCGTGGGCGTGGAGCGCTTCCTGGGTTCGCTGCGCACTGCGGGGGTCGCAAGCCTCGTCCCGGAGCCCGGCTACTACGGCCTGTCCGCGGCGGTGGGCGGCATCGAGGTGACGCCCCTGGAGCTGGCGGGGGTGTACGTGGCGCTCGCGGGTGATGGCCGCACGCGGCCGCTGCGCCTGCTGGAGGAAGGGCAGCCGGTGGAGTCCCCCGTGGAGGTCATGTCTCCGGGGGCGGCGTGGCTTACGCGCAAGGCCCTGTCGCTGAAGGACCGGCCGGACTTTCCGGAGCGGCGCCGGCTGACGGGCCTGCCCGCGCGCGTGCACTGGAAGACGGGGACGAGCTTCGGGCACCGGGACGCGTGGGCCGCGGGCTCCGGGCCTCGGCACACGGCGGTGGTGTGGCTGGGAAATTTCGACCACTCGCCGAGCGTGCACCTGGTGGGCGCGGATGCGGCGGGCCCCCTGTTGTTCGACATCCTCGAAGGCGTGGGTCCCCGGGGTCGCTCGCTGCCAGAGGATGAAGTGAATGCGCCGGACGACTTGATGCGCGTGGAGGTCTGCGCGTACTCGGGACATCTGCCGACGGAGGCCTGCACGCAGCGCAAGGAGGTCTACGCGCGGCGCTCGGCGGTGCCCACCGCCCGCTGTCCCTACCACCAGCACGTGGAGGTTGACGTGGCCTCCGGGCTCGCGGTGGGGCCCACCTGCCGCGCCGGGCGGAAGACGGAGTCGCGGGTGTTCGTCACCTGGCCCGCCACCATCCGCCGTTGGCTGGAGGAGCAGCACCGCCGCCTGCCGGAGCCTCCCTCGGCGGCGCCCGGCTGTGAGCCCGGTGGCGAGCGCGCCGCGCCCAGCATCGTCTCGCCCGCCCAGGGCCACATCGCGCTGCTGATTCCCGGAGTCCCTCCGGAGCAGCAGGAGATGCCGCTGGAGGCGGAGGCCTCCCACGAGCGCGCGCTCACCTGGTTCGTGGACGGCGCGCTCCTGGGAACGGCGCGCGCCGACGAGCGCATGTGGTGGAAGCCCTCGGTGGGCTCCCACGAAATCCTCGTCACGGATGACCGGGGACTCAGCGCGAAGCGCACGCTCGTCGTCCGCGAGCGGCGCTAAAGCGAAGCACTCCGGCTCAGCGGACCTCCCAGCCCTTGTCGCCGCGCTCGTACTGCTGACCTGCGCGCAGCGCGCCGTAGAAGAGGAAGTCCTTCACGCCCACGACGGACTTCCCATCGAACAGGCCCAGCTCCCCCTTGGGCATCAACTGGATGCCCAGCTCGGAGAGCTTCAGCCGCACCTTCGCGCCCGGGGCCACCGTCACGTCCGGCAGCACCGCGCCCACGGGGGTTCTCACCAGGGTGGGTGCATGGTCGCTCTGCGCCAGGCTCACCCGCAGGTTCGTGGTCAGCACCATGCCCTTGAGCGACAGCGCCACCGTGCCCCGGTTGCCCACGTCCACCCAGCCCGCCACCGGGTCGAACGCCTCGAACACCAGGGGCGAGCCCTGGGCCTTCAGCCGCGCCCAGTCCTTCTCCACGAAGGTCCGGCGCTCCTTCACGTAGCGCTTCATGTAGTCGCGGCCCGCCTGGAACTGGGCGAAGTCGGTGTACGGGGCTCCACGCATGTGCGGGGTGATGAGCGCGTGCAGCGCGTCGATGTACGGGTTCATCACCTCGGGGGTGAACAGCTCGTCGAGCGCCTTGTCGAGCCGCGCGCCCAACTGCTCACGCAGCGCGGGGTTGGCCAGCACGCGCGTGCCCAGGTTGGAGAAGACGGGCAGGTAGCCGGGATAGGACTGCGTCTCCGTCTTGCGCTGCAGGTACATCCTCTCCGTCCACGCGTCCGTCAGCGTGAAGTTGAACAGCGGGTGGCGCATGTTGTTGGAGCTGGTGCTCATTCCCTCCACGGGATTGAGGTACCACCAGCGCGCGTCCACGTTGTTGAGGTCCCAGGGCACGTAGGACCACTTCGCCACGGCCCGGTCGTAGATGAAGTAGCTCTCCGAGTCCTCGACGAAGTTGTTGGACATCAACGCGTCCAGCACCATGGAGCGCAGGTAGTGCTCGAGCTGGAGGTGTTTCTCCAGTGCTTCGGCGAACTGGGGCTCCGGCGTGTGGTTGATGACGTCCAGCATGGCGAGGAGCGCGTCGTCCGGTTGCTGCTCGTTCGTCTTCTTCGTCCAGTCACCCTGGTAGGGCACCTTCCACGTCTTCAGCTCGCAGTCCTTCCAGCCGCATCGGTAGATGGTGGCATCGTCGTCCGCGAAGGCGTGGGCCTTGAGGAAGGCCTTGTTCACCTGCTCGATGTCCAGGAACACGCCCTGGTACTGGCCATTGAGCTTGAGGCGCACGTAGGTCGCCTTGGACGCGGGCACGCGCATCGCGGCCATCAAGTCGAACGCCATCTTCTCCGCCAGCATCGTCGCATCGGCGTACTCGGCCACGAGGTTGAGTGACGTGCGTCCCTCGAACCGGGCGTCCTTCTCGAAGCTCACGTTCCAGCTCTTCTTCGGGAAGTAGCGCGCGGAGGCACCTCGCAGGCGCACCTTCACCTGATACGTCGTCCCGCCCGCCTTGAAGACGGCGTCCTGCTCCGGCGTCCACACGTCCGCCTCGAACTTCTTCATCGCCGCCTCGGGGATGATGAGCTCGTACTCGGGCACGCTCGCTTGCAAGGCTGGCATCGTGAAGGGCTTCTGGGCCTCGGGCGTCACCGGAGGCGGGTCCACGGGGGGCGGGTCCACCGGAGGCGGGTCCACGGGCGGAGGGTCCACGGGGGGCGGGTCCACCGGCGGAGGTTCCACGGGCGGATTTGTTGGAGGCGGCTCCTCGATGATGACGGGAGGCGATTGAGTGGGCGAGGACGGGGCTCCAGAGCCGCAAGCCCACAGCCACATCACCGGAAGGCAGAGCAAGAGTCGTGAGCGAGTCATCGCCGGGTGTTGAGCAAGGCTCGTGCCTCATGGAGGGAGACGTGCGCCGCTCGAAAGTGAACGAAGCCAGTGCCCTGAGACGCCGTGGGGTGGGTAGTTGATGAAAGGGATTTCCCTTCCTGGTCCGGTCATTTGCTTCACCCTGGAGGGCTGAGGACCCGTCGACCCCTGGGTCGGCGTGAGGGCTTCTTGAGAAGGAGCTGCGTCGCACGCGAGCCTCCCTGGTGGGGCAGGCGGGCAGGCAGGGAAGCCTTCTTCCCTTCTTCCCACCGCTGTTCCCGACGCGGAACGTCGGGCCTAGCTTCTTCAGGAAGAGGGGAGCGCCGCGACAGGGAGACGCCCGCGATGGAGACCTGGAACCAGTCGTCTGATTCCGCCCGCAACCACACGCCGCTGATGGTGAACCGTCGTATCGACGAGCATGTAGAGGCGTGCGTGCGGCACATGGCGACGCACGCGGACCGGCCGGAGATGAGCCGCTACCTCCAACGGTTGGAGCGCGAGTGGGACCTCAACCGCGCCGTCATGGTGGGCACGGCCGCGATGGGGGCGCTGGGCCTGTTGCTGGGCAAGAAGGATGGCGGCCGGTGGCGGGTGCTGAGCGCCGTGGCCGCGGGAGTCCTCCTCCAGCACGGCGTCTTCGGCTTCGGGCCCTTGTCCGCTCCCTTGCGCGCGCTGGGCATCCGCTCGCGCCGGGAAATCGACCTGGAGAAGTTCGCCATCAAGGCGCTGCGCGGTGACTTCGAGCGCATCCCCAATGACGGCGGGCCCATGGCGAAGGCCAACGCGGCGCTCGTGGCCGCGCAGTCCTGACGCCGCGTCCCCAAGCATCACCAGCCCCCGCTCACCCGATGAAGGGAGCGGGGGCGGCCTGTCGCCTCAGTGCCGAGGCGAGGTGTAGCCACCACCCTGCGCCGGCATCAGCGCGGGGGACCCGCCCTGGGGTGGGCCGTTGTTCGTCGCGCCGGTGTTCCCCTGGTCGAAGAAGCCGTTGAGGCCGGCGATTCCCAGCGAGAAGTTCGTCACCCAGCCGGAGTCCGGCTTGCCGGCCTTGGCGCCGATGTCGAGCGGCCTGCCGAAGTGCAGCCGCAGCAGCAGGGGCCCCAGCGCCAGGTTCACACCGACGACGGCGTTGAGCACGCGGTGGTCCCACAGGTCCTCGGCGCTGTTGCCCACGCCACCCACGTCCATCGCCGCGATGGCCTCCAAATCACTGAGGAAGGCCACGCGGATGATGTCGTTGAGGGGCAGCTGCAGCTCCAGCGTGGCGTAGGTGAAGTTGCGGCCGAGCAGCCACCGCTCGTCGCCGAAGTTCACGCCGCGCAGGGTGTCGAACGACGACAGGAAGTAGGAGCGCGCGTAGCGTCCGCCCAGCGTCGTACCCGCGCCGCCGCGCAGGAACAGGTGGGTGCGGCCGTAGATGGGGAAGTAGCGCTCGGCATCCAGCCGGAGGTTGCCGTAGGCCTCGCTGTCGAAGGGCTGCACGCCCAGCGTCATCTCCAACAACGCGGAGCTGCCCGACAGCGGACCGGTGGCGTAGTGGTATTTGAGGCTGTCGTAGCCCACCTGTCCGCTCAGCTCGGTCTGGAAGCGGATGGAGCCGTTCTTCGCGTTCCACAGCGACAGCAGCTCCCGGTTGGCCTCGTTGCGGTCCGCGAAGAAGAGGCGGAACTCGGTCTGGTCGTCGAGGAAGTACTTGGTTCCGCCCATGCTCAGGTCGCCCTGGACGAAGAAGAACGTGCTCAGGGGATAGCGCAGGCTGCCGAGCGCGCCGAAGTACCGCTCCGCCGACGTGAAGAAGACGGGCAGGTCGTCGAACGTCTGGTCCACGCGGAAGCGCAGCGACTGGAACAGACCGCCGCCCCACGTCGTCCGGCCCGCGTCGTTGATGTACAGCATGTAGCCGTCCGTCAAATCGAAGCTGCCGTACACCGCCAGGGTGAGGATGAACTGGTGGTCCCTCATGCGGTCGCTCGCCGCCGCGAAGAGCTGACCGACGAAGCCGCCGCCGCCCGCGCCCGCGAAGCCGAAGATGGGGCCGAACTCCAGGTTCTTTCGCGCGAAGGGCTCGTACGCCTGCGCATCCGTGAGCGGGCGCACCGCCAGCGGGTTGGGCGGCTCCGGCGGAGGCTCCGGCGCCACGTCGAGCGCGAGCATGCGCGGCGGCCTGAGCACCGCGGGCTTCCGCTCACCCGACACGTGGAAGAGCATCCACAGGCCACCCTCGGGGCCCGGGCCCGGCTCGAAGACGCCGGTGGTCAGGTCCGTGCGGCGCACGATTCGCCCGTCCGCCATCAGCTCGTGCAGGTCGGAGCTGCTGTTGTTGAAGGCGGTGAAGAACACGCGGCCGTCGACCAGGGCCAGCGGGTCCGCGTGGTCCCTCTCCTCGCTCGTCAGCCGCTCCACCTGGCGGGGCGCGTCCAGCTTCACGCGGAAGAGGTTGAACTTGCGGTGCGACGTGGCGTCCGACGTGAAGACGATGCCCGCGGGGCCCCACGTCACCTGGCGCTCGGAGAACACGTCGTCGGTGAGCTGCAGGGGCTTGGCGTCCGGGCTCGCGTTCAGGTCGATGACGTAGACGTCGCGCAGGCCCTCGTCCTGGATGCCGATGAAGGCCACGTAGCGCCCATCCGGCGAGAGGGCCGGCGAGTACGCCGCGAGGATGCCGTGCTTGTCGATGCGGTAGGCCTTGCGGTCGCCCACCTCCAGTTGCACCGACGTGCCCACCTCCCGGTCGATGCCGGTGCGGATGGGGTTGCGTCGCACCAGCACGTCGTTGGCGCGCTTCTCCACGGTGTGTTTGTAGTCCTGCACGTAGATGATGTCGCGACCGGTGATTTCGGCGACGAAGGCCAGCTTGTCCTTGGACAGCGCGAAGCTGCGGCCGGAGATGGGGTGCAGCGACTCCACGCCGGGCACGCCGTCACCGGCCACCTTCACCGCCTTGTCCGGCGCGCGCGGGTCCATCACATACAGCCGGCTCTCGCCGGTCTCGGGGACGATGGTGCGCAGCGCCAGCAGGGTGCCGTCCGGCGAGCTGGACATCGCGGTGATGTAGCCCGGGGCCTTGTCGAGCAGGTCCAGCGCGGGCGCGGACTGCTCCGAGCCGAGGTACGTCTTGTAGGCCCGGCGCTTCAGCCAGTTCTCGAACCGCGCGGACAGCCGCTTCGGATCATCCCCCGTCAGGCGCTCCAGCAGCTCCTCGAACTTGAGCGACGGGGAGTCCTTCGAGCCGCCCACCAGCCGGGGCGAGTCCTCCAGCACGCGCTGGATGAAGCCCTTGCCGTACTCCTCCTCGAGGAAGGCCACGCGCACCTGACCGACCTTGTAGATCCACAGGTAGCCGTAGGGCCCGGGGGAGAAGAAGTCGAGGAAGGCGTAGCCCTTGTAGAGGTCCGGATTGACGAGCAGGTCCCGGACGAGCATCTCCGCCTCGGGGTCCATGCCGCGCTTGGCGTAGAACTCGGCGATACCTTCGATGAACCACAGCGGAATCGCCTGGAGGGGGTCGCCGAACACCTTGGCCTGCTCGGCCACGGTGCGCGTCTTCTGGATGGTGAACTGGTGCGCCAGCTCGTGGGTGCTGATTTCCTCGAAGAGTCGGTGATCACCCAGGTACGGCAGCGTGAGCTTCAGGTCCTCGGTGCTGGTGACACCCAGGGTTCCCTCGGACAGCGGGAAGAGGTTCGTCTGAAGGAATTCCTGGTAGCTGCTGTAGAGGATGTACGGGAAGGTCTCCGTGGGGACGTACTGGAAGGTGTCCACCAGGTACCGGTACGCCTCTTCGATGAGCGGCGCGGCGCGCTCGGCGACGACGCGCTCTCGCTCGTAGAAGTAGAAGCGCACGCCGCCGGCCTTCGCGCCGAGCGACTTCGCGTAGGTGTAGTTGAAGCCGCCGTCGGGGTTGCCGCCCAGCGCGGGGCCACCGAGCGCGGGCCCGCTGCCGAGGGCCGGGCCGCCGTCTCCGAGCGCGCTGCTCAAGGGCGTGCCGCCGTCCTCTCCGCCCGTGACGCCCGCGGTGGCGCCCGAGGGAGGCGTGCCGCCGTCCTCGTTGTCCGCGACGGCTCCCGAGGGAGGCGTGCCCGAGTCCTGCGGCTCCGCGAGCTGAGGTGCGGGGCTGGGGGAGAGGGTGGTGGAGGGGTCGGCGCCGGTGGGGGGATCCGCCGGGACTGACTTCGTGTCGCCGGTCTGGGGGTGGGTGGTGGGCGCGTCGGGGTTGGCTCCCCCTTGTGCCTCGGGCGGCTGTTCATGCGCCGTCCTGTCAGGAGGCTTGGCGACCCCGGTGGCCTGTGGGCCCACGAGGATGTCGACGTGCCGCCACTCGAACTCGAAGCTGTTCACCGGCGTCTTGCCCGGGCGACGAGGCACGACGAAGACCTGGGCCAACGCCAGCTCCGGGAGGAGCAGGGTCAGCGCGGCGGCAGCGAGGAGACGGGGGTTCACGAAGGTCACCTCTTGGGGTGGGGTACTGGCGAGACAGGTGCTTCCTAGGAGGCTCGCTCTCAGGAGTGAGCCTATACAAGCGCCTCGATAATTTCTTTTCGTTTACTTGCCGGGCGGTGGACGTCGCCGCTCCCTTGGGGAGAAAGAGGGAAGGGCTTTCGTTGGGTTCCAACGCCCGGTATGCATACGGGCCATGAGACGCTTCTTCCTACTGAGCAGCACGCTGGTCCTCGCCCTGGGTTGCGGCAAGGACGACGACTCCAAGAACAAGGCGGAGTGTCATCTTGCCGCCATCAACCTGTCGGCCTGTCAGCGTTCAAGCCTCGCCTCGGTGCAGTCCACCGGGGTGTGGAACGTCAATGTTGAACTGAACGACGGCTCGGGCTCCGCAGGAGCGCTGAAGTTGTCGGGCGGTTCAGGGGCCCAGATTCTGGGGTTGTCGGTGACGGAGCAGCAGCTCACGGAGGACACCTTCTATCTGGCCGCCGACGTGGTGGACACGTACGGCCGCACGGTGCGTTACGCGTTCGCGGGTTGCGAGGCGAGTGCGCCGACGAAGCTGGAGGGAACGTTCCGTCGGTGTGTGGACGGAGCGCTGGACCTGCAGGGCACCTTCAAGGGGGCTCGCCTGGAGCGCAACGCGGGCGAAGGCGAGTCGTCGGGCGTGGAGCTGGTGAAGGAGCTCGCGTTGCCGCGCGGCGCCGCGCGGGATTTGACGGTGTCGGGTGGCTACGCCTATGTGCCCGCGGGCCCCGAGGGCTTCTTCGTCTTCGACGTGACCAACCCGGCCGAGGCGCGGCGGGTGGGCGAGGGCAATCCGGGCAACGACGTCTACACGGACGTGGCGGTGAAGGGCACCACGCTCTTCGTCGCGAGCCAGAAGAATGGCCTGGCCCTCTACAACGTGGCGAATCCGGCGGCGCCCGCCTTCCTGCGTGCGTTGGCGGACCCGGCGGTGGAGGTGGTGTCGCTGGCGGTGGAGGGGAATCTCCTGTTCGCGGCGTCGCCCGCGCCCAACGGAGAGGTGCTCATCTTCGACGTGACGACGCCGGTGCAGCCGAAGCTGGTGGACCGTTACTTCGTCGAGGGCGCGCAGCCGCAGGGTGGCGAAGTGCCGATGGATGTGATGGCAGTGGGCAATCGCCTGTACGTGAGCAACTGGACCTACGGCGTGACGGTGTCGGATATCACCACGCCGTCGACGCCGAAGCTGCTGGGGCGGTTCAGTGGTGGTACGTCGCGCACGGTGGCGGTGGGCACGGTGGGTGACCGCACGCTGGCCTTCTCCGCTGGCGAGGACTGGGACGCGCACCTGACTGTGCTGGATGTCGCGTCTCCGGCGACCGTGCTCCAGGTGGGTGAGTTCCGGATTCGTCCGGAGGTTTCCATCCGCGCGCTGGCGCTGTCGGGAGCGAAGCTCTACGTGGCGCACTATCAGGATGGCCTGCGCGTGCTGGACGTGAGCAACCCGAGCGTGCCGCGGCAGGTGGCGTACTACAACACCTGGCGTGAGACGGATGCTGGCCGTGGCATCTCGTTCTTCGAGGGGCTCAACAGCGTGAACGTTCCCGGGGATGGGTACGTGTACGCGACGGATTCGTCACGAGGGTTGCTCATCTTCCGCGAGACGCCGTGAGCGTCAGGTCGCACCATCGGTTGAGGCGCCTCGTGAGTGAGGCGCCTCGCCGGTGTCGTGCGCGGAAGGTGCCGCGTTGTGCGGTCGCCTCGTTCGTGAGCCAGGTGCTTCGCCGGCGTCACGGAGTGAGCAACGAGTTGCCCGTGTCGGACCTGCCGAGGCTGGTGTCACGGCGCGAGCAGGGAGTTGGCCGTGCCGGACGTGCCGAGGCCGCCGTCACGGAGTGAGCAGCGAGTTTCCCGTGCCGGACCTGCCGAGGCTGGTGTCACAGCGCGAGCAGGGAGTTGCTCGTGCCGGACCTGCCGAGGCTGGCTTCACGGAGTGAGCAACGAGTTGCCCGTGCCGGACCTGCCGAGGCTGGCGCTGCGAGCGAGGCTGAGTTCGACGCCGGCATCTTGCAGTGCGCGTCGCGCGGAATACGTGTCGCTGCGTCCGGCTGCGTCGCGGGCGAGGTTGATCAGGGCGCGGGCGCGTTCAGCATGAACGATGACAGTCCCCTGGCCGAACTCGGCGGCGCTGTCGCGGACGCTGGCGAAGGCGCTGTCGGCGATGTCCAGCGCGTTGCCGACATCGTCTTCGCCCTGTTGGAGCGCGGCATCCGCCGCGAGCATCCACTCCCCCGCGCTCTGGATTGCGGCGAGCCGCTGCTGACGTGAGCGCTCGGTTTCGACCGCGCGCTCGCCGAACGTGTCGACTTGCTGCTGGGTGGCCTGGGCGTTCTGTTCAATCTGGGTGTCGCGTGTCTTGAGTTCTTCCTCGAGTTGCTGAAGGCGATTCCGCAGTTGGGTCACCTCCGCGTCCGTGGCGGGCTCGGTGGCCTGGGCCGAAGGGTTCGCGGCGGTGTTTCCATTCTGCTGCCCGCTCACGGAAGACTGTTGCTGCGGTTGAGCCGGCGCGGTCGATGTGTCGCCCGACGCGCCCGCGCCGCCCTGTCCATCGAGTTGCTCTGTTTCAGTGGGCCCAAAGCCACCGAGGGAGTCCTGGCTGTCAGGCTGTGTCGTCGTGCTCGTGCCGGAACCCCCCGTCGCGCCCTGGTTATCAGGCTGTGTCGTGGCCTCCGTGCCGGAACCACCGGTCGCGCCCTGGCTATCAGGCTGTGTCGTGGCCTCCGTACTGGGGCCCCCCGTCGCGCCCTGGCTATCAGGCTGTGTCGTGGCCCCCGTCGCGCCCTGGCTATCAGGCTGTGTCGTGGCCCCCGTCGCGCCCTGGTTATCAGGCTGTGTCGTGGCCTCCGTGCCGGAGCCCCCCGTCGCGCCTTGATTATCGGGCTGTGTCGTGGTGCTCGTGCCCGAGCCGCCGGTCGTGCCCGGGTTGACGGGCTGCGTCGTCGTGCTCGTGCCCGAGCCACCGGTCGCGCCCTGATTATCGGGCTGCGTCGTCGTGCTCGTACCCGAGCCGCCAGTCCCCATGGGATCCACGGGAGCCGTCGTCCCGCTCGTGTCCAAGTCGCCGGTCGAGCCCTGAGTGCTGGGCTGCGTCGTGGCATCCGTGCCAGAACCACCGATTCCTGTCTGGCCAGCGCTGTCCGTGCCTGAAACGTCGGACGAGTCCTGTCCGCTCGGAATCGGGGTCTGCGGCGCCGTGCCGGCCGTTCCATCCAGCCCGCCAGCCTGCGATGCCGACGACGGAGCCACGGCCTCGGTGTTCGAGCCACCTGGCTGCGAAACCCGAGCATCACCCGAGTCATCCGAGCCCGCCCCCTGTCCTGTTGTCACATTGCCCGAACCACCCACGCCCGGGGCATCTCCGCCTGTCGTCCCCGAGGTCGTTGATGAAGCATCGGAGTCATCCGTCCCACTGCCCCCCGTGCCTTCCGGCACCTCGGCGGGGATGGGCTCATAGTTCCGATACGTTTCGTCGATAGCCACTTCGCCGGAAGTCGACGGGGCATCGCCATCCGGAAGAGCAGGCGTGATGCTGTAGGGCCCATAGGGCGCCGTCCCATCCGCCATCGGAGATTGAAGGACGTAGTTGGGAGGGAGCCATGCGCCGTCCGCTGCCTCGGCGGCCTGCTCGTTCGCATCCCGCAGGGCCGAAGCCGCGGGGCCCCTGTTGGACGGATCCGTGGGGGAAGGGTAGGGCGCCTCGCTCTGACCCTGCGCGAGGCTCAATCCGGCGGCGATGGCGATCCACAGGTGCATGCCGGAAGGATGTTCACTGCATGAATTCTCCGGCACCTCGTCGGCCCAAGCGCCCCTCGTTGGCCCGCCCGGGCGGCGACCTGCCCCCGAAAAGAAAGGACCGCGTCCCCGGGAATAGGAGACGCGGTCCCTGAAGCTCCACTGCGCGAGGTGTCCGCGTCAGATGCTGATGCGCAACCCCGCGCCCAACTCGAAGGTGGGCGCCGCCAGGGTGCGGCCATGAACGGTCTCCCCGTTGACGTCGACGTCGGGCACCGAGAAGCCGAGTCGGAACTCACCACCCTTGTGGCCGTAGTGAACGGCGCCATAGGCCTCGACCGTCAGGTAGCTGAGGGCGCGGTGGGTGACGTTGATCCGACTGATGTACGACTTGTCCGAGAGGTTGCTGAGCGTGAAGAAGTTGAAGGACGTGCGCTCGAGCGACCCGGGCCGGTCCAGGAACAGGTACGCGGCACCATAGTGGCGGCCCAGATACAGCGGCTGGAAGGCGTCCTCCGCGATCAGGTACGGATAGCCGAAGGAGCTCGTGTAGCCCGTCGAGTTGTAGAAGTACTCCACGCCCAGCACTGCGATGTCGTTGTCGCCGTAAGGGAAGCTGTAGTTGGCGCCACCCGTCACCTGTGGCGTGAGCCCCGAGGGGACATAGGCCTCCACCAGCGACGTGTCCTTGATGATCTCCTCGTACGTGGTTCCGGCGGGGATTCGGTACAAGGGGCGCTCGGTGCCCTTCTTGATGCCTACTTCTCCGTAGACATCGATGGGACCCAGAGCCGAGGACACGTCGAACCCGAAGCGCGGCTTGCGACCCCGCTGTGCCACGGCGCTGGCGCCGAACTCGGCGGGCCCGAGGACGACTTCCGCGCGCAGCGCCCCACCGATACGGCTCAGGCGGTTGACCGGGTCGGCCTCCACGGGGGGCGGAACGCCTCCCGTGTTGTCGAGCAGCGCGCCCGCATCGGTGCCCAGGTCATCCATCACCGCGATGGCATAGAAGTTCCAGCCCTTCGCCTCCCAGGGAACGTGGACCTTCAACATGGACACGCCGGTGCGCAGGTCCACGAAGGCCAGCGGATTGCGCCGCTGCGGTGACAGGAAGTCGGTGGGGTTCCATATCTGCCCCGTGCCCCACTTCACATGCTGCTTGCCGATGGTGAGGAACAGGGTCCGTTCGATATCGAAGCGGAGCCAGGCCTGGTCCAGCAGCACGCGAGGATTGGACGGCGTGTTGTTGGTCGTGGTGCCCGTCTGCGTGGCCACGGTGGGGTCGTAGCTCAACCGCCCCACCACGAAGCCGCGCAGCCGGTCCATCGGCCGCGCGTCGAAGTACCCGTCCACCAGGGTGGGCGCGGAGAACGACGTGTCACCGAACGACGTCCCCTCCGTCGCCGCCGCGAAGCCGCGCATGTAGAACTGCCCGCCAATCTTCAGCGGGTCGTCCACGGCCTCATCGGAATCGAAGGCGCTGCGCGTCCCCGGCCCCGACAGCGCCTGCGAGTCCCGGTCTCCCGGCTCGGGCGGAGCCGGGGTCAGCGGCGGTTGCCGCTCGGTCGCGTCGCCCGTGTTGCTCGCGTCTGCTCCCGCGGACGGCGCGGGGTCCTCGCCGAACACCTCGTCGTCACTGGGACGCCCCGTCGTGGGAGGCTCCCCGGGCGTGTCGGCCTGGGCGGGCTTGTCGTCCTCGCCCCCGAAGAGGGCATTCTCGTCCGGCCGCTCGGACTGCCCGAGCGCGGTGGTGCCGGCGAGGACCACGGACAGGGCCGTGGCCAGGGTGAGGTTGCGCGGGCTCATCGACTCTTGCTCTCGAGCCAGGCCTTGGTGAAGAGGTTGGCCTCCAGCGGGCGCAGGTCCACGGACTTGATGAGGATGATGGTGGAGTTGGCCTTCTCCACCTCGTCGTAGAAGCGGATCTCCTCGGGGAACCAGACGTCGGCGCCCTTGGACTCGCTGAAGATCTTCTTCCAGCGCGGATAGAGCGCGGTGCGCATCAGCCGGCCGGACAGGGCGTAGTCCTCGCGCTTGAGGATGTTGTTCGTGTCCTTGTCTATCCACATCTTGACCAGGGGATAGGCCACGTCCACGTTGGGCTTCACCTTCAAGAGCAGCTTGTGGGCGGTGAATTTGCCCAGCTTCGCCTCGCCCTCGTAGGCCGGGTCGAACTCCTCGGCCAGACGGGACTCGTCGAAGTCGGCACGTCGGCTGTCGGTGCCGGCGATGCGCTCGCGCTCGGTGCGACGCTCCCACTTGCCCACGTTGGGGTCGTAGCTCCAGAGGTTCTTGTCCATCCTCAGGTAGCCCTTGCCCGCCTCCGTCTTGGGCTTGCTGAAGAGGATCATCAGCTTGTCGTCCGCGTCGCGCCGGTAGACGAACGCCTCGCGCACGTTGTCTGTTTTGTCCTTCTCCTTCTGCTCCATGTAGATGAGCGACTTGTAGTCGCCACCGTTGCGCTGACGGTCATCGATGGTCGCCAGCATCTGCGTCATGGCGGCCGGCTCCAGGGCCAGCGCCACGGGCGCGGACAACATGGCCACGGACAGCGCCGCGGCGGACAGCAGATTCTTGAGGCTCATGGATTTCATCCGATGTGGTGCATCGCCGTCACCGGCTTGAGGCGCGCGGCGAGGAAGGAGGGAATCAGCGAGATGAGCGTGGTGCAGGTGGTGATGAACACCATGGCGCCGACGACGGAGCCCGCGTTCACCACCAGGTGCAGCCGGTCCGACATGATGAACATCGCCACGGCCGCCGGGACGCCCACGTGAGCGGCGTCCACGCCCAGGCAGACGGCCAGCCCGATGAGCGCGCCCGCCAGGGTGCCCAGCGCCCCGAGCGTCATCGCCTCGAACAGGAACATCGCCACCACCCGGGTGCGCTGCATGCCGATGGCGCGCAGCGTGCCAATCTCCCGGGTGCGCTCCCGGATGGCGATCCACAGCGTGTTCATGATGCCCACGCCGATGATGACCAGCAGCACGAAGATGAGGATGCCGGTCAGCCCGTTGAGCGCGGTGAGCGTCCAGGTGATGAACGACAGCTCATCCTCCCAGTTGGTGATGTCCAGCTTCTGTCCGGTCCACGCCTCGCGGTTGACGACCTCGAACTTCATCCAGAAGGCGCGAGGGTCATTGTCCATGAGCTGGTGGCCCGCGTCCGCCAGCACCGTGCGCAGCCGCGCCTGGACGACGGGCACCTGGTTCACGTCCTTGAGGTACAGATAGAGGGCGCCCGTGGTGTCGTCGCGCAGTTGGTACAGCGAGCGCAGCGTGTTGGACGGGACGAAGACGTTGAAGTCGCTCATCATGCCCACGTCGGTGGCGATGGCCGCGACGCGGACGTCCACCGTGTTGTTGGTGCCGCGCATGGTGGGGGCGGAGACGGTGACGGTGTCGCCCACCTTCACCTGGAGCCGCTTGGCCTGCTTCTCGAACAGGAGCACCGTGCCTTGCTCGTTCAGCCCGTCCAGGTTGCCCTCGTGGATCTGCAGGACCTGCCGGAAGCCCGGCTCGTCCTTCACGTCGATGCCGCCCACGCCCACCTGCATGGAGGCGGACTCGCTGACGATTTTCGCCCAGCCGCGCCCGCGCTGGACGGCGTAGTCCAGCTCCGGCACCTCCTTGCGGACCAGCTCGAGAATCTTGGGGTAGGCCGTCACCACCGGCGCGGCCTGGCCGGCGGTGACCTTGAAGAAGCCGCCCACGTTGACGTGGCCGGTGGCGAGCGTGGTGGCGGAGCGCAGCATCGTCTCCTTCATGCCCGTGGACAGGCCCATGAGGATGACGAGCAGCGCGGTGACGCCGGCGATGGCGCCGCCCAGCAGCAGCGTGCGCCGCCGGTGGGTGCCGAGGTTTCGGAATGCGATGAGGAAGAGTTGGAACATGGCCTTACTCGTCCGTCTGCATCGCCTGGAGAGGCGACACCCGCGTCGCGAGGAACGCGGGATAGAGGGTGGAAATGGCGGACACCAGGAGGACAATCACGAAGGCCGCGATGAGGTTGCCGGCGCTCAACGTGGGGTAGAGGCGGGGACCGGAGAAGAAGAAGTACAGCGCCTCGTTGCCGGCGGGGATGCCGGCGCTGCCCAGCGCGCTCATGATGCCGCTGCCGAGCAGCGCGCCGCCCACGCCGAACACGAAGCCGAGCAGCACCGTCTCCACCAGCACCATGCTCAGGATGAAGGAGCGCTGCGCGCCGATGGCCCGCATCGTCCCGACTTCGCGCACGCGCTGGAGGGTGGCCATCATCATCGCGTTGTTGATGATGACCAGCGCGACGATGAAGATGATGAAGACGGCGAAGTAGAGCACCAGCTTCGCCATCAGCACGAACTGGCCGATGAGGCCCGCGGCCTGCTGCCACGACACCACGCGCAGCTTCAGCCCCGCCGCCGTGGAGGCCTGCTTCAGCTCCTCCATCGTCTGCTGGAGCTGCTCGGGGTCCTTGAGGATGATGGCCGCGCTGAGCGCCACGCCCTGCTCGATTTCCTGCTGGGAGTAGACGCGCGAGGCCAGGTCGTCCCGGCGCAGCGAGCCCAGGGCCCCCTCGAACGCCTTCGAGTCCTCGATGAGTCCCGGCGTGGCCTCCGCCACCAGCGTGTTGCCGCTCTCCTCTCCGAAGAGCGCTTCCTCGGCGTTGGCGCGGTCCACCGCCTTCAGGCCGCTGTTCTTCTGCAGTTCGGCGATCTCCGCCTTGCGGTCCGGACTGAGGTAGCCGTACAGCTCCCGGAAGGACATCAGGTCCATCAGGTTGATGACGCCGGCCATTGCGGACTTCTCCAGCCCCTTGAACTGATAGGTGCCGTAGATCTTCACGTTGATGCTCTGCACGTAGCCGGTGCGCGTGAAGGCGGTGATGGTGAGGTTGTCACCCATGCGCATGCGGTACAGCTCCAACAGCGGCGCGAGCTCCGCGTAGAACTGCTGGTAGCGCGTGTCGAAGTTGTCGTCGGTGGTGGTGAGGAACTCCGACAGGAGCTTCTCCAGGGAGGCCTCCTTGCTGCCGAGCACCTTCTGCAGCCGCTCCACAGCCTGCCGCGTCTTGATGGGGTCCAGTTGGAAGAGGATCTCCCGTGGCTGCGTCTGGTTCTCCTTCACCCAGCGCTGCAGCTGCGGGTCGGTGTCGATGCGCTTCTGGTTGAGGTCCCGCTCCTGCTTGATGTTGTCCAGCCGGAGCGCCGTCTTCAGCTTGAGGAAGTTCTCGTAATAGAACTTGGACAGCAGCATGCCGCGCTTGCCCTGGGGCACCGGCTGACCGTCGACAATCTCCATGCGGTCGAAGGTGCGCTGGAAGGAGTCCAGGTCCGTGCCCACGTAGCGCATGTCCAGGAGGTCGCCGTCCGGAAGCTGCGGGGCGATCCGGTTCTCCAGGAACTCCAACGAGGCGAACGGGTCCTGCTCGAAGGTGTCCCAGAACGCGTCGGTGCGAGCGCGCGCCAGGGCCTCCACCTCCAGCGGGTCCACGGCGGCGGAGCTGAGCAGCTCGCGGCTCTTGTTGCGCTGCTCCTCCATGAGCGACACCATCTGCCGCACATGTGACTTGACGCTGTCGATGTTCGCGCGAAGGGCAGGGGACTCGCCTTCCTCCGCGCGCTTCTTGTAGAGGTCTCTCAGGCGCGCGAGCGTCAGGTCCACCGTGTTGCCGGAGGTGATGAGCGCGCCGCTGGTGCCCATGGGCACCACCGTCTTCACGTTGGGGTGCTTCTCCAGGACGGGCTTGATGCGGCTGAAGTCGTCCAGCACCGCCAGGTCCGGCTCTCCGCTCATGCCGCCGTACAGGCTCAGCTCGTCCTTGGAGTCGTCCGAGTAGACCTGGAGGTGGCCCGCGACGCTGCCGATGATGCTGCGGCTCATCGCGCTGTCCATGCTGTCGAGCAGCGCGCCGCCCACCACCACCAGCAACGTGCCGAAGAAGATGATGCCGCCGATGAGGATGTTGATCTTGCTGGTGAACAGGTTGCGGAAGGCCACCTGCATCAGCAACCGGAGCTGGCCCATGTCAGTGACCCTCCGCGCCCACGGCCAGGGCCCGCTTCGCCTCGGAGGGGGTCAGCCGGTCCAGAATCTTGCCGTCCGCCAGACGCACCACGGCGTTCGCGTGGTTCATCACCTTGGCGTCGTGGGTGGAGAAGATGAAGGTGGTGCCTTCCTTCTGGTTCAGCTCCTTCATCAGGTCGATGATGTGCTGGCCCGTCACCGAGTCCAGGTTGGCGGTGGGCTCGTCCGCCAGCACCAGCTGGGGCCGGGTGACGAGCGCGCGCGCCACGGCCACGCGCTGACGCTGGCCGCCGGACAGCTCGTTGGGGCGGTGCTTGGCGTGATGGGCCAGGCCCACCTGCTCCAGCAGCTGATTCACCCGCTCCTTGCGCTGGTTCTTGTCCAGCTTGCGCTGGAGCAGGAGCGGGAACTCCACGTTCTGGAAGACGCTGAGCACCGACACCAGGTTGAAGCTCTGGAAGATGAAGCCGATGGTGTGCAGGCGCAGGTGCGTGAGCTGGCGCTCCGTGAGCTGCTTGGTGTCCTGGCCGGCGACGCTGACGACACCCGACGTGGCGGTGTCCACGCAGCCGATGAGGTTGAGCAGCGTCGTCTTGCCGCTGCCGGACGGGCCGGCGATGGAGATGAACTCACCGGGATGCACCTGGAGATCCACGCCTCGCAGCGCCGGGACGACCACCTTGCCGAGGGTGTAGTCCTTGGTCACGTTGGTGATGGAGACGATGGGAGATTGCGCGACTGCGGCGTTCATGCGGTGCGTCCTTTCGATGCCTTGGGGGTGCGGGGCGAGGGGCGGGCGCCGCGCGAGGCGCGCCACCGCTCGGCGATGCCGGCCATTTCGGCCAGGTAGAATTCACAGAAGTCCGCCGCCTCGAGCAGGTGCTGCTTGTGCGCGAGCTGCGGCGCGCGGAGGGCCTCCTGGCACACGCGGACAAACGCCTTCACGCTGTCCTCCGCGGTGCGAAGCCGGCTCTCCCAGCCGTCGTTGTTCACGACGTAGTAGTGCTGCCGGTCTCCGGGCACGCTGGCGGGCTCCACCAGTCCAATCGCCATGCTGGCGCGGATGTTGGTGGAAACGGAGGCCGCGCTCACCTTGAGCACGCGGGCAATCTGCTGGAGCGACAGCGGCTGGTCCGTCAGCATCAGGAGCGCGTGGATGCGCCCGCCGATGCGCGTGCTGCCCTGCCGTTCGAAGTACAGCCCCATCGATTCGATGAAGCGCTGCTCCGCGGCGCCCAGCTCCTTCATTCCCGGCCTCCGTCTCACCCGAGGAGGCCGCGCGCGACAGACGTCCGCGAAGGGCCAGGGTGGCGCCCGGCATCTAGTTCGTTCAGACCATTCAGTCAATACTGAATGAAGTGAACGCAAGCAGGGCCCGCGACCTGTGGAGGCCGCGGGCCCTGCTCATCCCCGTCTCGGGGGAAGACGTGCGTCACGGGTACCGGTCCGTCGGCTCAGTACGTGTCGGGGCTGGTGCTCTTGTCCCCGGAGGTGCCGGTCCCCATGTCCTTGTTCTTGTCGGTCCCCATGCCGGAGCCGCCGGTGCCCGGCTCCTCCATTGGGGCGCCCGGGTCCTGGGTGCCCGTGTCCGGGGCGGGCTGGTTGATGGTCGGGTCAGGCGTCATGACGTCCGTGCCCGCGCCGCCAGTGCCCGACAGCGAGATGCTCTTGGCCATGTTCTTCGTTTCCTTCACCTCGAAGCTGGCCCGGATCTCCTGACCCTCCTTGAGGTCCTTGGCCTTCTTGAGCGTCGGGTCGGTGAACGTCGTGCTCTTGTCGATGTCGAGCGTCACCACCGCGCCCTGCGCGTCCTGGACGAAGACCTTGCTGCTCTCGGCCTTCACCACCTTGCCGCTCAGCTCCTTCTGGCCCATGGCGCTGGAGCCCATGGTGGAGCCAGAGCCCCCCATGGAGCTGTCCTGCTGCATGGAGCTGTCCTGCTGCGTGCTCCCGGTACCTGAGGTGCCCGAGCCACCCTGGGCCGCAGGGTCCTGCTGCGGCTTGGTCTTGTCATCGTTCGCCATCGCCGCGCCGGACCCCATCAGCGCCATCGCCGCGAAAACCCCAACCAGCTTCTTCATGGGAGAGTCTCCTGTGTGAGTGCGACGGAGGGGTGTGCGTGATGCAATCGGTCCCTCCGCTGTTCCAAAAGCTAGGTGCGACCGTGGAAGGGGACAGGGCTGGGGGGGCAAGGTCGGCGCGTGCCCGGCCCCTCCCCTGCCGGTGGGCCATGGGCAGGGTGGACCCGAGGGCAGGCCTCAGGCGGCTTGTGGGCGGACGGGCTTTTCCCCTAGCGTCACGCCGGCAAGCGTCCATCGGCCCCCTGGCCGCTGGCCCGACAGGAGACCCCCTCCGCGATGCCCCCGTCAGCCAAGCCCTCCGCTCCCTCCCCGTCCCAGGAGCTCCCCGTGCCCTCGTACCCCGCAATCGAGTCGCTGCTCGAGGCGACCCCCGCGGAGGACGTCCGGGCGCTGTTCGACCCGCTGAAGGACGGCCTGGCCGCCCTCAAGGGGCCCAAGGTGGACGCGGGCAAGAAGGCCCAGGCCGCGCTGACCCACGCCGAGCAGCTGCTGGAATTGTTGGTGGATACCCGCGAGCGGCTGATCGCCGAGGCGAAGGGTTCCAAGGGTCGGAAATGACGGGGTTTTCCCGTTGAGTCGCGGTTTTTCGCCACGGACAGGCAACTGGCGGAGGGCTGGGCCGATAATCAGGGAAAGAGCACTGGATCATCCGGGAGCTCTGTCTACTTCTCGCAGCGCCTGGAGGATGAAATGGCGAAGATCGACAACATGATGGGTCCCGGCGTCCGGCTCTCGACCAACGTCACGACGGCGCGCCAGACCCCGAACACGGGCTTCGGCGCTCGGCTTCAGAACGGCCTGAACAGCGCGGCGGGCGCGGTGGGCACGGGCGTCGGCGCGGTGGCCGGCATGATTCCGGGCGGTCAGATTGTGTCCGCGGCGGTCTCCTCGGTTCACACCCTGTCCAACAACGCGGGCTCTGGCAGCGCGCCCTACGCGGGCGTGATGAGCACCGCGGTCGGCATGGGCGGCGGCACGGTGGCCCCGTCGATGGGTGGCGGCGTCGCGGCCGGCATCAGCGGCGTGGCGGGTGGCGTCGGTGGTGGTGTCGCGGGTCCGGGCACGGGCGCGCTGGGCACCAGCACGTCGGACACTGTCGGCGGCAACTTCTCGCTGAACCAGATGGCGGCGGAGAACTCCAAGCTGCTGAACCTGCAGGCGGCCATCCAGCAGGAGTCGCAGACCTTCACGGCTATTTCCAACGTGATGAAGTCGCGGCACGATTGCATCAAGAACTCCATCAGCAACGTCCGCTAAGCCCTCGGGGCGTGGCGGGCGCGAGCCCGGAGGGGAGGGGAGCGGCGCCGCTTCCCTCCAACCCGGGCCAGGAAAGGAAGAGCGAAGTCCATGGCGGAGAGCGTCTCGGAGATCTCGAACAGCCTGGTCCCCTTGGGGCGCCAGCAGGCCATGGTGTTGCTGGAGGCCGGCTATCTGTGGCTGGACATGGGGCAGTTCGACAAGGCGAAGGAGATCTTCTCCGGCGCCGCGGCGCTGATGCCCAGGAGCGAGGTTCCGCAGCTGGGGCTGGGCGCGGTGGAGTTCGCGCAGGGCCGTCACGACAAGGCGTTGCAGGCCTACCGCTCCGCGCAGCGACTGGCGCCGCAGGCGTCCCTGCCGCGCGCGCATGTGGGAGAGGCGCTCCTGTTCCTCGGCAAGGTGCCGGAGGCGCTCAAGGAGCTGAAGGCCGCCATCGACCTGGAGCCCGAAGGTGACGGGGCCCGTCTTGCGCAGGCGCTCCTCCAGGCGAAGGAAGCGGGAGTCCTGCCTCCCGCGAAGAAGTAGAGGCAGAAGGGGAGCTTCGCCCATGGCTGTCGGTGGCGTTGGACGCGGTGGTGGGAAGGGGCGCGCCGGCGGCGCGAAGGGGGCGTCGTCCGCGGCGCCCACGGGTGGCACGGCCTTTGGCGCCCGGGTGGACAAGGCGGAGTCTCTCGTCGGCGTTTCGGGTCTGGTAGGCTCCAGCAACGTCCAGGGCCCCCAGGCCGCGGATCCGGTCGCCGCGCAGGCGATGGCCATCGCCCGCGGATTGAAGAACGGGGGCTTCAAGAGCAAGGAAGAGGCGACCCGGGCGTTGGTCGCCGAAGTCCTGAAGGAGAAGCTGCGCATGAAGTCCTCCTCCCTCACCACGAAGATCGCGGACGCACTGCAGGATGACCCGAGGCTGAACCAGGTACTCGAGCGGCTGTGGTCCAAGGCCGAGTGAGCAGCGCTTGCCACTGGGCGAAGACAGGAAGGCCATTCTCACCAAGTACGGCCCCTACGTTCGGTCGCTCGCGGCGACCGTGCGCAAGCAGTTCAACGCCCAGCTGGAGCTGGATGAGCTGGTGGCGTACGGACAGATTGGACTGCTGGAGGCCGCTGAACGATTCGACCCGAAGGTGGGAGCCAACTTCCTCACCTTTGCCCACTACCGCATCAAGGGCGCCATCTTCGACGGCTTGAGGAAGATGGGGGTGTTGAGGGGTTCTGACGCCCGCAACGCGTATGTGGGCGAGCGGGCGGCGGCGTATCTCGGCAATTTGTCGGACCGGGAGTCGGGCTCAAGCAACCGGGGCAGCTCATTCGACGATGATGTCAGTGACATCTCGGATGCGGTGCAGGGTCTGGCGATGGTGTTCGCCTCCAGTCTGGAGGGGGCCGACAACGGCGGGTACACCGACGAGTCGCTGCCGGTGGATGTCCGGCTGGAGCAGGAGCAGCTGAAGACGCGGGTGCGGGCGGCGATAGAGAAGCTCCCGGAGAAGGAGCGCAAGCTTCTTCAGGGGTACTACTTCCAGGGCAGGACGCTGGAAGAGGCGGGGTCGGAAATCGGGCAGTCGAAGAGCTGGGCGTCGCGGCTTCATGCGCGCGCCATCGACCGCCTCAAGGAACTCTTGAACGAGGAGGAGGAACTTCCCCCTACCTCGACGGATGCAAGGAGGCTGTCACATGGCGGGTCCGATGGCGGGCATCTCCGCGGCGCAGGTGGCGCAGCAAAAGCTGCAGGATCAGGGCGTCCAGCAGACGAACAAGGCGGGAGCGTCGAAGTTCGACGGAGTTCTCGCTGACAAGGCGCAGGGCGCCGGCCAGGTGGACGCGGCCCAGGGCGTGAACAAGGCCCAGGCGGCGCAGGCGACCCAGAAGACGGACGCCGTCCGCCAGGTGGAGACCGTCAACAAGACGGAGAAGGCGGCCCTGAACAAGGTCAGCGCCACCGCCACCCAGCCGGTCTCCGCGAAGGCCGCGGAGCCTGTCGCCGCCAAGACGGAGACGGGCAAGACGGGCAAGGCCTCCGACATGATGTCGCAGGTGATTGGCGACCTGGAGAAGGGCCAGGGCAACCTGGAGAAGATCATCTCCCAGGCCTCCAGCGGCAAGCAGTTCTCCAACGCCGAGCTGCTGTCGCTCCAGGCGTCCATGTACCAGTACACCCAGCAGTTGGACCTGACGAGCAAGGTGGTCGAGAAGGCCACCACCGGCCTCAAGGACGTCGTCAAGACGCAGGTCTGATTCAGTCCACCGTCCTCGGTGGCGCTTGGATGAAGGGCGGCCTCTCCGAGTTGGAGGGGGCGCCCTTCCGCGTTTTCCGAGGCCCTAGTAAGCTCAATGTGCCCATGATTCGCCGACCGCAAGCGTTCGCCGCCCCGCTCCTCGCCCTCGTGCTCGTGACGGGATGTCACATCGAGCTGCAACATGAGCTGAGTGAAGCGGACGCCAACGAAATCTACGTCCTGCTCAGCAAGAACGGCATCAACGCGAAGAAGGAGAAGGAGGAAGGCGGCAACGAGGTGCGGTTCATGATCACCGTGCCCAAGACAGACGCCGCGGAGGCAGCGGAGTTGCTCAAGCTCAACTCGCTGCCCAGACCCGTGGAGAAGGGGCTGTCGCACTTCGCCAAGGGAAGCATGGTGCCCACCGCCACGGAGGAGCGCGCCATGCTCCTCAAGGCCATGGCGGGCGAGGTCTCCAACGCGCTCAATCAGATTGACGGCGTGTTGGAAGCACGCGCCATCGTCAGCGTGCCGGAGAACAACGACCTGACGCAGCCGGAGAACAAGCCGCTGCCGTCCGCGTCGGTGTTCATCAAGTACCGCATCGTCGAGGGCGGCAAGGCGCCCATCGAAGTGGCCGCCGTGAAGGCCTTCGTGGCCACGGCCGTGCCGGAGATGCGGCCGGAGGCGGTGACGGTGCTGATGACCGCGGCTCAGGGCCCCAAGGCGGAGAAGACGGACGAGAACCGGCAGCAGGACGTGCTGGGCCTGCGGATGACGGCCTCCAGCGCCAGCCAGTTCAAGGTCATGCTGGGGGGCGCCTTCCTGCTCATCGTGGTGATGATGGGCGTGACGGGGTGGTCGTTCATGCGCTCCCCCGGCGGCGCGCCCGCGGCGCGTGGCACCCGTCCCCGCGTCCGTCCGCCCGAGGCCTGACGCCTTCCGCGCCCCTCCCGGTGGGGCGCCTTCTTTCTCCCAGCGGGCGTCCGTGGAAGCCCGCGAGGTGACGTTTGGACTCGTTCTTCACCTCGCTCAACAAGCGCCAGAGCATGTTGCTCCTGACCGCCGTCACCTTCGGCGGCCAGGAGAGCTTGGGGGCGATGGAGCACCTCCCGACGGAGGAAGGTGAGCTGCTGCGCCACCGCGCGCAGGAAATCCTGCAGATCCCCCGCGACAAGCGCATCCCCGCGCTGGTGCAGGAGATCAAGCGGCTGGTGAAGGACCGGCGCGGCCAGTTGTGGAGCGCGGAGCCGGAGCGCCTGGCCGCGCTGCTGCAACGCGAGCGCGGTGCGCTGATGGAGATGGTGCTGCGCGCGCTGCCCTCCGCGATGGCGGAAGCGGTGCGGGTCCACCTGCCGCCGTCTCGCGTGAAGCTGACCCGCGAGGTCCGGCCTCAAGTATTGGACATCGTCCGGTGGAAGCTGGAGGAGGCGCTGGCTCGGGAGTCGAGCGCCTCGCAGTCCGCGGGCTTCAAGTTCTCCGACGTGCTCATGCTCCAGCAGCGAGAGCTGCTCACGGTGAGCGACAGGCTGGGCGCGCGCGTGCTCGGCCCGGCCCTGGCGGGCCTTCCCGACGCGGAGCGGGAGATGCTGCTGGAGGCCCTGCCTCCGGACCTGAAGCTCCTGGCCGGCAAGTCCGTGGCGGCCAATGCGCCGCGCAAGCTTCCCGAGGAGGACGCGCGCGCTCAGTTGGAGCTGCATGACGGACTGAAGAACCCGGCGGGCTCCATCCGCAGCGCGGGGGTCCAGCGGCTGGCGCGCGCGTGCGTGGCCCAGTCCCCTGAGTTCGCCGCGCGCATGCTGGAGAAGTACCGGGGTGAGTTCGGCAGCCTGGTGGCGAAGTGGGTGCGCGAGGAGCGCATCCGTCCCACCGCGCGCGGAGACGGTGGCCGCACCGACATCGTCATGGACCTGGAGCGGCTCGCCACCCGGGGCCTCATCGAGCGGCCCGTGCGTCTGGCGACGCCTCCGCCGCCGCGTCAGTCCGCCGTGCTTCCGCCGCCCCCTGGCGCACGCAAGGCCGCGGCCGCCGCGGCTTCCTCCGTCGCGCGTGAAGCTCCCGCTGGAGGGACCCGTGAGCCCGGCGCCGCGCCTCGAGAAGGAACAGGCGTGGCCCGTGAGCCGGCGAAGGCAGCCGCCGCCGCGCCTCGAGAGGGGACGGGCGTGGCCCGCGAGCCGGCGAAGGCCGCCGCCGCTCCTCGAGAGGGGACAGGCGTGACCCGTGAGCCCGCGAAGGCACCAGCCGCCGCGCCTCGAGAGGGGACAGGCGTGGCCCGCGAGCCGGCGAAGGCAGCCACCGCCACGCGCCGGCCTCCAGGGGCCGAGCCCGCGGCGCGGCGTGACTTCATGGCCGAACGGGCCGCGAGGAGCGCGGGCGCCATGTCCAGCCGCGAGCCGTCGCGCGTCGCGCGTCCCAAGGATGGTGCCTCGGACGGCTCCGCGGTTCATCGCATCCCTCCTCGCCGTGAGCCCACGTCCGCTGCGCCGGCCCCGGGTGCTCCGCGTCGCGAAGGCACCTCGGCGGGTGCTCGCCGAGAGCCTCCTGGCGCGCCCGTCGCTCGTCGCGAGCCAGGTGGCCCCGAATCCCGCCCCGGGCGACCGGACCCGGAGGGGGCCCGCATCGGTCCTCCTCCCTCGCGTCTGGGCCTGGGGGGACCTCGGCCCCGGCCCGCGCCTCCCGCGGGTGAGCCAGAGGCGCCTCCGGCTCGGGAGCGCTCGCGCGTGGGCCCCGCGGCGGAGGGTTCCCGCGTGCAGCGCCCGCCCGAAGAGCTGTCTCGCGCCTCTCGCGTGCAGCCCCGTCCCGACGCTGCCCCCCCGCCCCGCGAGGACCCGGAGGGCTCTCGGGTGTTCCGCTCGCGCTCCTCGGTCAGCGTCAAGGCGGTGCGCCCGGACCCGGCCCGGGAGGGTGCGAGCCCGCAGGAGAGGCCCCCTCGGGTGCTGGCCGGGCGAGCGGCTCCCGCTCCGGGCGCGCCCCCAGGGGTTCGGGAGGGCACGTCGGTGCAGCGCCGACCCCGTGGGGCGTCCGACACGGACGGCCCGGTGCCTCCTGGCTCCGGTGGGCGTGGACCGCGCGGCGGAACGCGCTAGCATCCGGCCCGCAAGGAGCGGCGCATGGCGATCGGCAAGGTGATCAAGGGTGACGGGACGGCGGAGCCGTCTCTCGTGTCGGAGCGGCCGGTGTTGCGGCCTCCGCGCGCGGGGGTGATGAACGCCGAGGTCTTCGAGGCCCGCCAGGGAGCCCAGGGCATCATCGAGGAGGCCCACCGCGAGAAGGAGCGAATCCTCGCGGAGGCCCAGCGCGAGCGCGAGGAGCTGCTCGTGAAGACGCGGGAGCAGGGGCGCCAGGAAGGGCTGGCCCAGGCCACGGAAATCATCCTCCGCGCGAAGATGCAGGCCGGGGAGCTGCTGGGCACGTACGAGAGGGACATCATCGCCCTGGGACTGCGCGTGGGTGAGAAGATCATCGGCCGGAGCCTGGAGAAGGACCCGGACCTGATGCTGGAGCTGTGCGCGTCCGCCATCGACAACCTGCGCAGCGCCCGCGCCATGACCCTGCGAGTGCACCCGAAGACCGCCGCCGTGCTGCGCGCCAAGAAGCCCATTTTGATGGAGCTCATCGGCCGCGCGGTGGATCTGGCCATCAAGGAGGACCCGGAGGTCGCTCCGGTGGGTTGCATCGTCCAGACGGAGTTCGGCACGGTGGATGCGCAGCTGCCCACGCAGCTGGAGATGCTCCAGAACGTGCTGCTGCCTGACCAGAACGGCCCGAAGGAAGGCCCGGCCTAGCCGGGACGGAACCACGTCCATGGCCATCGACCTTTCGCGCTATTTCGACCTCATCCAGGACGCCCAGACGGTGCGCGTCCGGGGCCGCGTCACCGAGCTGACGGGCCTCATCATCAAGGCGAGCGTCCCCAACGTCCGCGTGGGCGAGCTGGTGCTCATCAAGAGCCGCGGCCGCGGCCCCGTGAAGGCGGAGGTGGTGGGCTTCCAGGGCGACGAGGTGATGCTCATGCCCCTGGGCGAGCTGTACGGCATCGGCCCGGACAGCGAGGTCATCCCCACCGGCAAGCCCCTGAGCATCAAGTGTGGCGAGGCGCTCCTGGGGCGCGTGCTCAACGGCATCGGCGAGCCCATGGACGGCAGCGAACTGCCGGAAGAGGGCCTCATCGACTGGTCCGTGGACCGAAACTGCCCGGACCCGTTCACCCGTCAGCGAATCGAACGGCCCCTTCCCCTGGGCGTGCGCTGCATCGACGGACTGCTCACCGTGGGCGAGGGCCAGCGCGTGGGCCTGTTCGCCGGCTCCGGCGTCGGCAAGTCCACGCTGATGGGACAGATAGCGCGCAACACCCAGGCCGACCTCTGCGTCGTCGCCCTCATCGGCGAGCGTGGTCGCGAAGTCCGCGAGTTCATCGAGGACGCCATGGGCGAGGAGGGCATGAAGCGCTCCGTGCTGGTGTGCGCCACTTCTGACCAGCCCAGCCTCGTGCGTCTGCGCGCCGCCTACGTCGCCACCGCCATCGCCGAGTACTTCCGCGAGCGCGGCGGCAACGTGCTCTTCATGCTCGACACGGTGACGCGTCTGGCGCGTGCCCAGCGTGAGATTGGCCTCGCCGTGGGGGAGCCCCCGGCCCGCCAGGGCTATCCACCGAGCGTGTTCTCCATGCTGCCGCGCATCCTGGAGCGCACGGGCAACTCGGAGAAGGGCAAGTGCACCGCCATCTACACCTGCCTCGTGGCCGGCGGTGACATGGAGGAGCCCATCGCGGACGAGGTCCGCGGTATTCTCGACGGCCACTTCATCCTCAACCGCGCGCTGGGCGAGCGGAACCAGTGGCCCGCAATGGACGTGCTGGCGAGCCTCAGCCGTGTGATGAGCGGCATCGTCTCCAAGGAGCACAAGAAGGCGGCGGGCAAGCTGCGAGAGACGCTGGCCACGTACGAGAAGCAGCGCGACCTCATCCTGCTGGGCGCCTACCAGTACGGGACGGACCCCCGCACGGACTACGCCATCGACAAGTACGACGCCATCATCGACTTCCTCAAGCAGGACACCCACTCCAACTCCGGCTTCGAGGAGACGGTGGAGCAGTTGATCGCCCTCTTTGAAGAGTGAGGGACAGGGGTGCACCCCGGTAAATCCGGGGTAGGATGGGGTCACCATGCCCCCGTACCGGTTGCAAACCCTGCTGGACATGCGGACCCGGGCCAAGGAGGAAGCCGAACAGGCCTTCTCCGACGCCATCAAGGCCCTCGAGCGGGAAAAGGTGGAGCTCCAGCGGCTGATTGACGAGCTGGAGCGCCGCAAGCGCGAGCGCAAGGAGAAGGTGGCCGCCTACCTCAAGGAGGTCATGGCCAAGGGCGCCGGCATCAACGGCATGAACATGATGGGCCGCTTCGAGGAGCGCCTGAAGGACGAAGAGGCGCAGGTGGCGCTGGAAGTGGAGCGTCAGCGGGAAGCGGTGAAGGTGGCCGAGCGACTCGTCGAGCAGCGGCGGCGGGAGATGGCCGAGGCGGCCAAGGAGCTCAAGGCCATCGAGAAGCACAAGGAGACCTGGCAGAAGCAGGTGAAGCACGAGCGCCAGCAGCGCGAGGAGTTGAGCCAGGAGGAGATTGGCAACGCCTTGTTCCTGGCTCGGCAGCGCAAGTAACCTGCCGCCACCCCTTCCCTCGGGAACGATGTCATGAGCCGAGTCGACGACGACCGTGAAACAGCGCGCCTGGCCGAGCGCATCATGCAGGAAAAGAAGCTCGCCGAGGGCCAGGCGAAGAAGCGGACGGAGGGGGCCAGCGCCTTCCAGAAGCTGATGCAGCCCCAGGCCCAGCCCCAGGCGACGGCCCCTGCTCCCGCGCCCACGCCACAGACGCCGGGTGCCTTCGCCAGGCAGATCCTGGCCAAGGCGACGCAGGAGGGGAAGACCTTCGGGGACCAGGCCCAGCAGACGCAACTGGGTGGCAACCCGGCGGGTCTGGCGCAGACGCAGCGCCGGGCGGACAGCGGGGCCACGGAGGCTCGTTCCGGCTCGCGCGCCGCGGATTCCAAGGAGGACAAGCGCACGTCCGAGGGGCGCGACAAGGACATGAGCAAGGCCGAGTCCGCGCTGGGACAGGTCAGCTCGGAGAAGGGCGCGCTCATCCGGGCGGATGCCGACGCGGGCGGCGGCAAGGGCAGCGGGGGCGGCGGCAAGGACAAGAAGGAAGGCGGCGGCGCGGAGATGGCGCCGGGGTTCCGGTTCAACCCCGCGCTGATGGCGCCGGTGCCGGTGGCCAAGCCCAAGGACACCGCGGGCTCCGAGCGGCTGCGCGCCATGGCCAGCGAGATTGCCCAGAAGATCGTGGACCGCGTGCGTGTGGGCACCAACGCCGCGGGCCTCGCCGAGTTCCAGATTGATTTGCGCGGCGACGTGCTCAGCGGCCTGTCCATCAAGGTCAGCGCGCGCAACGGGAAGATCTCCGCGACCTTCAGTGGCACCAACCGTGACGTGTTGAAGATGCTCGAGGAGCACAGCGAGGGGCTTCGCACCGCGCTGGGCGGCCGTGGCCTGAAGCTCGAGACGGTGCGCTTCGAGGCGAAGACATGAGCGTGGAGCCGGAGGACGAAGGTCCCGGCGTGCATGAGCGGACGATGCTGGTGGACCTCCGCCAGCTCAAGCCGGTGCGTCCGCCGGAGAAGACCGAGCGTCCGGAGAAGGTCGAGCGTTCCGAGCGAAGCGAGCGTCCGGAGAAGGTCGACCGGGGCAGCTGGCGACCCTTCCAGTTCAAGGGCCTGGAGAAGGTGTCCAGGGCGCAAGGGCTCCTGGCGGAGCGGCTGCGCTGGCTGACGCCGAACGATGGGACCCTCGGGGCGGTGTCCGCGCGGCTCAAGGGCCTGTTCGACGCCGAGGTGCGTCTGTCCCTGGAGTCCGTACAGGTGCGGCCCATGGCGGAGCTGCGCCGGTTCCTGGGCGACCCGACGTTCCTCGCGGTGCTGGCACCGGGGGCGTTGCAGGGCAGGGCGGTGCTGGAGGTGGAGCTGTCACTGGCCCACACGGCGGTGGACCTGCTGCTGGGTGGCGCGGGCGAGACGGTGGGCCTGCGGCCGCTGACGGACATCGAAGAAGGGGTGATGGGCTACGTCATCCTGGAAGCGCTGCGGGTGCTGGTGCCCGCGCTGCAGGCCGGGGTGCCTCGCCCGAGGCTGGACGGCGTCGCGCGTGGCGTGGACGAGGTGTCCGCTCGCCTGGGCGACGACGGGCCGATGCTGGCGGTGCACCTGAATGCCACGCTGGGGCCGCACAGCGGCATGGTGCGGCTGGTGGTGCCCTCGGCGGTGTTGGAGGCGGCGGAGCCCGCGGTGGAGAGCGCCCAGCGGCGCGCTCGGGCGAAGGCGGACCTGGCGGTGCATGCGCGCCGGCTGTCCGCGGTGCGAAGCTGGCTGCGGGCGGAGATTGGCACCGCGGAGCTGACGTCCAACGACCTGGCGAGCCTGCGGGTCAAGGACGTCGTCCTGGTGGACGTGCTGTCGGCGCGGCCGGACCGGGGCGAGCCTGGAACGGCGCAGCTGCGCGTGGGCGCGGGGCGCTCGGGGCACGCGGAGGCCCAGGTATTCGTCGAGGACGGGCGCTACAAGGCCCGCATCACCGGCATCATCCCCGGGGAGTCGGGGAACCCGCGCTCGGCCACCGAGGAGGGTGGGGGGCGGGAGCAGGAAGAGGACTTCACCAACCCGGAGCTGGACGTTCCTCCGGAGCTCGAAGGGGCGCCCTTGGACGACGTGAACAAGCCGGACGGAAGCGACCTGCTCGGCGACGTACCGCTGCAGATCGCCGTGGAGCTGGCGCGCATCCCCGTCACCGCGGAGCAGGTGGTGGGCATGCGGGCCGGTCAGGTCATCGAGCTGAGCCGGGGGCCCGGCGAGCCGGTGGAGCTTTCCATCAACGGCAAAGTGGTGGCCCGAGGCGAGCTGGTGGAGATGGAAGGCCAGCTCGGTGTGCGCGTCACCACCCTGGCGAGCTGAGGACTTCATCCGCGACGGAAGCAAGCGGGCGGGAGCGGGCTGCCGGACGGGGGCCCGTGGCGGTCCTCCGGCCTTTGAACTAGCCTCGCCCCCATCCATGGCAGTCCTCCGCACCCCCCTCATGCGCCTGTCCCTGGGCGCCGCGCTGCTGCTCGCGCCCTCCACCGTGCTGGCCCAGGCGCCCTCCGCGCCCGCGCCGAGCGCCACGGCTTCGCCCGTTGCCGCCGTTCCGGCTTCGTCGCCCGAGGTCCAGAAGTCGGCCCCGCCGAGCGCCACGGCGCCCGCCGTTGTGCCGGCTGCGTCGCCCGAGGCCCAGAAGTCGGCCCCGAGCGCCATGGCCCCCGCCGTCGTTCCCGAGGCCCAGAAGTCGGCCCCGCCGCGGGCCACGGTGCCCGCCGTCGTTCCGGCTTCTTCGCCCGAGGCCAAGAAGTTGGCCCCCAGTGCGACGGCGCCCGCCTCGGCGGACAATGTCCGGGTTGCGGCGCCTCCCTCCGCGCCGAGCACTCCAGCGGCCCCCGCCCAGAATGTGGCGGTGGTGCCAGGCTCCACGGCATCAACCGTCCTTCCCACCCCGGCGGAGGGTTCTACCGAGGCTTCCGCTTCAGCAGTGCCGGGCGCCGTGCCCGAGTCCGCTCCCGCCCCTGTGCCAGAGGCAGCCGCCGCATCGCGTCAGAGGACTCCGGGCGCGGAGCCTCGCTGGGAGGACCCCTCGCTTGAGGGCGCCGCGGCGGCGACGGAGGCGGAGGCCGAGCCGGAGAGCATGGGGTGGATGCTCATCCGCACGCTGCTCGTGCTGGGCGCGGTGGTGGCGTCCATCTACCTCACGCTGAACGTGGGGCTGCGCCGGTTGATGGGCCTCCAGGCGGCCGCGCCGGGAAAACAGACCGTCGTCACCGTGGTGGAGCGCCTGACGCTGGACCCCAAGCGCGCGCTCTTCGTGGTGAAGGCCGCGGACGAATACCTGCTGGTGGGCGGCGGCGAGGCGGGCCTGCAACTGCTGTCGAAGCTGGATTCGGAGGCGGTGGAGCGTATCCGCGCGCAGCGCCCGCAGACGAACGTGGTTCCCCTGAGCCCTTTTCTTCAGAAGCTCCTTTCCCGCCGCTCCGGGGGCTCGTCGTCCCAGCCCCCCGGCGCCTGATGGCACCTGTCCCGTGAACGCCCAGACTCCTGCCCGCTCCTTGCTCCCGCGCGTCTCGCCCTGGCTCTTCGCGGCCGCGGTGTCGCTGCATCCCTTCATCGCCCTCGCGCAGAAGAAGCGCCCCGGGTCCATCCCCGACTCCGTGGCCAACGAGGCGGTGAGCGCCGACACCTTCACGTCGCGTCCGCTCATCCTCATCCTCGCGCTCGCGGCCATGGGCCTGGTGCCCTTCGCGCTGATGATGGTGACGAGCTTCGTGAAGATCTCCGTGGTGCTCTCCATCGTCCGCTCGGCGCTCGGCACCCAGCAGATTCCGCCCACCCAGGTCATCACCGGGCTGGCCGTCATCCTCACCGTCTACATCATGGCGCCCGTGGGCATGACGATGTACCGGGCCTCGGAGCTCAACGTCTGGGACTCCTCGGGGGCTGGCGCGTTCTCCTCGGCGAAGGTGGGCACCCTCCTGGATGGCGCTGACCGCGCCAAGGAGCCACTGCGCGACTGGCTGATGAAGAAAGTCACGCTGAAGGACCGCTCGCTCTTCTACAACCTGGCCAAGAAGATGCGCCAGGGCGAGGACCGGGACTCGGTGGACAGCAAGGACTTCATGGTCATCGTCCCGGCCTTCGTGGTGTCGGAGCTGAAGGAGGCCTTCCAGATTGGCTTCCTGCTCTTCGTCCCCTTCATCGTCATTGACATGGTGGTGGCCAACATCCTGCTCGCGCTGGGCATGCACATGCTGTCTCCCACCACCATCTCCATGCCCTTCAAGCTGCTCCTGTTCGTCCTCGTGGACGGCTGGTACCTCATCGCCAAGGGCCTGGTCGTCGGCTACTTGTAGGAAGAAGGCATCCCATGAACCAGCTCACGGCCATCACCCAGGAGGCACTGTTCCTGGTGCTCGTGGTGTCGGCCCCGCCGGTGTTGATGAGCCTCATCGTCGGCTTCATGATCTCGCTGTTCCAGGCCACCACCCAGATTCAGGAGCAGACGCTCACCTTCGCGCCCAAGGTCATCATCGTCTTCGGCGTGCTGGCCATGACGGGGCCGTGGATTGGAAGCCAGCTGGTGCGCTTCACCTTTCACGTCTTCGACCGGTTCCCCGCCCTCATCAAATGAACGCCGCGGACCTCGTGTCCGAGCTGGCTGCTCGGACCAACTTCTCCGCCGCCATCTTCACGGTCGCCCTGCTGATGTGCCGGGTGATGCCGGTGCTCATCTTCAGCCCGTTCCTCGGCGGTGAAGTGGTGCCCACGGAGATGAAGATGGGCATCGGGCTGACGCTGGCCATCGTGCTCTATCCCTCCATCGCGCACACCGTGACGACGGTTCCCTTGACGGCGCTGCCCTACATCGCGCTGATGGCCAAGGAGGTCTTCATCGGGTTCTGCATGGCGTTCATCGTCAGCAGCGTCTTCGAGGCGGCGCGCATCGCCGGCACCCTCACGGACACCATGGCGGGCAGCAACAATGCCCAGCTCTACGTGCCGCAGCTCGGCCAGCAGGTCTCGCTCTTCTCCAACCTCAAGGTGCAGCTCGCCGTGGTGTTGTTCCTCACCCTGGACGGGCACCACCTGGTCATCAGTGCCCTGGCGGAGAGCCTCGCCGTGGTGCCGCTGGATGGCTTCCCACGCTTCAGCCAGGGCTCGTGGACCTTCTTCGACCTGCTGGCGCGGGTCTTCGCGGACATGCTGAGGGTGAGCCTGGCCCTGTCCGCTCCCGCGATGCTCGCCACCTTCCTCACGGACGTGGCGCTGGGCGCCATCAACCGCGTTGCGCCGCAAATCCAGGTGTTCTTCATCTCCATGGCCATCAAGCCGCTCGTCGGTGTGCTCATCGCCTTCCTGGTGATGGGGGCGCTGCTGGCGCGCATTCAGGGCGAGCTGGCCCACATGCTGCGGGTGCTCACTGACGCCCTGCGGCTGCTGGCCTGAGCCTCTTCCCCGGGAACGCGCGCCCATGTCCGACGAGGGTGGAGACAAGACAGAAGAACCGTCGCAGAAGAAGCTCGACGACTCTCGCAAGAAGGGTCAGGTCTGGAAGAGCAAGGACCTGAGCGGCGTGGCGGTGCTCGTCGTGGGCCTGGGCGCCGTGAAGGCGACCTGGGACAACGTGGAGCATGAGATATCGAGCCTCTTCCTCTTCAGCTTCGACCAGCTGGCCAAGGGCGATGACCTGGGGGACGCCACCTGGCAGTTGATGTACCTGGGGCTGCGCGCGATGTTGCTCGTGACGCTGCCGGTGCTCGCGGGCGGGGCACTGGTGGGCGGGTTGATGGAGTTCCTGCAAGTGGGCTCCCTCTTCACGTTGGACCCGTTGATGCCCAAGCTGGACAAGCTCAACCCGCTGGGCGGGTTGAAGAACATGTTCAGCAAGAAGTCGTTGGTGGAGCTGCTCAAGAACCTCATCAAGATCTCCATCACCGCCAACGTCGTCTACGGCGTGGTGCGCGACGCCATGCCCATGGTGGTGGAGACGGTCCGCCAGGACACGCACGCCATCATGGTCATCATGGGGGAACTGGTGACGCGTGTGGCCACCCGCGTCGCGCTGCTCTTCGTCCTCTTCGCCATCTTCGACATCTGGTGGCAGCGCAAGTCCTTCATGAAGGACTTGATGATGTCCAAGGACGAGGTGAAGAAGGAGTACAAGGAGAGCGAAGGCGACCCGCACCACAAGGCCAAGCGCAAGGAGTTCCACCAGGAGATCATGGAGGGACAGCAGATGGAGGCCGTGCGGGACGCGGACGTCATCGTCACCAATCCGGACCACGTGGCCGTCGCGCTCAAGTACGACCGGGAGAAGGACGGCGCGCCCCGGGTGCTGGCCAAGGGCATGGACCACAAGGCCGAGCGCATCAAGGGCATCGCCCGCGAACAGGACGTCCCCACGCTGCGCAACGTGCCCCTGGCCCACGCGCTCCTGCGGGTGGAGGTGGGCCACGAGGTGCCCGAGGAGCTCTACGACGCGGTCGCCGAGGTCCTCAACTTCGTCTACGACCTGAAGAACGGCGGTCCCGCCCCGGTGGCCCGCGCGTGAGCGGCCCTGGAGCGGTTATCATCGGCAGGACTTCTCGGAGCGCCCCATGAGTGACGACGCCGAAATCGCCATCGCGCTGAAGTACGACAAGGAGAAGGACACCGCCCCGCGCGTGGTGGCCAAGGGGCTGAGGCTCAAGGCGGAGAAGATTCGCGCCATCGCCAAGGAGCACAACATCCCCATCATGCGCAACGTGCCCCTGGCCAACGCCCTGTACCGGGTGGAGGTGGGACAGGAAGTGCCCGAGGAGCTCTACGACGCGGTCGCCGAGGTCCTCAACTTCATCTACGAGATCCAGCGCGAACACGCGGCCGCCGGAGGGCGGTAGGGGAGGGGGGCTGGACGGCCCCCCCCTTCCTGGAGTGAGCTTCGGAGTTCACGATGGCCAGAATCAATAATCAGCCCCCCGGACCCCAGTGGCCCTGGGGGGGACCCCGCAGCGTCCGTGAGCGCCTGGTCGACCCTTCCCAGGTCGACCGCAAGAAGCTGCGCAAGACGGGCAATCCCAAGAACCCGGCGCTCGCCTCCGCGGCGCTCCTGGACTTCATCGGTCCCGCGCACTCGTCGGAGGAGCTGCGCCTGCCCCTGCCTCCTCATCCCGGCGGGCATGACGCGGACCTGGAGGGCTTCAGCGACCGGCCCCACCTGGCCAGCGTGGCGGGGCGGGGAAGCGACGAGTCGCGCCACCTGATGGAGCGGGGGCTGACGCGCATCAACGCGTCCCCGGACCGCCTGGAGCGCCTCAAGGCGCTGCTCCAGCGAGAGTCCTCCATGCTCACCCTGGTGGACCAGGTGAACGAGGAGACCAAGGAGATCATCCGGCGCATGTGGGCCGAGCAGAAGGACGAGGGTTACTAGCGCATGCCGGAGGACCCTCAGGACGAGGCCCAGCTGGCGGCTCGGCTCCAGCGTTGGGCGGATGGCAAGGCCACGCTGCGCGAGGTGCGCGGCTATTCCAACGACGAGCTCTACGCCATCGCCAAGACGGCGTACTACTTCTTCTACCAGGGCCGCATCAACGAGGCGCGGACGCTCTTCCAGGGCCTGTACGCCGTGAATCCCACGGACGGCTACTTCGCCAAGGCGCTGGGCGTGGTGGAGATGGCCGCGGGCAACGGTACGGGCGCCCTGGCCGCCTTCGACGTCGCCGCCAAGCTGTCCCCCCAGGACGCGTCCGTCTACGTCGGCCGCGCCGAGGTGAAGCTCGCCCTGGGCAAGAAGGACCTGGCCATCGAGGATCTGCGACGCGCCGCGGCAATGACGCCGGTGGATGATCCGGTGGTGCGCAAGGCCGGCGCCATGCTCACGGCGCTCGGAAAGCGTTGATTCTGGCTTGTCCCGGCGTCTGGTTGTGGCCAGACGCCGGGTAGGTGAGCCCGGAACAGTCTGTTAGGCTCGCCAGGTAAACCCCAACCCCTCGTTGTGGAGAGGTGGAGTCAGTCAATGAGCACGCAGAAGGCGAAGATGGGCCCACTGCCTCCGGAACCCGCGGAGCTGGTGGAGAAGCGCGACAAGTTGCTGGCGGAACTGGAGTCGCAGTCCAAGGTGGCCCAGGGCACCTTCCTCCAGGTGGTTCGGACGATGAAGATGCTGGTGGCCTCCACGACGCCGGGCACTCCGTTCGACGAGAAGCTCTATGGCGACGTGTCGGGCGCCCTCCAGCGCTTCATGGCCGACCCCATCCTCCCCGTGCCTCCCACGCTGGGCCTCGTGGTCTCCTACCTGTCGGAGCGCCTGAGCACCTACGGGATGACCATCCAGAACGCCGTCAAGGAGGCCAACCCGGAGCTGCACGCGAAGTTCGCGTTCGCTCCCCCGGGCGCGCAGGCCCCCTCGGCCCCTGCTGCTCCGCCGGCTCCTGCCCGCACGTCGGGCGCCCCCGCCGCCAAGGACGGCTTCGAGAGCGCTTCCAACAAGCGCTCCCTGTCCCTGGACCCGGAGGCCAGCCCGCCGCCCCCGGCAGATCCGAAGAAGGAGCAGCAGCAACTCGAGTCCTTCAAGGCCTGGATGAAGAATCCCAGCCTTGGAAAGCTCAAGGGTTAGGCCCGTTTCCCGGGGGGGACCCGGGCCTCGCGAAAAGGCCGGAAATGATCCCGGTTAATTCGCAGGAAACTTCCGAGCCCCTCCCCCGATAATCTTTTTGTAGCCGCCGCTGCACTTCATCCCGCAGCAAAACCGAATCAATCACTGGAGAACGACCATGAGCATCTCTGCCAACTTCAACGCCGCTGCGAGCAGCATCCTGGCCGGTTCCAAGGCCTCCAACGCGATGATCGCCGCCGCCCCCGAGGATCAGCGTCCGTTCCTGCAGGCGCAGGAGCAGATGCAGCGTGAGGCGAAGCTGGTCGAGCTCATCTCGAACTCCATGAAGAAGATCGAGCAGATGCAGAGCGCGATCGTCGGCAACATGCGCGGCTAGTCGTAAGCCCGCAGCCTGCTGCACCCTGGCCTCGCAACAGCTCCTGGAGCTGGTGCGGGGCCAGTTCATTTCCAGGGCCCGGTGGAATCACCTCGTCGGCTTGTCCGAAACTTTCCGGCCCCGTCTCACGAGAATTCCTTCACCCCACCCCTTTTGGAGAAATCCATGGTCGCTCCTGTCAATGGCGGTTCCCGTTCCACGTCCACGGCGAAAACGAGCCAGGCGGAAGCCACGCCGTCGGATCCCAAGGCCGAGCAGGCCAAGCAGCAGGCCATCATCGACGATATCGGCAAGAAGCCGGAGACCAAGCTGACCACCGAAGACCGCGCCAAGTACGCGGACGCGGTGGGCACGAACCAGGTCCTGCAGAACCAGCCGTTCCTGAGCTTCTTCTCCAAGTCCACCACGGAGAGCCTGACCAAGAAGCTGGACGCGGACGTGGCCAAGTACACGAAGGAGAACCCGAAGGCGTCGCTCAAGGACATCGAGTCGCACGTCAAGGACCGCTTCAAGGCCCAGATGTTCAGCGCGGTGGTGGCCCAGAAGGGCGTGGACATGGCCATCGCCAACCTGAAGAAGCAGCTGCAGAAGATTCGCGACGGCTTCGACGAGTAGTGCCTTCTCGGCGTCCCCTGACTGGTGGGCTCGCTGGAGGCGGGCTAGACTCCAGGCCGCCTCCGTATTCGCCCCGGGAATGAGTCCAGATGACGACGACCCAAGCCAAGGCGCCGGTCTCCAATAATGATGGGAAGCCGCTGTCCGGCCCGGAGTTGCTCGAGCGGGCCACTCAGGGCTTCGACCTGTTCCAGGACGGCCGCTTCCAGGAGTCCCTGGCCGTCTTCGAGCAACTCGCGGCCATGGATGGCTCCGAGGCCTACTTCCAGACAGCGCTCGGCGCCTGCCACCTGGCGCTGGAGAACCTGGACCAGGCGGAGGCCCACTTCAACCGGGCCATCGAGCTGGACCCCACGGACCTGACGCCGTTCGTCAACCGGGGAGAGGTCCACCTGCGCCAGGGCAAGGTGATGGAAGCCGCCCATGACTTCAACCACGCGGTGTCCCTGGACCCCGAGGGCAAGGACCCGCTGAGCGCGCGTGCGCGCATGCTGGCGGCCGCGGCCCTGGAGAGCGTGGAGGAGGCCCAGGGGGTCTCCGACGGCGACTCTGGTCCGGACGGGCGTTAAGCCCTCCCTTCGCATCTTCCGACGGACACCCCGCCCGGCTCGTGAGGCCCCCCTTGGGCCCGGGGCCGGGCGCGGACTAGGATGGCTCCCCGCTGATGTCCGCCTCCAATCCGAACAGCTTCCTCTCCAAGTACTCCGACATCGTCCTCGCGATTGTCGTGGTGTTCATCGTCGGGATGATGATCGTCCCGCTGCCCACGCTGCTGCTGGACGTGCTGCTGACGCTGAACATCAGCATCTCGGTGGTGCTGCTCCTGGTGTCCCTCTACGTGCCAGCGGCGCTGCACCTGTCGGTGTTCCCGACGCTGCTGCTCATCACCACGATGTTCCGGCTGTCGCTGACCATCTCCACCACACGTCTCATCCTGCTCACGGGCGACCCGGGAGAAGTGGTGGTGGCGTTCGGCAACTTCGTGGTGCAGGGCAACTTCGTCGTCGGCGCCATCCTCTTCATCATCCTCGTCATCGTGAACTTCATCGTCATCTCCAAGGGCTCGGAGCGTGTCGCCGAAGTGGCCGCGCGCTTCACCCTGGACGCGATGCCGGGCAAGCAGATGTCCATCGACGCGGACCTCCGCGCGGGCTCCATCGACCAGGATCAGGGCAAGAAGAAGCGCCGTGACTTGGAGCGGGAGAGCCAGCTGTTCGGCGCCATGGACGGCGCCATGAAGTTCGTGAAGGGCGACGCCATCGCCAGCATCATCATCACTGTCGTCAACATCGTCGGTGGCCTCATCATCGGCGTGACGCAGAAGGGGATGACGGCCGCGGACGCGGCGCAGAAGTACACGCTGCTCACCATCGGTGACGGCCTCGTCGGCATGATTCCCGCCATCCTCGTCTCCACCTGCGCCGGCATCATCGTGACGCGCGTCGGTGGTGATGAAGAGGGCGCGCACCTGGGCAAGGACATCGGCACGCAGCTCACCGCGTACCCGAAGGCCATCGCCATCGCCGCGGGCATGCTCATCGTCCTGGGCCTCGTCCCGGGTCTGCCCAAGATTCCCTTCTTCCTGCTGGGCGCGGGCGCGGGCTTCGGCGCGTGGACGATGCTCAAGAAGAAGCGCGAGTCGGAGATGGTGGAGGAGGCCGGTCCGGCCATGGAGTCGGACCTGGGCACGCCGATGTCCTCGGAGCCCGCGCCCAAGGAGCCGATGAATCCGGACTCCGAGCTCTTCATCCCCGTCGTCACGCCCATCGTCCTGGAGGTCTCCGACGCGCTGGTGCCGTACGTGGACTCGCGCCAGGACAACGGGAAGTTCCTCTTCGAACTCATCCCGTTCATGCGCGACGGCCTCTTCATCGAGCTCGGCGTGCGCTTCCCGGGCGTGCGCGCGCGCGGCAACTCGTCGCTGCCGCCGGGCGCATACCAGGTGCAGATCAACGAGGTGCCCGTCGTCACCGGTCAGGCCACGCTGGGCCACGTGCTCGTCAACGACACGGTGGACCGCCTGCGCCTGATGAACATCCAGGGCTTCGAGGCCATCAACCCCGCCACCCGCCAGCCGGCCGCGTGGGTGCCCGAACAGCACCGCGACACCCTGGAGGCCGCGGGCCTGACGACGTGGGACGTGCCCGGCTACATCATCCTGCACGTGGCCGCGGTGCTGCGGCGCAACGCGCGGGAGTTCGTCGGCGTGCAGGAGACGCAGACGATGCTGGAGCAGTTGGAGAAGGCGTTCCCCGCCATCGTCAAGGAGGTCATCCCCAAGGTCGTCAACGTGCTGAAGTTGACCGACATCCTCCAGCGGCTCGTGGAGGAGGAGATCTCCATCCGTGACTTGCGCGGCATCCTCCAGGCCCTGGCCGAGTACGGGCAGGTGGAGGCGGACAACGTCATGCTCACCGAGCACGTCCGCGCCTCGCAGCGCCGCTACATCTCCCACAAGTACGCGCGCGGCAGCGGCACCCTCGTGGTGTACCTGTTGGATCCGAACATCGAGGAGGCCATCCGCGGCTCCATCAAGCGGACCTCCGCGGGCGCGCACCTGGCGCTCGAGCCGGAGCTGGCGCAGGAAATCGTCCAGGCCGTCCGCTCCGAGTGTGGCCACCTGCCGCCCAGCGCCCAGCGCCCCGTCATCCTCACCGCCATGGATATCCGGCGCTACGTCCGCAAGCTGCTGGAGTACGAGTTCAACCCCTCGTTCTCCGTCCTCAGCTACCAGGAGCTGTCCCCCGAGCTGAACATCCAGCCGGTGGCTCGCATCTCCACCCGGTAGCCGCGTTGACCCGGGGTCGGTCCTCGCCGACCCGTCACCGTTCTGATCGGAATCCTTGCGCTTCAACGCAACTTCCGACGCGCGCTGTCGAGAATGGAAGTACGGCGGGAATGCGCGCTTCAGGGCGTGGGATTCCCCGAGATTCGGGAGGAAGTCATGACGAGTGTCACCCAAGCCGGCAACGCTCCCCGTACCACCAGCACTGGCAACACGAAGGTCGGGCTGAGTGAGACGGAGCTGACGAAGAACCTCGGGCTCATCGAGAACACGGTGGAGCGCGCCCTCTCGGAGATCGAGTCGGCGGTGAAGCAGCTCAAGCAGCTGGACGAGAACTCGTTCGCGGCCGGGGCTCCCCGTCCTGGCGACACGGCCTCGACGGCGGGCACGGGCGGCGCCTTCCCCACGGAGAAGCCGGTCCTCACCGAGGACACCTTCCGTCCCCCCGACAAGCTGAAGGTGGACGACAAGGGCACCATCACCACGCCGGGCGGCTACAAGATTGAGCAGCTGGGCCAGTTCGAGTGGAAGATCTCCGGCCCGGACGGCAAGAACACCCGCATCTGGGGTGACCCGCACGTCGACGAGAGCGACGGCGGCAAGTTCGACTTCAAGCGCAACACCACGTTCAAGCTGCCGGACGGCACGGAGATCAACTGCTCCACCGTGCCCTGGGGCAACGCGGGCATGACGGTGACGGGCAAGCTGGACATCACCAACGGCGCGGACCACATCGCCGTGACGGACATCGACAAGGGCAAGGGCAAGGTCGGTGAGCTGACGAAGGACGGCTACGAGACGACGGTCGCCTTCCAGTGGGACGACGCGTTCAAGAACAACAGCAGGGACTTGCTCGTCATGGGCAAGGACTCCGACGACTGGGCGAACGTGGGCAAGGAAGTCATCGGCGACGAGGGTGGCGGCGCCACCTTCAAGCACGGCAAGGATTTGGAGTTCCAGTACAAGGAGACTCCGTCCCTGCTGACGATGCTGCCCGAGCCGGCCAAGGAGAAGAAGGACGCCAAGACGGCGGACGTGTCCAAGCAGCGTGACGCGCTGATGCAGCAGATCTCCGACCACGTCAGCCGCGCCATCTCCGAGCTGGGCAAGTCCAAGGAGTCCGAGAAGGACCAGCCCATCGAGGACCGCTTCAAGTCGGTCACCAAGATGTTCAAGGCCTTGGATGAGATCAACTCGCTGAATGATATGATCAAGCCTCGGAACGTCTTCTTCTGACCTTGACCCGCAGGTAGAGGGGCCCACGCGTGGGGCCCCTCGCGAGGTGGCCGTGAGCAGCAAACCGGAGAGCGAAGCCCCGTCGGATGTTCGGATTCCGAAGGCCCTGACGGAGAAGCTCGTCCGCGGGGAGCTGCAGTTGGGCCAGTTCCTCGGGATGACGCGCGAGCGGCTCTTCGACTACGCCGGCATGGGCCACAGCATGCTGCAGGCCGGCCGCACCCGCCTCGCCCTGGAGATCTTCCAGGGCCTGGTGACGGCGGCGCCCCGTGAGCCCGCCTTCCTTACCCAGCTGGGCGCTACCTACCTGACGCTGGAGCGCACCGACGAGGCGTTCGACGCCTTCCAGCGCGCGCTCGCGGTGGAGCGCTCCAACGTGGACGCGCTGGTGGGCCGCGGTGAGCTGCTGCTGCGCCGGGGCAACATCCCGGACGGGCTCAAGGACCTGAGCCGCGCGATTGAACTGGACCCGAGGCTCCAGAAGCGCTCCACCCAGCGCGCGCGGAGCACGTTGCTCGCCCTCAAGTCGCAGGCGGAGCAGATCAAGGGCCGCCCGGCGTCCTCGCAGAAGAAGTAGCGGTCGGCAGCGGAGCAGCGTGGGGCGCCTTCACCTGGCGCTCCCTGTCCGCGCGCTCAGGCGCCAGCGACCACGGCGATGAGCAGCACCAGGAACACCAACCCCACCAGACCCATGACGACGAGCGGGACGAGCTTCTGCTTGTCCTTGAGCGCGGCCAGGGCTCCACCCGGCGCCACCTCGTCGGGGAGGGACGTCTCGGCGGAGGGCTGGATGGGCTCCTCCGGCTCCGGAGGGACGGGCTCCGGCTCGGGCTCCGGGGGCGCGGGTTCGGGCTCCGGCGGCGCGGGCTCCGGCTCTGGCTCCGGGGGCTTCACTTCCTTGCGCACCGGGGAGGGGCGCTGGGGCGACGGGGGCGGGGCCTTCTTGATGTCCGTGGCGAGCTGGACCTGCTCCTCGGCGGGCTCGCTCGGGTCCACGTAGAGGAAGCGCGTGCCGCCGACCTCCAGTTCGTCGTTGTCCTTGAGGGCCCTGCGGTTCACCCGCTTCTTGTTGACCTTGATGCCGTTGCGGCTGCCCAGGTCCTCGACGTGGGTGCCGGACCAGTCGCGGCGAATCTTGGCGTGCTTGCGGGAGGTGAGGTCGTCCTTGAGGACGATGTCCGCCTCCTTCTCGTCACGGCCGATGACGAGCTCCTTCGCGTCGGCGATTTCGATGCGCTCGCCTTCGCGCGGGCCGTTCATGATGCGCAGGTAGCGCTCCTCGGCGCTGGACAGCCCCCGCATCACGTCCTTCAGGTTGCCCCGGGCGATGAAGGACGTCTTCTCCGAGTTGACGTCGCCGTTGAGCTCCGTGACGCGATCAAACTTCACGTCGTACTGGGCGATGGCGATGACGTCGCCGTTGCGCAAGAGGCGCTTCTCGCCCTTGGGCAGGGGCTTGCCGTTGATCTGCGTGCCGTAGGCGCTGCCCAGGTCCTCGAGGAAGAAGAGGTTGCCCTCCTGGACGATGCGCGCGTGGTTGCGCGACACCGCCTGCTGGGCGAGCACCACCTGGCAGGACTTGTCCCGTCCCAGGGTGATGACCGAGTCGCCGAGGACGAGCTCAGTGCCCTGGGCTCCGGCCTCGCTGCGCTGCGTGACGGTGAGACGGACGCTCATCGAGGGGGTGGTGGTACGTGCGGGAAACGGCGGGGCATCAGAACGTCGCGTTGCTCAGGTACTTCTCGCACGCCTGATACTCGGTGGGGAACTCTTCCGACGTCGCGTACTTCAGGAAGTTCTTGCAGGCGATTTCCGCGTGCTCGTGCTTGTTGGCGTCCTGGAAGAGCTCGAAGAGCCCGTAGTGGCAGGGGGCGAACTTCGACTCCAGCTTCACGCACTTCTTGTAAGTGGTCTCCTCCTCGGCCAACAGCCCCTTCTCCCGGAACTGGCGGGCCAGCATGAACAGGGCAGGGGCGGAGTTCTCCGCCTGCTGTGTGTCCTTGACCTCCTTGAAGGCCGCGTCCGTGAGCGCCGCCTTGCGCTGGGCCAGCGCGAGGTTGTTGGTGCAGTTGGTCGCCTTGGGATTGAGCTGGGCGCAGTTGGAGAAGGCCTCGCGCGCATCCGCGTAGCGGCTCAGCTCCATCAGCGTGTTGCCGTAGTCATGCCACGCGTCGGGGTTGTTCGGGTCCAACGCCACCGACTGCGCCATGGCCTCCGCCGCATCCTCGAACTGGTCCTCCCCGAAGGCGATGATGCCCAGCGTGTGGTGGGCCGCCGCGAGGTTGGGGTTCACGGCGAGCAGGGTGCGCAGCTCCTTCTTGGCCTCCGTGAACTTGCGCATCTTCATCAGCGTGTACGCCAGGTTGTAGCGCGTATCCAGGTTATCCGGATTTACCTTGAGGGCGCGGCGGAAGTTGTCGTGCGCCTTTCCGTAGGCGCCTTCCTCGTTATAGATGGCGCCGAGGTTCTGGTAGGCCTGGAGGTGCTCCTGGTTGTAGCGGAGCGCCTTGATGAAGTGCTTCTTGGCCTCGTCGTTGTTGCCGTTGGCCATGGCGATGAGACCCTTGTTGACCCACAGGTCGGCGTACTGGGGGGAGAACTCCAGGCCCAGGTCGCAGTACACGTCCGCGCGGACCAGGTCGCCGTTGTGCAGTTCCTGGGTGCACAGCTCGTTGTTGATGAGGGCGCGCTCATGGGGCGGCGGCGTGGTGAGGCAGCCGGCGAGCGGGAGCGTGAGGACCAGGGAAAGCGCGGAGGCGAGGCGGGCAAGACGCATGGCCGGCCGAGTGTAGGAGAGCGCCCCCTCCCGTGCAACGCCCCGGCGGGGCTGAATCCGGGCTGATTTCCGGGGGTTGCACCGGTTAGAGTGGACGCCCATGCGTACCTTGCTCTGCACTCTCACCTTCACCCTGGCCCTGCTTGGGGCCGCCCCGGCTCACGCCCAGTTCGCCAATCGCAGTCTCGGGTTGTCGCTGGGGTACATGGATTTCAACCGCACCAACGGGTTGGATGACGCGTTCTTCGTGGGCATCGACGCCAGCCTCTATATCGAGAACGGCTTCGAGGTGGTGTCCCTGTCGAAGATCGCCTTCCCGCGCGACTCGACGGACCCCAACAACAAGCGCGTGGTGGGCCTGGCCCCGTCGCTGGGCCTGCGCTACCTCCTGCTGGAGGAGAGCATCCGCCCCTACGTCGGCTCCGACATCAGCTACCTCGTGGTCTTCAAGGAGAGCACGAGCAACTTCGTGGGCATCGGTCCCAACGTGGGCGTGGACTTCTTCACGTCGGACTCGGTGAGCGTGGGGCTGCGGGCGCAGTACAACTTCTACATCGCCCTCAACGAGAAGACGCAGACGTCGCTGACGCTGTCGGCGGGAATCTCCGCGTACTTCTGACAGCTCACCCCAGGGCCCGGGCGCGCGGGGGTTGAGCGCCGCGCGGGGCCTTGGAGGGCAGCAGGGCGGCGGCCACCAGCAAGGTCCACTTCTCGTCGGAGAGGTGGTCTGGCTTCTCCATGGCCAGCGCGTCCTGCAGTCGGGCGCCCAGCGCGGCGAACAGGCGCAGCCGGGCCTCCATCCGGAGCTCCTCGCGGCGCAGGGCGGCGGTGAGCACCAGCTCCCGCTCCTCCGTGGACAGCCGCTTCACGCGAGAGACGAAGAGGGGGTCCGCCAGCAGGCCCTCCTCGCCGGAGGCGTTGATGGCGGAGGGCACCTTCAGCCGCCGCTCGCGTACGACGATGGTGCCGGCCAGCATGTCCCCCAGCCGCTGCTGGGAGCCGGACACGAGCGCGGCCACCCCACCCACGAGGTAGAAGAAGGGGAGCCGGTCCACCGGACGCGCCAGGTTGCGAAGGGCCGCGTGATAGAAGCCGATGCGCACGCCGCTCTCCTGGATGACTCGCAGGGAGAGAGCGCGCTTGCCCACCGTCTGACCGCTCCAGGCCGTCTCCAGGGTGATGCCGTAGCCCCAGTCCACCAGGAAGTAGACGACGATGCCCAGCGCGCTGGCCACGCCGGGAAACGCCGACATGATCAAGCCCAGCCCCATCATCACCGCCAGGCTGACGGTGAGGACGATGACCGCGTCGAGCAGCCACGCCAGGAAGCGTGAATACAGCCCCGCGAGAGTGAAGCGGAACTCCACGTACTCAGGTGTGAGCACCGTGTGGGTGCCGTCCAGCAGGGTGTCTGTGGCCATCGTCACCGGCGCAGTGTAGCCGCGTCCCCGCACCGGCGGGGGTCCTCCGAGGTTGCTCCGGGTATGTCCCGCTGACACCTCCCGCTTCATGCCAGCCCGAACACCAGGCAGGAGGGAGCCAAGGGGGGCGCAGGCGGGCGGCCGACTGTGTTATTCATGGCTGTCGGGGTGGTGGGGTAGCCTCCCCGCCCCTCGCGAATCCGTGGCCCCCTCCGACACATCCTCTTGGAACCGCCGATTGTGGCCGGCGGCTGCCTTCCAGTTCGCGCTCATCGCCGGGGTGACGCAGCTGAAGACGGCGGCCAACGCGCTGGTGCTGTCGCGCTTCGAGTCGCAGGCGTTGCCCTACCTGTACCTGCTGGGGGCCCTCATCACCGCCGCGCTGACGGTGCTGCCGCGCTTCAAGCCGAACTCGCCACTGGACTCGCCGGGCGTGCTGACGGGGCTGGGTGGGGTGATTGCGCTGGGGCTGGCCGCGGCGCTGTCCGCGGGACAGCGCACCCCGGCGCTGGCGCTGTACCTGTTCGCGGACACCTTCTCCACGTTCGTATCCTTCCGGTTCTGGTCGCGGATGGCGTCGGCCTTCGATGCGCGGGAGGCCCGGCGGGCCTTCACGGCGCTCAATGGCTTCGCCATGGGCGGCGGCATCGTCGGCGGCCTGCTGGTGCAAGGCCTGGCGGAGCCGCTGGGCACGCCCGCCATCGTGGTGAGCGGCGCGCTGGGCCTGCTGGCCGCGGGCGCCATCTTCCACCACCTGTATCGCGGCGTGCCTCCGCCTCCACCGCGTGGCCGTCCGGCCCCCACGTCGTTCATGGCGTTCAGCTACCTGGCGGAGAGCCCGTACGCGCAGGTGCTCGCGGCGCTGGGCATCTCCTTCGCGGTGCTGTCGTCCTTCGTGGACTACCTCTTCCGCCTGCGCCTGGAGGGCACGCTGAGCGAGGACGCGCTGACCGCGCTCTTCGGCTCCCTGCAGCTGTGGATTGGCATGTTCTGCGTGGCCTTCCAGCTGCTCCTCACGCAGCCGCTGCTGCGACGGCTGGGGCTCCTGCGCTACGTGGCGCTGGTGCCGTTGGTGCTCGCGCCGCTGGCCGGGGCGACGCTCCTCACGCCCAGCCTGGCGCCCGTGCATCTGCTGCGCCTGGTGGAGACGGCCGTGAGCTACTCCATCCTCCCGGTGGGCATCCAGCTGCTGTACGCGGCGGTGCCGGATGATCAGCGCGAGGGCCTGCGTGTCGCGGTGGACGGCCTGCTCCGCAAGAGCGGCGTGGTGGTGGCCGGTCTGCTGCTCATCGGCGCGGGGCGCGCGGCCACGGGCGCGACGATGGCGTTGGCGGTGATGGGCATGTGCCTGGGGCTCGTGCTGCTGTTGGTACGACTCAGGCCGGCGTATGTGGCGGCCCTGGGCGAGCAGGTGGGCGCGGCCGAGGACGAAGAAGTCGCGCTGGATGGCGAGGAGGAGCAGCGCCTGCTGGCGGAGGCCCTGTCCGCGCCCACGCCGGACCGCGTGCTGCGCGCGGTGGACCTGATGGCGCAGGCCGAAGTACCGCTGCGACAGCACCTGCCCGCGCTGCTGCGCCATCCGCACGAGCGAGTGCTCGAGCGGGGCGTGGCCCTGGCGCTGGAGCTGGATGCGCGGGAGCTGGCGCCGGTGCTGGAGCGACTGGTGGAGGAGGGGCCCCGACGCCCTCGCGACCAGGCCGTCTGGGCCCTGGCCCGCCTGTCTCCGGAGCGGGCAGAGCGGCTGTTGCCGGCGTTGCTCAACCACCCGGACGTGGGACTGCGGTGCGCGGCCATCGGCGCGCTGGTGAAGACGACGGGGAGTTCGGTGGCGCTGGCCTCGCTCCAGGAGTTGCTCGCGCGAGGCGAGGGCGCGCCCGTGGTGGAGCGTCGCGAGGTGGCGAAGCTGCTGGGGCGGCTCCAGGACACGCGCTTCACCGATGCGCTGGCGCGCTACCTCGATGATGGGGACAGCACGGTGCGCCGCGTGACGCTGGCCGCGGTGGGGGAGGGTGGCTATGTGGACCTGGCCCCTCGGCTGTTGCCGTTCCTCACCTGGCGCGAGGAGCGCAAGACGGCTCGTGAAGCCCTGGTCGCGCTGGGCGACGTGGTGACTCCGCTGGTCGAGGAGCACCTCAACAACAAGAAGGCGCCCCTGGCGATGCGGCTGCAACTGCCTCGCGTGCTGCGCGGCATCGGTACGCCGGCGGCGCTGGATGCGCTGCTGTTCTCCAACGTGCGCGACGATGCGTCGCTGCACTTCCGCATCGGCGCGCAGCTGTCGCGGCTGCGAGATGAACACCCCGAGCACCCGGTGGACGTGGACCGCGTGCGCGAGGCCCTGGTCCGGCGACGCGACGTGTATCGGGCGCTGGTGGGGGCCTATCGCGACGTGCGCGCGGCGCTGGGTGACGGCTCGCTGCTCACCCGCGCGGTGGGCGACCGGTTGGACCAGGCGCTCGAACTCTCGTTCTTCCTGCTGGGGCTCCTGGACTCGTCGCATCGCATGCGCGGCATCCACTACAACCTGGTGGGACAGGATGCGCGTCGACGCGCGCTGGCGCTGGAGCTGCTGGACAACCTGCTCTCGGAAGAGGACCGCGAGCTGGTGATGGAGCAGGTGGAGGCGCACCATCGGGAGTTGCCGCCGGGGGCCTCGGGCCGGTTGTGGCGCAGGCTGGCGGCGTTGGTGCAGAGCGAGGATGTGGTGCTGCGCGCGTGCGCTCGACATATCGCGCGGGTGAATGGGCTGGATGTGCTCCCGCAGGAGGGTGAGTTGAGCGACCGGATTGTCCAACGGATGTTCGCCCTGGAGGGCGTGAGCGTCTTCTCGCAGAGCGACGTGGACGACATCGCGGCCATCGCCGCCGTGGCTCGCGAGGGCGCCTTCCGCGCGGGTGAGCGCATCTACGCGCAGGGCGACCCGGGCGACGCGCTCTACGTCATCGTCGAGGGCGCCATCGACGCGTTCCACGACGGCGAGCATGTGCTGCGCTTCCAGGGCAAGCAGGCCTTTGGAGAGGTGAGCCTGCTGGACGGCGCGCCGCGTCCCACGGACATGGTGGCCGCGGTGGACACCCGCGTGCTCATCATCGACCGGCGAGACTTCCTGGACCTGCTCGCGGACCGGCCCGAATTGCTCACGGGCTTCTTCCGCGCGGTGAGCCTCCAGCTCCAGGCACTCATCGCGCTGCCCGACTCGCGCGAGACGGGCGAGCGACTGGAGATGACGGCGCCGCTGCCTCCCGTGGCTCCTCCGCTGCCCACGGGCCCCGCTCCCGACTCCCCCGAGCCGACCGAGAAGCGCACGCGCGGCGGCGACGCCTGAGCGTCGCGCGGGGTCAGATCGAGCGGATGGTTTCCTCCAGCGGTCCGGGGACGCGGGGGCTCGAACCCGTGCCCTGTCCTTCACGGGCGCGTCTGGCGCTCTCCTCCCGGAGGATGTGCGCGGACGCCACGGGGATGAGGGGGCGCACGAAGAACTTCAGCGGTGCGAACGAACCCACGAAGCGCACCACCGTCAGTCCCGCATAGGCCCACGGATGGCGCTCCACCGTGGCCACCGGCACGAAGACCTCCGTCGAGCGCCGGGTCCACATCGCGCCATAGCGTTGCAGCACATTCCACCGCAGCCCGGGCACGCGGGTGGTGAGGAAGGTCCACGCGCGCAGGAACCAGGGAGGCCGCTGGCCCGCCATCGGCTCCCAGGCCTGGGCGCTCTTGGCCGCGGTGAACACCATCAACCACCACGCGCCCCACAACGAGGTGATGGTGGTGATCAGCGGACTGCTGAGCCCCAGGCAGAAGAAGGGCGAGACAACGAAGGCCGCCGCCGGCACGCCGACCGCGAACAGAATCATCGCCCTGACCCGGCGCCGCACCTTCTTGCGCATCCACTGCACGTTGAGGCGGATGTGCGGCGTGATGGCGTCGTCTTCCGGCTCCACGCGCGTCAGGAGGCTCGCCTCCCGGGAGATGACGTCGTGGTAGTCGCGCGACAACGCGATGATGACCCACTGGGCAAGCTGCATCGCCGCGAACAACGCTATCCAGAAGGGGATGCCGACCACGGAGAAGCCCTTGAACGTCGGCCCCGTGGAGCCCTTGTCTTCAGCTTCAGGATGACGCTGGCGCGGCGACTTCCCGGGCTCGGACTTGAGCTTGCCCGCCTTCGCGGAATCGCCCTCGGGCTTCTTGGGCCTGGGCTGCACGCTGGACGCATCCGAAGAAGCACTGGAGACGGCTTCGGCCACCAGGGCCATCACCGCGTCCGAGACCGCCGTGCCCGCGTCCGGGTTGTTCGCGGCGGCCTCGATGTCGCGAAGCCGTCGCTCGATGTTCATGGCGAGGCGGGCTTCCGGGTCCTCTTCGTCCGCGGTGGCCCGCGACGGTTCCCGTGGGCTTCTGTCTTTGTCGGAAGTCGGAGCCGCGTCCGTGTTCTTGCCCTGGACGGTGGGTTCCCGTTCCCTGGCAGGCGCGGCCGAGACGTCGGCGGCAAGCTCCGAGGGCGTCTCGCCGTCCTTCGCGTCTCGTTCCGGAGGACCGGCTTCGTTCGTGTCCACCTGCCCGGCCTGAACCTGGGGGGCTTCGTCGGCGCCCGGCGCGAGGGCGACGGCATCCGGGTCGGCGGGGTCCTCGGCCTCGCCCGCTTCTTCGTCCTGGGCGTCTGAATCCAGCTCCGCCGCCGTGGCGCGAGCCGTGTCCGCCGGGGCCTCGCCGTTCCGACGCTGCTTGCGAAGCTCGCGGGCGGCCGCCCGTTCCGCCTTCCTCGCGTTCTGCTCGGCCACCACCGACGCGACCTTCTTGAGCGCCGACGACACCTCGGCGGCGACGGCTTCGTCCTGGGAATCCTCCACCGCATTGGCGGCCTTGTTCGCCGAGCCCATGCACGTCAGGGACAGCGCCAGGGCGACCACGGTCTGCATCAGCCCCACGCGCAGGTACTGACGGCGCGCCACCGGGTCTCCCAGCAGGGCCCGGGCAATATGAAACGGAAGGCTCAGTCCATGGATGAACTGTCTCAGCCGGCCCCGGGGAACGACCTCCGAGCCCTGTTCCTGGAAGTGCACGGCGCCTTTTTGCAGTTCTTCCCAGAAATGCTGGGCCAGCACGCGGCCAGTCTGGTTCTTTCCGCTCGCGGCGTCCTGCTGCTGCTCCCCTCGTGGTGAGGGTGGGCCCTTGGGGTCCTGTTCATCTGACACGCCAGTCACCGTATCACGTCCCGAGTTGTGCTAAACGGCGCGCTGTGAGCTCGAACCCCTGCTACCGCCCCCGTCCCTCCCGCCAGTCGCGCCTTTCCGGCGTGCTGGTTCTCGCGCTCGGCGCCCTGGCCGGCTGCGAGAAGAGCAGTCCTCCCCCTTCCGCCCCCGTCGCCGAGCAGCCTGCTCCCGCGCCGGCGAAGCCCGCGGTGCCCAGTGAAGTGACGTTGCTCGTCACCGGTGGCACCTTCGGCCAGCTTCAGCCGGTCGATGGCAAGGGTGGCGCCGCCGAGTTGCTTGGTCACTGGGTCAATGACGAGAAGCACTGTCCCGGCCCCATCAAGGATGGCCAGGCGACCTGCGCCGACTCCGGCACCCTGGCGCTCGCCACGGGCGACCACTGGAACGGGCCGGCCCTGTCGTCCTTCTTCCTGGGGGCCCCCACCGCCGAGGTCATGGGCCGCATGGGTTATGCCGCCTCCGCCATGGGCAACCATGAGCTGGCGTTCGGCAAGGACGTCTTCCTCAAGAACCGCGCCTCCGGTGGCTTCCCGTTCCTCGCCGCCAACCTCCGCGTGAAGGACCCGGCGCTCGCGGGCGACCTGTCCCTGCCCGCGTTCCAGGTGTTCGAGCGTCGGGGCCTGAAGGTTGGCGTCGTGGGTCTCGCCTCGGAGAAGACGGTGCGCACGGCGATGGCTGGCCGCGCCGAGGGCCTGGAAGTCACGGGCTACGAGGAGGCACTCAACAGCGCCATCCCCGAGGCCCGCAAGGCCGGCGCCGACACCGTCGTCGTCGTGGCCGACACGTGCGTCACGGAGCTGCAGCCCATCGTGGCCAAGCACCCCGAATGGAAGCTGTCCGTCGTCGCCGGTGGCCGCTGCCCGCAGCAGGTCTACTCGAAGGAGAACGGCGTCATCTTCGCGTCGCTGGACCGTGGATTCGCCAAGTACCTGCGCGCGCAGATTTCGTTCGACCCGGCCAAGCCCGCCGGCGAGAAGGTCACCAACATCGAGGGCAAGCTCGTCGACGTGGCCGGTGGCACGCCGGACGCGGAGACCGCGCAGCTGGTCGCCAAGTGGAAGGCGCAGCTCGACGAGGTGCTGGGCCAGCAGATTGGCTTCACCAAGACGGGCATCACCCAGGCCTCTCCGCAGATGGCGAAGTGGATTGGCGGCGCGGTGCGCGAGTCGCTCGGTACGGACGGGGCCATCCTCAACAAGGGCGGCATCCGTGGCGACCTGCCGGCCGGTCCGGTGACGCGCGGCAGCATCTACTCGGTGATGCCGTTCGAGAACTCGCTGCTCGTCGTGAAGCTCAAGGGCGAGGACCTGGCCAAGCAGCTGGCCAACCCCAACGCCCTGGTCTCCGGCTTCACCGCGGCCGGGAAGAACAAGTTCAAGGACGCCAAGGGCAAGGCCCTGGACCCGGCGAAGGAGTACTCCGTCGCCACGGTGGAGTACCTGTACTTCGGCGGTGACGGCTTCGAGTTCGAGAAGCTCGCCCCCGAGCCCACCGAGACGGGCATGGCCTGGCAGACGCCGGTGGTGGATTGGACCAAGCAGCTGGAGTCCAGCGAGAAGAAGCCGCTGGAGAAGCAGCTGAAGTAACCCGCGCTCACGCGTGAGGTTCTTGAGGCGCCGGTCGGGCCCCCTTCCAGGGCTCACCGGCGCTTCGTCGTTCCGGCGCTACTCGCCTCCGGACGGAGACGTCGACGCGGCGGGAGAGGCTCCACACACCGCCTCGTAGCGAGCCAGGGTGTCGTGCACCGTCTGGCGCAGCCGCTCCGGCGTGCCTTCGTAGAGCACCTCCACCGCGAGCTGCTGCGTGGCGAGCGCCTCCTGGCAGCGGCCCAACTGGAAGAGGATGGTGGAGTAGGTGTCGAGCACGCTGGCGTTACCGGGCGCCAGCGCGACGGCCCGCTGCGCCGCCCCCAGCCCCTTCTCCGGCTGCGCGGTACGTGCGTAGTAGCGGGCCAGTCCGTTCTGCGTGCCCACGCTGTCGGGCACCAGCTCCGCGGCGCGCAGGCGGGCGGCTTCCTGCTCCTCGGTGGCGTAGCCCGCGGCATCCAGCGCCTGGGCGAGCGCGTCCCACGCGAGGCCGCTCTCCGGCCTGCGGCTCACCAGGTCCCGCGCGAAGCCGAGCTGCTGGTCCGGGTCCCCCATGGAGCGGATGCGCAGGAGCGCCACGGTGAGGTTGCCCGGGTCCTCCTTCAGCGCCTGCGCCATTTCCCACTCGGCTTTTTCCTGGCGAGCGTCGGCGGGCGCGGCGCCGGGTGTCAGGAGGATGAGGCGCGCGCGGACCGCGTGCACCTCAGCGGGGTCCAGGAGTCGGGTGTGGATGTCGCTCGACACGGGCAACAGCGGCGCGGTGATGCGCGGGTAGTGGACGTGTCGTCCGCCGTGGGCGTAGGCGTGGACCTGGCCCGCGATATCCTTCACGCCCCGGAAGGACTCGTCCCAGGCGCTCCTCGGCTCCTCGCCGCGCATGAGGCGCTTCTGGAAGCGCTCGAAGCGCTCGGAGTGCTGGCTGATGAAGAAGTGAACCCAGAGCCACGCGGAGGCGTAGTACTGCCGCGACTCCGCGCTGCTCATCAGCCCCCGCCGGTCCCACTCCCACAGCTCGTCGAGCGTGCGCCAGCCACTGCGTTTGACGTGGTCGAGGAACGGCGCGTGGAGCGCTCCGAGGATGACCTCCCGTCGATCCGGCCTCAGGGTGATGGTCTCCAGATAGGTCGCCAGCCCCTCGGACAGCCAGCGCGGCTGTCGCACCAGGGCGAACTGCGAGAGGTAGTGCGTCAGCTCGTGCGCCTGCGTGGAGATGTCCGCGGCGTCCTCGCTGAGCGCGTAGCTGTTTCCCGCCATCACCAGCAGCGGGCCCTCGGACGTGGTCGCGGAGAAGCCCTCGATGCCGACGTTGGTGAACTCCGACAGCTCCCGGCGGTTGCGCAGGACGATGACCTCCACCGTTCCCGGCGGGTCGAAGCTGCCGCCCCACGCCTGGAGCAATCCCTGCCGCAGCATCTCCAGCTCGCGCGCCGCGTCCTCGGCCGTGTCCGTGTCCAGGTCGGTACGGATGCTGAAGTGGGGGCTGCGCACTTCCACCCAGGGACGGCCGCCCTCCAGGGGACACAGCGCTCGCATGGAGCTGCATCCCGATAAACAGGCCAAGAGCCATCCCAGGAACGCCAGCCGACACGTCATACCCCTGTTTTCCCACAACCGGCGCCCGTAGGGCAGGGTGGGCGTACGGCCCTCCTGGGCTAGACTGTCGTCATGGAGATGGCGGAGTTCATCGAGTCGCGTCGACCTCGGTGGGAGAAGCTCGAGAAGCTTTTGGACCAGTCCGAGGTCCGTGGCCTGCGCGGCCTGAGCCTCGATGACGCGCGAACGCTTGGAAAGCTGTACCGCGCCGTGTCGAGCGACCTGCTCTGGGTGAGGGCCCGCAGTGGCTCGGCCGACGTCAGCGCGTACCTGAATGACCTGGTGGGGCGGGCCTATGCGCTCACCTATCCGGGGCGCCGCCCCAGGTTGGCGGACGTCTGGGGTTTCGTGGCGCGAGGCTTTCCCGCGCTCCTGCGCCGCGAGTGGCGCATGTACGTGGCGGCGGTGCTGCTCTTCCTGGCCGGCGTGGGCTTCGGCTACCTGGGGATGATGGTGGACCCGGATGCGGCGCACTACCTGGTGCCCGCCGAGCACCTGGACATGGACCCCGTGCAGCGCGCCGCCAACGAGGCCGCGGGTGATGGCATGTCGGCGGGCCAGCAGGCGCACTTCTCCTCGTTCCTCTTCACCCACAACATCCAGGTGGCCTTCCTGTGCTTCGCGTTGGGCGTGACGCTGGGGCTGGGCACCGCGGTGATGTTGTTCGTCAACGGCCTGTTCCTGGGTGCGCTCGCGCACGTGTACGCGGCGAAGGGGATGGCCGGCTGGTTCTGGGCCTGGATTCTCCCCCACGGCATCCCTGAGATAACGGCCATCTGCATCGCGGGCGCGGCGGGCCTCGTCATCGCGCGCGGCCTGGTGGCCCCCAAGGGACTGCCGCGAGGGCAGGCCCTGCGCGCCGAGGCCGTGACGGCGGTGAAGCTCCTGTTCGGGACGCTGGTGCTGTTCGTCCTCGCGGGCTTCATCGAGGGCACGGTGTCGCAGATTCATCCGCCCAAGCTGTCGGTGGCCTTCAAAGTCACGTTCGCGCTCGTGGTGGGCAGTGGCGTCTATTCGTACCTGCTGTCGGACTGGCTGCGAGGCTCGCGCTCCGACGACGCGCGGCTGGACGCTCCTCGGGCGTCCTGACGGGCTCCCCGACTCGCGGCGCGCGTCTGTCGCTCGACAGGGGAGGGCGAGGCTCCACGCGCCCTGTCCCCGCCCGTGCTACACGGGACTCGTGTCCGAGCCGCTGCTCCTGCCCCTGCTTCCGCGCGAACCCGAGGTCGTCATCGAGTGCCCGCGCTTCTCGTTCGTGAAGCGACGCGCGGACGGCTCGGTGGACTTCGTGGCGCCGCTGCCGTGTCCGTACAACTACGGCAGCATCCCCGGGCTGATGTCGGACGATGGAGACCCGCTCGACGCGGTGGTGCTGGGCGCTCGGTTGCCTCGAGGCCAGCGCGTGCGTGTGCCCGTGGTGGCGGTGCTGGGCTTCATCGATTCGGGGCGCGGTGACCCGAAGGTGATTTGCAGCCTGGGCGAGTTGAGCGACACGGAGCGGCTCGGTCTGGAGTCGTTCTTCCGCGTCTACGCCTTCTTCAAGCGCGGCCTGCACCTGGTGCGGGGCAACGTGACGGACACGCGCTTCACGGGGTGGCTGCCGGTGACGTCAGCGTCTTTCGCATCCTGAGCACGCGGTAGTTCAGCTCGCCCTGCCGCATCGGGCCCACCCACTCCTCGTCCTCGAAGCCCATGCGGCGCCAGAAGCGCAGCGCCGCGGTGTTCGGCTCGGAGACTCCGACGCGCAGCACGTGCATGCCCTCGGAGCGCAGCCAGTTCTCGTAGCCGTGGAACAGCGCCGCGCCGAGCCCCAGCCCGCGCACGTGAGGCGCGAGCAACATCAGTCCCAGGTACGCCTCCCCGGGCTTTCGATAGCCCTGGAGTCCTTCGAGGACGCCCACCCACTGGCCCGAGGTGTCGCGCACCGCGATGAGATGGCCCGCCTCGGAGGGCACTCCAGGAGGGCGTTCGAGGGGAAGCTGCCGTCCCTCGTCCGGGCGCGCGGGGCGGCCGAAGCACAACTGGAAGAAGTCCTCGCAGTGTTCCAGGAGCGGCTGGAACCGCTCGGCTTCGGGGTCCTCGATTCGCTCGGCGGTGAAGGAGCCCTGGGCCTGGAAGAGGGGGCGCATGGTGCCAGCCGCTACAGCACGCCCCGGGCCTTGATGTCGAGGTAGCGGTTGACGGCCGCGAGGCTCAAGTCATCCGGTTGAACATCCAGCATCTGCACGCCGCCCTGACTCACTCGCGCCTTGAGCACCTCGCGGTCCGCGAGCAGCTCCGAGGCGACCGCGTGCTGGAAGGACTCCTCCGGCCCGGGCGGTGGCGTGCGCAGGAGCTTCTGGAGCGCGGTGTCCTTCACCGACAGGCAGAGGGGCACATGGCGCCGCGCGAGCCGGTGCAGCGGGGCCACCATGGTGGAGGCCTGCTCCTCGTCGAGGAAGTCGGTGAAGACGCACAGCAGGCTGCGCCGGGTGAGGCGGACGTTCAGCTCCTTGAAGAGGGCCAGGTAGTCCACGTACGTGAGGCTGGGTGTCGTGGAGTAGAGCGCGTCCACCATCTTCCGGTACTGGCCACGTCCGGCCGCTGGGGGCAGGTAGGTCTTCACGCCGTCCGCGAAGACGGCCAGGCCCACCCGGTCTCCGTTGCGCACGGCGACGAAGGCCAGGAAGAGCGCGGCGTTCACCGCATGGTCCAGCTTGGTGAGGCCGTCCACCTGCGCCGCCATGGATCGACCCGCGTCCACGCAGATGAGGATGGATTGTGAGCGCTCCGACTCCAGCACGCGCGTGACCGGCTTGCCCCGGCGGGCGGTGGCCTTCCAGTCCACGTCGCGCGCGCTGTCTCCCTGGGCATAGTCGCGCAGGCGAGCGAACTCGCTGCCCCGGCCATCCCGGCGAAGCTGCCGCAGGCCCAGGTTCACCAGGTCCAACGCGGCTCCGGACAGCAACAGCCGGTTGGCGCCACGCAGGTCCGGGTACACGGAGATGGCTTGCGCGGCGGGGAACACGCGCTCATGGGACACGAGGCCCAGCGGGCCCTGGACTCGCGCGTACACGTCCCCGAAGTCGAAGCGCCCGCGCTTCGCCGGCGTCACCCGGTACACCCAGCGCGTCTCGCTGTCCGCTTGGAGTTCCAGCGGGGCTTCCTCGGGCGTGGCGGTGAAGGACTCCGGCACGCCGTCCTTGAGGCGCACGCGCACCGTGCGACCGCCTCGGTGCACCACGCGCAGCTCGACCTTGTTGGGCACGCCGACGTTGAGCCGCTGCGGCAGCACGCGCCGCACCTCCAGCTTCGCCGAGCGGGCGCTGAAGAAGTCCAGCAGGGCCAGCGCCAGGGCAAGCGCATCCAGGGCGACCACGGCGCCGCCCAGGCCGGGAAAGAAACCCGCGGCCATCATGGGCAGGGCCAGGAGCGCGAGCAGCCCCCAGAGGCGCCCGGTGGGAATCACCGGGGGACCTCCACGGCCTGCACCACCTCGCGCAGCACGTCCGACGGCGTGGCGCCATCCAGCTCCGCGTCCGGCGATAGCAGCAGGCGGTGCTTCAGCACGGGGCCGGCGAGGAAGCGCACGTCATCCGGCGTGACGAAGTTGCGTCCGCGCAGGGCCGCAAGGGCCTTGGCCGCGAGCAGCAGATGCACACCCGCGCGAGGACCCGCGCCCAGCCGGATGCGACCGGAGGCGCGCGTCGCCGACACCAGCTTGCGGATGTAGCTGAGCACCGGCGGCTCCACGTTGACCTCGTTGAGCGCGGCACGCGCGGCCAGCAGGCCCTCTTTCGTCACCGCGGCGCTCACGCCCGCGCGCGCCAGGTCTCCCGAGTCGAAGCCCCGGTGCACCGACGCCAGAATCGCGTCCTCTTCCTCCGGTGCGGGGTAGCCCACGTCGATCTTCAGGAGGAAGCGGTCCAACTGCGCCTCGGGCAACGGGTACGTGCCCTCCGACTCCACCGGGTTCTGCGTGGCGAACACCGTGAAGAGGGGCGACAGCGGCAGGTTGCGGCCCTCCAGCGACACGCCGCGCTCCTGCATGGCCTCCAGCAGCGCGGACTGCGTCTTGGCCGGGGCGCGGTTGATTTCGTCCGTCAGCAGCAGGTCCGTGAAGATGGGACCCCGCACCAGCACGAAGCCCTGCGTCTTCAGGTCGAACACGCTGGTGCCCAGGATGTCCGCCGGCATCAGGTCCGGGGTGAACTGGATGCGCTTGAAGTCGGAGCTGATGCTCCGGGCCAGCGCCTTGGCCATCAGCGTCTTGGCCACGCCGGGCACACCCTCCAGCAGCACGTGGCCGCCAGCGATGAGGCCGCAGAGCATCAGCTCCAGCACCTCGTCCTGGCCCACGACGGCCTTGCGCACCTCGCGCAGCACGCCCTCGCGGATGGCGTGGGCGGCCTGCACGGCGGAGCCAGTGGGCACGAGGGTGGAGGCGGGGTCATTCGCGTTCATGGGGTTCCGGGAGTGCTGCGCCGGGCGGAGCCGGCGGAGTGAAGGCGTTGGCGCAGGCCCGCCGCACGGGCCGCGAGTTGCTGGAGGTCGGAGTCGTTGGCCGCGGTCTCGGCGCGGGCGGCCACGTCATTCAGGCCGCGCGCCAGGTCCTCGCGTCCGCGCTCCTTCAGCGCGTCCGAGACGGCGGTGTGCGCGGCGTGCGCGGGCAGCCCCGCATGCAGGGCCAGCTCCTGGGTGAGTCCACGCGAGACGAGCTTCGCGGCGAAGGCGTGGTGGCGCCCCTCGCGATACAGCCGCGCCATGGCGAACAGGGCATCGGTGGCGCCCACGCGAGCGGACTCGGGAGGAGGACGCGGGGGGCCAAAGCGCTTGAGCGCCACGGACCACAGCGCCACGCCGACGAGCAGTTGGAGCACCGCGAACTGCAGCCCGTAGCGCCGCGCGAAGTCCACCACCGAGCGCTCGTTGGTGAAGCCGTGATGGAACTCGTCGAACTCGTAGGGGCCCGGCCCCAGCGCGCGCAGGGAGGACAGCCAGAACTGCGCGTTGTCCGCGCGCGCCAGCGCCCCATTCATGGCCAGCTCCGGCGCGCCCACCACCAGCACCCGGCCCTGGCCGTGAGGCACCACCGCCGCCACCATGCGTCCCAGCCGCTCGTCCTCGAGCACGGGGACGGCGTTCTCCGGCAGCTCCAGATAGGCCTGCACCTTCACCTCCACCCGCTCCACGCCCAGCGTGTACGGGGAGGGGAAGGGCGGCACCAGCGTGCGCATGGGCAGCGTCGTGTCCGCCTTGGTGAGCTTCACCCCCAGGGCATCCAGCAGCGGGTTCTCCCGCGAGCCCCAGGGGACGTAGACCACCGTGCCGCCCGCCACCACGCGCTCCAGGAGCTCCGTCACCTCGCGGTCGTCCAGGTGGCTGGCGCGAAAGGCATTGAAGCCGACGCGCGGCACGTGCTCGTCGCCCAGGCCCGCATCGGGCTCGGCGGCGAGCTGCGTCTGCTCCAGGTCATCCTCGCGCGAGCCCTCCACCTCCACCGCCAGCAGCACCGGCGTCGAGGTGTCCGCGCCGGTGATGCGCAGGTCCGCCATGCGGCGGGTCACCGGCAGGCCGCTCTCCTCGGCCAGCAGGAACAGGGCGCGCGCGCCGTCTTCGTGCGCGCGATAGGTGGACAGGGTGTCGGCGAACTCGCCGCGCTTCGCGCCCTTCACGAGCAGCGAGCCGAGCACCGCGGTGAGCACCAGCCCGCCCACCACCAGCAAGGGGAAGCGGTCACGCACCGGCGGCCTCCAAGGTGGCGGGCGCGGCCAGCATGGGCGCGGTGAGCGAGCGGAACTCCTGGTAGCCCGACTGGCCCACCGGGGTGTTGCCGTACCAGGCGAAGTCGAAGCGCAGCGTCAGCTCGCGGAAGCGGGGCTTCCACTCGGTGCGCCCCTTGAACTGGCGCAGGTAGTCCCAGTTCGACAGCGTCACGTCGTAGAGGATGGCGCCGTCGCGATGCAGCCGGGACAGCAGCGCCAGGTACAGGCTGCGCACCGCCTCACGGTACTCCCCGCGCGCCGCCAGCTCGTCCGCCAACTGGGCCCAGCCCTCCGGCGGGCGCGACAGCGCGTGCGCCGGGTCTCCCGCGAGCGTCGTGGCATCCAGTGTGGAGACCTCCAGGCCCGCCTCCCGGTGGCTCGGACGGGATTTGCGCAGGGCCCGCATCAGCACCACGCCCAGCACCACCACCGTGAGCCCCACCAGCATCACCACCAGGACATTGGCCACGGCGCCGCCGGTGACGGCGGGGGGCGCGACGTCCACCGGGGCGGGGGCCTCGTCGCGCTTGAAGAACTCCTTGAGCCACTCGCCCAGCTTGTCGATGAAGCGGCGCCACCAGCCCGGAGGCTCCGGGGGCGGCGTGGGCTCCTTGGTCTCTTCGTCTCGGGGCGGCGCCACGGCGAACTCCGGCCGCGCGAGGATGTCGCGTGCCCGCGCCGAGGCGACACGTGCGTCCGCCTTCTCCTGCGCCTCCACCGTCGACGTGGCCTGCGTCAGGCCTCGCTCCAGCGCGGCCAGGGCCGACTCGCAGTCCTCGTTGTCGTACGCCTGCCGCTCCACCGCGCGCACCAGCCGGTCCAGCTTGCCGCGCTCACCGGGGCCCAGGGAGCCCAGGCGCTCGAAGCGAGGGTCGCTGGCGGTGTCCTCGCCCTCGCAGGCCTGTGCCACCTGGCCCAGCCGCCGCGCCGCATCGCGCCCGGAGGTGACGGGAGGACGCGGCGCCACTTCGTCCGCCCGGGCGGGACTTCCGACGAGCAGTCCCAGTCCCAGCGCCACCGCGAGCACGGCCGCGCTGCGCGGGCCGAGCGGCTTGCCGGAGTCTCGCGTCGGGAGCTGCTGCGCGGCCGCCATCAGGTCGAGCCCCTCCTGCCTCACCCGGCCATCCACCAGCAGCAGCGTGGCGGTGGCGGCGCGCACCGGCTCGAAGAGGGCGAACGTCGTGGCCACGAGGAACAGGAGCCAGGGCGCGTTGTCCAGCGAGGCGAAGCGCTCCGCGAAGGTCAGGTCGATGCCCAGGAGCTTCCGGGCCAGCATCAGCAGGAAGTTGAACGCGATGTGCAGGTTGAAGAAGACCAGGACCTGCACGCTCATGAGGATGCGGACCATCGTCGCGGTGCCACGCGCCGGGCCCAACAGCCGCGAGCAGTGCCCATACAGCCCCAGCACGCTCCCCCGGCCCTGCATCACCGCCGCGTAGCCCACGCTCGCCGAGGAGAACACGACGTAGGCCACGCCCAGGCCGAACAACAGGGCCATGCCGTCGAAGACGAAGAGGTAGCCCACCGCGACGCAGAGCGAGGGCAGGCGCCCCAACGCGGCCTTCAGCGAGTCCCACGTCGAGGGCTCGCCTTGACCCTCCAGGAGCCGGGCCTGGATGTGGTGACACGCGGCGCCCTGGCACACGCCTCGGAGGAACCACGCCAGCGTGAGCGCCAGCGTGGGCAGCACCAGCGGGCGTCCCAGTCGCACCGCCTCCGCCAGGTACAGCATGGCGGCGACGACGGCCGCGCCGCCGGGCAGGGTGAGGGCCCAGACGCCCGTGCTCCGGGCGCACAGGCGCAGCGCCGCGTCCATCAGCGAGACGGCGTTGCGCGGGCGCAGCTCGAGCGCGGAGACGGCCATGGGCTAGCTCGCCACCACGGAGGCGACCAGATAGATGCCGCCCCAGACGAGGAAGAGCCCCACCAGCGCGAGCATCCCGTTGCCCACCGTCCACTCACGCCGCTCACCCGGGCCTTCCAGCGCCTTGAGGCGCCGGCCCAGACAGCTCGCGCAGCGGTTGATGCCCTCGAACTGCGTGGTGCATTCCCGGCAGATGACCCGCCGGCACTCCACGCAGATACCGAGGCCGGCGCGCTCCGGGTGGTAGTGGCAGCGGCCCGAGCCCTGAATCATGCCGCCACCTTACGCAAACCCGGGCCCGCCACACCACCCCCGCGCGCTGTCTCGGAGCTCGGCTCAGAGCTCGTCCAGGAACTCGTCGTTGTAGGTGTACCGCGACAGCCGCTTGACGAGCGCTTCCATGGCCTCCACCGGCTTCACCGCGTGGAGCATCTGCCGCAGCTTCTTCACCTTCTCGTACTCGCGCAGGGTGAAGAGCTTCTCCTCCTTGCGCGTGCCGGACTGGGCGATGTTCACCGCGGGGAAGACGCGCTTCTCCGCGAGCAGGCGGTCAAGCGTGACTTCCGAGTTACCGGTGCCCTTGAACTCCTCGAAGATGACCTCGTCCATGCGGCTGCCGGTGTCAATGAGCGCCGTGCCGATGATGGTCAGCGAGCCCGCCTCTTCCGTGGCGCGCGCGGCGCCGAAGATGCGCTTGGGGCGCTCCAGCGCGCGGCTGTCCACGCCGCCGGACATGGTGCGGCCGGAGTTGTCGATCTCCTTGTTGTAGGCGCGCGCCAGACGGGTGATGGAGTCCAGGAGGATGACCACGTCCTTGCCGTTCTCCACCAGCCGGCGGGCGCGCTCCAGCGCCAGCTCCGCCACCTTGAGGTGGTCGGCGGTGGGCCGGTCCGAGCTGGAGGCGACGACCTCCGCCTTGATGCTGCGGCGCATGTCCGTCACTTCCTCGGGCCGCTCGTCGATGAGCAGCACCATGACGTGCGCCTCCGGATGATTGGAGATGACGGCCTGGGCGATGCGCTGGAGCATGATCGTCTTGCCCGTCTTCGGCGGGGCGACGATGAGCGCGCGCTGGCCCTTGCCGATGGGAGACACGAGGTCCAGCACCCGCGTCACCATCTCCTTGTGGCCGCACTCCAGCTTGAGCCGCTCGGTGGGGTCCACCGACGTCAGGTCCGCGAAGTGCGGCAGTCGGGGCGCGCCTTCCAGCGGGCGGCCGTCCACCGTGTCGACCTTCTGGATGATGCCCTTGTGGCCGCGCATCTGCGCGAAGGCCGTCAGGTACTGGCCCTGTCGCAGGCGCAGCTTCTGCACCAGGTTCTTGGGCAGCTCCGGGTCGTCCGGCGCCGCCAGGAGGTTTCGCTTCACCTGCCGCAGGAAGGCGTTGGGGCCCTTGGCCTCCGTGTCCAGCACGCCCTCCACGGGCGCCAGGTTCGACTGCTGCGCCGCCTGGCCCTGCTGACCACCGCCGTGGTGCTGGCGCGAGTGCTGCTGGCCGCCACCGTGCCCGCCGCCCTGCGGCTGCTGCTGACCCTGCTGGGGCTGCTGCGGGCCCTGCTGCTGCTGGGCCTGACGCTGCTTGTGCTGCTCCAGCTCTTGCGGCGTCAGGAAGACCTGGACCTGCTGCCCGTCCGGGCCCGGCTGCATCCGGTACGCCTGGCCATCCGGCGTGAAGAGCACCTGCGCGCCACGACGACGACGGCGCCGACGACGGCGGCGTCCACCGGGCTGGCCGGGTTGTCCGCCGGGGCCACCACTGGCCGAGGCGCCACCGCCTTCGCCCTCGTCTCCACCCTCGTCGTCGCCTTCATCGCCGCCATCGTCGTCCGCTTCGGGAGGAGGGACAGGACGGGCGGCCGCGGGCGGCGGCGGGGTATCACGTGGATCGCGGTTATCGGAGTTTTCGCTCATGAGGTTTCCAGACCGTGTGCGCCCCACACGGGCCATCCCGAGGGGAGGGCGGGGGGACGCAGGGTGACTCAGGCTGTGGGACAGGGAGCCGGGCGCGGGGCCCTGAGACACGGAAGGCCGAACCGCCGGTCCCTGGAGCACCCTGGCGGCCCGAAAGCCGACCAGCGTGCATGAGGAACACTAACAGAGGACGCCCGGCGCGCTCCCGGTTTTTTCGCCCGGTGTTGGCGGGCGGACCCCGCCCCGCCGTGCCGTCGTCAGCGAACGGTGAGGGTGAAGGGCATCATCGCCTTCATCCCCGGGCGCAGGAGCTCCAGGTTCACCCCCGCGTCGCGCGCCAGCTGTCGCAAGGCGGCGGGGAAGGGCTCGGAAGGCGCCGGGAGCAGGGCAAGGGCCGCTTGCACGCCCGGCTCCCCGCCCATGCTGGAGAAGAAGCCGCGCGCCTCGCCCATCAACACCAGGTCCAGCTCCTCGGCCTGGGGGACGCCCGCGTGTTTGCGAGCGGACTCCACCGCGTCATGCAGGCCGCCCAGCCGGTCCACCAGTCCCCGGGCGAGCGCGTCCGTGCCGCTCCACACCCGGCCTCGGGCGATGGCATCCACCTCCGCCTTGTCCTTCTTGCGCGCGCGGGCCACCTCGGTGATGAACATGTCGTAGGACGCGTCCACCCACTGCTGCACCGCCGTCTGCTGCTCCGGCGTCCAGGGCTGCCAGGTGTCGAAGACGTCCGCCATGGGAGAGCGGCTCAGCGTCTCCTGGCTGATGCCCAGCTTTTCGCCGAGCAGGCCCTGTAGCGCGGGCTTGATGTAGAAGACGCCGATGCTGCCGGTAATCGTCGTGGGCAGCGCCAGCATCTCCGTGGCGCCCATGGCCGCGTAGTAGCCGCCGGACGCCGCCATGTCGCCCATGGAGGCGATGACGGGCTTCACCTTCGCCGCGTCCAGCACCGCCTGGTACATGAGATAGGAGGCCAGCACCTCGCCACCGCCCGAGTCCACGCGCAGGACGATGGCGACGACGGACGGGTCCGACTTCGCCGACTCCAGCGCGCGCACCACTGTCTCCGCGCCGGCGATGCGGCTGAAGCCCAGCGGGTCCTCGCGGCTCTTGCCTCCGGCGATGGTGCCCAGCACCGGCACCACGGCGATGCGGCGACGCTTGCCCCAGCGGTCCTCGCGCTCGTCGCGAGGCGCGTACGCCGCGCTGAAGCGGGCCCGAGGCGCCATCTCCCGCACCTTCCCGTCCAGCTCCGCGGGGTGGATGATGGCGTCCACGAAGCCCAGCTCCTGGGCCCGCTTCGGCGTGGGCAGGCCCGCGGCCCACAGCTCGCGCAGCTTCTCCACCGGCACCTTGCGCGACTCCGTCACCGCGCGCTCGTACCAGCTCACCTCGTTGTCCAGGTACGCGCCCACCGCCTCGCGCGACGCGTCGCTCGGCTCGCTGAGGGTGAGCTGCTCGGGGGCCGTCTTGTACTTGCCCACGCGCGCCACGTCCCACTTCACCCCGAGCTTGTCCATCGTCCCGCCGAAGGTCTGCAGGTGCGCGGCCAGGCCGTTGATGTGCAGGAAGGACTCCGGCACCGCATAGATGCGCTCCGCCGCCGTCGCCACGAAGTAGCCCATGTCATCCACTGACAGCAGCACCGCCATCACCCGTTTGCCGGACGCGCGCAGCCGCAGCACCGCCTGTCGCAGCTCCTCCGCCTTGCCCCAGTCCACCCCCGGCAGGCCCTCCATCTTCAGCACCACGCCCGACAACCGCTCGTCCTTCGCGGCCAGGTCCAGCCAGCGCGACAGCCGCAGGAACGGGTCCGCCTCGCTCACGCCGAGTACCGCCAGGAGCGGACTGCCTCCGCTGGCCAGCACGTCGTTCAAGTCGAGCATCGTGACGACGCCCCCGGGCGGACGCAGCGAGCGATAGCTCTCCGAAGACAGGCGCACACCCAGGACATGGTCCGTGCCGTCCTCGCCGCCACCCGCCGCGTACGTGACGCCGATGTGGCCGGTGTCCACCGTCGCCGCCAACTGGAGCGCCAGCGGTACGCCGCTGACGAAGCCGTGCGACACGCCTCCGCCCAGCCGCAGCCCCGGAATCACTTCCGCCTGGAGCGTGTACGTCGCCTGCCCCTCGCGGAAGGCCCCCTCGGAGAAGAGCCAGTCGATGCCCAGCGTGAAGCGCTCGTCCAGCGGGCGCAGGCCCAGGCCGAAGTCGTACTTGCGTTTGACCTCCAGGCTCCCCTCGGTGGGCGCGTTGAGGTCCTTCACCACCGCCGCCAGCGACAGGGCGCGCACGGGGCGGGCGGTGAGGCCCACGTCGAACGTGTCCAGCGCGTCGATGTCGTCATCGTCGGAGCTGAAGCCGTGCCAGGAGCCGCCCAGTTGCAGCGTGGGCGAGCCCAGTGACAGGCCCAGCGACGTGCGCCGGTAGTCCGGTTCGTGACGCCCGCGAATCCACTCCATGGACGCGCCCAGGCCCAGGCCCAGCAACTGCGCGCCCAGGAAGACGCCGTCCGCGACGCTGTCGCGCTCCAGGTTGCGCTCGTGCAGGTAGAACAGCTGCCCGGAGCGGACGAAGCCCAACCCGGCCGGGTTGAGCGACAGGGCGGTGGCCTCGTCCACCAGGGCCGCGCCAGTGGGCGGCAGCGTCATCCCCCGCGTGGGGACGGGGGCCTGGACGATGGTGCTCGTCTGAGCGAGTGCGAGCGACGGGAGCAGCAGCAGGAGGGCGAGCAGGCGCATACGCGCCAGGACTCTAGGCCGCGCCCGCCCGAGGACAAGCGCCGCGTGTCACCAGTCCTCGGTTCCGGACACCCCGTCGAGCGGGTCATCCACCTTCTTCTTCTTTTTCTCCTCGGAGCGGGTGCGTCCGCCGCGGTCCTCCGCGCCCCAGTCCTCGGTGCCGCCCCGGTTGTCGAGCGGGTCGGAGCTGCGCACCACCTTCTCGCCGCCACCCTCGCTGGTGTTCACCATCTGATTCACCATGCGCTCCATCTCCTGCTTGAGCTGACCGAACTCGTCGCCCTGGAGCACCACGCGGCGGCTTCCGAGCTTCTTGCCGTTGCGCAAGTCGTAGTAGCCCAGGATGAGCTCGGAGCCCTCGCCCGAGGCCTTCACCGTGCCCACCATGGCGCGCTCCAGGCCCATGGACTTGCCCAGGCCCGCCACGCCGTTGGCCTGGGGGATGCCACGCGACACTTCGCTGGCCACGCGGTCCAGCTGCGCGTCGTAGGCCTTGTACGAGGCGGTGGGCACCAGCTCCGTGCTCACCTCCACGTCGTCCGGCGTCACCTCCATGAGCTGGCCGAACTGGCGGAAGCCCGGCCGTTCGATGCGCAACAGATGCTTGCCCACCGCCAGCGCGGGAATCGTCACCGGCGTGTGGCCGGCCAGTTCACCATCCACGTAGACACGGGCGCCGGCGGGCCGCGACTTCACCGTGGCGCTTCCGCGCAGCTGGGACGTGCGGCCGGTGGCCACCTGCACGCGCAGGGCGATGAAGTCCCGGCTGAAGCGCTTGGGGTTGAGTTCGAAGGTCGGCGAGACGGCGATGAGGTCGATGAGGACGAGCTTCGCCTCCTCCACGTCGCCGCGCAGGTGCAGGAGCGCCGCGTACAGCGCCAGCGACTCGCACAGGGGCGAGCAACCCCGCATGGACGACGGCGCGCCGTTGAGCTCCTTGAGGGTGGCGCGGACCTTCGCCTCCGCCTCGTCGTACTCCTTCTTGTCGAAGGCGGCGGCGCTCTCCGAGTACCCCTTGCGGGCACGCTCGAGCGCGGACTGGGCGGCGGGGTCTCCGGGCAGGCCGAAGAGCTCCTCGGGTTTGCGCACGGTGAAGCCGGAGAAGTTCCCCAGCGCCTCGTTCATGTAGCCCTCCATCTGGACCGCGGTGGCCTCGGAGGCCGGGTCCATGGGGACGAGGAGGCTGGAGACACGCCGGGCCGGGGCGGGGGACGCCGCCAGGGCGAGCGAGGGAAGCAGGGCGAGGACGAGGGCTCTCATGGGGTAACCTCTGAAACGAGCGACGCGAGCGGCGAACCGTCATTCAACCCGTGGCTCAGAAGCCTGTTCCTCCGGTGATGGGATTGAAGGGACGGCCCTTGTCCTGGGTCGCCACGAAGACGGCGCCCGCCGTCACCGCCGCCACGCCACCGACGGCGGCCCAGAACCACGGCCGCTTCAGCAGGGACACGCCCGTGCCACCGCTCTCCGCGACGCGGGGCGACATGGCGCCGTGGATGAAGTCGCGGACCTGCTGCGCGGCCGCCTCGGGGCCCCGCTTGCGGTCCTTGCCCGACAGGTCGATTTCCACGCCGCGCAGCCGGGCCTGGGTGCGCACGTCCCAGACCTGGAGCTCCGCCTGGAGGCGGCCCTTCTTGTCCTGGGACACCGCGGCCAGCACCAGGTAGCGGGCATCCAGGCGCTCGGCGATGGCGCCCGTCTCGGGAGGCAGCGTCTCGCTGTCGAAGGCCTCTTGCGAGCCGGCGCGCACGGCGGCCTCGCGGATGGCGGACAGGCCCGGCCCGGGCACAAGCGTCGCCTTCACCTCGGCGCTCCCGGTGGACTTCACCTCCGCGTACTGGGCGAAGGACGTGTAGCCCGGCAGCGTCACGATGACGGCGTGGTGGCCGGCGGGGACGGACACGCCCTTGAGCGGCGTGACGCCGAGCTCCTGGCCGCGCACGTGGACCTGCGCGCCCGCGGGCTGGGACTCCACGGCGAGGGTGCCAGCGGGCCGCGCGCTCACTTCGGCGCGCGCCTCGTCGAAGGCCTTCTGCACGTCCTGACCGAAGAGCGCCTTGTCCGGGCGGGTGGCGGGCTCGGCCACCACGGAGCGGATGAAGGACTCCTTCGCGCCGGCCGCGTCGCCATTGAGCATCCGGGCCGCGCCGAGGAACAGGAACGCCTCACCCAGCCGCTCCGGCCGCAGCTCACCGGGGGCCTGCTCGTACGCCTCGGCGGCCGCGCGGAACTTCGCCTCGGCGACCTCCGGGTCCAGGTTGTCGTAGGCGGCCCGGCCGTCCTCGAACAGCCCGTCGGCCTTCGTCAGCGGCGTCGGCTCCGGGGGCGGGAAGGCCGCGCCCAGGTCCACGAACTGCACGTCTCCGCCGCGCTGCAGGTGACGCGTCAGTTCCGTCTCCAGCTTCAGCGCCGCGGCGGACGCGGCCGAGGCTCGGGCGACTGAGAAGAGCGCCACGGGGCCGGTGGACACGGCGGGCGTGGCGGCCAGCGACGGCCTCGTGCTGGGCTTCTCCGGCTCGGTGGCGCTCGGAGAGGGCGGCGCCACCGGCGTGGCCACCGCGGCGGGCGGAGGCTTCGCGGCGGGCGCCTCCGGCTTGTCGGTGGGGTGCGGCTTCGAGTCCGGCTCTCCGAAGACCATGGGCTCCGGGGACGCGACGTCGTTCGTGTCCGCCGTGTCCGTGTCCTCCACGGGCGGGGCTTTCTTCACGTCCCTGCCCGCGGGCTTCTTCTTCTTCACCACCTTGGTGGGCACGGCCTTCTTGCGCGCGGACTTCTTGCGCGTCGTCTGGGCATGGGCGGGAAGGACGGCCAGCAGCAGGGTGAGGAGCAGGGCGATTCGGCGGAACGTAGTCACGGCGCCGGATGCTAGCCGAGCGAGGGGAGCCCCGTCACGGCCCTCCGCCCCGGGGGCAATCCGGGGCGGGGGGGACCCGCGGCAGGATGACGGATGGCTAGACGTCCAGCGCTTCGACCTCGCCCGCGCGCTCCATGATGAACCGGAACCGGGCACTCACGTCCTTGCCCATCAGGTCATTGATGACGCGGTCCGTCTCGATGGGGTTGTCGATCGTGACTCGCAGGCTCATCCGGTTTTTCTGGTCCAGCGTCGTCTCCTTGAGCTCGTCGGCGGTCATCTCACCGAGGCCCTTGAAGCGCATGATGTTGGGCTTGGCGTTGCCCTTCACCTTCTCGCGGATGATTCTGTCGCGGTCCGCCTCGTCCAGCGCCCAGTACGTCTCCTTGCCGATGTCCACGCGGAACAGCGGAGGCTGGGCGATGTGGATGGCGCCGCTCTCGATGAGCGGGCGCAGGTGCCGGTAGAAGAACGTCAGCAGCAGCGTGGCGATGTGGTGCCCGTCGCTGTCGGCGTCCATCAGCAGGAAGACGCGGCCGTAGCGCAGCTTGGTGATGTCGAAGTCCGCGCCGATGCCGCAGCCCAGGGCGCTGACGATGTCCTGGAGCTCCTTGTTGCCGGCGACCTTGTCGGTGGACGCCTGCTCCGCGTTGAGCACCTTGCCCCGCAAGGGGAGGATGGCCTGGGTGCGCCGGTCGCGGCCCTGCTTGGCGGAACCACCTGCCGAGTCACCTTCGACGAGAAACAGCTCGCTCAGGTTGGGGTCCGTGGACGAGCAGTCCGCCAGCTTGCCCGGCAGGTTGAGCCGGTGGCTGACGGCCGTCTTGCGGCTGACGGCCAGGGACGCGGCGCGACTGGCCTCGCGAGCGCGGGCCGCCAGGATGATGCGGCCGACGACGGCCTCGGCGATGCTCTTGTTGTCGTTGAGCCACTTCTCCAGCGCCGGGCGCAGCACGCCGTCCACCTGCGCCGTCACCTCGGGGTTGTTGAGGCGCGACTTCGTCTGGCCCTGGAACTGGGGCTCCACCACGTACACGGACAGGATGGCCGTGATTCCCTCGCGGATGTCCTCCGCGGTGAGCGTCACGCCCTTGGGCGTCAGGTCGTGCGTCTCGATGTAGTTGCGCACCGCCTTGACGATGGCGCCCTTGAGGCCCGCCTCGTGCGTGCCGCCCATGGGGGTGGGCACGCCGTTGACGTAGGAGCGGATGTGCTCGTCCGTGGCCTCCGTCCACCCCAGCGACGCCTCCAGCCGCACCCCGTTGTCGCGCGAGTGGTAGAAGTTGGTGCTGCCCACCGGTACCAGCGGCTTCTGCCGCTCCGTCACCACCTTGGTGAGGTACTCGGCGATGCCGCCGTCGTGCTTGTACGTCACCGACGTGGCGGGGCTGGCCGTCTCATCCTTCCAGATGACGATCATGCCCTTGTGCAGGTAGCTCTTGGCCTCCAGCCGCTCGCGCACCAGCTCCGCGTCGAACTTCAGCTTCTCGCCAAAGATTTCGGGGTCCGGCTCGAAGGTGATCGACGTGCCCGTGCCGCGCGCGCCGCCGTCCGCCTTCAGGGGGCTGGTGGGCTTGCCTCGCGCGTACGTCTGGATGTGGCGCTTGCCGTCGCGTTTGATCTCCACCGTCAGCTTGCGGGAGAGCGCGTTCACCACGGAGCTGCCCACGCCGTGCAGACCGCCCGAGTGGGTGTAGTTGCCCTGCTCGAACTTGCCGCCCGAGTGCAGCGTCGTGAGGATGACCTCCACGGCGGGCTTCTTGAGCTTGGGCATGATGTCCACGGGGATGCCGCGCCCGTTGTCCACCACGGTGATGCTGCGGCCATCCTTGTGGAGCGTCACTTCGACGGTGGTGGCGTGGCTGTTGATGACCTCGTCCACCGAGTTGTCGAGGATCTCCCACAACAGGTGGTGATACCCGGTGCCGTCCGTCCCGCCGATGTACATGGCCGGGCGCTTGCGCACCGGATCCAGGCCCTCGAGGACCTGGATGTCGGCGCCTGTATAGCTTTCCTTCTTCGTCGCCATGGCGTCCTCTGGCTAGTCCTTCTTCTCGGGCAACGGGATGAAGACGACGGGCCGGGCCACGTCCTCCACCGCGTCGCGCTTGGACATCTCGTGGCCCTTGCCGCCGCGGCCCGTCACCCCGTACTTCGCGGGGGCGAGCTGCAGCTTGCGGCCCTTCTGCGTCTCGAAATCCAGCTTCGCGTCCTTCTGGTTCGGCGCGGTGACGAGGAAGTCGACCACCTGGTCGTCCGCGTCCACCTTGATGACGGTGACGCCCTTGCCAGGGCCGGCCAGCTCGTTGATTTCCGCCGCCTTGCACACCAGCGCGTTGGTCTTCTTGGTGAGCACCGCGAGCAGGTCCTTCTCGCCCACGGCCTGCACGCCGATGATCTCATCGCCCTCGCCCGTCTTGGCGTAGCGACGTCCGGCGCGCGTGGAGACCTCCAGATGAGGCTCCAGGAGGAAGCGCATGCCCATGCCCTGCTTCGTCACGCCCAGGAGCTTCTGCGGACTCGCCAGCCGCGTGTCGAGCGAGAGGGCGGCGACCACGCGCTCGCCGTCGTCGAACTTGAACAGCTTCTGGACGGGGTCGCCGTAGCCGGTGGAGGCGGGGATGTCGTTGAAGCGGGTGACGTAGGCGGTGCCGAAGTTGCTGAACAGGACGAGGTTCGCCTTCAGGCTGCCGGCGAGCACGGCCATGACGGCGTCGCCCTCGCGCAGACGGGTGGAGGACGGGTCCTTCACCTCGCGCACGCGCTTGACCCAGCCGTCGCGGGTGATGACCACATGGGCATCCTCGTCCGCGATGAACGCGTCGGCGTTGAACTCCACTTCCTCGGAGCCCGCGCCACCAATCTTGGTTCGGCGCTTGTCGTTGTAGAGCCCCTTGATTTCGGCGAGCTCGTCCTTGACGGTGCCCCAGACCTTCTTCTTGTCCTTGAGGATGCCCTCGATGCGTTTGATCTCCGCGCGCTTCTCCTTGAGCTCCTTCTGGACGACCAGGATCTCCAGGCGGGCGAGCTTGTAGAGCTTCATCTCCAGGATGGCGTCCACCTGGAGCTCATCCAGCTTGAAGCGCACCATCAACTTCTGGGCGGCGTCCTGCTTGCCCTCGGACTGGCGGATGATGCGGATGATCTCGTCCAGCGCGTCGTAGGCCTTCTCGAAGCCCTCGAGCAGGTGGACGCGCTTCTGCAGCTCGCCCAGCTCGTGCTGGTAGCGCCGCGTGACGATGCCGAAGCGGAAGTCGAGGAAGAACTGGAGGATGCTCTTGAGGTCCAGCCGGCGCGGCGTGCCGACCTCGGGGTTGTCGTCGCTGGGGACGAGGCAGGTGAGGTTGACGCCGAACGTCGTCTGCAGCGGCGTGTGCTTGTAGAGGTACGCCATCACCAGGTCGGCGTTGGCGTCCTTCTTCAGCTCCAGGACGATGCGCACGTCCTTGGTGGACTCGTCGCGCACGTCGACGATGAGCGGCAGCTTCCGCTCGCGCACCAGGTCGCCAATCTTCGCGACGAGGGTGGACTTGTTCACCGTGTAGGGGATGGACGTGACGATGATCTGCGTGCCGCCGCGCTTGAGCTCCTCGGTGTCCCACTCGCCGCGGATGCGGACGCTGCCCTGGCCCGTCTCGTAGATGTCGCGCAGCTCCTTCTTGTCATTGAGGATCTGCCCGCCGGTGGGGAAGTCCGGGCCCTTGATCCACTTGAGCAGATCCTTGGTGAGCAGCGCCGGGTTCTCGATGAGCGCGACCAGCGCGTCCACCAGCTCGCCCAGGTGGTGGGGCGGGATGTTGGTGGCCATGCCCACGGCGATGCCCGTGGTGCCGTTCATCAGCAACTGCGGCACCCGCGAGGGGATGACGATGGGCTCGTTGCGCGTGCCGTCGTAGGTGGGCCGGAAGTCGACCGTCTTGCGCTCCAGCTCACCCAGCATCTCGGTGGCGAGCTTCTCCAGTCGGCACTCGGTGTAGCGGTAGGCGGCCGCGGAGTCGCCGTCGAGCGAGCCGAAGTTGCCGTGGCCGTCCACCAGCGGGTAGCGCAGGGAGAAGTCCTGCGCCATGCGCACGAGCGCGTCGTAGATGGAGGCGTCGCCGTGCGGGTGGTAGCGACCCATGATGGCGCCGACCACCTGTGCGCACTTCTGGTACTTCGTGTCGAACGACAGGTTCAGGTCGTTCCACATGCCGTACAGGATGCGGCGCTGCACGGGCTTGAGGCCGTCGCGCACGTCCGGCAGGGCGCGTGAGGTGATGACCGACAGGGCGTAGTTGATGTACCGGCGACGCGCCTCGTCAGCGAGCGAGGCGGGGATATATCCATCTCCACCACCCGCCGAGCCCGAGGCTCCACCCCCGCCACCCGCGCCTCCCTGCTTCTTTGGCGTCTTCTTTTCGGCTTCTGCGCGCATGCTCTTCAAACCCAGGTGAGAACGTCTCGTACCCGAACGCGGTGCGTGACTCGCGCACTCCGCGCCATGGAATCTGGAAGCTGTAACAAAGCGGCGGGACTACCATGGCCCCCTGACAATTGGAACGAATTCGGGGGGTTGCGTATCCTCGGAGGCATCCTACCTGAAAGCCCGTCCAGTTCGGTCCCAAGGTGAAACATCCCTGTAACCCCTTGGAATTCCGAGGGCGAGGGCCCATGGGACTCACCTGGGGACGGGACGGTGGGTGCGGGTAGGAGAGGACGCCCGGTTGGCTCCTGGGAGGCCCTGGACAGGTAGGACAGGGTGGGCTTGCTCCCTTGCCCGGGCATCGACGCGGCGTGCTGGAGACGGGGGTATGAAGCGGGGCGAGCGATGACCCAGGTCCATTCCTTCTACCGTGCGCTCGCGCCTCCCGAGCCCCTGCGCCCGTTCATCCAGGCCTTCTGGCTGTACGACGGGTATCGGCCCGGGCATGGGCTGGAGCGGGTGCTGCCCACGGGAACGCTGGAGCTGGTGATTCCTTTGGCGGGGCAGCGACTGGAGTGGAGGGAGCTGGATGGTGAGGCGGGGGCGTGCGCGGAGGCGTTGGTCTCTGGTCCTCGGCGTGCCGCGTTCGACGTTCCCACGGCGCAGCAGTCCATGCTCGCGGGCGTCCACTTCCGCGCGGGGGGCGCCTGGCCCCTCTTGGGCGTTCCCCTGGATGCGCTGGCCGGGCGGCACGTGGAGCTGTCCTCGTTGTGGGGGCCTGTCGCGACGCGGTGGGTGGCGCGACTCTCCGAGGCGTCGAGTGACGAGGAGCGCTTCGCGCTTCTGGGCACGGCGTTCCTTGCCCGGCATGCGTCGCTCCGGTCCGTGCATGAGGCGGTGTGGACGGCGCTGGGGCGACTTCGAGCGAGTACGGCGGACGTGCCTGTCTCTTCGCTCGTCGCGGGCTCGGGCTTGAGTCACCGCAGGTTCATCGAGTTGTTCCGGCGCGAGGTGGGACTGACGCCGCGAGACTTCCTCCGGGTCCGCCGCTTCCAGCAGGCGCTCCAGCGCACGAGAGAGGACGCGACGGCGTCGCTCACCTGGCTGGCGCATGAAGCGGGGTACTGCGACCAGTCCCACTGGTTGCTCGAATGCCGGAAGCTCTCCGGATTGGCTCCGGGGGCCCTGTCAGCGGCCGCTCGCGGCGCCACGGCGCTGCCGCCCGAGGAGCGGGGTCAAATGCTTCCTATCGGGTGAGGCACTGGCGCGCGCATCTTGCCGCGCATGAACGTCATCCTGGGTGCAACGGGAGTGGTGGGAAGCGCGGTCCTCGACGAGCTCGTGAAGCGGGGGGGGCCCACGCGGGCGGCGTTTCGCTCGCGAGTACCGGACCCTCGCGCCACACAGCATGCGCGTGTCGACTTGAGCACGGGCGAAGGACTGGAGGCATGTCTGGACGGTGCGCGGACGGTGTTCCTCGCGACGGGGGACATGGTCGACCAGGTTGGCGCCGAGGTGCGAGTCATCGAGGCCGCGCGCCGCGCGGGGGTGAGCAGGTTGGTGAAGCTCTCGATTCTCTGTGCGGGGAGCGAGGCGTTCTTCCTGGCTCGTGTCCACGGCGCCATCGAGCGTGAGCTGGAGCGCTCGGGAATCCCGAACACCGTGCTCCGGCCCGGGGGCTTCATGCAGAACTTCGTCACGTACTACGGCCACGCGCTGAAAACCGAAGGGGTGCTGCGCCTGCCATGGGGCGATGGAGAGGAGAGTCCCATCGACGCGAGGGACATCGCCCGCGTGGCGGCGGTGTGTCTGACGTCCGAGTCCTTCACGGGGAGGCACCTGGACCTCTGCGGCCCCAAGGCGATGACATACCAAGAGATGACCCGCGTTCTCGGTCAGGCCGCGGGCCGCGAGCTCAGGTACGAGTCCATCCCTGACGGGGTGTTTCGCGAGGCGATGCTGCCGTATGCCGTGAGCCCCGCGCACGTCGAGGGGCTCATCGACATGTTCCGCTTCCACCGAGAGGGCCGGGCACCCAGGGCCAGCGACGCGGTGCTCGAAGTCACGGGCACTCCGCCGCGCTCCTTCGAAGACTTCGCTCGGGAGCATGCCGGGTCATGGCGCGAGGACTGAGGCCCGAGCCGAGGGAGGGCCTTGTCCACGGGCTTCGTTTCAGAGGCAGCCCCGCGCGCGGGTGGGTTCTCCCTTGGGTTGCTGTGGGGGCGCGGCGCTCCCCATGTCCCAGTCGTCGAGCCGGTCGATGTCGGTGATGGCGCCCGAGAAGAGACCCATCGCACCGCGGCCCTCCGCGCGAAAGGTTCCTCTCACGACGACGTAGCCCGGAGGAGAACCCGCTTTGGGCGCCCCTGTCTGTCCAAGCACGAGCCACACCGCGCTCATGGGAACGCCATGCTGGTGATCCTGGGCGTTGAGGTAGAGCGCCGTGCCTGTTGAGTGGAAGGACCCGTAGCCGACAATCTGGACGCGCTTGCCGTCGTAGGCCTCGGGGGCCGCGAGCAGTCGTACCAGGGAGACCAGTTCGAAAGAAGATGCGGGCGCGTCCGCACCCGTGACGGCCAGGTAGACGACCAGTGCGATGGTGACGGGCTTCAGGGGGACTCTCCCGACTGGGTTGCCTCCCGCGTGGAACCATCAGCGTTCCGCGCGAGAGGAGAACGTCTCGGTCGTGATTCCGCTTCAGGGCCGAATCCGCGTGCGGATGGCAATCGGGTGGGGGTACCACCGCCCGATTTCAGCCCCGTTTGCGCGCGAGAGATAGAAGGTCCCTAGGGAACTCGACCACTTCACGCGCGGCGATTCGAGAGAGGAGCTGTGCCCCGTGGGCTCCGCGTCAGCTCAGGGCGTCGCCTTGGGCGCCTTGCCCCAGTTGCCGTCCTTGAAGATGCGCACGCCCCGACCACCGCCGCCGCCAATCATGCCGGGCACGGTGGCCTGGATGGGCTTGCCACCGGGTGGCTGATAGACGACCCGCGCCTTGCGCGCGGACGGAATGGACGCGTGGGTGGTGTCGATCAACAGGTAGACCGTCTTGCCGTCGGACTGGATGCGGTCGGTGTCGTGCTTGTGGCTGAGCTCGGCCAGCAGCTCACCGTCATCCACCGTGCTCGCCTCGCTGCCCAGCAGTCGTACCTTCACTCGCAGCCACGTCTGGGCACTGCCGCCGCCCTCGGACGCATAGTCGCGCACGCCCTGGATGATGACGGCCAGGTCGGCGCCGTTGCCCGGGGCCCCCTGCGCGAGCCGCAGCCCTGTCTGCTTGCTGGAGTCCGTGTCGATCAACAACGTGGCGTTGGAGCAGCGGCTCTTGCACTCCTCGCCCCAGGGGTCCTTGTCGAAGCGCAACCGCATGGCGAAGTCGCTGCCCTGCGGCGCGATGACGGCGTCGACGATGACCGGCCGCTCCCCGTCCGCGGGCGCGGTGTACTTGAAGGTGGACCGTTCCTTGGCGACGACGCTCGAGCCGGCGAGGAGGGTGCAGACGAGCAACGGCAGAGAGCGCTTCACGGTGGGTGGACCTCCGAGAAAAAGACGCCCATTCAAGAGGGAAGAGGCCGTGGCGGCAAGTCTCAAGCGTTAGAGTCTTCCCGGGAGGTATGAGAGATGCGAATTCCCTACGTGCGTCAGCTCAAGCTGGGGCCCATGGACAACTTCGTCTACCTGGTCGGCGCGGCGGACTCTCCCGACGTGGTGGTGGTGGACCCTGCGTGGGATGTGGAGGCGATTGAGCGCGCGGTGGCGGAGGACGGCAAGCGCCTGGCCGGAGCCTTCGTCTCGCACTGCCACTTCGACCACATCAACGGTCTGCCGGATTTGCTGTCGCGGCATGACGTGCCCGTCTACGCGCAGCGCGCGGAGGTGGAGTTCTCCGCGGAGTTGCGCGAACTGAAGGACGCGCTGCGTCCACTGGGGCCCGGGGACGCGGTGCCCGTGGGCGCCGAGGTCTTCCAGGCACTGCACACGCCAGGGCACACGCCGGGCTCCCACTGCCTGCTGGCCGGTGACGCGCTCGTGTCCGGGGACACGCTGTTCATCAACGGCTGCGGCCGGTGCGACATGAACGGGGGAGACCCGGAGGCGATGTACCGCTCACTGTCCCAGGTGCTGCTCAAGGTCCCGGACTCGACGCGGTTGTTGCCAGGGCACGACTACGCGGACGTGCCGGTGGCTCCCCTGGGTGACGTGCGTCAGAAGAACCCGTACTTCGCCTTCCCCGACGTGGCGTCGTTCGTCGCGTTCCGAATGCGCCCCCGGAAGTGAGCACTCCGTGAAGCGGGACCGGAGGGGACACGGCCCTCCGGTCCGCTCCGGTGCCGACTACGGACGCTGCTGGGCGAACATCCAGTCCCAGAAGCCCTGCAGGCCGTAGGTCTCGGACCAGCCCATGTGCGCCGTGCCCGGGTACAGCACATAGCGAACGATGGAGCTTCCCGTGGAGATGACGCCGGGTTGCGAGGTCCAGGTCTGCGTCGTCCTGCTGAACAGGTACGTCGTCGTCTGCGTGGATTGGACGAGGGGCGGGAACGCCCAGTAGTTGTAGTTCTTCGTCACGGGGAGCACCCAGGACTGCTCGCCCCACCGGTCCCCGTAGCTGCTGGCGGCCCACACGGGGACGTCCTTCATCTTCGTGAGCGTGTCACCCGGGGCGCCGATGTTGGAGGCGATGGTCGCCAGCGAAGATGAGCGCCTTCTTCTGGCCGTAGTACGTCTTCCAGGTGGTGCTGTTGCGGATGTTCCGCAGCGCCCCGTTGCGCGTCACGACCTCGTAGAGCGCCGTCGGGTTCTGCGCGACGCCCAGCTCGCCGATTCCGTTCAGGTGGATGACGACCGGGTACGTCTCTGTCGAGGTGTTGTAGCCCGGAGGGATGTACTCGCCATAGGGAAGCGGCGAGCCCGCGGGACTCGGCATGTGCACCGAAATCTGGTCTTCGACAGGGGTGATGAGCGGGGCAGGGCGGGTATCGAGTTCCTGGGCGGGAGTCTCTTCCTGGCCCGGCCCGCAGGCCGTGAGGACCGCTACGAAGACGGCGAGCGCAACGCTTCTCATGAATCCACCTCGAGGTGTGGGAGGAGTGCGGCCCTGTCTGTCTATATCTGGATTCACAAGCCCACTGGTTTCTGTTGTTTATTGAGTTGCAATTGCATGTCCGTGGATGGGGCGTTGACAGAGGCGCGAAGGGGTCTTCGCGAGGAGGAGATGGCGTGCCCGACGCCCATGTCGTAAATGTCCTGTCTGGTCGAATCCTTGTGGCGCCACACGTTGGAGAGTTCTCGGACATGAGTGGGTTGACGGATGCGGAGTTCCTGCGCGACGCCTACATCCAAGAGGGCCTGAGCCCCGTTCCTGGGGTGGTCATCGCGGCATGCACGGTGGGGGATGACTACGACAACCCCGGCAATCGCATCGGCGTGCGCAGGGACGGAGTGTGGCTGGAGTTCGGAGTGTCCGGCGAGGCGGTCCTCTCCGTGGATGCCACCGAGGCGGGACTGGCGTACGTCCTCGGAGAGAACGGGACGGTGATTCGCTTCGACTGGAAGACGCCGAGGACACGGGATGCGCTGAAGGCCTCTCGCAAGGTGTTCAAGAACGCGGCCGTCGAGGACCTCGGGCCGCTGCGTCGACTCCGCGTGCTGGGGAACGACGTCGTCTGTGTGGGCTCGGTGGGGCAGGCCTACGTGCTGGGCAAGGCACGTTTCAGCACGCTGCCCCAGCTTACCATCGACGGGGAGGACGTCACCCTCGAAGCCCTCGCGGGCCACGGCCGCGACGACTTCATGGCCGCCACCTCCGAGGGGCATCTGGCGCACTTCGACGGAAAGCGCTGGCGCCGCATCTCGCTTCCGCTGGAGACGGGCTTCAATGGCGTATGCACGCTGAAGAGCGGCTATGCCCTCTGCGGTGGCGAAGGCGCCGTCCTGCTGGGAAGCGGCGACGACTGGCGCGTCATCCGGCCTCCCGATACCGAGCGCGACTACTACGGAATCGCGACGTTCCAGGACCACGTCTACGTGGCGCATCTGGGAGGCATCGACCGGGTGGTCGGCGACAGGCTGAAGCCCGTGGCCATTTCCAAGGCGGACTCGCTGCGCTTCACCGGGCTGCGCGGCGCCGGTGATGGCGTGTGGGCGCTCGCGGACCGGACCGTCGGCTGGATTCACGACGACCGGTGGCACACGGTGGCGGCCGAGCCTCCCTCCGAGTGAGCACGGGCCCGGTTCCTTGACGCGGGACCGGAGGCGACAGCGGCCTCCGGCCCACTCACGTCACCCTGCGACTACCAGTAGACGGCGACCGACGAGACGCGGTCGTTCCACGAGTGCCAGCGGCGGAACGGCCACCAGCCCGTGTACCAGCCGTAGCTGCCCATGTTGCCGACGGCCCAGGCGCGCGCGACCCAGAGCTGGTGACCGCCGAAATAATGGTGCTCGGTCATCACCGTCCAACGGCCACACTGGGTGCTCCACATGGAGGAGATGCGGTCGTTCCACCAGCCCAGCGTGTTGTAGCCCCAGCCCGGATAGACGGAGAAGTTGGCGCCGCCGTACCACGAGTGCTCGAAGAAGACCGACCAGGGGTTGCACGGCGCGAGTTCCGCGCCCGTGGGCTGCTCGGAGGGAAACTGGCCCGTCTGGTTGAAGTACTTCGTCACGTCCGCCGTGGTGCGGAAGCCCTGCACCACCGCCTGCTCGGCGGAGCGGGCATCCAGCACGTAGTGCGACAGGTGGATGTCCTTCTCCTGGATCTGCTTCGCGGTGTACTTCACACCGTCGACCAGGATGGGGAGCTCCGGAAGGAAGCCCTCCACGGGGGCCTGCTCGATGTCCTCACGCGCCGAGTCCTTGAGCACCTTGCTCAACGGAACGCGCACCATCTCTCCATCCTTGCTGGGAATCTCGCCCGTCTCGTGCGGGGGCACCGGCTCGATGTTCTGGGCCACGGCCGTGCCACCGGTCAGCAGCGTCGCCAGCGTCAGCGAGCCAATCAACGTCTTGAGCTTCATGTCTGCTCCTGGGGGTATGGGATTGCCCGTAGCCGGAAATAGCTACGTGGCCCGCACGTATAGTCCGTCTGTTTTGCACAAGACAAATCCGTGAAATTCCGTTTAGCGGATAAGTCTTGACCCGCGTTCGGGCGGACCCGGGTGCGTGCGGAGTGACAATCCCTCGCAACCTCCTGGCCCCTGGTGGAGGGCGACAGTCGCCACGGAGGATGACGGTCGCCCTGGACGGGGCGCGCCGTCGCTCATGGGTCAATTCAGGCGCGGATGGAAGAATCCAGCCTGTCTTGTATTGCCATGGCGACGGCCTGGAGACCGGTTACAGGCGCTGCTGGGCGAACATCCAATTCCAGAAGGCGAGGTTCTCGTACGTGGGCGTGCCGAAGTCGGTGCCCTGGGGGTGCACGGTGAAGCGCAGGGGAGAGGTCCCCGCGCCGTGGGCTCCCGTCTGGGTGGACCACGTGTCGTTGGCGGCGTTGAACACGTACGTGAGCGTCGCGGCGGGCGCGGCGAATGTCAGGTACTGGTCCCAGCCATACGCCTTCGTCAGGCCGCGCAACCAGGAGTGCTGGGCCGTCCACGCGTCGGCCGTCTGCCAGGCGTCCACCATCCACACGGGGACGTTGACCAACTGGGTGAGCGCGGGGCCGGGGCCGCCCAGGTTCGCGCCCACGGGCGCGAGCGCGGCGATGCGGTTGCCGTGGCTGTGGCCATAATTCCACGCACCGGAGCCGCCGAGGACGCGGCCCGTGACGTAAATGCGCGACGGGTCCACGCGGTAGTTGGCGATGAGGAAGTCGACGAGGGCGTTGAGCTGCGTGGCGTCCCAGTTCGCGGAGGCGCGCGGTGCGAAGACCATGGCCTGCTTCGTGCCGAAGTACGTCTTCCAGGTGGCGTTGTCGCGGATGAGCTTGAGCGGGCCGTAGCGGGACACCACCTCCACCAACTGGGCCTCGGTGCTCGTGGTGCCCATCTCCCCGGAGTCGTGGAGCTGGAGCACCAGCGGATAGGTCGTCGTCGGAGACGTCAGGTAGCCCGGCGGCAGGTACTCCGCGTAGGCGTACGGCGCGCCCGTGGCGCTCGTCAGCCGGCCGACGAGCTGGTCCTCGGTGGTGATGGGCAGGCCCGACGAGGACACGCGATAGGTCGCGGTGACGGTGGTGGCCGCCGCGGGCATCGTCAGGGTCGTGGTCGCGGACGTCAGGTTCGCCACCGTGGCCCCGGTCCACTTGTCGAACACGTAGCCAGCGGCCGGAGCGTCGGCGGTGAGGGTGACCTGCGTGCCGCTCGTGTACTGGCCGTCGCCCGCGCCGCTGTTGACGGTGAGGGTGTACTGCGTGGGCGAGGACACGCGGTAGGTCGCGGTGACGGTGGTGGCCGCCGCGGGCATCGTCAAGGTCGTGGTCGCGGAGGTGGTGCTGGCCACCGTGGCGCCGGTCCACTGGTCGAACACGTAGCCAGGGGCCGGAGCGTCGGCGGTGAGGGTGACCTGCGTGCCGCTCACATACTGGCCGTCGCCCGAGCCGCTGTTGACGGTGAGCGTGTACTGGGTGGGTGGAGGCGGCGTCGTGCCGCGCTGCTGCGCCAGCATCCAGTCCCAGAACGCCTGCGTGCCATAGGACTCCGACCAACCGGTGTGGTCCGAGCCGGGAATCACGATGAACCGGGCGATGGCCGTCCCCGTGCTCACGGCGCCCGCCTGCGACGTCCACTGCTTCGTCGTCTTGTCGAACAGGTACGTCAGCTTCTGCGAGGTGTTGGAGATGTTCACCACCTGCGACACATCGTAGTTCTTGGTGTAGCTGACCAGCCAGGCCTGCTGCGCGGCGATTTCGTTGTAGCTGCTGGAGGCCCAGATGGGCACGTCCTTGAGCGTGGTGAGCGTGTTGCCCGGCGCTCCGATGTTGGTGGCGAAGGGGGCGATGGCCGCCAGCTCCGCGCCATACAGGTTCGCGTACCGCCACGTCCCCCAGCCGCCCATGCTCAGGCCCGTCAGGTACACCCGCGTGGGGTCGACGCGGTAGTTGGCGACGATGAACTGCACGAACGGACGAAGCTCCGTGGGCGAGTAGTTGTCCAGGCTCTGCGGCGTGAAGACCATCACCTGCTTGTTGCCGAAGTACGTCTTCCACGTGGCGCTCGCGCGGATGTTGGCGAGCGCGCCGTGCCTCGTGGTGATGGCGTACAACTCCGCCTCCGTCGTCGCCCGACCCAGCTCTCCCATGCCGTTGAGGTGGATGATGGCCGGGTAGCTCTGGGTCGACGTCAGGTAGCCCGGAGGCAGGTACTCGGAATACCCGAGGGTGGCTCCCGAGGCGCTCGGCAGGCGGGTGACAATCTGGTCCTCCACGGTGATGTTGACCGCGGAGCGCTGGACACCGAGTTCCCGGGCGGACGTCTCTTCGGGGCCCGTGCCACATGCCGCCAGGACCGCCACGACGACGCTGAGTACGACGCTTCTCATGGAACACCTCTCGAGCGGGAGTACGACCCGACCCACTCTAGTAGGTGTTCTGTAATTGTCTCAATGTTGCGTTTGCAGCGGAGTGTGAAGTGGCGGCTCAGGCCCGACGGGCCCGGGTGCCCACCGGGGGCATCTGGATGCCCCGGGGCCGGGCGTGGAGGGACCAGTATGCGGCGACGACCAGCAGGCCCACGGCCAGCAGCGTCCACAAGGCGGCCCACACGATGGAGGGCACGTAGGTGACGTCGGCGAGCAGCGCCGCATCGCTCTGCGCGCGCACGGTGCTGTTCCAGAGGTCATCGCGGAGGTCGAACACCGCGTACAGCGCGGTGAAGGCGGCGATGAAGAGGTTCAGGAGGTCCACCGCGCCATCCGGCAGCCACTTCGCGCACGCGCCCATCACCACCGCGGTGCCCACGCAGAAGGCCAGGGTGAACATGTCGCCCGCGTAGAGCAGGCCCATGATGACGAGCCACGCGGAGGCGGCCACGAGGACGCCCCGGCGGAGCTGGAACCGGAAGGTGGCAATCAGCAGCCCGGCCCCGGCCACCGCGCTCCCCAGGTAGCCCCCCGAGTACAGGACGACCTGTCGCAGCACGCCCGGTGGGAGGCGGGACATACACAGGCCCCCCTGGTCGGCCATCAGGTGGATGCGGTCCACGGACCCACCCAGCAGCAGGGTGGCGAGCGCGTGCCCGCTCTCGTGCATCATCACCACCAGCACCTTGAGGGGCCACAGGACGGGCGAGTCCCAGAAATACCAACCCACTCCCAGCATGGCGAGCAGGAGGGCCAGGCGGCCGAGGTCGAGCTTTGCTCCGCTGGCGGTCCTCATCGTTTTCCGGGCCTCCCCTCCATCAGACACCCCAACACTTAAGCTCGGTCCCTCTTCCCGGGAAACTCCTGGCTTGCCGCGCAGCGTCGGACCCTCCGAGGGGGTCGCCTCCGGGCGCCGGACGGGGTAGGGAGTTCTCCATGAAGAAAGCGCTGCTCCTGCTCTCGCTCGTGGCTGCCCCGGCTCTGGCCGGGGAAGGGAAGTGGACCCCCCAGCAGGTGCTGGACCTGGACCCGGCGTGGCTTCGCGCCCAGGGGCTCCAGGTCTCTCCCCGGAAGCTCTGGGACCCCCAGCGTGGCACCGGCCTGCTCGCGGGCGCGGTGAACGTGGGTGGGTGTACCGGCGCCTTCATCTCCTCCACGGGCCTGGTCATCACCAACCACCACTGTGCCTTCGGCGTCATCCAGGAGCACAGCACGCCCCAGCGGGACCTCATCACCCAGGGGTTCCTGGCCTCGGAGCGCAAGGACGAGCTGCCCGGAAAGGGCGCGCGGGTGCAGGTGCCCCGCAGCTTCACGGACGTGACGGCGCAGGTGCTCGCCGCGGTGCCCCAGGGCGCGGACGACCTGGTCCGCTACAAGGCCATCGAGCGCAAGCAGAAGGAGCTGGTGGCCGAGTGCGAGAAGCGCCCCGCCACGCGCTGCCAGGTGTCCACGTTCGACGGCGGCGTCAACTACACGCTGGTGGACGCGGTGGAGCTGGTGGACGTGCGGCTCGTCTACGCGCCGCCGCGCGCGGTGGGTGAGTACGGCGGCGAGGAGGACAACTGGATGTGGCCGCGCCACACCGGTGACTTCGCCATCGTCCGCGCGTACACCGCGCCGGATGGGGCCTCGGCGCCGTACAGCGAGAAGAACGTGCCGTTCAAGGCGGAGTTCTTCTTCCCGCTGGCCACCGAGGGCGTGAAGCCGGGCGACTTCGTGATGGTGCTCGGCTACCCGGGTCGCACCTACCGCGCGCTGCTCGCGGAGGAGATGGCGGAGCGCCAGTCGCGGCTCTACCCGCGGATGCGTGACGTGTACGGCGAGGCCATCCGCATCCTGGAGGAAGAAGGGGACAAGGACCCGGCCGGGAAGATCGCCGTCGCGTCCACCGTCAAGAGCCTGCACAACGTGCACAAGAACGCGGGCGGGCAGCTCGCGGGGCTCAAGCGCGGGAAGCTGGTGGAGAAGCAGCACCAGTCCGAAGCGGACGTGGCGGCCTGGGCCGGCAAGAACAGCGCGAAGTGGGCGAGCGCCCTGACGGCCCGCGACGCGCTGCTGGCCGAGCAGAAGGCGAACACGAAGGTGTTCGAGCGCGAGTTCCTGCTCGGGTCGACCTCTCGGCTTGCCCGAGGCCCCGCGCTGGCGGTGACGCTGTCGCGGCTGGCCGCGGAGCGCGCGAAGCCGGACCTGGAGCGCCGCCCTGAGTACATGGAGCGCGAGCAGGCCCGCATCAAGGACCGCCTGGAGCGCGAGCAGAAGAACGTGTTCCTGCCCGCGGAGAAGCGGCTGCTCATGGCCTACGTGCGCCGTGCCCAGGCACTGGGCGCGGACGAGCGCATCGCCGCCGTGGACAAGCACTTCGGCAAGGTGTTCGTGGAGAAGGACGTCGCCGCGAAGGTGGACGCGCTCTATGCCGTCACCCAGGTGCTGACGCTGTCCGAGCGCATGAAGATGGCGACGGAGACGGCCGCGCAGCTGGAGGCGCGCAAGGACCCTATGCTGGCGTTCGGCGCGGACCTGGCGCGGGAGCTGGAGGCGCTGGACGACGTGGGAGACCGTCGCCAGGGCATGTCGCTGCGGCTGCGTCCGGACTGGCGCAAGGCGGTGCTGGCGCATGCGGGCAAGCCCGTGGCGCCGGATGCGAACGGGACGCTGCGTGTGACGTTCGCCAAGGTGCAGGGCTACTCGCCGCGAGACGGCGCGGTGTACACGCCTCAGACGACGCTTACGGGCATGCTCGCCAAGCACACCGGCGAGGAGCCCTTCGACGTGCCGGAGCGCGTGTCGAAGGTCGCCGAGTCCAAGCGGTTTGGCGCGTGGGCGGACAAGAAGCTGAAGGACGTGCCGGTGAACTTCCTGGCGGACGCGGACACGACGGGTGGCAACTCCGGCAGCCCCACGGTGAACGGCAAGGGGCAGTTGGTGGGCGTCAACTTCGACCGCGTCTGGGAGAACGTGGCCAACGACTTCGGCTACAACCCGGACGTGGCCCGCAACGTCAACGTGGACGTGCGGTATGTCTTGTGGATGTTGGACCAGGTGGAGAACGCGGACACGCTCTTGAGGGAGCTGGGCGTGCGCAAGGGCCCGAAGGTCGCGGGGGAGACGCGCTGATGACAGACCCGGCGGACGCCGCTCCGCCCCTGCCCACCTTCCGGCCGGAAGAGCAGGTGTGCGGCAACTGCAAGCTGTGGAGCCCTCACTCGGTGGATGAGCGCCGGGGCTGGGTGGGGCCGTGTCGGCTCCAGTCCTCGCGGGGCATGTTCCCTCCGTCCGCCCCCATCTGTGACAAGTACGCGCCCCGAGGCACGGCCGTGGCCCCGGCGGCGCATTCTCCTTCGCGCGAGCGGACCGCGCGCAGCGTGGCCCCGGTGGTGATTCGCCGCCGGGTGGACCCCAACGAAGTCGTGGACCTGGAAGGGCTGAACATGACGCGTGAAGAGTTGATGGACATCTTCCGGGAGGCGTCCGGCCTGACCGACGCGCCCCCGCTCGCTGGCAAGTGGGAGGGCGGCATGGTGCGCCTGGTTCCGGGCAACCCGGAGCTGCAGGCCAAGGACCTGCCCATCGACAGCCTGTTCCACAAGGTCGTCATGGTGCGCGACAGGCTCCGAGTGCTCGAGCAGAAGCTCAACGCCCATCCGAAGCTGTCCGATGCGGAGAAGGTGGAGATGCAGAGCTACATCACCCGCGTCTACGGCTCGCTCACCAACTTCAACGTCCTCTTCAAGGACAAGGGTGACCAGTTCGTCGGCGCGAAGGGTGACGAGTAGTCGAATAGTGTCGATTTGACACGAAGGTGGCGCCGGGTGTTGACTGGCGCCATGTCCTCGACTGGCAGACCGGCGGACCACGCGGAGCGGATGTCGCGAGCCCTGTTGTCGTTGGAGGGGCTCTCCGTGGGGGATGGCTTTGGCGAGCGGTTCTTCGCGGCGCGGAGCCTGGTGGCGGAGTGGGTGGAGGCGCGCAGGCCGCCTTCCCCTCCGTGGCCCTATACGGACGACACGGAGATGGCGCTCTCCATCGTCCAGGTGCTCGACGAGCACGGGCAGGTGGAGCAGGAGCGGCTCGCGCAGCTGTTTGGCAAGCGCTACCGCGCCAACCGCTACCGGGGTTATGGCGGCACGGCGCTGGATATCCTCGAGCGCATCCACCTGGGGATGCACTGGCTGCCCGCGTCGTCCCAGGTCTTCGACGGCACGGGGTCCAAGGGCAACGGCGCGGCGATGCGCGTGGCGCCGTTGGGCGCCTACTTCGCGGGCGACTTGCGGCGCGCGGCGGACGAGGCGCGGCTCTCCGCGGAGGTGACGCACTACCATCCGGAGGGACAGGCGGGCGCCGTGGCCGTCGCGGTGGCGGCGGCGTGGGCGTGTCAGGACGCGGCGACGCGCGGGCGTGCGCGCAACCTCTTCGACGTGGTGCTGGAGTACACGCCGAACGGTGCCACGCGGCGCGGGCTGGAGAAGGCTCGGGGCTGGTCGCTGGAGACGACGCCGACGGCGGCCGCGAAGGAGCTGGGCAGTGGCTTCCAGGTGCTGTCGGAAGACACGGTGCCCTTCGTGGTGTGGTGCGCGGTGCGGCACCTGGAGCACTACGAGGACGCGTTGTGGTCCACGGTGTCCGGGCGGGGCGACATGGACACGACGTGCGCCATGGTGGGCGGCATCGTCGTGCTCGTCACGGGCAGGGCGGCGATTCCCGCGTCGTGGCTGGAGGCTCGGGAGAAGCTCCAGCTCCGGGCGCTGGAGTAGCGCCGTGTGCCTCAGGGGTGGTGGCCGCGCTCTTCCATGAGGCCGAAGGTGCGCTGCCGGGCGCGGTGCAGGGTGCTCTTCACGGTGCCTTCGGGGATGCGCAGCAAGCGGGCGATTTCGGGGTAGCTGAGGCCGCGCACCTCGCGCAGGTGGAGGACCTGGCGCTGCTGCTCGTTGATTTCCTGCATGGCGTCGGTGAAGTGGCGCTGCAGCTCCGCGCCCACGGCCTGGACTTCGGGCGTGAGGGGCTCGGATGGCTCCAGGCTGAGTCGCTCGCGGCGCTTGCGTGCGCGCAGCCAGTTGATGCTGCTGTTGACCATGACGCGGTGGAGCCACGTGGTCCAGGCCGCGCGTCCGCCGTAGCCAGGAGACTTCCAGGCGAGTCGGGCGAAGACGTCCTGCACCACGTCCTCCGCATCGTCCGCGTCGCCGACGATGCGGCGGGCGATGGCGAGGGCGCGGGCACGGTGCTCGTTGTAGAGCTGGGTCAGTGGCGGAAGGTCGATGACTGCGGCGTGCATCACGGGTGGGCTCCTGAACACCCCAGCGGGGACCTCCTTTGGAACGAACCGGTCGCGAAAAGGGTCTATCGGCCCGTGGCGGTGGGATTTTTCCACCGCGCATCTGTCGGTACGGACAGGAGCCCGGCGCCGGGTTTCTGCTCGTACTTCAGGGCATGAAGGTGGGTAGGCTCACGGTGTCCTGGGGCCGCGTGGCGCGGGACGTGGGCGGGGTTCACGGGGTGTTCTGCCGGCCGGGTCGAACGCCGCCTGGCCCCGTGTCATCCACGGAGGAAGGTCGTGGATGGACAGAAGATGAGGCTGGGCGGTGGGGGTGGACTCGTTCCGGATTCCGCCCCTCGAGGTCGATCTCGCGACGACTTCGACGGACATCGTCATCGTCGCTGACTCGGGGGTGGGCGTCGTCAAACGGGAACGGTTCCGCGCGCACGTCGACGCGGCGCCGCGGTCCGAGCGATTCGCGGTATTGATGCTCGACGGGCCCCGCGACCCGGCGCGCCCGCCCTTCATGACGCCTGAAGGGCGGGGCTGTCGTGGGCGCTACTCCTGCTCGTCCTGCTTCGTCAGGCCCCAGTCCTTCAGGCGCTTGAACAGGGTGGAGCGAGCCACGCCCAGCTCGCGAGCCACGCGCTCGCGGTTGTTGTTGTACCGGCGCAGCGCGGCCTCGACGATCTGCCGCTCCAGCTTCTCCAGCATCTGCTCCAGCGTCATCCCAGGAGGCAGCTCCGGCACCGCGATGCCGGTCTCCTTGTTCATCTCCTGGTCGAACGTCAGGTCCGCCGCGTCGATGACCGGGCCCTTGCGGAACAACAACGCGCGGTGCACCACGTTGCGCAGCTCGCGGATGTTGCCCGGCCACATGTGTCCGCGGAGCCGCTCCACCGCCGCCGCCGAGAAGCTCACCGTCTGCCCTCGCGGCGCGTACACCTTCACGAAGTGCTCGGCCAGTGCGGGCAAATCACTCTTGCGGCTGCGCAAGGGCGGCAGGTGCAACGGAATCACGCAGAGGCGGTAGTACAAATCCTCGCGGAACTTGCCCTCGCGAGCCGCCGCCAGCAGGTCCAGGTTCGTCGCCGCCACCACCCGCACGTCCACGTGCATGGGCCGGCTGGCGCCCACGCGCTTGATTTCTCCGCTCTCCAGCGCGCGCAGCAGCTTCGCCTGCAGGTCCAGCGGCAGCTCGCCAATCTCGTCCAGGAAGAGGGTGCCGCCGTCGGCCTCCTCGAAGGCGCCCTTGCGCGCGTTCGCCGCGCCCGTGAAGGAGCCCTTCTCGTGGCCGAACAGCTCGCTCTCGATGAGCTCCTTGGAGATGGCCGCGCAGTTCACTGGCACCAGCGGCTTGTTCGCCCGCTGTGAGCACTGGTGGATGGCCTTCGCCACCAGCTCCTTGCCCGTGCCGGACTCGCCCAGAATCGTCACGGCCGCCGTGGAGGGCGCCACGCGCTCGATGAGGTCCGCCAGCCCCTTCACCGCCGTGTCGTTGCCGATGATGCCGTGGAAGGAGGCCACTTCCTTCTTGGACCCCGTCGCCGCCACCTCCAGCACCAGCTCCGTCTCGCCCACCCGCAGCGTGGTGGGCAGCGTGACTTCCGCCTCGAACAGCCGCACCGGCCCCAGCCACGTGCCGTTGGTGGAGCGCAGGTCCACGACGTGGAACGTGCCTTCCCGCCGCGTCACCTTCAGGTGCTTGCTGGAGGCGAACCGGTCCTGGAGGACCAGGTCACAGCCCGCGTCCTTGCCCGCCGTGAAGCTGTCCCCGGTGAGCCGGTGCACCGACTCGTTCAGGCCCTGCTTCACGCGCACCTGCGCCGGCTGCCAGCGCGGCACCTGCGCGTCCTTCTGGATGGACGTGGTGTGGCCCACCTCGGTGGCGACATCCGCGCCCTCGCCGCCGCCGCTCAGGCGGAACACCGCGCGCCACTGACCGAGCACCAGGTCGGCGCCGTCGGGCAGCTCGGCGTCGGTGACGGACGTGCCGCCCACCACGGTGCCCTTGCCGGAGAGGTCCTGCACCCGGCACCGCGTCCCGTCCCACAGCAGCGCCACCTGCTGACGGCTCACCTCCGGGTCCGGAATGGCGACGTCGCTCTGCTCGCCGCGCCCGAGCACCAACCGTGCCCGGTCCACGCCCACCCTCAACACCTCCTCGCCACGACGAAAAAACACCAGCTCCGGCATCCACGACCCTCCTGTGCGCCCGCGCTTTACACGTCCCGGCGCGCTGACTTCAACCCCACGCGTCGGGTTGGGCGCGCCCCCAGGTGCCGCGTGCTACCGACGGGGCAGGAAGGTGGGCCGGTTGAGGAAGCCGCCGAGCCTGGCCGCCCGGAAGCTCGGGTCCTTCTTGTCCGGGGGGAAGATGGTGATTCCCGCCGCCAGGAGGCCCAGCCGCTTCTGCGCTTCCGGGTCCAGCCGGAGATTCACATCCATGGCGGGCTCGCTGTACTCCAGCCGCTTGCCCAGCTTCAGCGTGCCGGTGGCCAGCGCCTCCACGTCCTCGCCCTTCAGCCGCAGCTCCTGCACCGTGCCCAGGCCCTTCTCGAAGTTGATGCGGCCCACCAGCGCGCCGAGCGCCACCTGCGGCAGCTCCATGGGCATCGAGTTGCCACCGCCCATGGGGATGGACGCCTTGCCGCCCTTGATGATGAGCCCCTGTGAGTCGAGCGTCAGCTCGCCGTTCGCCTGGGACAGGTCCGGCTCCGGGCTCTTGCCCTTGGGCAGCGTCAGCGCCAGCACGCCATTGAGCTCGCCATCCAGGTCCATCCCGAGGAAGGCCGGCAGGTTGCCACCACTGGCCTTGAGCCCGTCCAGCTCCGCGCGGACCTTCATGTCGCCCAGCCAGCCCATGGAGCCCGCCACCGTTCCACCCAGTGCGTTGGCGCGAATGGCCAGCCCCGGCGGGAAGAGGGTGGGGCGCACCGCCACGCTGTCGATGACCACCGCCTCGCCCAGCTCCGCGGCGCCCGGCAGGGTGCCCTCGCCGCTGACGAGCATCGCCAGCGTCTCCGCGCTCAGCGGCTGGGGCGGCTTGCTCACCCGCACGTTGGTGGCGGTGACACCCGCCAGCCCCGGCCTCAACGAGCCGATGCGCACGGCGAGCCCCGCCTGCGCGGCCTCCGAGACGAGGCGCGTGCGCACCGTGTCGTACGGGAAGGTGATGAGCAGGCAGAGGATGAAGGCCACGAGCGCGAACGCGCCGTAGCCCAGGATGATCTTCCAGCGCGCGAGCTTGGTGTCAGAGGACATGGGTTATTGCTTCATCCGGTAGGTGGCCACGGTGGTCCACGCCGTCAGCGTGTCGTTCGGCCTCGGTTCGATGCGCAGGTACTTCACCTTCACCACGCCAGGACCGCTCTCCACCGTGCGCATGAAGTCCGTGAGCTTGCGCAGGTCCACGTCGGAGAACGTCAGCTCCACGGAGCTCTCCATGATCTTCCCGTCACCCACGCCCACGTCGCCCTTGGGCGTCATGTTGGGCACCTGGAGCCCGGCCGCCGTGGCCTTGTCCTCGATGTAGGTGATGAGCTGCACGTTGCTGGACGTCAGCTGCGTCTCCACCGCCTGCCGCGACGCCTGCGCCTCGCGATAGCTGGCCGCCAGCGCCTGCACCTCCTGCAGCTTCGCCAGCTTGTCCTGCGTGCGCTTGCGGTAGCCGGACGCGGTGTTCGCGAACGTCATCAGCACCGCGAACACGACGAACACCGCCACCGCCGCGCCGGCGATGGACACCATCCGCCGCTCCCGGTCACTCAACCGCTCGAACCACGTCTGCACCGGCGCGAGCACTTCCTGAAGCCTGGCCATGACTAGCTCTCCCCCCCTTCCGCACCAGGGCACTGCACCTGCACGTCCAGGCGGAACGTCACCTTCTGCCCGTCGCGGGTGCGCTCCACCTTGCCCTGCTTCACTTCCTTGAAACACGCGTGGTTCTTGAGCGCGTTGGACAGCGTATCCACCTGCTTGGAGGAGTCCGTCTCCCCCTGGAGGATGACGCGGTCCGTGTCGATCTGGATGCGGTCGAACTTCACCGGCAGGTCCGCGGGCACCTTCTGCGTCACCTCCGCGAGCAGGTTCACCGCGGACATCCGGGGCAGCGCCGCCGCCGGGCTCTCCACGCCCTTGAGCAGGTTCAGCGCGCGGTTGTAGTCCTTCTCACACTTGCCGAGGATGCGCTGGGTCGTCTCGCACAGCGCCGCGTCCACCTGCGCCTCGCGCCGCGACAGCACGGAGTTGCGCACCACGCCGAAGGCGATGAGCAAGAGCAAGAGCGTGGCGGCGAAGGACGCCAGCAGGCCCAGCTTGTCCTTCACGTAGTCAAAGTCGCCCTTGAAGGCGAGGTCGTCGCGTCGGTAGTTGAAGCGCGGCGCACGCGCGCCCGTGGCGTTGCCTCGCAGCGCCAGCGCGTAGGCCTGCGCGGCGGACGGCTGCTCCGCGGAGGGAACCGCTTCCGAGGTGTCTGCGGGAAGCGCCAGCACTCGCACCGGCAGGTTCAAGTCCCGGGAGAGCTGCTCCGCCAGGCCCGGCATCCGCGCCGAGCCGCCACACAGCACCAGCGCGCCCACCTGCTGGCGGCTGCGCGCCGTGTAGGCCTTCAGGGTGGGGCGCAGCTCGCGCAGCACCGGCTGGAGCCCGCGCACGAAGGCCGCCGCCGCGCGCTCCGCGTCCGGCCCCTGCGCCGCGCTGGCCATGGCCCCGTGCTGCTCCTTCCAGTGATGCGCTTCGGCGAGCGAGGTCTGGAACTCCGTCGCCAGCGCCTTGCTCAAGTCCTTGCCGCCGCCCGCGAAGGTGCGCGCGAACTGCACGCCCGTGCCCGGCCGGCCAATGGCCACCGAGGTGCGCTCGTGGCCCATGTCGACCACGGCCACCACGCCGCCCTCGCCGCTGCCCTCGAAGAGGCTGGCGGCCTGCTGGAGCATGTTCTGGTAGGCCAGCGCCGGGTGCGTGACGATGCGCGGGTCCACCTTCAGCTCGCCCAGCATGTCGAGCAGCGACTTCAGCTCCGCCCTGCGCACCACGCCCACCAGCAGGTCGCTGGCCTTCTCCTTGCCGTCCGTCTCCTTCTGGCCCACGACCTGGTAGTCGTAGACGACGTCGGAGATGTCGAACGGGAGCAGACTGCCAATCTCGAAGGGCAGCGTCGCTTCAATCCGCTTCCCGTCGGAGAACGGCAGGCTCAGCGAGTGGGTGATGAGCGCGGGGCCGGGCAGGGCGACCACGACCTGGTCGGCGTGACCTGGTGGCAGCTTGCCAATCAGCTCCTGCACCGCGGCGCGCAGCGTGTCGGCGCGCTCGCCCTCCTGGGCGCGGCGCACCTCCACGTAGCTCCGGGTGGCGTGTCCTTTCGTCCGCGCCTCCAGCACCACGCCCTTCACGGAGTGGCTGCCCAAATCGAGGCCAAGAATGCGGGCCATGCTATTCCTCTCTCCAGTACAGGAGCCTGCCCAGCGTGTCGTCCAGCCGGACCACTGCGGTCAGCGTCTTCTGCACGTTGCCCGCCTCTCCCACGGATTTGATGGTGAACGTCTGACTCTTGTCGCCGATGAGGCGATTGCCCGCCACGTTGGACTTCACGGCGGGATTGACCACGATGCCCGCGCTCTCCACCACGGCGACGAAGTCCTGCACGCCCATGCCGAAGAAGCTGAACATGCGCGCGCTGCGGATGCGGGTGATGAGCTCGTTGAGGAACACCGGGTCCTTCAATCGCGGGTCTGGCCGGGCCGGGTCCGCCACGGACATGATGGCCAGCCCCATCATCACCGGGTCATCCGTGTTGATGTTGGGCCGGGAGTTGATGTCCGGGTACACCGTGAGCCTGTCACGGAACGCCGACATGAACTGGTCATTCACCCCGTGCACCCGGTACAGCTCGTCGATGCTGTCGAAGCGTGCGTTCTTCGGCTCGTAGCTCGGCTCGTAGCGACTGTAGGGCGAGCCCTCGTCGGAGAAGCCGGAGGGCATGGGGTTGACGGGGTCCGTCGGGTTGATGGTGGAGCCCGTCTCGTCGTCGTCCGCCCAGTCCTTGATGGCCAGCATCACGTCCCGCGGATTGCCGCGGACCTTGTTCGCGTCGTCGCGCTCCCAGAGGAACTCGAAGCGCTTGTCTTCGAGCATGTCCAACATCCGCAGCGCCGTGGGAAGCGCGTCACCCGCGCCCGCCACCAGCCGGTGCACGTTGAGCTTCTCCTCCTCGTCGGAGATGGTGGACAGGAAGCAGCCCTCGAAGCCGCCGAACGAGCGACGCGTCATCTGCTGCGACATCTCCCGCGACGCCGGGTCCTCGCCGTCCTTCATGTCGAAGTTCGGGTCGTCCTCGTCCACGGGGGCCAGCGGCGGAGCGTCGTTTTCGGGCTCCAGGCCCTCGCTCTTCACCATGCCCTTGAGCATGTGGCAGTCCACCCGCGCCATCTTCCAGAGCTGGAGGTTGAGCGACGTCGGTTGCGGGGTGTTGCCCTGATTGCCCTGGTTGCCCATCAGGCTGCCCAGCAGCGACGCGGGGTTGGGGATGGGCGTCTGGTCCACCTGCTTCTGGAAGCGAAGCAGGAGCCGCGACAGCGCCACGCCCGAGCGCGCCATGTAATACGCGCGCACCTCGTCCCGCTGATTGGCCGCGAGTTGGAGGTCGACCCGGCTGTTGTAGGCGAACTCGGTGGCGATGACCGTGAGGAGCGCGATGGAGACCACCGCGATGATGAGCGCCACGCCACGCGGGCGCCGCTCCCCACCAGGGCCGCGCGCGGCTCCGGACGTGGGCGGACTGGGACGGCGCCGCCGGGGCGTCTGCTGGAAGAAGGGCAGGGGCATCAGTACCTCGGCAGCTCGGTGTTCAACATGATGCGCGCCTGGGTGGAGTAGCGCGCCTCCTTGCCCGTCTCGTCCACGGCGGTAATCGACATCCGCACGCGCGTGGGCAGGATGGTCTTCTGCTCCGTGCGGCGGGTGTCCCACTCGTCATCCCATTCCTTCTTCTCGGAGTTCCAGTACTCGAACTCCAGCTTCTTGGCGCCCTCGAACAGCACGTCCGTCGTGCCGCCCCGGTCCATGCGGTCATCCACGTTGGGATTCACGCGGCGCTTGAGGTCCACGCGGCCCTTGGCGGCCCGGTCGTCGGAGGCCTCCAGGAAGTACTCCACCACCGCCTGGTCGGACTCCTTCACGTCCGTGTACAGCCGCTGGTGGGCGAACGTGGTGAACAGCAGTCGGTCGCTTTCGCCCACGAAGTTGGTGGGGCGGTCCTGCTGGTCGCGGAAGCGCTTCAAATCGAACCTGTCGCTCACGTACGCGGAGCCAATCTCCCGGGCCATCCGGTTCATCGCCACCCGGACCTGCCGGTAGCGGTCCGCGTCCTCCTCCACAGACTCCTTCGCCGTCAGGCCCGTCTGGAAGGCCATGGCCACCACCGTGCCCATCAGGGCGGTGATGGCCACCGCCACCATGACCTCCATCAGCGTGAAGCCGCGCGCGCGCCCGGTCCTCATCGGTCGTTCCTCTGCTGCATGCCGGGGAAGTTCGGAATCGACGGACGACCGCCTCCGAAGATGCCGCCGCCCGGGGTGGGAACGACGCCGCCGTTACCGCCGCCTCGCTGCGGCTGGCTGCCGCCATTGGCGCGCTGCAGCCACTCCGAGCGGCGCATCAGCGGCTTGCGCGTCTCCGGATGGAGCATGGTGCCGTTGGGGCCGGGGATGGGGTTCTGCACGATCATCCCCGGGCTGTCGGGGTCCACCCACTGGTTGTCGGCGCCCGGCGTGGTGCCCTGCGTGGCCGTGAAGCCGCCGTTGCGGTCCGAGCCCGGCCCGAGCGACACCACGTGCGTCACCAGGTCGATGCTCTCCAACTGGGTGCCCTCCTGCCAGTACACGGTGAGGTGCACCTCGCGCACCGTCTGGGTGAGCTGCTGCACCATCTGCGTGAACATGGGCTGCGCCATGCCCATGGCCGCGCCCCCCAGGCCTCCGCCCGCGGGCTGCGGTCCACCAGAGGCGCCGTCCTTGCCGCCACCGGCACCTCCGCCGAACAGGCTGGCGATGCCGCTCATCGGGTCATCCGCGTCCCCGCCGCCGATGGGCAGGTTGAAGAGGGCGCCGATGAGCTGGTCCGGCGACACGCCGTCCAGCTTCGGGGCGATGATGCGCGCCTTCCACTTGAACTGGGACCAGCCCTCGTCGGAGAAGTCGCCGGACTCCTCGTCGTCGTCGGGCGAGAAGCCGTCGTCGTAGAGCTTCTGCTCCACGTCCGTCATCTTCGCGCGCGCCAGGAGCGAGGCCACCGTGAGGCGCTTGGTGTAGACGTGGTTGGACACCGCGCCCGCGTTCAGGTCGAAGATGGCCATCAACGCGAGGCCCAGGATGGCCAGCGCCACGACGACTTCCAGCAGCGTGAAGCCCGAGGAGCGCCTCATCGCGGCACCTCCAGCACGTCGTTCGCGATGGTCACCTTGCCGGTGAGCGGGGACACGTCCAGCGTCCAGGCGTTGTCGCCCTGGCTCACGTACACGTACGCCTTCTCCGTGTACCCCTGCGGGAAGAAGTAGAGGTACGCCACGCCGTTGTCGACGGCCTCCTTCTGCTGGCGCGTCCACACCGACACGCGCACGTCCGCGGGCAGGTCCCTGGCCGGCACTTCCTCCGAGGTGAACGAGGAGAAACGCGCCGCGTTCTGCACGCGCTCCTTCTCTCCGTCCATCAGCTCCTGCGCGCTGGGCGCGTCTCCGCCCGAGGCCACGTAGCTGCGGCGCTCCTCGTTGCCCTGGGTGTTGCCCCGGTTGGAGCGCCGGGCCTGCTCGCGCTCGCGGTTCTCGTCGCGCAGGGCGGTGTCGCGGTCCCTGGCCGTCGTCACCGCGCTCTCCGCGCACTCGGCATGGTAGCGCGTGGCCTTCTCCTCCTTGGGGTCCGGAATCTCGAAGACGAGCCGGCACGTCTTGCCGCGCAGGGCCGCCGAGTCGTAGAGCGAGCGGATGGTGCCCGCAAGCTCCCCCGCGGCGCCCTTGGCCTTGGCGCCCGTGAGCGAGCCGATGCCCATCACCGCCGCGGAGAACAGCATCGCGACGATGATGATGGCGATGGAGATCTCGATGAGCGTCAGGCCGCGCTGGGCTCGGTGGAGCGTGCGCCGCCCGGTCGCTGTCCTGACACGCGTCATGGTTGCCCCCAGTCCGTCAGCACGCCCCCGCTGCTCAGGTCAGCGTCCGTCCCCACGCCGCCCTTCTTGCCGTCCGCCCCATAGGAGATGACGGCGCCATTCCTGCCATCCATCCAGTAGACGTACGGGTGACCCCACGGGTCCAACGGCACGGAGTCGATGAGCTTCGCCTCGATGAGCGGCGTGAAGCCCTGCTCCTTCGACGGGAAGCGCCCCATCAGCCGGTTGTGCGCCTTGAACAGGCCCTCCAGCTTGCGAATCTCTCCGCGCGCCCGGCGCTGCTCCGGCACCAGCGAGCGGTCGTCCGTCACGTACACGAGGACGAACGCCAGCACGGTGGCCACCAGGAAGATGGCCGCCAGCAGCAGCCGCCCCTTCGTCTGGGGGCGCAGGGCCCCCGCGGGCGAGGGCATCTGGGATGGAAGTGAGGTTTGCACGTTCATACCCGAAGCCCTGTCAACACGCGGGGTGCGCTACTTCTTCACTTGTTCTTGGCGGAGGCGCCGTCCGCGGAGGAGATGTCCGCGTCGTTGCCCTCGCCGCCGGCGGTGCCGTCCGCGCCGTAGGAGATGATGACGGGCTTGCCGCCTTCGTTCAGGTACACGTAGTCGTTGTTCCACGGGTCCTTGGGCATCTGCTCCAGCGACTGGGTCTCCACCAGCGCGTTGAGGCCCGAGGACGTGTCCGGGTACTTCCCCTTCTTCGTGTAATAGAGCTTCAGCGCGCCCTGGATGCTCTTGATATCCAGGGAGGCCCTGTCCCTTCGGGCCGCCTCGAGCTGCGGAATCACCGCCACGCCGACGGCGGCGGCGATGAGGCCGAGGATGGTGATGACCACCATGATTTCGATGAGGGTCATGCCGCGGCGGTTGCGGCGGCGGCGCTGCTGCGAGTGGGTGTTCTGGCTCATGTCTGCTCTCACCTCGGGGTGACTTTCTGGCAAGCCACCGCATCGTGTTCAGGACTTCCTGTCAGGGTGCCCGGGGCCCGTCCACCACCCCTGCGGGCGGCACGGGGGCTCGGGGCCCGTAGAGTCGGGCCCCCACCGTCACCAGCGCCGCCGCGAGGGCAATCATCGCCGCGAGCGTCGCGCGCTGAATCCAACGGTCGAGCGTGTCATTCGTCATGTCCCTGGCACCTCACCGGATGGCCGAGTTCACCTGGAGAATCGGCAACAGGATGGAGAGGGCGACGAATGCAATCACCGCGCCCATCACCACGATGAGCAGGGGCTCGAGGAGCGAGGTGAGTGCGCCAATGCGCACGTTCACCTGCGTCTCGTAGTTGTCCGCGACGTTGGTGAGCATGTCCTCCAGCTGTCCGGAGCGCTCTCCAATGGCGACCATGTGGTACACCAGCGGCGGAAACTCCCCGGAGCGCTTGAGCGGAGTGGCGATGCTCTCGCCCTCGCGGATGGAGTCGCGGGCCTTTTCAATGACTTCGGCCAGCACGGTATTCGTCATGATGGCCTTGACGATGTCCATGGCCGCCAGCAGCGGGACGCCGCTCTTGAGCAGCGTGGACAGCGTGCGGGCGAAGCGGGAGATGGACAGCAGGCGGACGAGGCTGCCGACGACGGGCGCCTTCAGCACGAAGCGGTCCCACTTTGGCTTGCCCTTGGGGCTCTTCGTCCAGCGCATGAAGAGCCACACGCCCAGGGCCATCATCGGTACAGCGACGAACCACCAGTTCTGGAAGAAGTTGCTCGTGGCGATGAGGATGCGCGTGCTCAACGGCAGCGTGGCCTTCATCGTTTCGAAGATCTTGGTGACCTTCGGCACCACGAACACCATCAGCGCCACGAGGATGCCGCCGCCCACCACCATCATGATGGCGGGGTAGAGCATGGTGCTGAGGATCTTCTGCTGCAGCCGGGCCTGGTTCTCCGTGAAGTCGGCCAGGCGCGTGAGCACCGCGTCCAGCGCGCCGGACGCCTCGCCCGCGCGCACCATGTTCACGTAGATGTTGGGGAAGATTTTCGGGTGCTGAGCGAGCGCGTCCGCCAGCGTCGAACCCTCGTTGACGCGCTGCTTGATGTCGGAGAGGGCGCGCTTGAAGCGCTCCTTCTCCACCTGGTCGACCAGGGCGGTGAGCGACTCCACCAGCGTGACGCCGGCGCCCAGCAGCGTGGACAGCTGCCGGGTGAAGATGGCGACGTCGTCGGTGTTGACGCGGCCCCGGCCCAGCTTGCGCAGGTCGATGTCGCGCGACACCTGCGCCGCGTTGGCGCCCTTGGACACCGCGCCCCGGCTGCCTTCCGCCTGGGCCAGCACGTCCGTGAGGAACACGCCGTCGGCGCGCAGCTTGGAGCGCAGCGTCTTGGGCGAGTCGGCTTCCAACAGGCCCTTGATCTGCTTGCCCGCGGAATTGAGACCTCTGTACTCGAAGACCGGCATGGCTCGATGACCCCGGCCCCTCCCAGGGAGGAGCTGTCGGTTACATGTCCTCCTGGGTGATGCTCAGCACTTCGGCGATGGTCGTCTCGCCCAGCGAAATCTTCCGCGCGCCGTCTTCCAGCAGGGTGATCATCCCCTTGCTCGTGGCGGACTTCTTGATGGTGGAGGCGTCCACGTTCTTCAGCACCAACTGGCGCACGTCGTCGTCCACGGGCAGGAACTCGTAGATGCCCGTGCGGCCGCGGTAGCCGTTGCGGTTGCACGTGGGGCAGCCCACGGCCTTGTAGATGCGGTCCGTCCCGTAGCGCGCCTTGAACGAAGCCAGCGAGTGCCCCAGCTCCTTCAGCTCCACGTCCGTGGGCTGGTAGGCCACGCGGCAGTCGGGGCACACCCGGCGCACCAGTCGCTGGGCGAGGATGCCGGTGAGCGACGAGGCCACCAGGAAGGGCTCCACGCCCATGTCCACCAGACGGGTGACGGCGCCCGCGGCGTCGTTGGTGTGCACCGTGGAGAGCACCAGGTGGCCCGTGAGGGAGGCCTGGATGGCGATCTCCGCGGTGTCCTTGTCGCGAATCTCGCCCACCATGATGACGTCCGGGTCCTGGCGGAGGAACGAGCGCAGGCCCTGGGAGAAGGTGAGGCCGATCTTCGGGTTGATGGCCATCTGGCCAATGCCCTTGAGCTGGTACTCGACCGGGTCCTCGACGGTGAGGATGTTCAGGTCGGAGGTGTTGATCTTCGACAGGGCGCCGTAGAGCGTCGTCGTCTTGCCGGAGCCCGTGGGGCCGGTGACGAGGACGATGCCGTGCGAGCGCTTGATGACCGCCTCCATCGCGTGGAGCGTCACCTGGCTCATGCCAATCTCCGCCAGGTCCAGGAGCGTCGCCGTCTTGTCCAACAGACGCATGACGATGCGCTCCCCGTTCGTGGTGGGGATGGTGGACAGACGGATGTCGATGTCGCGGCCGGCCAGCTTGATGCGGATGCGGCCGTCCTGCGGAAGGCGCTTCTCCGCGATGTTGAGCTGCCCCATCACCTTCACGCGGCTGACGATGGCGTTCTGGTAGCGCTTGGGCGGCTTGATGACTTCCTGGAGCACACCGTCCACGCGGAAGCGCACGAGCAGCTCCCGCTCCATGGGCTCGATGTGGATATCGCTCGCGCGCTCCTTGGCGGCGCGGAAGAGCACGGAGTTCACCAGCCGGATGACCGGTGCCTCGTCGTCCGTGTCCAGGAGGTCCTGTGGCTCGTCCAACTCGTGGGCGAGCGCGTCCAGGTCCTGCGTCTCCATCTCGTCGACCAGCTGCTCGGCCTCGTTGATGGAGCGGTCATAGACGCTGTTGATGGCGTCGGTGATGGTGGAGGCCAGCGCGAGCCGGGGGCTGATGCTCTGCCCCAACAACAGCCGCGCGTGGTCCATGGTGGACGTGTCCAGCGGGTCCGCCACCGCCAGCACCACCGCGTCACCCTCCACGGACAGCGGGAGGATGTGCGACTGCTTGGCGAAGTTGATGGGGATGCGCTTGACCAGCTCCGCGTCCACCTCCTCCGTGAAGATGCGCGCCAGGTAGGGCAGGTCCAACTGGTGCCCCAGGGCCTTGACGACGTCCTCCTCGGAGACCGCCTTGAGGCCCACCAGCACCTCACCGATGCGCCCACCCTTCTCCTCCTGGGCGGCGAGCGCCTCGTGGAGCTTCTCCTCGGTGAGCGAGGGGACGAGCGCGCGAAGGATCTCCCCCAGGGGCCTTCCGCAGAGGAAGGCCTGCCCGTGGGCGACGACCTGGGTGGAGTCGTTCCGGGCGGTGGCCGCGCCGGGCGCGGCGGTGGCGAGGGTGGGGTCGGCGGTCACGTTCATGGGCTCTTAGTTCCCCGATTCAGGCTGGATGCGCAGGCGCTCTGGCGACGCGTCTCCGGAGGACTCCGGAGACGGCGCTTCGGGCGTCGGGGCCGCGGGGGCTGACTCTTCGGAACCCGCGGGGGGCGGAGCCACTTCCCGCACCTCCGGCTCAGGCGACGGGGCAGGCGTGGGCCGCGTGGACGGCGCGGAGTCCTGGCGAGCAGGCGAGGAGGAGCTCGGACCGATGACCTTCTCCCCGTGGAGCCCGGGGCCGCCGTTCTCCGCGCGGTTGCGCTCCCGGATGACGGCCTGGTTCATCCGCGACAGCGGACCGGGCTTGCGGCTGAAGTCCACCGCCACGTCGTAGCCCGGCACCTGGCCGTAGAACTGCTCCACGAACTGCTGCCGCTCCTTCATCTTGCGCTCGAAGATGGTGCGGAAGTCCTCCGGGCCCCGGATGATGTAGGGCGTCAGGAACAGCAGCAGGTTCGTCTTCGTCTTCTTGCGCGACGTCTCCCGGAAGAAGTTGCCGATGATGGGGATGTCGCCGAGCACCGGGACCTTGGTGACGGACTCGATGGTGCGGTCCTGCATGATGCCGCCCAGCACCACCGTCTCCTGGTCCTTGGCGATGACCGTCGTCTTCGCGCTGCGCTTGCTCGTCGTCGGACCGAGCACCGGGTCATTGGAGGCGATTTCCTCCGTCTGCTCCGTGATGACCATGCGGATGTAGTCGCTGTCGTTGATCTGCGGCTTGACGGTCAGCTTCAGCTCCACGTTCTGGCGCTGGATGGGCGCGTACAGCGAGCCCAGACCGCCCAGACCGGCGAGCAGCGACGGATTGAGGCCACCCGCCGCCCCGCCAGCGCCACCCACCTGGGAGCCCAGCGAGGAGGGCGAGAAGCCGGACTGGAAGGGCACGTTCTGGCCCACCGTGATTTCCGCCTCCTCGTTGTCGCTGGTGAGGATGTGCGGCGTGGAGAGCACGTTGACGTCGGAGCTCTGCTGCATCGCGTGCAGCACCACGCCGAAGGCGGGGATGTCCAGGCCCAGCTTCTCCAGCGCCGGAATCACCGGACCCTGAAGGCCCGCGAGGAAGCCGCCGAAGGACGCCAGGTTCGCAAGGCTCAGCGAGGGCGGAAGGCCCTGGCCGCCGTTGTTGGTGCCAATCAGGCCGGGCGCCGCGCCGCGGTCGGTCTGGAGCGCGAAGCCGCTGTGCAGGTTGACGCCGAACTCGGCGTTGCGGTCCAGGTTCACCTCCATGATGACGGCCTCGACGAACACCTGGCGGCGGGGCGTGTCGAGCTGCTGGATGACCTGGACGATGTTCTTGTAGTCCGTCTGGCTGGCGACGATGACCAGCGAGTTGGTGCCCTTGTCGGCCGAAATCTTCACCTCGCCGCTGAACAGCTCCGCGGCCTGGGTGGTGCCGGCGGGACGCGGGGCGCCCTGGGGCATGTTCGGCATCGGCGAGCGCGGCCGGTTCGCGGTGCCCTGGGCCAGCGACTGGAGCGTGCTGGCCAGCTCCTCCGCGTTGGCGTTCTCCAGGTAGTAGACGTTGATGCGACCGCCCGTGCCGGAGGGGATGTCGATCTGCGTGACGATGTCCTGGATGCGCTCGAACGCGGCGGGGCTGGCCACGATGATGAGCTTGTTGGTGCGCTCGTCCGGGATGATCTGCGACAGCGTCACCGGCCCGGCGGAGGCCTCCTGGCCGCCCGAGGCGGGCTGGGCAATCACCTCACCACCGGGCTGTCCGGCGGGCGGCACGCCCTGCGTGAAGGTGCCGGGCCGCTGACCGGGACGGGCGCCCTTGGCCTCGAAGAGGCGCTGCACCGTGGTGGCCACGTCCTGAGCGGAGGCGTACTGCACCTGGATGACCCGCAGCTCGTCGCTGGCCGCGCGCGTGTCCAACTGGTCGATGAGGCGCTCCAGTCGGTGGATGTTGGAGCCCACGTCGTTGACGATGATGGTGTCCGGCGGATACGGGATGGTGTCGCCGTCCTTGGAGACCAGCTGCTGCAGTACCCCGCGCAGGGGCTCCACCTCCACGTTGCGGATGCGGAACAGCTTGGTGATCATCTGCTCGTTGGTCGTGTACGGCTGGCCATCCTCGACGATGGTGGGGATGGGGTTCTGCTTCGCCGAGCGCTTGTCGACGATCTTCATGAACCGGCCGTACTGGTACGCGGCGAGCCCGTTGGCGTCGAGTGAGGCCAGGAAGGCGGAGTAGAACGCGTCGGCGTCCACTTCGACGCGGCCGTTCTCCGGGCCGATGATGGAAATCTTTCCGCGCACGTTCTCCGGAAGGATGAACGTGCGGCAGGTGGCGTCGGCGACCGTCTGGACGAGCTTTTCGATCTCCACCTTGTCGAAGTAGATGCCGTAGCGCGCGTTGCGCCGGGCCTCTTCGCACGTGGGCGTACGCCGGGAACCCTGATTGGACTCGTCGGCGCCCGGGGGCGACGACTGGGGAGTGATGGTCCGCTCACCCGGCGCTGAAGGCGCGGAGGTGCCGGGCGGAGGGGGGCGGCGCTGCGCCTGCGCGGGGACGGCGAGCGCGAGGCACAGGCAGAGCATCCAGGACGGGAGCGTCTTCATGGAGGAGCGGGCGCGGCGTGGGGTTTAACGGACGTTGTAGGACTTGCGGATCGGCGCGCCGTTGCGCTCGATCTCGATTTCAATGCGGGATGAGTCCTTCATCTTCGAATACACCTCGAGCGCCTTCTCGGGGCTGTTGAGGTCGAATCCGTTGATGCGGCGGATGACGTCGCCGTTCTGGACTCCAATCTTCGAGTAGATGGAGTCCGGGCGGATGGAGAAGAGCTTGAACCCCACGGCCTGGCCGTCCTTGAAGGCGGGAACGATGCGCGCCTGCATGGCCACGTCGTTGAGGTTGTTGAGCGTCTTGTCGATCTCCGCGCGAGGCACTTCGTACTCGTTGTCGCTGACGGCGCGGATGCCACTGGTGGACGCGGTGTTCGCCTGCGCCACCGGAGGCGTGGGCGGCGTGAAGGCCTGAGCGCCGTCGCCCGGGTTGCCGTCGATGAACTCCTTGCGGCCGCCATTGAGGACGATGACGCGCTCACGCTCGATTTCGAGCACGGTGGCGCCCTGCAGGGCATTGCCCACCATGTACGTCTGCGAGCGCTGCGTCACCATGTCCTGGATGGAGGCGAAGGACCAGTCGGGGTTGCCCGCGACGAGCGTGCCCAGGAGCTTCACGCGCAGGCCGCTCTTCACGGGGGCCGCGTTGGGGTCGACCTGAGGCGCGGTGGGTTCCGCCACCGGGACCTCCGGCTCCGGAATCTTGATGCCAGTCACCCGGGACAGCTGCTCCATGTCCGGCAGCGCCAGTGCGGACTGGGCTGGCCGGGCGTTGGCGGGCGCGCGCGCGGCGGCCCCCGACGTGGGCACCGGGGAGATGGCGGACTCGACGAACAGGTTCACCGTCTTCGCCGCCAGCAGCGCGACGAGGAGGACGAACAGCAGGTTCACCGTCCAAAAGTATTTTCGAAAGAAGAGTTCCATCACGCTTCCGAGAGAAAGCCGAACCCGTGGAGAGCAAGCCAGGTGCCACCGCGGGCCAGTGGGGCCAATCAAGGGGGACGGCCAAGCGCTCGAAATTATTCCGGAATGAGGGACAGCTCCGGGCGACTGAGCGAGCTGCCCCGAGCCTTGGGACAAATTGTCAAAGCCAGGTGGGGGCCTTTGTGACGGCCTGTCAGTCCTCGCTTCCGGCGGGGGGCTCACCGCCGTTGGACTGCTCGCGCTCCAGCTTGCGGTAGATGGTGCGGGCCGCGATGCCCAGCAGCCGGGCGGCCAGCGTCTTGTCGCCCTTGGTGTGGCGCAAGGTCTCGTGGATCACCCGGCGCTCCACCTCTTCCATGGGCGTTCCAATGGGAATGACCAGCTGGGAGGCGGCGCCGAGCGGGCCCTTGCGCACCGACTCGGGCAGGTCGCTGGCCTCCAGCACCTCGCCTCGCGCGAGCACCACCGCGCGCTCGACGGCGTGCTCCAGCTCTCGCACGTTGCCGGGCCAGGCGTAGTTCTCCAGCGTCTGGAGCGCCTCTGGAGAGAAGCCGCGCAGCACCTTGCCGTTCTTGGCGGCGAAGCGGCGCAGGAACGCGTCCGCCAGCAGGGGGATGTCCTCCCGGCGCGAGGCCAGCGCGGGGACGCGGATCTCCACCACGTTGAGGCGGTAGTAGAGGTCCTCGCGGAAGCGGCCCTCGGCCACCTCCTTCTGGAGGTCCTTGTTGGTGGCGGCCACCAACCGCACGTCCACCTTCACGATCTGCGTGCCGCCCAACCGCTCGATTTCGCCCTCGGCCAGCGCGCGCAGGAGCTTCACCTGGGCGGGCAGCGGCATCTCACCGACTTCGTCCAGGAAGAGGGTGCCACCGTGGGCGCGCTCGAAGCGGCCCTCGCGTCGGGCCACCGCGCCGGTGAAGGCGCCGCGCTCCACGCCGAACAGCTCCGCCTCCAGGATGTTCTCCGGCAGCGCGCCGCAGTTGACGGCGACGAAGGCGCCCTTGGCCCGGCTGGAGTACTCGTGCACCGAGCGCGCGGCCAGCTCCTTGCCCGTGCCTGACTCGCCCAGCAGCAGCACCGTGGCGGTGGAGGGCGCCGCCTGGCGGATGGTGTCCAGCATGGCGCGGAAGGCGGGGGACTGGCCCACCATGGTGCGCCCGCCCGCGGCGCTCATCTCCGCCAGCTTCGCCTTGAGCGTCTGGTTCTCCGAGACGAGGGCCCGCTTCTCCAGCGCCTTCTGCACCGCCTTCACCAGCGCGTGGCGCTTGAGGGGCTTGGTGATGAAGTCGTAGGCGCCGTCCTTCATCGCCGCCACGGCCGTCTCCACCGTGCCGTAGGCGGTCATCAGCACCACCTCCACGTCGGGGCGGATGGTGCGCGCCGCGCGGAGCAGCTCCTGCCCGTCCATGCCGGGCATCATCAAATCCGTCACCATCACCGTGACTTCCGGACGGCGCAGCATCTCCAGCGCCTCCGTCCCGTTGGCGGCGGACAGCGTGGCCATGTTCTCCCGCTGGAAGATGCGCGTCACGGAGTCGAGGTTGGCGCGGTCGTCGTCGACGACGAGAACGGTGGAGGTGGTCATGATGGGCGCCGCTTCTTGCAATCCCCGTTCCCTACGCGTGCTCGTCGTCCGACTCGACAGGGCCACCGCCCATCCGGCCGATGTCCTCGCGCTTGACGGACTCCAGGTTGAACTTGAGCGCGCTGGCCAGCATCCGGTCCAGCGTTTCGTCGAAGTCGGGCTTGCCGCCGTTCTTGCGGAAGCGCAGGAAGTTGATGCGCGCGACGACGAAGTTCTTGAGGTAGGGGCTCTGCAGGCCCCGCTCCTTCAGGCCGTTGACGACGGCCACCACGGCGTCGTCCAGCTCCAGGAGCCGGTCCGCCCGGGCCTCTCGCAGGGCGAGCGCGGCCCCGAGCGGCTTGTCGAGGAAGTCCTCCACCACCTTGACGAACGGGTGGTAGGCGCCCGCGGAGAAGCGGGGGCGCTTCTCGTACGCCGCGCCGAGCGTGACGAAGGAAGGCTCCTCGAACAGGTGCGCGAAGGCGGTCTCCTTGCCCTCGCGGCCCGCGCCGACGAGGCCCCGGTACATGCGGACCACCTCCAGCGAGCGCTCCTTGAGGTTGTGGGCCTTCTCCGTGTTGAGGGCGAGGATTTGGTAGGCCACGTCCTCGTCGGGAAGCAGCAGGGCGATGATGGACTTGGCGCCCAGAAGCTTGCTCGCGTGCAGGCGGTGGTTGCCGTTGGGCGTCCAGTACTTGCCGTCCTTGCGCACGGCGATGACGGGGTCCAGGAAGCGATCCAACCGCTCCATGGCGCTGGCGAGCCGCTTCACGTGGGGCTCGGACAAGTCCCGCTGGTAGGGCGTGGGCTCCACCTTGTCGATGGGCAGCACCGCGAGCACCACCGGGTGGCCGCCCAACGGCTCGCGGTAGACGCCGAGCACCTCGCCGCCGTCGGTGCGCACGGCCTCGAGGATGTCGATGGGGTACTCCACCGAGTCGCTGGCCACGTCCGCGGGCGTCAGGCCCCGGGACTTGGGGTCCGCCTTCTTGCGACGGGGCTTGCGAGGGGTGGTGGCCGGCTTCGCCTTCGCGGCGGCGGCCGTCTTTTTTCGTGCGGACTTCGCTGCCATGGGTGCGCCCTCCTGCGCTGCGGACGAAAGGTGTAGCCGGAGGCCCTGACATTCGCCTCCCCCAACACGTGGGGGAGGGGGCCTCCCGCGTCGCCCACGCTAGGGGGACGCGGGAGGTAGGGCTACTCTCCCGAGAGGGTGAGCTGCCGGAAGCGGACAGTGGGCGCGCCCACGGTGCCGCCTCGGAACTGCAAATCGTTGCCGACGCCGTCCATGTCCTGGAGCATCTTCAGGACGTTGCCGGCCACGGTGACTTCCTGCACCGCGTGCGTCAGCTCGCCGTTTTCAATCCACAGGCCGTTGGCACCCGCGGACAGCTCGCCCGTCACGGGGTTTGCCCCATGGCCGAGCAGCGACGTGACGTAGAAGCCCCGGTCCACCTCGCGGATGAGCTGCTCGGGCGGCGTGGTGCCCGCCTCCAGATACAGGTTGCTGGTGCCGATGGTGGGCAGCGCGTTGTAGCCGCGCTTGGCGTTGCCCGTGGGCCGCGCCTTCGCCTTGCGCGCGGTGAAGGCGTCATAGAGGAAGTTCGACATCACGCCCCGGTCGATGATGGGGGTGCGCCGGGTGGGCACGCCCTCGCCGTCGAAGGGCGCGGTGGCCAGGCCTCGCGACAGGAGGCCGTTGTCCACCAGCGTGACGTGCTCGCTCGCGAGCCGCTTGCCCTGGAGCGACGCCAGCATGCTGGCCTGCTGGTGCACGGCATTGCCGCTGGCCGCCCTGGCCACGCCGGACATGAAGGACGCGGTGACGAGCGGGTCGAAGAGCACGGGAACCTGCTGCGTCTTCACACGCTTCGCGCCCAGCATCCGCACCGCGCGCCGCGTCGCCTCGCGGCCGATGGACTCCGGCGAATCCAGGTCCGCGAGGAAGCGCTTGTAGTCCAGCCAGTAGCCCTTCTGGAGCTGGCCGTCCGCGGCGGCCACCGGCAGCGCGTACAGGTACACGTACGTGCCCGAGTAGCCTCCGGCCATCCCCTCCGACGACGCGACGTACACCTCGGACACGAAGTCCCCGGCGCCCACCGCGTTGAACGTCGTGACGCGCGAGTCCTCCGCGCGGCCCGCCTTCTCCATCTCCAGCGCGGCCTTCACCTTCCAGTCGCCGGGCAGGTTCGCCACGGCCGGGTCATACAAATCGCCCGTGTCTCCGTAGCGGCCCAGCTCCTTCGCGCCGGGCAGGCCGTTGAGCTTGCTGGGCGCGGCGGCCTCGGCCAGCTTCAGCGCCTGGTCCACGAGGAGCTCCAGCCCCGAGGGCTCGAAGTCCGACGTGAAGGCGAAGCCGAGCCGGCCCTTCACGACGACGCGCAGGCCCACGCCCTTGGACGTGGACTGGGTGAGGTCTTCAATCTGTCCTTCGCGCACGCGCACGTTGCTCTGGCGGCTCACCTCCAGGAAGGCTTCGGCCTGGTGGGCGCCCTTCTTCGTGGCGCGCTGGACGATTTTCTTCGCGAGCTTCTGGTAGTCCATGGTGTCTGGCGCTCTCTCTCAACCGACCTGGGTTCCGCCCACGGTGACGTTGTCGATGCGCAGCGTGGGCAGGCCCACGCCCACCGGCATCGACTGCCCGTTCTTCCCACACACGCCCATGCCCGGGTCCGGCTGCGGGTCGCACCCCACGCGGGACACGTTCTTCAGCGCCTCCGGCCCCACGCCGATGAGGATGGCGTTCTTCACCGGCCGGCCCAGCTTGCCGTCTTCAATCTGGTACGCCTCGCTCACCTCGAAGACGAAGTTGCCGTTGCTGATGTCCACCTGCCCGCCACCGAAGGTCGCGCAGTACAGCCCGCGCTTCACTTCCTTCAGGATGTCGTCGGGGTGGTGGTTGCCCGGCGCGAGGAACGTGTTCGTCATGCGGGGGATGGGCAGGTGCCGGAAGGACTCGCGCCGCCCGCTGCCCGTGGAGCGCTGCCCCATCAGCTTCGCGTTGAGGCTGTCGTAGAGGTAGCCCTTGAGCACGCCGTTCTCGATGAGGACCTTGCGCTCCCCCGGCGTCCCCTCGTCGTCGATGTTGATGGAGCCTCGGCCGCTGGCCACCGTGCCGTCGTCGATGACGGTGACCAGCTCGGAGGCCACCTTCTCTCCCAGCTTGCCGGCGAACAGCGACGTGCCCTTGCGGATGAAGTCCGCCTCCAGGCCGTGGCCCACCGCCTCATGCAGGAGGATGCCGCTCCAGCCGGGCGCCAGCACCACCGTCTGCGGGCCCGCGGCGCAGTCCACCGCGCCCAGCGTGGCCACCGCCTGTCGCGCCGCCTCACGGGCCACTTCCTCCGGGGGGAAGGTGGCCCAGTGGGTGAACGGCACCCGACCGCCCCCGCCGTACATGCCCGTGCGCCGCTCGTTCTTCTTGCCCTGCACCACCACCTGCACGGAGATGCGGCACAAGTCCTGGGTGTCCTCGGTGTAGCGCCCCTCCGTGTTGGCCACCGCGAGGCGCCGCGTCTGGTCCGCGTAGGCGCCATTGACCTGCGTCACCCGCGAGTCGAACGCGCGAGCCGCCTGGTCCGCGCGCGTCAGCAGGGACGCCTTGAGCGACACCTCCACGTCCGACAGCGGGGTGGGGACCCGGTAGTGGCTGGGCACCGCGACGCGGGAGACGGGGAAGGCGCGCTCGGAGCCCTGGCCCTGGGCAATCATCGCCGCCGTGGAGGCCGCCCGCAGCAGCGCGGGCTCGTCCCAGTCGTCGGAGAAGGCGTACCCCACCTTTCCTCCGGAGATGACCCGCACCCCCACGCCCTGAACCAGGCCCGTCTGGGCGCTTTTGATGCGCGACTCCTCCAGCACCACGCTGGTGCTGTGGGTGCGCTCCACGTAGACCTCCGCGAAGTCACCCCCGCGCTCCATGGCCACCGCCAGCAGTCGCTCGAGCAGCGGCTGGGGCAGCAGGGGAGCGGGCGAGGGCCGCCGGGCCGCCAGGGGGGCGAGCTGGGAAGAAGGGGCGCGTCGGGTCGGCGCGGACGCTTGGGGCATTCAGGAACTCCCTCGGTGAAGCGGTGGGGGGTGTGGAAACCTACATAGGAGGGGAAATCTCCGGGAGCAACGGACAATGGCCGCCCTTCTTTCCCCGCGGGCTGGCCTGTCGCATTCCCACCGTGGGGGCCGGCGCTTTAAGATGGCCGACGTTTCGGAACCTGGACCCCACCCCATGCCTGCTCGTCCTCCATCCTCTCCTCGCGCTGGCGCCGGCCGTTCCGGCGGTGACGCGGGGGCGGACTCTCCATCGGCGAAGCCGTCAGCCCGGGCTCGCCCTCCGCGCGAGGCGTCACCCGCCGACGAGGATTTCGCCGCACCCCTCTCCGGGGAAGAAGGCTATCCCGACGGCCCCGCGAACCCGGAGCTGTACGGTGACGCGCAACCTCCCCGCTCCCGCACGGATGAGACGCGCGTGGGCGCCGTGCCGGAGTCGCGCGAGGACGCGGTGCGCCGCGACGACGACGACGACAACTCCGAGTCCACGCGCGCCGGTCCGCCCGTGCAGATGCTGGTGCTGGCCGGACCGGACCGGGGGCGCAAGAAGCGCTTCCAGGGCGTGCGGATGGTGGTGGGGCGCGGCAAGGACTGCGACTTCGTGTTGGACGACCAGTCGGTGTCGCGCCGGCACCTGGAGCTCGTCTACGGCCAGACCGGCGTGGCGATGCGAGACCTGGGCAGCATCTCCGGCACCCAGGTGAATGATCAGCGCGTGGACGAGTGTCTGCTCAAGCACGGCGATGAAATCGCCATGGGCAAGACGCGCCTTCGCTTCGTGGACGAGGCGGAGCAGATCAAGGAGATGCGCGCGCAGGCGGAGGCTCGCGAGGCCGAGGAGAAGCGCGAGCGCGAGGAGGCCGCCAAGGAGAAGGACGAAGCCCGGAAGGCCGCGGGCGCCGCTCGTGGTTCAGACGTGGATCCGAATGATCCCCGGCTGAACGAGATGACCAACGCCAACTACCGGGTGCCGGACGGGTTCCAGGACAAGGCGCAGAACAAGGGCAAGGGCGCCATCGCCATCCCCCGTCCCCGTCCGCCCCCCAGGAGCGCCGTCACGGGTGGAGGGCCGAACTCGAAGACGAAGCTGCTCATCGCCGTGGGTGGCGGTGTGGTGGTGCTGCTGATGCTGGGCCTGCTGTTCATCCCCTCCGGGCCGCCGCCTCCGCCGCCGGTGGATCCGAACATCGAGCGCTCGAAGCTGCTGATGCAGAAGGCGCGCGAGGCGGTGCGCGCGGACGACTACGCCACCGCGGTGCGGCTCGTGGAAGAGGCGGAGAAGCTGCGGCCGGGCGTCGACGAGGAGGGCCTGGGCAAGGCTGCGAGCAAGCAGTTGGAGGTGGTGCAGTCCTTCGAGTCCGTGCGCGCGCTGATGGTCGCCCAGCAGTTCGAGGAGGCGCGCACGAAGCTCGCGGCCACGCCGCAGGGCACGGCCAAGATGGACGACATCCGGCGCAAGCTGGAGACGGAGCTGGAGGAGAAGGACGCCGCGTTCCGCATCCAGCAGATGGAAGACGCGCTCGCGGCCCGGGACCCGGAGGCGGCGCGTCCGCTGCTGGACCGCGTGCCGGACCTGAACAAGCCGGCCTATGCGCAGAAGCTCCAGGACCTGGAGGCGGAGCTGGCGAAGGAGTCCGCGGACGGTGCGCGAAGGGACCGCGCCAACCGCGAGCGCGCCGCGCTGAACGCCAAGGAGGAGCGCAAGCTCTTCCTCGAGGAGGCCTTCACCGACGTGGAGCGGCGCTTCAACGGCGGCGACTATCAGCGCGCGGTGCTGGAGTGCGACCGCGTCACGGAGAAGTACAAGGCGGAGAAGGACGTGAAGGAGCGGGCGCGCCAGTTGAAGACGCTCATTCCCCAGTTCCAGCGCTCGCTGGACGACGCGCAGAAGAAGCTGGCGTCCAACGCGCTGGAGTCGGCGTCGAAGCCGCTGCGCCGGGCGGCGGAGCTGTACCGGCAGATTGGCTTCCAGGGCTCGCTGGGCAACACGCTGGACGAGCAGCTGGCGTCGGCGGCCCTGGCGGCGGGACAGGCGGCGCTGAAGAAGGGGGACCTGGCGGCGGCGGGGCTCAACTTCCGCGAGGCCCTGCGCCTCAACCCGGGGGACCGCCGGGCGCGTGACGGCCTGGACGACCTGCAGAAGAAGGTGGAGGAGCTCTACATGCGCGCCTATATCGAGCGCGACAGGGACCCCCAGTCCGCGGCGGTGAAGTTCAAGATTGTCATCGAGACAGCGCCCGAGGGCTCGGATACGAAGCGCAAGGCGGAGATGTACCTGAGCGAGCTCCAGCCGTGAGCGGCGCTGCTGCAACAACGAAGGTTCGTGGAGACATGGGATGAGCGAGTCGTCGCTGCGTGAACTCGGAATGGACCTCATCGAGGAGCGCCAGTTCGAGCGCGCCCTCGCCGTGTTCGCGGAGGCCGTACGTCGCGTCCCCGCGGACCACCGCTCGCGGATGATGGCGGCCCGGTGTCTGGCGGAGCTGGGCGAGCGCGAGCGCGCCGTCACGTCGTACCACGCGTGCGCGGAGGGACTCCTGCGCCGCGACTACCTGCTGTCCGCCATGGCCGCGTGCAAGCTGGCCCTGGAGCTGGCCCCCAACGAGCGACGCCTGAAGGACACGCTCATCCGCGTCCACTCGCGCGCGGTGCGCAGCGCGCCGGGCCGAGCCGCGGTGCCCCCGCCGTTGCCGCCGGAGACGCTGTACGACGGCAAGGTGGAGACGGACCTGATGGGCCTGGTGGGCGAGGAGCTCTCCAACCGCGCCATCGAGGTGCTGGCCGCGCCGGACCCGGGCGGCTCCGCGGACCCCAACAGCCGGCCTCCGCTGCCGCTGTTCGCGGAGCTGGACCGGGAGGCCTTCATCGACCTGGTGGGCCGCATGGCCTGGCGTCGGGTGCGGCCGGAGGAAGTGGTGAGCCGAGAGGGCGAGCCGGCCGACCACCTCTACGTGCTCGTCGCGGGCAAGGCGGAGGTGACGCGGCAGATGGACGGCGAGGCGAAGACACTGGGCTTCCTCGGCGGTGGCTCCATCTTCGGCGAGATTGCCCTGTTGACGGGCGCGCCTCCCACCGCGACGGTGTCCGCGGTGTCGGACACGGAGGTCTTCGAGATTCGCCGCGAGCACCTCAACGCCGTGGCCAAGAATCACCCGGCCGTGCCGCAGGTGCTGGCGGACTTCGCGCAGCAGCGCATGGCGCGAAACCTGATGGCGACTTCGCCCATGTTCCAGACGCTGCCGGAGTCGGAGCGCGGAGCCATGCTGCAGCGCTTCGCCTTCCGCGCGCTCCAGGGGCACGAGAAGGTGCTGGTGGAGGGTGAGCACTCGCCAGGGCTGTTCCTGGTGCTGGCCGGAGAGCTGGTGGTGCAGAAGGAGGACCCGGCGGGCGGCACCGTGACGCTGGGCGTGCTGCGCGAGGGTGACGTGGCGGGGGAAATCTCCCTGCTGACGGGCCTGCGTGCGTCGGCCACCGTGGCGGCCACGCGCAAGACGGCGGCGGCCTTCCTGGAGCGCAACGCGTTCCACGAACTGGTGCGAGTCTTCCCGCACATCCGCACGTACCTGGAGCAGCTGTCGGACCGCCGCCTGAAGCAGATTGGCGAGGCGCTGCGGCCCCTGGAAATCATCGACGCGGACGAGCTGGTGCTCGAGCCCGAGGCGGCGTGAGGAGCGAATGGTGATGTTGTCGCGCTCGAAGGTGGTGGGGGTGGCGCTGGCCCTCATGGCGGCCGGTGCGGTGCTCTACTTCTGGCCGCGTCGGGAGCCGGGAGTCCCGGAGGCCATCACCCGGCAGGTCATCACCATGACGCGCGCCGCGGAGCAGAAGGACATCTCCGGGGTGATGGAGGGCGTGTCCGAGCGCTTCAAGACGGACGGCGGCTGGGACAACCGGCAGGTCCGGGGCGTGCTGACGGGCCAGGTGCTGCGCGGCCAGTGGGTCCGCATCTTCACGACGAACCTGGAGGTGCACGAAGTCTCCCCCACGCAGGGCGACTTCCAGGCCCGCTTCATCTTCGGTCGCTCCCAGGCGGAGAACCTGAAGGACCTGGCGGCGGACAGCGTGCTCAACGCCTACCTCATCGAGGGGACGTTCGAGAAGGAGACCGACGGTGAGTGGCGCATCGTCCGCGCCAAGTACCGTCCGCTGGAGGCCTCGGAGCTGCTGTAGGAACGCGGGTGCCCAGGCTCACTGGAGCAGGGCGCCCGTCTCGTTCATCCACGCCTTGGCCATGGGGCCCTGGCCCGCGGACTCCAGGCCCTTCTTCACGGAGTCGATGCGCGCGGCCAGCTCGTCGCGCGACGTCCCCTGTGAGCGGGCCCGCACGAGGCCAAAGTAGTAGTGCTGACAGCCCGCCGCGTACGCGCTCTGCGCGAAGAGCAGGTCGCCCATGGCGGTATATGCCTCCGGCAGCGTGCCCGCGCCCGTGTCCGGGGCCACGGTGGCCAGCAGGGCCTTCGCACCCTCGTAGTCCTTGCGGAGCACCAGCAGCGCGCCCTTGGCGTACTGGGCTCGCGCCAGCCCGACGCCCTTCGCGGCGATGGCCTTGTCATAGGCGGTGAGCGCGTCGTCCTGTTGGCCCGCGGCCTCCAGCAGCCCGCCCCGGGCGAGCCAGTAGCGGCCGTCCTGCTCCAGGAGGCTGACCTTCTTGCCGTCGGCGGTGGCCACCTGGATGGCGCCGAAGGTGCCCTCGTATGCGTCCAGCAGCGCCAGCGCTCCGGTGTTGTCGCCTGACGCCTGGAGGCTGCGCGCGCCATCCAGGTAGAGCAGGGGCGCGGTGCGCCGTTTCGCCACCGCGGCATCGAAGGCGGCGCGCGCCTCCGGGCCCTTCCGCGCCGACAGGGCCCGGGCCCGGGCGAAGAGGGCGTAGACGTCATCCGGCACCGTCTTCAGCGCGGCGTCCGCTTCCTGGAGCGCCTCGTCCGTCGCGCCCCGCGTCAGCGCCAGCTCCGCCTTCAGGGCCCCCATGCGGGAGCGCAGCGAGGGCGTCAGCTCCGCCTCTTTCTCGGAGGCCGTGGCGAGCGCGCGCTGCGCCTCCTCCAGCTTCTTGCCCTGGTACGCATACGCGAGCCCCGCGCCCAGCCGCGCCATGAGGTGGTCCGGGTTGACGCTGGTGGTCTTCTCGAAGACCTCCACCGCCTGGGCGTGCTGGCCTTCGTCGAGCAGGGCCTCCGCGTACGCGGTGGTGAAGCGCGTGTCCCGGTAGGCCCCCTCGGCGGCGCGGGCGAACGCCTGACGCGCGCCGGGCAGGTCTCCCTTCGCCTGGAGCGTCAGGGCCAGGGCCAGCGTGAGTCGCGGGCTGTTGGCGCCCTGGGCCTGGAGGTCCGCGAGGTACTTCTCCGCCTCGGCCGTCTTGCCCTCCGCGAGCAGATGCAGGGCGCGCGCGCTGTAGCGCTCGCCGGAGCGGGAGTCGAGTGCTTCGGCGCGGGACAGGTACTCGCGCGCTTTGGCATCGGCGCCGGGCTGGTGGTGCTCCAGCCACAGCACTGTCTGGATGTCGGCGGCCAGGGCCTGGCCGTCGCGGGCCTCGGCGTCCACCTGGAAGAGCGTCTCCAGCTCCGCCATGGCGCGGGTCAGGTCCGCGGGGTTGCCCCGGAGGGCCGCCGAGCGGGCCGCGCGCATGCGCTCCTCTGTCTCCTTTCGCACCGCGCCCCGGTGGACGAAGTAGGTGACGGCGCCCGCGAGCACCACGGCCACCACGGCCACCTGCACCAGCGCGCTCTTCCAGCTCTCGCGCCGCTTCCAGTCGCCCTGAACCTCGGTGCCCATGGACCTGTCTCCCCGCGCTGGAGTTGGATGCTATTAGGTACGCCCCTCCCAGGTGTCAATGGAGCGGGCCCCGAGCATGGGAGGAGTGAGCAATGGCGGTTCACACGGCGCTGTCCCCCGAGGTCTTCACTCGCGTCGCCGACATTTTCGGACTGGGGAGTGTGCGGAGCGTGACGCCCATTCCCCAGGGCTCCATCAACACCAACCACCGGCTGGAGACGGACACCGGCCGCTACTTCGTTCGCCACACGACGGTGCGCTCGTCGGATGACCTGCGCTTCGAGTCCGCGCTGCTCGCCCACCTGGCCGCGTACCATTTCCCCTCGCCCGTGCAGCTCACCACGCGCGACGGAGCGACGTTCGTCGAACTCGAGGGCGGGCGCGTCAGCGTCTTCCGCTGGCTGCCGGGCGAGGAGCTGCGCCATCCGAACCTCACCTCCGAGCACCTGGAGCGGCTGGGCACGGAGCTGGGCAAGCTGCACCGCGACACGCAGTCCTTCAGCGGCTCGCGCACCAACCCGTACTCACCGGACGTCGTGCGCGGATGGCTGGCGGAGCTGTCGCGTCACCCGGATGCGACGCTGGCCACCATCGCCGGGGAACTGGAGCGCCTGCTCGACACGGCCGAGTCACAACGCCTGGGCCTGGAGCCGCTCGGCGTCATCCACGCGGACCTCTTCACCGACAATGTGAAGTGGCTGGGCGGTAGCGTGGGGGCCTTCTTCGACTTCGAGATGGCCTGCCGCGAGGCGTACGGGTTGGATCTGGTCATCACCCTGAACGCTTGGTGTTTCGATGGCGGCGGGTATCTGCCGGAGCTGTGCGAGGCGCTGGTGCGCGGCTACCAGGACATCCGGCCGCTGTCTGCCGTGGAGCGGGCCAACCTCTTCGGCCACGCGCTCTTCGGGGCGGTGCGATTCACGGCCAGCCGCATCCGCGACTACCACCTGTCCCCGCTGCCGGCGGACAAGCTGGTGCGCAAGGACTACCGCACCTATCTCGCCCGGGCGCGCGCGCTGTCGGCCATGGGGCCTTCGGGCTACGCGACGCTCCTGGGCTTGTGAGCTACCGGGGCGCCATGACGCGCCCCGGAGTCGACGCGGCTTCAGATGCCGGAGAGGATCTTCCAGCGGCCATCCTCGAGCCGGAACACCATCTGCTCCAACTCCGCCTCCTTCTGGGGGCGGGGGGTGAGGCTGGGCATGCGCCAGCTCACCTTCCAGTAATAGATGGCGGTGGCCATGTCCTTGCCCACCTGCACCCGGCGCACGTCGAGCTCCACCTTGGGCGACTGGAGCTGCGGGAAGAGCGTCTCCAGGTAGGGCACGAGGTTGGCCGTGTTCAGGTCATCCTCGGGGTCCCCCGGCGTGCCGCCATCCTCACGGAAGTCCTTGGACACCAGGGCCTGGATGCCCTTCGCGTCGCGTGCCTCAATGGCAGACCGGTACTGCTCCATCACTGACAAAATGGCCCGCGTGTCGGAGGTGTCGTCGATTTCGGTGCCGGGGATGCGCTTCGGAGCGCAGGCGGCCAGGAGGGTCAGGGCGCAGAGAGCGAGGAAGCGGATGAGCATGGCGGGGCCTTACGAAGACAATGGATGAGAAGTCAACCCATTCCCCCGGCCCCACCTGCACTCCGCGTGCCTCAGCCCTTGCGGATGACCTCGGAGATGAACCGGTTGAGCACCGGAATCTCGTTGTCGAGAATCTTGAGGCCCTCGCCCTGGATGATTTTCTCGCCGATGAGCGCCAGCGGCTTCATCAGGAAGGGCAGCTTGAGGGAGATTTCGCCGTCCATCGACCGCTCCGTCTGCCCGGCGCCCAGGTCACGGAAGCGCATGGTGCCGGTGTTCACCAGCATCTTGGAGATGGTGCCCGACGTGGGCGTGTTGGTGAACGTGAGCTCCTTGCGGCGCTTGTCGTAGGTGGACGTCTCGATGAAGGCGAACCACTCGGGCGGCACGCGCTTGGGGCCGATGCTCTCGATGACCGGCTTGGGGCGGTAGCGCACCTTGCGCTTCACCAGGTCGCCCTCGGTCTTCACTTCAATCGGCGCCAGCTCCAGCAAGACGCCGTGGTACTTGAGGAGGAACTCGAAGTACCGCTCGTCGAGGAGCGCGCGCTCCACCTCGTCCACCGTCCCCTGGATTCGCTGCCTCGTCTCGAACCGCATCGCTTCCCTCCTGATGGGCTGGCTCGTCGCCGCTGTGTGGGCTGCCTGCCTAGCGGAAAGCGCGGCTAGCGGAAAGCCTGTCGTGGCACCAGGGGCCCCTGGAAGGTCTTCTCCTCGAAATCACACCGCTCCCGCCACTCCTGGGCGGTGGCCTTGAAGGCCGTTCCGAAGTCTGGAAGGACCCCGACCTCGTGGCGCACCGCGCCGCAGTCCCCGGCGAGGTAGGCGGCCTCCACCTTCACGCGCAGGGCCTCCCGGCGGAGGGCCTCCGGCAGCGAACCGTCCGCCAGCGCACGTTGGAGGTATTCGCCGGCGAGGATGGGCGAGCCCACCTGCTGGAGTCGGCGGCCCAAAAGGTAGTTGAGGTACGCGTCCTGGGGCACGGCCTGGAGGGCGCGCGTCAGCATCAGCAGGCGCAGCTCCTCGCGCGTCGACTGGAAGTACGCGTCGATGGCCTCGCGTCGCGCGGTGGAGTCCAGCGCCGCGAGCTTCACCTGGGCGGTGCGCGTCAGCTCGGGCGTGGCGTCCAGGGAGAGGACCTCGTCCAGGTAGCGGCGCGCCTGCTCGGGCTGCTGGCGTCGGGCCTCCACGTCCGCGCGGGCCATGGCGACCTCGGCCGCGGTGACGGCCTGGGCCTTGACCTGATGGGCGAGCGTGGAGAGCACGGAGGTGGCCTCGTCGTAGCGCTCCAGCGCGGACAGCGCGGCGGCTTCGCCCAGGCGGAACGAGGGCTCCTCCGGCTGGAGCGAGGCGGCGCGGGTGTAGCGCTCCAGCGCATCCGCGGGGTCTCCCACCAGCGAGGCGCGCGCGGACTCGGTGAGTCGGGCGACTTCGCGGGCGCAGGCGCGGCTGAACAGGCTGCCGGCGCGAAAGCGCGCGAAGGCGCGGGCGATGGCCGTGTCGTCGAGGGGCAGGGCGTCCACGTGGCGTTCCCACTCGGAGACCAGCTCGTCCAGCGGACGCCCGTAGGCGTCGTCGAAGTCCGCGTGGGCGTAGAGCGCGCGCAGCTTGTCCGCGCCGTAGGTCTCCGCGAGGTAGAGCAGGAAGGAGCCGGCCACGGTGTACGCGCGAGCGGGAGCGGATTGGTAGAAGCCCTGCGGCCCCATCAGCTTGCGCATGTCCGGGGCCAGCTTCTGGCGGCGCATGCCCGCGGCCCACTGGTGCAGGGTGAGGTCGCCCTGGGCGGGGCCGTCGGCGGCGACGGCGAACCCTTCGATGACACCCATGAGGGGCCAGAGTCCCAGGCGCGTGGTGACTCGGAACGGGCCGCTGCCGGCGGGGGCGGCCATGACGTGCGCCAATTCGTGGTGCAGGGTGGAGTGGGGGAAGGGCTTGTCCTGGATGTGCAGCTCATACCGCCAGGGCTTGGCGTACTGGGTGCGGCCGGCGCCCACCAGGCGCTGCTTCTCCTCTTCGTTGCGATAGAGCCACACGCGGATGCGCTCGGTGGGGGCCACGCCGAGGAAGCGCTGCACCTGCATCCACCGGAACTCCATGTCACGGGCGAGGCGGTCCACGTCCTCGCGCGATTTGCCCCGGGGGTAGTGGAGGCGGAAGTGCTCCGTGTCGCGCACGCCGCCCAGGGTGTCCGCGAGGTAGGCGTCCGTCATCCGCGTGCGCAGCTGGGGGCCCTTCACCTCCAGGAAGAGGATGGCGGACATGGGGAGCGCGAGCGCCACCAGGCTCCAGGGGCGCACGCTCGCGCGGCGCAGGGTGCCGGCGCCGAGGTCCAGCATCGCGGCGGCGAGCCCCGCCAGGACCCAGGCCCACAGCAGGGTCTCCAGGCGGAACCAGCCCAGCGCGGGCGTCATCACCAGGGCCTCGTCGTAGAGGGGGCCGGGCAGGTGTCCCAGGAAGTGGTTGAAGGCGAAGACCTGGGGACCGGCGACGATGGGCCACACGGTGGGGACGAGCGACAGCAGGACGAGCAGCACGTGCAGTGCCACCCCCCGGGAGGGCCGCCGGGCCTTGAAGCCGCAGAGGACTCCCGACGCCGAGGCCAGCACGGCCGAGGGGAGGGTGAGCATGGGATAGAAACCCACCAGCTCGAAGGGGTCGCACGAGGTGCGCAGCCAGGCGAAGACGGTGGAGGCGAGGAAGGGGGGGATGAGCGCGCCGACATTGAGGACGAGGGCGGCGCCCAGGGCTCGACCCACCGCGGCGCCGGGGCTCTGGGGGACGGCGGCGGCCGGGGGCCTGGGCTCCTGGCCCAGAATGATGCGGCGCTCCTGGAAGGCGGCGGCGACGCCTGGACCCCCGCCGAGCAGGCCCACGGCGATGGCCAGGGCGAGGCTCAATTCGAAGCCGGGGACCCCGAAGAGGGGGAGGAGGACGAGGGCCGAGCCGCCGCCCGCCAGCAGGAGCAGGGGGGCCAGGACGGCCGGGCGGCGCGACAGAGCGCGGGCACGGGTGAGGACTTGCTCCATGGCCTCACCTATACTCCCCAGTCGCATGTCCGAACAGAAGACAGGTCCCGAGCACCGCCAGCACGGGCGCGCGCCCATCGAGCTGAAGGTCGACTACAAGAAGCTCAACTCGTTCTTCGCGGACTACACGAAGAACATCAGCAAGGGTGGCACGTTCATCAAGACGAAGAAGCCGCTGCCCATTGGCACGCGCTTCCTCTTCAAGCTGACGGTGCCGCACCGGGAGGCGCCCTTCGAGTTGTTGGGCGAGGTGGTGTGGTCCAAGGCGGACGGCGACGAGCCGGGCATGGGCATCCGCTTCATCTACAGCAGTGATTCGCAGCGGGTGGAGTTCGAGACGGTGGTGGAGCGGCTGATGTCCGACAGTCTCGGGCCGGAGCTCACCGAGAAGTTGCTCAACAAGCCGCTGCATCCCCAGCATCCATGAAGACGCCTCGTTGGCTCGCGCCCCTGCTCCTTCCGCTGCTGCTGGGCGCCTGCCAGCAGGAAGCGCAGGGCCAACAGCCTTCCACGCCTCCGGCCCCCGTGCGACCGCCTGTCACCGACGTCACCTCGAAGGACTATGTGAGCCCGCCGTTGCCGCGTGCGCATGTGCGGCTCAAGGACGCCTTTGGCGGGGTGCATCGGGTGGAGGTGGAGGTCGCCGCCACGCCGGATTCGCGTCAGCGCGGGTTGATGTGGCGCACGGACCTGGCGGAGGGGAAGGGCATGTTGTTCCTCTTCCCGTCGCAGGAGATGCAGGGCTTCTGGATGCGCAACACGCTCATCTCCCTGGACATCATCTTCATCACCTCGGACCTGCACATCGCGGGGGTGGTGTCGCGCGCGGTGCCGAAGACGCTCGACTCGCGTTCGGTGGGGGCGCCCAGTCAGTACGTGCTGGAGGTGCCCGCGGGCTGGGCGGAGAAGAAGGGCGTGCGCAAGGGCGCGCAGGTGGAGTTCGAGGGCGTGTCGACCATCAGCATCGCCCCGTGACTTCGGTGCTCGTTGCCCGTGCGTGACGTTGCGCGCGCGTGACGTGATGAAGAAGTGACGCACTGAACAAGCCGCTGCCACATGGCCTCCTCAGGATGCGCTCGCGCCCGGACACGCTCGTGTCGGGCGCGAAACCCCTGGAGGAAGTGCTTCATGTCTTCTCGACTGCTGCGGCTCGCGACCGGCGCGATGCTTCTGGGTAGCACCCTGTCCATCACCGCTTGCGACGGTGACACGGGCCCCGCCGGTCCCGCCGGCTCCAACGGACAGGATGGCGCGGATGGACAGCCTGGCACCCCCGGCACCCCTGGTGACGATGGCGACCCCGGCGAGAACGGTGGACCCGGCCCCGCGGGCCCCGGTTCCCAGGGACAGCCTGGCCCCGGCGCAGTGACGCGCGCCCCCGGTGTGGAGGCCGGCACCCCACTGTCCTCCGTCATCGCGCTCACGTTCCGTGGAGACCTGGGCACCGGCGCGACGAACCTCGCGGAGTACGTGAAGGCTCGCGTGGACCAGTTCGTCGCTGGCTCGCTGCCGACGCCGCTCGTCTTCCCCTTGCCTCCCGCGTCGACCGACTCGGTGCGCACGGTGCCGGGCCTGTTCTCCTCCACGGTCATCAAGTGGATGGACCCCATCACCTTCAGCAAGACGGGCGCTCGTTTCGGCGCCAACGTCGACTACATCGCGTTCTTCGGTGACGGCTGGTCCGCCCAGGGCAACGCGCCCCAGTTCAAGGGGAGCGGCTCGGCGGGATGGATGTGGATCAACCACGAGTACATCTCCGGCACGAAGCCCCGCGTCGGCACCGCGCCCATCGGCCAGCACCTGGACTTCGCGCGTTTCCTGCGCAACAGCGGGACGTTGTCCAACTCGGTGACGGATGGCACCACGTGGCAGGACGACGCGCTCATCGCCTACAACAAGGAATGGAAGAAGCAGGTGGGCGGCACCTGGATTCGCGTCGTGCAGGACCCAGCCACCGGCGAGTGGGCCGTGGACCGCAACGCGGGCAACCTGCGCTACGACGCCTCCAGCACGACGCTGGCGAAAGTCGTCGGCATGTCGCTGTCCGGCGTGGACCGTGACGACTCCGGCGCCGACCTGGCCTCGGGCGTGGTCGCCGGCACGCACTCCAACTGCTCTGGTGGACAGACGCCGTGGGGCACCATCTTCACGGGCGAGGAGAACGTGCAGGGTGTCTACGGCGATCCGGAAGGCGGCCTGTGGACCGGCAAGAACGACTGGATTCCCAACGCGCCGGGCATGGTGACGGGGGCTCCGCTCGCGCCGGACTTCTCGTCTCCCACGTCGGGCGACATGATCAGCTCCGACTCGCGCTCGTCGCACCGGAAGGACGGCTACGGCTTCCTCACCGAAATCGACCCGGGCCAGCCGGCGGACCTCTGGTACGGCAAGGACGCATCGAAGCCCGGCGCGGGCCACCGCAAGCTGGGCGTCATGGGCCGCGCCCACTGGGAGAACGCGGCCTTCGTCGTCGACGCGAACTGGAAGCTGCTCGTCGACCAGCCCGTCGTCATCTACGGCGGCGATGACCGCCGAGGCGGTCGCATCTTCAAGTTCGTCTCCAGCCGTCCGTACACGGCGGGCATGACGAAGGCGGAGATTCGCGCGCTGCTCGACCAGGGCACGCTCTACGCCGCGCACTTCGCCGGTCTGGATAACGGCACCGGGGACACGCTGGTGGGCGGTGTCATCCCCACCGAGCAGGCGCCTGGACAGGGGAGTTGGGTGGCGCTGAGCCTGGACAGCGCGGACCTCGCGCCGAACGGCGAGGCGCTCGGGCAGCCGACGATGACGGTGGGCACCGCGCTGCGCGACGTCAGCTACAACGCCATCGGCGGCTTCACGGACGACGACCAGGTGCGCAAGCTGCTGTGGACGGCGGCGAACAAGGTTGGCGTCATGGAACTCAACCGTCCCGAGGACCTCGAGTGGAACCCGAAGGACCCCGGCGGCACGCCGCTGCTGTACGTGGCCTTCACCGAGCACGGCGACCCGACGGCGCTGGACCAGCAAGGCCGCGTCGCCACCGCCACGCGAGGGCCTGATGGGGCCTGGGTGACGAAGGCGCGCGGTGCCACGGACAACCGGGCGACGGACCGGGTGGGCTCCATCTTCGGCATGCGCGAGGCCAACCCGGCGGCACCGGGCGGCTCGCGGACGTTCACCTTCTTCCGCGTGTGGAAGGGCGAGACGGCGGCGACGAGCGCCACGCCGGAGTTCTCCGCGGCCAAGCCGGACAACCTCGCCATCGACCGTGACGGCGGGGTGTGGTTCGGCACCGACGGCAACTTCGGCGTCAACAAGGTGGCCGACGGCATCTACTACCTGAACCAGAGCCCGGCGCATCGGGACAGCGCGTACTTCCGCAAGGCCTTCCGCGTGCTGTCCATGCCGAGCGACGCGGAGGCCACCGGCCCCGCGTTCAGCGCGGACATGAAGACCCTGTTCGTCAGCGTCCAGCATCCGGGCGAGGACAGCTACAGCGTCTGGCCGTAGTCGCGCGCCCGTCCAGGAGAACGACACCGATGCCCATCATCTCGAAGGGAGGCGCCAGAGGCGTCCTCGTCCTGTGCCTCGCGCTGGGAAGCCTGCTCGCCTCCGCGGGGGTGTGGAGGCAGCGTGGTTCCACGCGCATCCCCGAGCCTCCCTTCGACCCGCTCGCGCAAGCCCTGGCGAGCGGGAGCACCGTGGCCAACCGTGAGGCCCCCATTCCGTCCATGTGTTACACGAAGACGGAAGGTGTCTCGAACCCCTGTTGGACGTGCCACACCGGGGGCGTCGGCTTCAACGTCATGGACGACGAGTCGCTGCAGGCCGAGTACGCCTTCAGCGACGTGGGCCTGCTGAACCAGTGGAGCAACCTCTTCGTCGACCGCACCGCCGCGCTCGCGGACATCTCCGACGACGAGGTGCTGAAGTACATCCGCGAGGACAACTACGCGTCACTGCGCGAGTCATTGCTCCAGCGTCCCGGTGGATTCAAGGGCTGGGTGCCGGACCTGAACCTCTCGCGAGGCTTCGACGCGGAGGGCTTCGCGCTCGACGGAAGCGGCTGGCGAGCCGTCCGCTACAAGCCGTTCCTCGGCACGTTCTGGCCGACGAATGGAAACACGGACGACGTCTTCATCCGGCTCCCGGAGGTGTTCCAGCGCGACGCCGACGGAAGGCTCTCGCGAGACGTGTACCGGCTCAATCTCGCCATCCTCGAAGCGGCGATGACGATGGACCCCGGGCTGCTGGAGGTGGTGGCGGCGCGGCGACGGGTGGAGCCGGTGGACGAGCGCTCGGGGGGCGTGGATGTGAATGGGGACGGCGTGTTGACCTCCGGTGTCGAGGAGGTGCGCGGCCTGCCGAAGACCTACGCGGGAGGCGCCGCGAAAATCGCCGTGCGCCGGGACTTCTATCCGCGCGGCGTCGAGTTCCTCCACACCGTGCGGTACGTGGACCCGGATGCGCCCACGTTGTTGTCGGCGCGCATGAAGGAGGTCCGCTACTCGCGCAAGGACGAGGAGTACGCGGGAGACCAGGTGATGGCCTTCTATGCGGCGGAGCAGGAGAAGAAGATGCGCAACCGGCTGCCCGCGTTCCCTGGCACGCCCGAGCTGGGGCTCATCAACGAGTTCGGCTGGCGCCTCCAGGGCTTCATCGAGGACGCGAAGGGCCGCTTGCGGGTGCAGACGTTGGAGGAGCACGCGTTCTGCATGGGCTGTCACACCAACCTGGGCGTGACGGTGGACCAGACCTTCGGATTCCCGCGCAAGGTGCCGGGCAGGGAAGGGTGGCGGCATCAAGACCTGCGCGGCATCCCCGACGTGCCACAGGCGGGCCACGCGAAGCCGGAAGTGCTCACGTACTTCGAGCGAGTGAAGGGCGGCGACGAGTTCCGCGCGAACGAGGAGTTGCTCACGCGCTTCTTTCCGAAAGGCACGGTGGATGAGACGTCCGTGCGCCGGGCCGCGCGAGGAGGGGACAAGGACCTGGCGTGGCTGCTGACGCCGTCGCGCGAGCGGGCCGTGGCCCTGGGCCGCGCGTACATGGTGCTGGTGCGCGAGCAGGGCTTCACGAAGGGCCGCGACACGCTGCTGGCGCCTCCGAGGAACGTGCTGCCCCAGGTGGAGAACGGCTCCACGGGACTGGAAGACGCGGGCCTCATCTTCGAGGACGGTCGCCTGCACCTCGCGTGGGAGTGAGCCGGGCCTACTTCGCCGTGTGGCGCTCCACGAGCTCGGTGGCGCGCAGCAGCAACTGCTTCATCGTGACGGTGCCCAGGAACTCGCCCTGTGCATCCGTCACCACCACGGGGTCGTAGACGGCCTCCGGCGCGCGCGCCATCGCCAGTCCGACGAGCGCCGTCACCGCCATCTGGTCCTCGACCACCAGCGGAAGCTCTTGCCGCCCGCCGCCCGCCGCGAGGCTCCGCCGTGTCACCAGCGTCTGGGGCCGCGCGCCGTCCAGCACCACCACGTGGTCCACCTGCGGCGCATCGCGGAAGAGGTTCGTCACCGCCTCTGACGTCGCCGTCGCATCGGCCGTGGCCCGGCGAATGACGAGACCTCCCACCGTGCTGTCATCCGCGCGCTCGCGCAGGAGCAGCGCGCGCATGGCCACGCGACGTCGCGTCTCGAAGGCCTCCGTGGGACGTCCGGGAATCGGCGCGGGACGGGCGAGCAGATATCCCTGCGCGTGACGGATGCCCAGCCGCAGCAGCACCGTCATCTCCTCCCACGTCTCCACGCCCTCGGCGATGAGGATGGCGTCCACGCTGGAGGAGAACGCCACCAGCGACTTCACCAGGTGCTGCCGGTAGTCGTGCAGGTGGATGTCCCGCACCAGGGCCTGGTCCAGCTTGATGAAGCGCGGCACGCAGTGCACCAGCGTCACCAGTCCGGAGTGTCCCGCGCCGAAGTCATCCAGCGCGAGCCCGAAGCCCTGCTCCGAGCACTCACGCGTCAGGCGCTGCAGCAGCGCGCCATCCTCGATGACCGCCTTCTCGGTGAGCTCCAGCACCAGATGTCGAGGCCCCAGCCCGTGGCGCTCCAGGAGCGCCAGCGTGGAGCCATCCCCGAAGCGCGGGTCGCTCAACACGTCCGGACTCACGTTGAAGAAGAAGGGCGCGCGCCGCTGGTCCTCCGGCAACGTGGAGATGCGGCGCAGCGCGGACGTCCAGCACGCGCGCTCCAGCTCCCACGTGTAGCCCGACATCCTCGCGTGCGTGAACAGCTCGTGCGGTGACTCGAGCGTTCCCTGTCCGCGCGACAGCACCTCGTGTCCGATGACCTCGCCATCTCGCAAGTCGACGATGGGCTGGAAGGCGGAAGTCACCCCGGGCTCGGAGCCGTTCCACAACCAGAGAGGAATCGGACCGGGCTGTCGGACGAGGGGGTGGGTCATGACGGGGCAAATGTTACCTGACGGTACCCACGTCTACAGTTCATGCCTGCGCACTACCGTCACAACTCTTACTCAGCGTACGAGCCGACGGCCTCCCACCGGCTCGATTGGCCCTGACATCCGGGGAATCCTGCTCATGGGACGCGAATTCGAGAATCCGCGCCTGCTTCGGAGGGCCCCTCCTCGACGGGTTGGACCGGGTTGACAGCCGAGGGCGAGTCCGTCCGGACGGGCTCGGGGACCTGGGCCAGCGTCGCCTGGGTGGCCACCGCGTCCAGGCTCTGACCTTCTTCCCACTGCACGGAGGACAGCGCGCGGAACCGACGCGCGAGCGATGACAACTCCGCGGCCTTGAGCTGGGCCTGTCCACTGCGCAGCGACAGCAGTGCCACGCGCGCGCGCTCCAGCAGGGCGACTTCCGCGCGCAGCCTCGCGAGGATTCGCTCGCGTCGCAGCTTGAGTTCTCCCAGCCGCTCGACCTCTTCCGCCAGCGACGCGGCCGCGGACTCCAACTGTCGACGCGCCACCGCATCCGTGCTGGCCCTGGCGCTGCGTTCCAGCTCCGCGCGCTCGGCCTGCAGCTCCGCCTGGGCGCGCTCCTCGAGCTGCGCTTCCACGCCAGCCCACTCGGAGGCCAGCTCCACCGCGTCGCGAGTGATTCTCGCCAGCGTGCGGGCCAGCTCCTCGCGCGCGGGCTCTCGCGGCAACAACGCGAGCGACTGACCGCACTGGCGATACAGCGCGAGCGCGCGCTCACACTGCGTCCGGAAGTCACCGGCCAGTCGGGGAATCAGCTCCTCGGCGCGGGCCTCCACGGGGTCCGCGGTGAGGGCCAGGTGCGCGGCCACCGAACTCAGCCCCACGAAGAGTCCCAGGATGGCGCCCGTCGCTCCCGCCGCGAGCAGCGCGGGCGTGGCCAGGTCCGCCAGCCGCGCGGAGAACACGCGGGCAATCTCCACGCCGCCCAGCGTGAGCCCCGCGCTCAGCAGCGCGCCGAGCCCCAGGTGCACGAGGGTGGGGCGCGCCTCCGCCACCTGTCCCTCCACGCCCTTCTCGCTCAGCCGCGCGCGCACCAGCAGAGAGCCCGCCGCCGCCGCGCTGCACGCCACCGTCCAGGCGGGCGCCATTCCCAGCGCATACGGCACCGCCGTCAGCACCACACCCAGTCCCCCCAGGAGGATGCGGTCCCAGCGGTCTCCCTGGGCACACGCCAGCACCACGGCGGCGGGCACGAGCCAGGCCAGCGGCAAGGGCAGTCCGATGCGAGCGGTGACGAGCTGCAACAGGCCCGCGCCGGCCCCCGCGGCGAGGGCGCGCGTCACGGTGCGCTCAAAGGCTTCGCGGTGGTGCAACTGCAAAATGGTGGCGTTCATCGACACTCCGGACCCGGAGGAGGCCCAAGGGACTCCCCCTTTCACGTACGGGCGAATTAAAAGGTCTGCCGGATGAAAGCCCCCCCTGTCCCCGTGGTGATGCGCGCGCTGGTCCTCAAGGCCTATGACGGGCGGCCGGAATCCCTCCAGGTGGAGCGCCGCGCCGTTCCCCGACCTTCCGCGAAGCAGGTGCTGGTGCGCATGGCGGCGTCGCCGATCAACCCGGCGGACCTCCAGTTCGTGCGGGGCCAGTACGGGGTGCGCAACGCGCTGCCCACGGTGCCGGGCTTCGAGGGCAGTGGCACGGTGGTGGCCTCGGGAGGCCTGGCGGGGCAGTTGCTCGTGGGGCGTCGCGTCGCGTGTGTCGCGCCCGTGGGCGGAGATGGCCTGTGGGCGGAGTACGCGGCGGTGCCGTTGCAGCAGTGCATCCCCCTGCGCGCGCACATCACCTTCGAGCAGGGCGCCAGCCTCTTCGTGAATCCCTTCACCGCGTGGGTGCTGATGGAGCGCGCGCGCGAGGGCGCGCACGTGGCCCTGGCGCAGACGGGCGCGGCGAGCAGCGTGGGTCGGATGCTGGGCGCGCTGGCGCGGCGGCGAGGTGTGCCCATGGTGCACGTGGTGCGGCGCGCGGAGCAGGTGGAGCTGTTGCGCGGACTGGGCGCGGAGCACGTGCTGAGCAGCGACGAGCCGGAGTTCCAGGAGCGGCTGCGCCTCATGTGTCACCAGCTCAAGGTGTCACTCGCCTTCGACGCGGTGGCGGGGCGACTGACGGGCCAGTTGTTGGGTGCCTTGCCCGAGGGCGGTCGCGTGACGGTGTATGGCGCGCTGTCGGAGCAGGAGTGCCGCTTCGACCCGGGTGATGTCATCTTCGGGCGCAAGACGGTGGACGGCTTCGCGCTCTCGGAGTGGGCGCGCCGGGGCTTCGGCCGCGAGCAGCTCAAGGCGCTGATGGGGGTGCCGTCGCTGGTGGGTCGCGAGTTGGAGACGCCGGTGCGCGCGCGGCTGCCGCTGGAGTCGGCGGGGGATGCGGTGCGCATCGCCTCGGCGGACATGACGTCCGGCAAGGTGCTCTTCATGCCGGAGCAGGGGTCGATGGTGTGAAGGCCGCTCAGGCCTTGTCGCGGGAGATGGGGCCGAGCTTCGCCTTCGTCACCCGCAGGTAGTCAGCCGGCGCCAGCACCAGCTGCGTGCCGCGCACGCCCGCGGACACGGCCACCTCGTCGAACAGCTCCAGCGTCTCATCGACGTAGACGGGATAGTCCTTCTTCCCGCCGATGGCCGTGCAGCCGCCGCGCACATAGCCGGTGAGTGGCTGGAGTTCCTTCAGCGGCACCGTGTCCACCTTGCGATCTCCGCTCAGCCGGGCCAGCGCCTTGAGGTCCAGCTCCGCGTTGCCGGGCACCACCGCCATCAGCACGCCGGTGCGGTCGCCCCGCGCGACGAGCGTCTTGAAGACCTGCTCCGGTGGCATGCCCACCTTGGTGGCCACCGACTCCGCGGAGAGGTCCTCCGGGTCCACCTCGTAGTCGCGCAGCGAGTACTTCACGCCCAATGAGTCGAGCAGCCGCGCGGCGTTCGTCTTCATGGCCTCAGACTCCGAGCACCGCGGCCGCCGCCTTCACCCTCGCGAGCGCATCCTCGGGCGTGGTGCCCACCGCGGACAGGTGCCCCATCTTCCGGCCCTTGCGCGCGTCGCGCTTGCCATACAGGTGCAGCCGCACGCCGGGCAGCGCCAGCGCGTCCTCGAACCGGGGGCCGCCTTCGCGCAGCCACAAGTCCCCGAGCAGGTTGACGATGGCCGCCGGACGCACCACCTCCACCGAACCCAGGGGCAGGTTGCACGCCGCGCGCACCGCCTGCTCGAACTGCGAGGTGAGGCAGGCCACCTCCGTCGAGTGGAAGCTGTTGTGCGGACGCGGCGCCAGCTCGTTCACCAGCACGGTGCCGTCGCGCAGCAGGAACAGCTCCAGCACCAGCAGGCCCTCCACCTGGAGCGCCTCGGTGATGTCGCGGGCCAGCTCCGTGGCTCGTTCGGCGACGCCGGCCGGCAGCGGGCCGGGCAACAGCGACCACGCGAGGATGCGCTCCTCGTGGTGGTTGAACGCGGGCGGGTACACCGCCAGCTCGCCCTTCGGACTGCGCGCCACCAGCACGGACAGCTCCGACTGGAGGTCCAGCGCGGCCTCCACCACGACGGAGCGCTCACCCAGCTCGCGCCATGCGGCGGGAGCCTCGGCGGGCGTCTTGACTTCCACCTGACCGCGCCCGTCGTAGCCGCCCTCGCTCGACTTCACGAAGCACCGACCGCCCAGCGCCTGGATGGCCTGGGCCAGCTCGTCGGCCGAGTGCGCCTCACGCCACGGCCCCACGGGAAAGCCTCCCTTCGCGAGCCAGCCCTTCTGTCGGCCTCGGTGCTGGATGACGTGCAGCACGGACGCGCCCGGACGCATGGGCGTGTGGCGGGCCACCGCCTCCAGCGTGGCCAGCGGCACCTTCTCGATTTCGAGCGTCACGGTGTCGCAGCCCTTCGCCAGCTCCTCGGCGGCGGCGATGTCCGCGAAGGAAGCGGTGAGGCAGCGGTCGACGACGGAGCGCGCGGGGCACGTCGCGTCCGGGTCCAACGCCTGCACCTGGAAGCCGAGCGTGCGCGCGGCCAGCGCCATCATCCGCCCGAGCTGCCCCCCGCCGAGGATGCCAATCGTCCCGCCGGGGAGCACCACGCGAGGGCTCATGACAGCTCCCGGTGGGCCATGACTTCGTCGGTGCGCGCCTTGCGCCAGGCGGCCAGCCGCTCGCGCACCTCCGGGTACTTCAGCGCGAGGATGGCCGCGGCGTGCAGGGCGGCGTTGGCCGCGCCCGGCTTGCCAATGGCCTGCGTCCCCACGGGCACGCCCTTGGGCATCTGGACGATGGAGAGCAGCGCGTCGATGCCGTTGAGCAGCGTGGTGGGCATGGGCACGCCGATGACGGGCAGCAGCGTCTTCGCGGACACCATGCCCGGCAGGTGGGCGGCGCCACCGGCGGCGGCGATGATGAGCGACAGGCCCCGCGACTCGGCCGTGGACGCGTACTCCATCATCCAGTCCGGCGTGCGATGCGCGGAGACCACCCGCACCTCGTGGGGGATGCCCAGCTCCTTCAGCACGTCGATGCCCGGCTGCAGGTACTCGAGGTCACTCTTGCCGCCCATGATGACCCCGACCCAAGGGGTGTTTCCGCTCGCCATTCGGTCCACGCCTCCGTGCCTCCAGCCGAAGGCGGGAGGAACGCGGAGATAGGGCCGGGCGATTCCGACGGTCAACCTGGAAGTCACCCTTCGCGCCCGCGTGCACGGTGGGTGCGCTCGCTCGCTTCGACTCACTCCCCACTCAAGCCACGCATTCCCTGTGTGCTCGTCTGGCGCCTTTCAATCCAGTCATGTCAGATTATTCCGATGAAAATCCCCCTCCATCGTGTCGTCGTTCATCGAGCGTTCGCTCCAGGACTTCTCTGTGTCCTGGTGGGCCTGGGCTGTCAGGCAGGGGGCGACGACACCGCGCCGCCCGTGCGTGGACAGGCCGTGGTGGCTTCGCTGGACTCGCCATCCTCTCTGCCCACGAGCCACCATCAGATTGTCTTCAGCGCGAGCGGCCCCATTGACGGGATGCACTGCGTCGCCATCGACGAGCCCCAGGATTCGAATGGCTGGAGTGACAACTACCTGTGCTCGCCGACGGACCTCGGCTTCGTCTGGGTCCACGCCGACGAGCTGCCCCTGCCCCTCATGCGTTGCACTCCCGTGACGGAGCGCTCGGAGCCCGGGAGTTCGTGGGCCGAGAACTATCTGTGCATCCCTCACGAGTCTCCGCTCACCCTGACCTGGTCCAGCGCGGGGTCGTTGCTTGGCAAGGAGTGCGTCAGCTTCAACGAGCCCCAGGACCCTCACGGGTGGAGCGACAACTACCTCTGCCTGGAGGCGCCGCTGGTGATGCGCTTCAGCGCGTCTGGCCCCATCGAAGGGATGACCTGCACGCTGATGAACGAGCTGGCCGACCTCGCGGGAGGGTGGGGGGACAACCATCTCTGCACCAACAAGGACATCGGCCTGCGCTGGACCATGGACGGCACCTTGCCGGCCGGGGCTCGCTGCAACCCGATTGTCGAGAGCGCGGAGCCGGCGGAGACCACGTGGCACGACAACTTCCTGTGCGTGCCCGAGGAGGCGGAGGCGATGTTCGCCTTTTCGTCAGCGGGGCCGCTGCTGGGGCCGGACTGGCTCTGCACCCGGTTGCTGGAGACGGAGGACCCCCATACCTGGGACGACAACTACCTCTGCTACCGCGAGGTGCCGCTGGCGTTCCAGTTCTCCTCCGCTGGCCCCATCCAGGGCAAGGCGTGCACGGCCATCACGGAGACGACCGACGTGGCGGGCACGTGGAACGACAACTTCCTGTGCGCCGAGCGCGACGTGGGCCTGCGCTGGAGCGAGACCGGGGCGATTTCGGGCATGCGCTGCACGCGCATCCGCATGTCAGGGGAGACGGGGTGGGATGACAACTACCTCTGCGTGCCGCCGACGTCCGCCCTGAACTTCGTGTGGTCTCAGATGGGCCGCTACGCCAACAAGATCTCCGTGCCCTTCGCGGAGCCCGCGGATCCTCACGCCAACTGGATGGACGCGTACCTCTGCTACTAGCCGTCCCCTGAAATGAAACACCCCGCCTCCGCCCGGCGCTGTCGAGCACCGTGCGGGAGCGGGGTGGGGTGTCGGGCCCGAGTGAGGCGCGGGCCTCGAGGTCAGTAGGTGGAGCCCACCTTGCCGAAGCCGCGCAGCGCCTTCACCTTGGACTTCTTCGTGGCGGAGCGGACCTCCTCTTCGCTTCCGGCGCTCTCGTACTCGTCCAGCGTGGCCTGCTGCTCGGCCAGGTCCGAGGCCACCGCCGCCGGGCTCGCCACGGTGCTGGCCTCCTTGAACATCACCTGGTTCTGCTGGATGTAGCCCTTGGCCTCGTCGCGGCGGCCCTCGCGCAGGGCCTCGGCGGCCTTCTGGAGGTTCTGCGCGCTGCGCGCCCGCACCGCGTACACCGTGGCGTCCTTGTCCTGCCTCGCGACAACCTCTTCCTGCCGGTCCGTCACCACCGCGGACAGGGCGGCGCCGTTCTCCACGCCCACGTTGCGGATGAGGTCGGTGTAGTTGAGCGTCAGGTCCGTCACCCGCACCGTCTGGCCCACCGCGTCGCCCGTCGTCGACAGGCGCACGACGACGCGCTCCAACTGGCCGGCGGAGAAGTTCGGCAGCGAGACCATCACCTGGTTGCCGGACTGCCGCGCGTTGTAGCCCAGCACCTCGCCCAGCACCGTGCCCGAGGGCAGCGTGAAGGTCAGCGTCACGTCCCGCGCCACCGTGGTGGAGGCCTGCTGGAGGTCCTTCTGGAAGAGCGCGGCCAACTGGCCAGCGTCCTCCAGGTAGCCGTACGCACCGGCGCCGTACTCGGCGAAGCCCTGCATCAGGTCCTCGTTGAAGTCGGTGCCCACGCCAATGGCGCTCACCGTGATTCCCGTGGCGCGCAGCTCGCGCACCTGCCGCGTCAGGCCCTCGTCGTCGGTGATTCCCTCGGTGGGCTGGCCGTCGCTCAGGAGGATGAGCCGGTTGACGCCGAAGCCCTCCTGCGCGGTGGACAGCTGGTAGCGGCCCGCGGACAGGCCCGCGGAGATGTTGGTGCCGCCGTCATCCCAGATGCCATCCACGTACTGAAGCATCCGCTCGCGCTGCGCGGGCGTGGCCGGCGCCGACGGAAGGCTCTTCACGTCCGAGCCGTAGTGGACGATGGCCAGCCGGTCCTCGTCCCGCAGCAGCCCCACCAGGTGCCGCGCGGCCTGCTTCGCCTGCGCCAGCTTGTAGCCGCTCATGGAGCCCGAGCGGTCGATGACCAGCGCCAGATTCACGGGGCGGCGCTTGGCGCCCGGGACCTCCGCGCCCGTCAGGTCCACCGTGGCGAAGACCTCCGAGCTGCCCGCGGGCACATACGGATGCGACAGGCGGCTCGTCATCGTCAGCGAGCCGGGCGTGCCTTGCACGGGGAGGGGAGGAGTCGGAGGCGGCGTCTTCACCTCGACGACGGGATCCGTCCTCGGGCGGGTCACCTGGGGCAGGCCCAGCACCAGGGCGGTGAGGGCCAGGCCACCGGCCAGGGACAGGAAGAGGACCGTTCGATTCATGAGGCAGGGCTCCTTGCGCGGACGACGCGGGCCCTGCCTTTACGAATCAAGCGCGGGAAAAGGTCTACCTCCCGCGCACGAAAGTGTCACCCACCCTGCGCGCTGATGTTCCCGGCGCAGAAGAAGGGCGAGTTGTTCTCACCGAAGGTCCGTCGGTAGAAGTCCTCATCCGCGGAACGCAGCGCGTCGAGCGTGTCCTCGTCCAGCAGCAGCGAGCGGCAGGTCATCCGGCCCGGCAGGTCCGGATTCACGTCGGAGGTGTCCTTCACCTCGCACGCGTCGGAGCTGGCCCCGTCGATGCACGGCTTGCTGCAGTAACCCATCGCCGGCGCCGTCGGGTTCACCGCGCCATCCTCGGTGCGCGCGCGGGGGTAGTCCTGATCCCGCACACAGATGAGGTCCTCGCACTCGACGGAACCAAAGGAGATGAAGTCCTGGCGGTCCGCCACTTCACTCTCCAGCACCGGCATGGTCTTGGTCGGCGAGTTCTCCTCGGGCAGCGCCTTCCGGACCAGGGTGCACGGCTTGCCAATCTCGCTGCTGACCTTGCATCCCCCGAGCAACAGCGCGGTGGACACGAGGAAGGCGGCTCGCACGGACATCTTCATGAGACCTCGACAAGGGGGAGGGGGCACGGGGGGCCCACGACTAGCGCGCCCAGGGTAGCACAGCACCTCCGGGTGCCAACGCTCACACACCGCGGTGTCCACTCTGGAATTGTTCAGGAATACCGGAGAGATACAGAGTAGACAGGCATGCGCTGGGCGGTTGCTGCTCGGGAATACGACCGATAGGATGGCGAAGCGAAGAGTCGCGCTGAACCCCCGGTGGAGTCTTTCCCCCCCTCCCCCACGGAGCCCCCGGTTTGAATCGCCACACGTTGCTGCTCGCGCTGTGCCTGGTGCCCGCCCTGGCACCTGCGCAGAGCCAGGAGGGCATGGGACTCGACCTCACGGAAGAGACCCAGCCCAAGTCCGAAGAATCACCCACGCCGCCACCGGCGGAGGAGGCCGCGCCCGCAGCGACCGCCACCCGACCCGTGGAGGAGGAGGCTCCTCCTCCCGAGGCCTTGCCGCCGCTGACCGACATCACCCAGGAAGACCGGGTGAAGAGCGTCCAGCGAAAGGTGTACCGGAAGCAGGGACGCTTCGAGCTGACGCCGCTCATCAGCGTCTCCGTCAATGATCCGTTCTATTCGAAGGTGGGTGTCTCCTTGCGGGGCGCCTACTACCTGGCGGACACCCTGGCCATCTCGGCGCGTGGCTCGCTGATGCAGGTGGTGCCGTCCGACGACGTGCGCACCGCCAAGCGCGCCTTCTACAGCAAGATCTACAACTCGGTGCCCGAGTGGTCCGCCATGGGCGACGTGGAGTGGAGCCCGCTGTACGGCAAGGTGGCCTTCCTCAACTCCATCCTGCACTTCGACGGCTATCTGCTGGCGGGCGCGGGCGTGGTGAAGACGGAGACCTCATCCTTGCCGGGCCGCGGGCTCAACCCCGCCGCGGACCTGGGCCTGGGCATGCGCTTCGTGGCCCAGGACTTCATCGCGGTGAACGTGGCGCTCATCAACACCTCCTATGTGGATCAGCCCCTGGGCAGCGCCAAGGGGGCCATCCAGAACGTCATGACCCTCAACGCCGGCATCTCGCTGTTCCTGCCCTTCCGTTCGACGGGGAGGGACGCGGAATGAAGCCCGTCTTCCGTTGGCTGTTGACCCTCTGTCTCGCCATGCCCGTGCTGGCGAACGCGCAGACCACCTCCGAGGAGGAGGAGGCCGGCGACGTGTCCGAGGTGGACAAGGACCGGCTCGGCCCCCTGCGTGAGCGGGTGCGGCCCGTGTCGGGCCACGTGTTCCTGAAGAAGGGGCGCTTCGAGTTCAGCCCGTCCGCGACGCTGTCGCTGCGCGACGCCTTCTTCACCAAGTACATCTTCGGTGGCGTGCTCACGTATCACCCCATGGAGACGCTCGGCATCAGCCTGCGGGCGGGCTACGCGGTGAACGCGGTCGCGGGCTCGGCGCAGATCTGCACCTTCTCCGACGGCACGGATGGCTCCACGCGCGGCTGTAAGTCGCCCGCCAAGAGCGAACTGGATGGTCAGGCTCCCGGGCAGCTCAAGCTGCTGGGTGGCGCGGACGTCCAGTGGGCGCCCATCTACGGCAAGCTGTCGCTCTTGGCCGAAAGCTTCATCCACTTCGACCTGTACGGCGTCGTGGGTGGCTCGGTCATCCAGTACCGGGGACCGGACCTGGATGATGCCACGGGCCTCTTGGCCAAGGACTACCTCACCCCCGGCGGCAACGTGGGCGTGGGGATGCGCTTCTTCTTCAACCGCTGGGTGACGCTGCGCACGGAGGTGCGCGACCTCATCTATGTGGAGAAGGGCCGCACCGACAACTATCTGCGCAACCAGCTGCTGTTCGAGCTGGGAGTGTCCTTCTTCTTCCCGTCGTCCAACCCTGGGTCATGATGCTGCGCTCCTTCAGGCTCATCCGCCTCGCCGTCCTCGGGCTCGCGCTCGTGTGGACGGCCCCTTCGTTCGCCCAGAACTTCGAGGGACTGGACCTGGGTGGTCAGTCCAAGTCCAAGAAGAAGAAGAAGGGTGCTTCAACCACCCGGTCCTCCAAGGCCTCCAAGTCGAAGAAGAAGCCGACGCGTGGCTCGCGGGGCAAGACGCCTCCCGCGCCCGTGGAAGACGACGCTCCGGCGGAGGCCACCGGTCCCATCGAGGCCACTCCGGCCGCGGTGACCGGCCCCACCTCTCCCTCCGAGGCGACGCCCGCTCCGGCGCCCACGCCCACCCCGCCCGCGGCTCCCGCGAACAGCGGCGGCTTCGGGCTGGACCTGACGCAGGAGACGCCCAAGACGCCCGCGCCCACCATGTCCTTCGACGCGGTGGATGTCTCCGGCAAGACGGCGGACCGCCAGCGGCTGGACATCACCGTCAGCCTCTTCAAGAACGACGAGTACGAGAAGGCCGCCATGTCGGCCCACGAGCTCCTCGCGGACCCGAAGCTCGCGGGCCTGCACACGGAGGCGCGCTACGTGCTGGCCAAGTCGCTCTACCGCATGGGCATGTACCACTCGTCGCTCGGTGAGTTCTCCAAGCTGCTCGCCCTGGGGCCCTCCACCAAGTTCTTCAAGACGAGCCTGGAGTGGCTGTTCTTCATCAGCCGCAAGACGAAGAACGAGACGGTCATCCTCGACGAGATTGCCCGTCACGCGAACCAGGAGTTCCCGGAGAAGTACCGCAACGAGTTCCGCTACCTGCTGGCGCGTTACCACTTCGTGCGCGGCCGCGCGCTGGACCAGGTGGGCCAGAACGCGGACGCGGACAAGAGCTTCGCGGAAGTGCAGCGGCTGACGTTGCTGATTCCCAAGACGGACGCGTTCTACCCGCGCGCGCGGTACCTGGACGGTCTGGCCTCGTTCCGCAACGGCAGCCGTCAGAAGGACGCGGCGGCCAAGCGTGGCAACGGGGAGATGCTGGCCTCGGTGGAGGCGATGAAGGAAGTGGTGCGCCTCACCCGCCCGGTGGCCGGCAAGTCCGCGGACCAGGTCAAGCTGGACAAGTCGCTGCGCGAGCTGGCGTTCATGCAGCTGGCCCGCACGCACTACGGCATGCAGCAGAACCGCTTCGCGCTGTTCTACCTGGGCAAGGTGGAGCGCGGGAACACGCAGTGGCTGGAGTCGCTCTTCGAGGCGAGCTGGGCCAACTACCGCGTGGGTCAGTTCGAGCAGGCGCTGGGCAACCTCATCACGCTCTCGTCGCCCTTCTTCCGCGAGGAGTACTTCCCGGAAGCGCTCATCCTCAAGGCGGTCATCTATTACGAGAACTGCCGCTACCGCGAGTCCAACATCATCCTCCAGGACTTCGAGCGCACGTACCTGCCGGTGCATGACCAGCTCGAGTCCCTGGTGAAGAAGAACATGGAAGCGGGCGAGTACTACTCGGTGCTCGCGGACGTGCAGAAGAAGAACAAGGACGGCCTGGAGAAGAACGAGACGGACGTCATCCTGGAGCGCATCCTCCGCCTGGCCCTCACGGACCAGGACCTGCGCAAGACGAACGACTCCATCCTCGAGCTGGAAGGGGAGATGGACGCGTTCGCCAGCCGGGGTGACACCTTCAAGTACTCCGAGCTCTCCAAGAGCCTGCTGGAGGAGCTGAAGGTCCACCGCACGGGCCTCATCTCCAAGGCGGGCATCATGGCCAAGGGCAAGCTGGAGACGGAGCTCGTCGCGCTCAAGCAGCTGCTCGCCAACGGCCTGCGCATCAAGTTCGAGACGACGACGAAGGAGAAGGAGTTCCTCGAGGACCAGCTCAAGGCGGGGGGCCGTACGTCCATCGTCAAGAAGTACAAGTTCTCGGTGGCCGTCTCCGACGACCAGCTCTACTGGCCGTACGAGGGTGAGTACTGGCGCGACGAGCTGGGCACGTACCAGTACACCCTGACCAAGGGCTGCATCGACCGCGACACGGCGAACCGGAACGTCCAGTCCGCCGAGGCGCTCTAGAAGAGAGCGTCAAATCGTCGCGGGGCGCGGAGTTGCCGCGCCTTTCAGACCGCCGGAGCGCTATCTTCCGCGCTCCGGCGGTTTTTCATTTCCAGCAAGGGAGCTACGGGTGAGCCGGACGGCGTCACTGCGCGTCGTCTTCGGAATCGTGTCGCTGGACCTCATCGGGTTCGGCATCCTGATTCCGCAGCTGGGCGTGTACGGAGTGAAGTTCGGAGCGTCGCCCTTCACGGTGGGGCTGCTCATCTCCGTCTATTCGCTGATGCAGCTGGTGGCGGCCCCCGTGCTCGGCCGGCTGAGTGACAGGTACGGCCGCCGGCCGGTGTTGCTGCTCAGTCAGGTGGGCTCGCTGTTGGGCTACGTGCTGTTCGCCCTGGCGCACTCGCTGCCGCTGCTCTTCCTGGCGCGCGTCATCGACGGCATCTCCGGCGGCAACATCGCCACCGCGCAGGCCGTCGTCGCGGACATCACCCGCCCGGAGGAGCGCGCGCGGGGCATGGGCGTCATCGGCGCGGCCTTCGGCCTGGGTTTCGTGCTGGGGCCCGCGCTGGGCGGTTTTCTGGGCGCATGGGGCGGCAACCTGGCCATTGGCCTGTTCGCGGCGGGGCTGGTGGCCGTCAATCTGGTCTGCACCTGGTTCTTCCTCCCGGAGTCCCGGGTGGAGGGGGGGCCGGAGGGCCATGTGCGCACCCTCAAGGGCGCCGTCCAGGCGCTGCGGTTGCCCGTCGTCGCGCGGTGCCTGGTGCTGATGCTGCTGTTCACCACCGCGTTCTCACAGATGGAGGGGACGTTCTCCGTCTACCTGCTCACGCGCTTTCTCTCCGTGGGGCCGGTGGCGCTGGAGGGGGGGCTGTTCCTCCACCCGGTGATGACGGACACGGCGGTGCTCCGCGAGGCGAGCCTGCGCGCGGGCTGGCTCTTCGCGGTGGTGGGCGTGCTCAGCGCGCTGGTGCAGGGTGGGGTGGTGCGCAGGCTGGTGGGAGGGGAGGGGGGCGGGGGCTCGGGGCGAGAGGCCCAGGTGGCCACGGCGGGCTTCGGGGTGACGGCGCTGGGCCTGGCGCTCCTCCCGGTGGCGCCCACGTACGGGTGGCTGTTTCCCGTCATGGGGCTGTTGGCAGTGGGCTCGGCCTTGACGAACCCCTGCCTGTCCGCGCTGGTATCACTGCATGCGCCCCCGCAACGACTCGGTGCGGCGCTGGGGGGCTTCCAGGCCGCGGGCTCGCTGGGGCGGATTCTGGGGCCGGCGCTGGGCGGGTGGCTCTTCACCCGCTTGGGGCCCGGGGTGCCGTACGGGACGGCGGCGGGAATGCTCGTGGTGGGGGCGTTGGTAGCGGCCAGCCTCGTGACTCAGGCGAGAATGGCAGGCGCGAGGGCCGGACAAAGGTCGTAAGATGGGGGCCATGGTGGTCAAACAGCCGCAGCCCGTGACGATTGCCTTCGACGTGATGGGGACGGACCATGGGCCAGCGGAGGTGGTGCGCGGAGCCGCGCAGCTCTCCCTGGACTCACCCCACATCCATGCGTTGCTGGTGGGGGACCGGACGCTCATCGACAACGCGCTCGCGGAGACGAAGCACAACGGCGAGCGCATCTCCGTCCAGCACGCGGCGGACTTCGTGGGCATGGACGAGAAACCCGGCGAGGCCCTGGCGCGCAAGCCCAACGCGTCGGTGGCGGTGGCCGCCAGGCTCGTCGCGGAGGGCGAGGCCCAGGCGCTGGTGTCCGCGGGCAACACGGGCGCGGGCGTGCTGGCGTGCGCGCGCCACTTCCAGCTCATCCCCGGCGTGCGCCGCGCGGCGCTGGCCACGGTGTATCCGACGCGCTCGGTGCGAGGCGCGAAGGAGGACCCGTTCTCCCTCATCCTCGACGTGGGGGCGACGGTGGAGGCCACGGCCGATGACCTGGTGACGTTCGCCGTCATGGGCTCGCAGTACGCGCGCATCATCTCCCGCAACGAGCGGCCCAAGGTGGCGCTGTTGTCCAACGGCGTCGAGCCGCAGAAGGGCCCGCCCCGGGTGGTGGAGGCGCACGCGCGGCTGTCGGAGATGAAGGACATCAACTTCATCGGCAACGTGGAGGGCATCGACATTCCCAAGGGCACCGCGGATGTCATCGTCACCGACGGCTTCACGGGCAACGTGTGCCTGAAGATGCTGGAGGGCGTGCACGAGACAGTCGTGGAGCTGGCCCAGTACGCCTACAAGGAGAGCCTGCGCTGGCGCGCGGGCCTGGCCATGCTGTCCAGCGGGATTCAGCGCATCAAGGACATCACCGACTGGAACCAGTACGGCGGTGCGCCCATCCTCGGGTTCGACCGCATCTTCATCAAGGCGCACGGGCGCTCGAAGGCGCGCGCCATCGCCAACGCGGGCAAGGTGGCCGCCAAGGTGGTGGCGAACAACCTGGGGAGCTCCATCCGGGAAGGTCTTCAGAAGTGAGTCTGCCGGACCGCATCGACCCGCGACCGCCGCGGCGCATCTACCGCTGGGATCTGGACAAGACGTACCTCCAGACGGACTTCGATTCGCTCAAGGACCTGCTGCGCACGGCCTTCCAGAAGGCGCACGAGAAGGTCGCCATCCCAGGCGCGAGCGCGCTCATCCGCGAGCTGTCGGAGAACGGCGACTCGCGGCTGTGCATCGTCTCCGGCAGCCCCAAGCAGATGCGCGCCGTGCTGGAGGAGAAGCTCAAGCTGGACGGCGTGCGCTGGGACGAGTTCGTCCTCAAGGACAACATCGGCAACCTCTTGCGCGGGCGCTTCCGCGCGCTGCGCGGGCAGGTGGGCTACAAGCTGCCGGCGATTCTGGAGAGCCGGGTGAAGGCGCCCGCGGAGGCCGAGGAGGTCCTCTTCGGTGACGACGCGGAGGCGGATGCGTTCATCTACTCGCTCTTCGCGGACCTGATTGCCGGCCGCGTGGACGAGCGCGTGTTGTCCCAGGTGCTGGAGGCGGGCGGTGTCTATCCGGACGACGCGGAGCGCGTGCGCGCGGCGTGGAAGCAGATTCCGGTGGCGGACCCGGTGCGGCGCATCTTCATCCACCTGGACAAGCTGACGCCGCCCGCGCACTTCACGGCGTACGGGCCTCGCGTCGTCCCCATCTTCAACTACTTCCAGGCCGCGCTGGTGCTGTTGGCGGACGGGCATCTGTCCGCGCCGCAGGTGCTGAAAATCGCGGTGGAGATGGTGCAGACGGCGGGGCACAACATCATCACCCTCTCCAACTCCTTCCAGGACCTGCTGCGCCGGGGCCTGCCGCTGCAGCAGGCGGCGGTGGCGCTGTCCCAGGCGCTGGAGGGGCCCAACAAGCTGCTCGCCGCGATGCGTCCGATGCCGGACATCCTCTCCGCGTTCAGCAAGCGGCTCGCGGCGCTGGGCACGCCGCCGCCCCCTCCGCCCGTGCAGGCGGTGGACTACGTCTCCCTCATCCACCACGCGCTTCCGCGAAACCACAAGGGCCGCACCAAGCCGTCTCCCTGAGCCCGCCAGGACAGGAACCGCGGCGCGCGCGCACCCCATGTGCGAGGGGTGCCCGAACTCAACGGGAGGGTGGCTGCCTGGTGTCCAGACGACCGACCAGGCGGGTGGGACGCGTCCGGGCCCGCCGGGGTGCTGCCCAGGCGGGCTGGTGCACGGTGCTTGGGCCGGTTCCAGAACGTTTCACGCGCTTCCAGTGTTGATACGGAACAGAGTCATCCGGGAGGGCGGGAGCCTGCCGCCGGCTGCCGGCCATGGGGTTGATACTCGTGGCGGACTCTTTTTCACCGCCTGGAGCGAGCCTGGAACAGGATGCCCTTCGACGCCTCCCCGAATGCACGGTCGAGCCCCTTGTTGCTGGAAAAGGGACGGGTGGGGTGGAAGCGCTCCACCTGTCCGGTGGACCCGCAGAAAGGGCGCTACTCCCTCCCAGGGCGGATGCGCTATAGACGGCTGCCCCTGAAGCGCCCCGTTTGGGGTGTCCATGGTGATGACGCGAGTTTTGACTGAAACGCCGCCTGCCGGCGGTCCGCTGCCACCTGCGCCCGATAAGACGCGCGCGAGGTTGCCTCATCCGAGGCGGCAGTGGGCTCCGAGCGCGGCGCTCAAGAGGTTTCCATGTCTTCCAATCTGGAGCTGACGACTGCCCCCTCGGAACAGGCGAGTGCCCCCGAGTCCGTGGCCGCCGAATCGGCCCTCCCCGAAGTTTCTTCCCACTCCGCTGTCTCCGCCGACGAAGCGCCCGAGCCCAGAAGCCAGATGAGCCCGCTCGAGGACGACGCCGACGACGAGTCCGATGACGACGACGAGGTCGACGCGCTCGACGGCGTCTTCGACGAGACGGGTCTGGCCGCCGCGGAGGTGCTCGCCGCCGCCGAGGCGCAGGACGCCGCCGAGGCCGCCGAGGACGAGGTGGAGCAGGTGCCCACCGTGCTCGAGCCGGAGCCCGAGCCGACTCCCTACGAGCGCGCGCTGCACGCCCCTCATGTCCGTTCCACGGGAGAGCCGGCGGAAATCGACCCGGACGAGCTGGACCCGGACGCCCTGAAGGTGGTTCTGCGGCTGCATCAGCACGGCCATCAGGCGTACCTGGTGGGCGGCTGCGTGCGCGATCTGCTGCTCGGCAAGAAGCCCAAGGACTTCGACGTCGCCACCAGTGCCCACCCGGGCGAGGTGCGCGCCATCTTCCGCAACTGCCGGCTCATCGGCCGTCGCTTCCGGCTGGCGCACGTCTACTTCAAGGGTGGGAAGATCATCGAGGTCTCCACCTTCCGGGCGAATCCGACGGAGCTGGAGGCCGCGGCGCCTTCCGCGCCGGAGGACGAGGGCGAGGCCGGGGGCGATGACCTGCTCATCACCCACGACAACGTCTTCGGCACCGCGCAGCAGGACGCGCGCCGCCGCGACTTCACCATCAACGGCCTGTTCTACGACGTGAGCGAGGGACGGGTCATCGACTACGTCCGCGGCCGTCGTGACTTGGACGAGCGGTTCATCCGCACCATCGGCGACCCGGAAGTGCGCATGCGCGAGGACCCGGTGCGAATCCTGCGCGCCGTGCGTTTCGCCGCGAAGCTGGACCTGGACATCGAGTCGCGCACGTACGCGGCCATGGAAGGCGCGGTGGAGGACCTGCCGCGCTGCGCTCCCGCGCGTCTGCTGGAGGAGACCTTCCGGCTCATCCGCGGCGGCGTGTCAGCACCGGCCCTGAAGCTGCTGGACGCGCTGGATGCGATGAAGTTCCTGCTGCCGCCGGTGAATGCGTACCTCAAGCAGCACGGCAAGGAAGGCGAGAAGACCTTCTACTCCTTCGCGCAGGCGCTGGACCGCCGGGTGGCCGCGGGTGAGCCGCTCGACGACGCCATCCTCCTGGCGGCGCTGCTGGTGCCCATCAGCCACTCGGGTCCGCCCGCCGAGCCGCAGGAGGGCGGTCGTCCTTCCGTGTCGCAGGTGGTGGAGGAGCTGCTCGCCGGCTTCGTCCAGTCGGCCCGGCTGCCCCGCCGCATCGCCGAGCGCTGCCGCATGCTGCTGCTCGCGCAGCGCACGCTGTCCGGCGAGCGCCGCCGCAAGAGCGCGGCCTTCCGGCGTCACCCTCTCTTCGGCGAGGCCCTCACCGTGTTCGAGATGACGGTGGAGGCGACCGGAGAGCACCGTGAGCAACTGGACGCGTGGAAGGCCGGCGAGGTGCCGCCTCCTCGCCCCGAGGCCTCCGACAGCGAGGGCTCCGAGCCCGGTGGCCAGCGCAAGCGTCGCCGCCGTCGTCGTCGTCGTCGTGCCGGGGGAGAGGGCTCCGCCTCAGCGGGTTCTTCATCCGGCTCCGGCGCCGGCGAGGCGTGAACCCGGCGCCCCCCGCGGAGGTCCCCCGGACGCGTGTCTACGGGGGACTGGTGCTGGGCGTGGTGGCCGTGTCCTGGGCCGCGCCGCTCATCCGCTTCGCGGAGGCGCCGTCCCTGGCCATCTCCGCGTGGCGCCTCACCTTCGCCTCGGTGCCGCTGCTGGCGCTCGCGCTGGTGCGGGGCCGCTCGGAGCTGACGTCCCTGTCCGCGCGGACCTGGGGCTGGCTGGTGTTGTCCGGCCTCGCGCTGGCGCTGCACTTCGCGACCTGGATTGCGTCGCTCCAGTACACCACCGTGGCCAGCTCGGTGGCGCTCGTCACCACGCAGCCGGTGTGGGTGACGCTGTTCGCGTGGCTCGCCCTGGGTGAGCGCGTGGGCCCTCGTGGTATCGCGGCGCTCGTCCTGTGTCTCGCGGGCAGTGTCCTCATCGGCGCGCGGGACTTCGCGGCCGGAGGCACGGCGCTCTGGGGTGACCTGCTCGCGGTGGCCGGCGCCGTCATGGCGGGCGTGTACTTCGTCGTGGGCCGTCGCGTGCGCGCGTCGATGTCGCTGGGCACGTACGTGGGCATCGTCTACTCGGTCGCGGCGGTGGCGCTGATGGTGGCGCACGGCTTCGTCGACTCGCCGCTGACGGGCTTCACGCCGAGCACCTGGATGGTGCTGGTGGGACTGGCCCTGGTGCCGCAGCTCATCGGCCACTCGCTGCTCAACGCCTCCGTGCGTCACCTCTCCGCGCCCTTCGTGGCGGTGGCCTCGCTCGGTGAGCCCGTGCTCTCCACGCTGTGGGCCGTGCCGCTCCTGGGTGAGAAGCCCGACTGGGTGCAGCTCGTCGGTGGAGGACTGGCGCTGGTGGGCGTATTGGTCATGTCCCGGGACGAGGCCGCGCGTCAGCCGCCGCCGCCCGACATGGTTCCCGCCGCGGACTGAGCGCGCTCAGCGCTTGGGTTTGTCCTTGTCCACGGGGCGCTCGGAGCGGTGCTCGTCGCCACCCGGGGCGTCGCTGCCCGCGATGTCCGCGGTGGTGATGGCCTTGCTGCCGAAGCGCTCCGCGATTCTATCCAGCGCCGCGTTCAGCTTCGCCGTCCGGGGCGGCGCGGCGGGGAAGAGTCCGAGCTGGGGCGGCACCTCGTCGAGCTGCACGCTCACCCCGGTGAGGCGGATGGGCTTGCCCTCGTGTGAGCGCTCCAGCAACTCCAGCGCGGTGCGATAGAGCGTCTGCCCGTCGTCCGTCGCCTCACGCAGCGTGGTGCGGCGGGTGAGGAGCGTGAAGTCCGAAAGCTTCAGCTTGAGCTGCACCACGCGGCCCTTCACGCCCGCGCGCCGCAGGCGCCGAGCCACGCGCAGCGCCTGGGCATGCACGTGGGGCTTGAGGGTCTCCACGCCCGCGAGGTCTTCCTCGAAGGTGTCTTCGGCGCCCACGCTCTTGGCCGCGCGGTCCGGCACCACCTCGCGCATGTCGATGCCCTGCGACAGCTCCCACAGGTGCCGACCGCTGGTGCCCAGCCGCGCCTCCAGCCACTCCGGGTCCTTCGTCGCCACGTCGCCGATGGTCTTCAGCCCCGAGCGCTGGAGGGCCTCCTCCGTCTTCGGCCCCACGCCCCACAGGCGCGACACCGGCAGGCCCGCGAGGACCGCCACCGTCTCCTCCGCGCGGACCTCCCGCTGGCCGTTGGGCTTGGCCAGGTCCGAGGCGATCTTCGCCACGAACTTCACCGTGGCGATGCCCGCGGACGACGGCAGCTTCAGCTCGTCCGCGATGTCCTTGCGGATGCGCCGCGCGATATCCGCGGGCGAGCCGAACAGGCCCACCGAGGCCGTGACGTCCAGGAAGGCTTCATCCAGGGACAAGGGCTCGATGAGCGGGGTGTAGCGCTCGAAGATGGAGAAGACCTGCTCGCTGGCCTCCGCGTACGCGGGGAAGCGTGGCTTGACGATGATGGCATGGGGCGCGGCCTTCACCGCGCGCGCCATGGGCATGGCGCTGCGCACACCGAAGGGTCTCACTTCATAGGACGCGGCGACGACCACTCCTCGCTGGGCATGCCCGCCAACGATGACAGGTTTGCCCTTCAGGGCTGGGTTGTCCCGCTGCTCCACGGACGCATAGAAAGCGTCCATGTCCACGTGGATGATGGCTCGCATCGCACCAACCACTCTAGCGGCTCTGTCTGACGTTGCAGGGGCTCCAATTAGGCTTGGGCGCTACCGGCGCTCGCTGTCCAGCAAGCGCATCTGCTCGGGCCCATAGCGTCCACCGGAGACAGCCCCGAGCGAGTCGAGCGCGGCGACGTCTTCGCTCGTCAGGGGCCGATTCAAGGCCCCCAGCGCGTCGTCGAGCTGTGCCACGTTCTTCACCCCGATGACTGGCACGAACCCGGGCTGTCGTGCGAGCACCCAGGCGATGGCGAGCTGTGCGGGCGACATCCGCCGCTCGTGCGCGAAGCGGTGGAGCGAACCCACCACGTCCTCGTTCTTCTCGCGATGCTCGCCACTGAAGCGGGGCAGATGGGCGCGGAAGTCACCGGCGCCGGTGGGCTTGCTCCCGGTCAACAGGCCTCGGGAGAGGACGCCGTAGAGCGTCGCGCTGATGCCGAGCTCCCGGAGGGTAGGGAAGATGGTCGACTCGGGACCCCGGCTCGCGAGGGAGTACTCGATTTGCAGGTCGGCGATGGGGTGGACGCGGTGCGCGCGGCGGAGGGTTTCGGCGCCGACCTCGGAGAGGCCGATATGGCGGACGTACCCCGCCTTCACCAGGTCCGAAATCGCGCCGATGGTCTCCTCGATGGGGACGTTCGGGTCCAGCCGTGCGGGGCGGTAGATGTCGATGACGTCGACGCCCAGGCGCTTCAGCGAATACGTGGCGAAGTTCTTCACGGCGGCGGGGCGTAGGTCCATGCCGAGCCAGCTCCCATCCGGGCCCCGGAGCGCGCCGAACTTCACGGAGAGCTGGACCCGCTCGCGGCGCCCGGCGATGGCGCGTCCCACGAGCAGCTCGTTGTGGCCCATGCCATAGAAATCGCCCGTGTCGAGCAGCGTGACGCCGCGCTCAATGGCCGCGTGCACGGTGCGCAGGCTCTCATCGTCGTTGGTGGCGCCGTACATGCCGGACATGCCCATGCATCCCAGGCCGAGTGGGAAGACCTCGGGGCCCGTGGTGCCTGGCTTCACCGTGTGCCGCGTCTGCCTGGCTTCGTGCGTGCTCATCGCGTCTCCCTTTGTCGTGCCGACGCCACAAGAATTCGCGAATCGCCATCCTGGAATCCAATCAATAGGATGCATCCCGAACATGAACGCCATCTATGAGAAGTCGCTGGACCTCAACCTGCTGCGCGTCTTCGTCGTCGTGGCCGAGCTGGGCAGTGTCACCGCTGCTGCGGCGCGCCTCTATCTCACGCAGCCCGCGGTGAGCGCGGCGCTGAGGCGCCTGACGTCAGCGGTGGGCTCACCGCTGTTCGTCCGGGATGGGCGCGGACTCGTTTTGAGCGCGCGGGGGCGGCGACTGCTGGCCTCCGCGAGGCCACACCTGGAGGCCCTGGTGGAGGCCGCGCTGGCTCCCGCCGCGTTCGACCCACGGACGAGCGAGCGAACGGTGCGCCTTGGCCTCTCCGACGCGAGTGAGTCCTGGCTCCTGCCGCGCCTGCTCCACGTGCTCGCGAGTGAGGCCCCTCACCTGAAGCTCGTCGTGCTTCCGGTGCAGTTCCGCACCGTGGGAGGGTTGCTGAGCGCGTCGGCGGTGGACCTGGCGGTGACGGTGGCGGATGAGCTGCCTTCGGGCATGCGGCGACTGGAGCTGTTCACCGAGCACTTCACGTGTCTGCACGACGCGCGTCGGCTTCGCCTCGGGAAGACGCTCACACTGGAGCGCTACCTGGCGCAGGAGCACGTCATTGTCTCGTACAACGGAGACCTGCGCGGCGTGGTGGAAGATGTGCTCGGCCACCAGCGGCGGGTGAGGGTGTCGATTCCCACGTTCCATGGCCTGGGCGCCCTCCTGGAGAACAGCACGCTCGTCGCGACCGTGCCGGGGATGGTCGCTCGGGACGTGGTGGCGCTGCGCCCGTTCCTTCGTCCGTTGAAGCCGCCCTTCACGTTGAGAGGCGCTCCCATGGAGTTGCTCTGGCGGAGCGCGTCCGAGGACGACGAGGCCATCCGCTTCGTCCGCGAGCAGGTTGTCAGCGTGGTGCGGAGCCTGCGGCGCGCGTCGTGAGGGGTTTCTGGTATGACTCCGCGGCGCCTCATGTCTCCCTATCGCCTGGTCATCTTCGACTTCGACGGCACCTTGGCGGACTCCCTGCCGTGGTTCCGCTCCGTCTTCAACGACATGGCCGACCGCTTCGGCTTCTCACGGCTGACGCCGACGGAGTTCGAGGCGATGCGAGGCATGTCCGGACGCGAAATCATGGCGCACACGAAGGTGCCCATGTGGCGGCTGCCCGCCATCGTCAGCTACATGCGCAAGCAGAAGCTGTCCGCCGCCTCCTCCACTCCCTTGTTCCCGGGCGTGCCGGAGCTGCTCGCGGAGCTGAAGCACGCCGGCGTGACGGTGGCCATCATCAGCTCGGACAGCGAGGTGTCGGTGCGCTCGGTGCTGGGCCCCGTCGTCGAATCGGTGACGCACTTCGACTGTGGCGCCGCCATCTTCGGAAAGGCCGCGAAGTTCCGACGCATGCTCAAGCGCGCCGGGGTGACGACGGCCGAGGCCCTGTCGGTGGGCGACGAGATTCGCGATATCGAGGCGGCGCGAGAGGCTCGCATCCCCGCCGCCGCCGTGGGATGGGGCTACACGCTGGCGGACGCACTGGCGCGCCATGCTCCCGCGCACCTGTTCCACTCCGTGGCGGAGCTGAAGGCGGCGCTGCTGCCCTGAGCACCCAGGCGCCTCGGTGTGACGCGCCTGGGCGTCCGTCGACCGGGGCCTCGGGCGCGAATGGGAGGCCCTGGAGCCCGACCCATTCGCGGTGATTCCGAGTGCCCGTCGTGTCAGCTGCGCTGCGCGTAGTACTCGACGATGAACGGCTCGTTCACGTCGACGGGAATCTCTTCCCGCTCCGGGGTGCGCACGAAGCGCAGGCCCTCTCCGTCACCGAGCACCTGCACGTACGGCGGCACGGAGCGCCCCTTCATCCGCTCGAAGGACTCGCGGACGATGAGCAGCTTCAGGTGGGCGGGGAGGTAGCGAATCTCGCTGCCCGGCTTGACGCGGAAGCTGGGGATGTCCGTCGCGGCGCCATTCACCTGGAAGTACCCGTGGCGGACGAACTGGCGCGCCTGGCGGATGCTCGTGGCCAGCCCCGCGCGCAACACCAGCGCGTCCAGGCGGCTCTCCAGCAACTGCAACAACACCGTGCCCGTGTTGCCCGGCGAGCGACGCGCTTCCATGAACGCGCGGCGGCACTGCTTCTCCAGCAGGCCGTAGTACAGCTTCAGCTTCTGCTTCTCCCTTAGCCGCCGGGAGAAGTCGCTGTTGCCCATGCGCGCCGTGGCGCCGTGCTGGCCGGGCGGATAGGGACGCCGCAGCACCGGGTCCTTGTCCGGGTCCTTCGCGGTGATTCGCGAGAGCGGAATCCCCAGTCGCCGGCACATCTTGCCCCTCGGTCCCAGATCACGTGCCACGTCTCGTCCCTCCGTATCCGGCTCGATGCTGTCGAGCTCAGTTGATTTTGATAATCAGTATCAATATCAAGATCAGTACCGTGAATACGGGCCTCGGGTCAAGCCCCACCGTGCGAGTTGGGAGTGAGGGGCGCTCACGGACGGTGTCGTCCGGGCATCGCGGGTGAGGGGGACCCCGGGGTCCGCGAGGCCCGGAAGCAGGTCCACGCGTGCGCGGGTGGAGGACGCGACGAGGCGCGACTTCGGGCGTCGGCGCGGGCTGTCGCGGGGCATCAGGTGATGGCTTGCGAGATGCCAGCCGGGTGCAAACCCAGCCATGGTGCGTCAACCGACCAGGGGCATGTGAGTTGCTGGGGCGTGGGGTCCGAGCTGACAGCTTTCAGCCGACTCGAAGGACGCGCGGGCTCCCGGTTCTTTCCCTTGCACGAAGTGAGTGGTCAAACGAGACACCCGCGGCTTCTCGGAGCCTGGGAGATGAGAGGCGACGCTGGCAAATTATGACGCCGGTGCGTTGCATTCTGCGCCGACGGTCTTGTGCTGTGAGTCGTTGAGGGAGGGCAGTAGAGTCCTCGTTCTCCTTTCATCGGAGTCTCCCCTCTATGACTGTCTTCAAGAATATTGCCTTTGCGTGTGCCGCCGTGTCTCTCGCCGCCTGTGGTGGTGGTGTTCCCGAGGGCACCGCTCCGCAGGAGACCTTGGACGAGCAGCAGGCCGCGCTGACGACCAGCTCCTTCGGGGGGTGTTCGTTCACCATCTCCTCGGCCGTGATTCCCGTGGAGCTTCCTCCTCGCTATGCCATCACCCTGACGCGCAATGCCTCGGGGACGTGTCCGTATCCCGCGGGCAGCGTGGAGTTGGGTCGCTCCTACAGCACGCCGCACATCGCCGTGCTGGGGACGGGCGTGGGGCTGGCGACGGCCTTCTCGACGAAGCATTCCCCGAGCGGTAGCGCCAACACGCAGTGCAGGGTCAGCCACATCGATCCGGCCACGCTCGCGAAGGTGCGGGACGATACCATCGTGGTGAACTTCGGCGCGGGCAATGTCCCTGTCTGCAACCTGGACAAGACCGATGCTGGCGCCACGCTGGTCGCCTACGGCACGAAGACGGGCCCGCTCCCGGGCGAGACGGGGAGCGGCAGCAACTACGTGGCCACGTATTACAACTACTTCACCAGCACCACGCCGCCTGTCTATTACGCCTACTGAGACGGCGCGCGGCCCGCGGAGTTACTCCTCCGCGGGCCGTCGGTTTCCTCTCAGCGGTCCGGTGTCCCGAGCACTCCGGCTCAGGGGCAGGTGCCGCTCTTGTCGAACACGGCCGTGAAGGAAGCGCCGTTGTTGTAGACCTGCGGCTTCTTCATCCGGTAGCCCTGCGCCGACTCGTTCCCAGGGAGCGTCGGGTACTGGGACATGGCGCCGTCCACGTAGACATGGGGCACGCAGCCGCTGGCGTTGTTGGCGGTGAACGCGAAGCGCGGTGGATTGTGTGTCGGGTCCGCGACGAGGTTCTCCACGTGCAGCCCCTGGCCCGGTAGGGCAGCCACTTCCGCCACCGCCCGCGCTTCCAACAGTCCATGCCGCATGCTCTGGCTGAAGTGGTAGGCTTCACGCGCCGTATCGACCTCAAGCCAGGAGATTGTCGATGAAGCCGAGCTTCATTGTCGGAGGACTGTGGGCCCTGTGCGTGCTGGTGGGCTGTGGTGGCGCGGAACAGGAGCCTTCCGAGCAGACGGTGTCGGAGCAGGCCGTGACGTGCCAGCAGGCCTGTCAGTCCGAGTACCTTGCCTGCATGCGGGAGAACGCCGGAAGCGGCCCGGGCAAGGCGCTGTGTGCCCAATCCCTCACGTGGTGTCGCGCGGCTTGTCCCCCGGCGCTCGGGGCCGAGGCGACGGTGTCCGAGAAGCCCGCTCACCTGCTGCCGCCATGCGCGTCGTATGAAAGCTTTATGTGCTCGGGGGCCTCCAGCGAGGTCGTCTGCTACCACGACAACGGGCAGTTGGGTGGCTGTACCTGCTCAGAAGAACTCATCTGGAGTTGCTACTGAGGGGCTCGCCTCTCTTCAGCCCGTGGGGCGGAGCACGCCACTGTCGTTGGCGTCCTCCTCCTCATGGAACCCGATGAAGCAGTTCGCGATGACCTGAAGCAGCTCGCGGTCCGCGAGAGGATGACAACGGGCGGCGAGCCAGCCGTCTTTCGTCCGGGCCACCCGGGCAAGAATCGGCTCGGGCGGGATGCGCCCGTGTCTCAAGCGCGTCATCGCGAAGGTGATGGGCGAGTAGCGCCGGGCCGGAGAGAAGCGGCGGGTCCTCTCGATGACAGTTCCCACGAGATGCGAGGCCCGGTGGGCGCGGCGCGCTCCGACTTTCTGTTTGGATTCGACTCCCACCCCTGGGAGTCCCCATGCGAACGTGTCGTGCAGCCGAGTCTGCCGTCGCCGGAGTCTTGCTCGTCGTCTCCACCTTGTTCCTGGGCTGCACGGGAGGGGAGGCTGACGAGCCCCCCGAGCCGCTCGACGGCGTTGTCCTGGCGCGACAGGGGCAGGGGTTGGTGGACGGCAGCAACATCACCGAGTACGCCGCATCGTGTCGCGCGGAGCTGGGGCGGCTGACGGACGCCACGTTCAACTGCCGGGACGGGACGCTGCTGCACACCACCAACACGCCCGACGGCATGACCTGTGACAAGCCGGTGTGGCTGGACCTTGGCGGCAAGTACTGCGTCGACAATGCACGCCTCTTGAAGCTCAAGACGAGCAACCCGAACACGGAGGCGCGAGTCATCTGCCGCCGCTACAAGGCGGGGCTGGATACGTCGGAGAGCTTTCAGGATGTCGCCATCGTCGTCGCCAACAAGACGTCGGGGGCGACATGCTACTTCCAGGCCTTGAGCGGCAGCGGCGCGGACCTCAATGGCAAGAATGTGCCCAATCCGATGGCGGACCCCGCTTCCGCGGATGCGGCGGAGCGCGCCGCCGCCACGGCGGCCAGGGCGTTCTACATCAGCCCTCAACGGCTCCGGGACAACTCCAGCCTGCACTGCTCCAAGTGCCATGACAGTGACCCCTGGATGCACTCGCCCTACATCGACCAGGTGGCGGCGACCGCGGATGGGTTGCCCGCGGGATTCAAGAAGGGGAAGTACAAGCTCGTCGAGGAGGCCTATCTCACGAACGCAGGGCGTGGGTGGCCCAAGCCGGAGACGGTCACCACCGCTCAAGTGAAGGACGGTGATGGGAATGTCGGCAATCAGGAGTGCACCACCTGTCACCGCATCGGCACCAAGAACACGTGCGCGGACTGGTTCCCCAGGTCCGTCGACAAGGCCGCCATCCCTGGACGCAACGCGGCGAACGGCGTGTGGCCGAAGAGCCACTGGATGCCGGAAGTGCTTCCCGCCACGAAGGCCGAGTTCCATACGCTCTATGACAACCACATCAAGGCGATCGAGTGCTGCTGCACCACGCCGTGGAAGCTGGGCTGCACCACCTTCACCGACCTGACGGACCTGACCAAGAAGCGTCAAGGAACAGGCGCGGTGGATTTCAAGCCCGGTGCGCAGAAGTGTGTGGATGGCACGACGGGGGTGGTGGCGCTCGGCGTCAGCATCGCTCCCATTGTTGTCGCGGCGCGAGGCTCCGGAGAGAACTCCTGCACCTCACCCCTCACGGCGCCGCTCTGTGCGAGCTTCACCATCGAGCGCACCGATTTGGAAGGCACCACCACCACGCTCACCGAAGGGCCCAACGGCGCCCCGTTGATGGCCTGCGCCAGTCATCCCCAGTCGCCCTATCCAGGGCCTCACGAGTCATTCCTCCCTCTGGAGCCAGGCGACCTGGTGACGCTCTCCACGCCGCAGCGGTATGCCTTCGCGGACAACCATGACCTGCTCGAGTTCGTGGGGTGGCAGGTTTCGGAAAACTGCCCCTGTGCGAATGGTGGCAGCACGACGTGTCAGTTCCGCACTCGCGGCAGCCGCCACTGGTACGGAACGGATCCCGAATTGCCAGAGGTGACGTACGAGGGCGACCCGGAGGGCTTTCATTGCCAGGCGCTCTACCAGCGCACGGAGGTCTGTCGAACTCCCGACGCGGGCGTGGATGCCGGCACGGACGCGGGCGTGGATGCCGGATACGACGGGGGCCCAGGTGACGCGGGTTGGGATGGCGGCGTGCTCGACGCGGGAATCGCTGACGCGAGTGTCGACGCGGGAGTGGCCGACGCGGGAATCACTGACGCGGGGGTGAAGCGCTGTGATGGCGGAGTGAGCGTCCGTGTTCCTGTCGGCGAGGGCGGCCCCACTCCCGTCGAGGACTGCGAGGTGACCGAGCAACCCGAGGAGCCCGAGGAGCCTTGAGCCAGGGCCTGTCTGAATGAGCCCACGGGCCGGTGCGCACGCCGCATGGCACCGGTCCGATGGTCCTTGGGGGGCCTCGTTGGACCTCGTCTGGAGTCCCCTACCGAGGGGACTGCGCCAGTCGCCCTGAACCGCGACGCCCTCCAGCGTCCCGTGATGCCTCACGGGGGCTGGAGGGTGTCACGTCCCATCAGTGCTGCCACTCCTTGCCCATGGGCAGCTCTCCGGCGCGCACGCCGGTCCTGCTCTGCGTGCTCGTGGTCTGCGTGCTCGAGAAGGTGACGGTGTAGAACCCGCCCGTCTCGGGCGTGCCCGCTCGAGGCGTGTAGACGGCGATGTCCGTCTTCCCATCGCCGTCGTAGTCGCCCGTGACGGGAACGTCGCTGACTCCTCCGAGGAACTTCACGTGGGACGTCCCGGTGGAGCTATGCAAGATGGTGAAGTAGCCGCCGCCGTCATTCGCGGGCCAGCGGGGCGTATAGAGCGCCCGGTCACTGGCGCCATCGCCGTCGTAGTCGCCAATGACAGGAATGTCTCCCACCTGTCCCATCGTGTCCCAATCCCAGAACCCTCCCGTTCCCTGTAGCACCCAGACAGAGAACCAGCCGCCCCAACCCGTACTGCTCTTGTACTTGTACAGGGCGAAGTCATCCCTGCCGTCTTCATCGAAGTCTCCGACGACGGGCACGTCGTCGGGTTCGCCAGCCTTGAAGAGGATGGGTTCGGGGTCTCCAGTCTGGCTCGAGATCCACTTGAACTGTCCATAGACGAGATTGGGAGGGGTCCCCTCGGGAGTCGGGAAGCGTTGGTACACGGCGATGTCAGTGATCCCATCGCCGTCGTAGTCCGCGGCAAGGGGGATGTCGCCAGGCCCGCCCAGGCCGAACCAGCTCCAGTGTTGTCCCTGGCTCCGCCACACCGAGAAGAACCCAGGCGTAGTGGCGCTCCAGGCAGGGGTGTAGACGGCGAAGTCCGTGAGGCCATCGCCATCATAGTCACCCGTGAGCGAGATGTCCCCGGGGAGCCCACCCGCGAGGCCCATCGGTCTTGGCAGGGAGCTGGTCTTCACCGTGAGCAGTCCCGTCTGGGGCATCGCGGGTGATTTCCAATACCAGGTGAAGTCCGACTTACCATCCCCATCGAAATCATCCTTCCGCTGATACATGGGCGTATCCGTGTAGACGTGTACTTCCCATGGACCAAAGGTGTCCTCCCATCCCCCTAGACTGGAGCTGTATGGAATGGGGCTGCGCTGCTCGAAGAGGCTGCGAGCGGGCAGCGTGCCATTCCATGTCTGCGGGTGAATGGTGGCGGTGATGGGGCTGGGCGTGGGATTGGCGACGATGACGACATGGTGTTGACCGATTTTGCGGTGCGTGCCTTCGAGTCCAGGAGTCAGCATCAAACCCCAAGCGCCGTCCGCGACCAGCGCGGGTTCCAGGATGCGAAGCTGAGAGGCGACCTTCTTGATGTCCCACCAGAGCTGGGAGTCCTGCTCGATGGCATCCGTCCCCCACCAGAAGATGCCACGCGCCCCATGGATGATGGAGGAGTAGGCCATGAAGCGAGTCTCGATGTAGTTGGGACGCCGTCCTGTCAGCGGGTTCTGCCAAGTGGAGCAGCACTCCCCTCCGCCCTGTCCCTGGAGCACCATCAGGATGGGGCCCTTGGCGACATAGGGCGACGCGGAGTCCTGATCATAGAGCACCTGCATGGCATCGAGGGTTTCTGCTGGACCCATGAGCGGGGCTTCCGGGAATGGCGGAGAGTAGCCTTCGAGCGTCACGTAGATGGGATACCTGTCGTGTCCCCACGCGTTCGCCCCGTCACTCCATTGCTCGTATGCGGCGGGGGAAAGGCCTGGCAGCAGGGGCCCCCCGGACGGAAAGCCACCCGCGTTGGGGGCGGCCACCTCCGTGTAATAGACCAGATGCGAGGGGTCCCTGGAATTGACGAACGCGCGGAAGCTCGTGGCCTCCGTCACGCTGGGAATGCGAGCACGCTGGCTCGTTGTCAGAACCAGGTTGACCCCTCCATCGGCAAACTGCGCGACCTGCCCTGAACCGACCTTGTTCCAGCCCATCTCGTCCTGGCTTTCGTAGCCGAGGAATGCAGGCTTGCCCTTCAGTGCCTGGATCTTGAGGTCCAGGTCGCTGCCGATATGGTGCTGGGCGTCCTTCTCTCGCACCCAGTGCAGTTCACTGAGTGCCCCTCCCCGATCGCTCCAATTCCAGGCGCTGCCCAGGGCATGGACCCCGTGCGACTCCATCTTGTCCAGGTCGGCGGGAGTCAGGTCATGGATGTCCACGATGACGGCATTGAATCCCGCGCGACCCAGTTCTCCGAGCCCGAGGTCAGTCTTGTCAAGGCTTGGGAGAAGATCCGCCAGACCCGCGTCCGCGTAATCTCGTTTGGGGTAGTCGTAGGTGCCAATCACAAAGAAGCGCTGGCCGTTTTGAATCCAGAAGGGCACTGGTGGTGGAGGCTCTGTCTCCGTGGGGTTGCAGATGGGCCGCGTGTCGCCGGGGAGGCAATTGGGGTCCGCGAAGGAGAGTTGGGGTACGACGAGGCCCAGGCCAGCGACACAGGCCGCCAGCACCAGTCTTCGTCGTCTTGAGGTTTCTCGAGGAGTGGGGGTCATGCGGCGTGTATACAATAGGACGATTGCCGGCAGGGCTTTCATTGTCAGGCGCTACCAGCGCACGGATGTCTGTCGAACCCCCGTCGAGGACCGCGCGGCGACCGAACAACCCGAGGAGCCCGAGGCACCTTGACCCGGGGTGGGTCTGAAGGCCCATACGGCTGGTGCGTTCGCTGCATGGCGCCCGTCCGATTGTCCTTGGGCCTCCATGGACTCCCAGCCCAAGGGGTTGCTCTGGGCTGATGCGATTCGTGGGGCTACATTGCACGCCTCATGGATTCCGCCCCCTCCAAGCCCTTTGGTCGCTATTCGTTGGTGTCAAGGCTTGGCAAGGGCGGCATGGCGGAAGCGTGGCGCGCGCGGCTGGTGGGGGAGGCGGGCGTGACGAAGCCCGTGCTCATCAAGAAGGTGCTGCCGGAGTACGCGCAGGATGAGCGCTTCATCCAGATGTTCATCAGCGAGGCTCGCATCTCCGCGTCGCTGTCCCACGGCAACATCGCCCAGGTCTTCGACTTCGGACGGACGGAGGGCGAGCACTTCCTGGCGATGGAGCTGGTGGACGGGCCGCCGCTTCATCGCATCATCAAGCGCGCGCTCCAGCATGGCCTGAGCGCCGTGCCGGTGGCCCAGGCTGTCTTCATCGCGCTGGAGGTCTGTCGAGGGCTGCATTACGCGCACACGCGCGCGGACAGCCGGGGTGTTCCCCTGGGCATCGTCCATCGGGACGTCTCTCCGGAGAATGTCCTGGTCAGCTACGAGGGGCAGGTCAAGATCGTCGACTTCGGCATCGCCAAGGCGCGCGAACTGCGAGGGTTCAAGACCGAGCCCGGTGTGGTGAAGGGCAAGTACCTCTTCTTTTCGCCGGAGCAGGCGCGAGGCGAGGACGTCGACGCACGCACGGATGTGTGGGCGGCCGGTGTGGTGCTCTACCAGATGCTGTGCGGGCGTCTGCCGTTGCAGGGCCCCGAGTACGTGGTGATGCACCAGTTGCAGGAGGGGCGGTTCCCGTCACCGAGGACGCTGCGCCCGGAGCTGCCCGTGGAGCTGGATGCCATCGTCCAGAAGGCGCTGGCCGTGAAGAAGGAGGAGCGCTTCGAGTCCGCGCACGCCTTCGCCGAAGCGCTCTCCGGGTTTCTCTATGCGACGACGCCTCGGTTCTCGCCCATGTCGGTGGCGTGGCTCGTCCAGACGCTGTTCACCATGGAGTTGCGTGAAGAGGGACGCGAGCCCCAGGTGCCCACGCCCTTTCGGGAGGAGCTGGCTCGCGCCGCGGAGACTCGCACTGTCGCCACGATGAACGAGGTTCCCGTGGTGACGCAGGTCTCCACCCACCGGTGGACCTCGTATCGACAAGGCCTGGGCGCGGGGCTTGGAGCCGCGCTCCTGTTCTCGGCGGCGCTGGGTGTGGTGACGTGGACGCTCAGCGGGAAGTCGAGCCCCAAGGTGTCGGCCCCCGCCCCGAAAGCGGAGCAGGCTTCCACGGCCCCATTGTCGCCCACGACAGGGGCCCCGGTGCCTTCAGACGAGCTGGCGGAGGTCCAGGTTCCGGCAGTCCCGTTGTCTCCCGAGAAGACCCCCGAGTTCGCCAGTCCGACGTCTCTGCCCGAGAGGGACGCGGGCACAGCGGCCGTCGCACCCGCTCGCGAGGACAAGTCCCCGACTGTCGCGGTCGCCATCCCCGTTGATGCTCCGAAGCCAGGGAGCGCGCCATCCGCTCCGCGTCCTCCTCCTGTCGTGTCCGCCGCGGGCGTCAAGGCGCTGTCGCCCGAAGACGAGTTCGCCGCGCTGATGAAGGCAGGGCGGTCCGCGGAGCAGGCAGGTCGTACCAAGGCCGCGATGGTCAGCTATCGCAAAGCCCTCGTGCTCAAAGACGGCTCGCATGAAGCCCGGAAGGAGCTGGGGCTCCTGCTGGTGAGCGGCTTCGAGTCGGAGAAGTCCTTGCGAGAGGGCGTGGTCCTGCTCCAGCACGTCGTTCGCGCGGATGGGGGCGATGCTCGCGCCTGGTTGTCGCTGGGGATGGCCTACCAATCCCTGGGAGACAGCAACCAGGCGGCGGAGGCCTTCAAGAAGTACCTCCTGCTGGTGCCCACGGGCGGCGCATCCAATGCGGCTCGGGCGATGCTCAAGTCCCTGGGGAAGTGAGCAGCCCCGTCAGCTCGCCGGACTCTCGTCCTCGCGCTCGCCGCGAGGCAGGGGCAGTCCCAGTCGCTCCAGCTCCGCGCGGAGCTCCGGGGGCAGGGGACTCGTTACATGCATCGGCTTCTTCGTCTCCGGATGCGCCAACCCGAGCGCCCGTGCATGCAGGAAGAAGCGCCCCAGCCCTGGCGCCTCGCGCCCGCCGTAGAGCGTGTCGCCGACGATGGGCGCGCCAATGCCCGCCATGTGCGCGCGCACCTGATGCAACACGCCCGTGAGGATGCGCACCTCCACCAGGCTGTACTCGCCCACGCGCGCCAGCACGCGGAAGCGCGACACCGCCTCGCGTGCGTCCTCGGCGCCGTGTGGCGCGGGCTCCACCCGGTCCGGGTGACGCGGGTGATGGCGCAGCGGCAGCTCGATGTCGCCCTCGTCCACCAGGGGCCCCGTCACCAGCGCGAGGTAGCGCTTGTCCACCGCGCGCTCACCGAAGGCCGCGCGGACGGCATCCCACGCGGTGCGCGAGCGCGCGGCCACCACCACGCCCGACGTCTCCACGTCCAACCGGTGGCACAGCCCGCCTTCGCGCGGGTCCACCGACGCCTGCGCGCACTCGGGGTAGCGCGCCACCAGCGCGTTGGCCACCGTGCCCGTCTCTCCCGACTGGAGCGGATGCGAGGGCCGGCCCGCGGGCTTGTCCACGAACACCAGCGCGGCGTCCTCGTGCAGCACGACGAGGGGGAACTCCTCGTCGGGCACCGCCTCGCGCGTCTCCTCCTCCACCACCACGGAGATCTGCTGCCCGGCCGTGAGCGTGAGGCCCTTCTTCGCCGCCCGGTGGTTCACCTTCACCGCGCCCGCATCGAAGAGTCGCTTGAGGCGCGCGCGCGACAGGCCCAGCGCCTCGCCCACGAAGAGGTCCACCCGCTGGCCCGCCTTGTCGGCGTCCACGGTGAAGGTGTGCAGCTTGGAGGGATTCACTCGGAAAGAGCCTCGTAGACTTCCTCGGCCGTCTGGAACCGGTCGTCCGGCTCCTTGCGGATGAGGCGGTGGGCCACGCGTGCGAACTGCGGGTCCCCATGAAGGTTCAGCGCCAGCACCGGCGGAGGCTCCGTCTCCAACACCTGCCGCCACAGCTCGTGCGGCGTCTTCGCATCGAAGGGAGGCCGCCCGCTGAGCAGCTCATAGAGGATGACGCCCAGACTGTACAGGTCCGAGCGCCCATCCAACGGCTCCCCGAGAATCTGCTCGGGCGCCATGTAGCGGTACGTGCCCACCAGCTTGCCCGCCTCGGTGATCGCCACGTCGTCCGCGAGGAACTTGGCCAGCCCGAAGTCCATCAGCCGCACCTGCCGGTCCTCGTCCACCATGACGTTGGACGGCTTCAAGTCCCGGTGCACCAGCCCGTGCCCGTGGATGTAGGCCAGCGCCTCGCACAGCTGGAGCATGGTGTCCTTCAGCCGTCCCATGCGCTCGGGACGGTTGAGGTCCTCCTCGCGCGGCGCCCGGCCGTCGTCCACCGGCTTGCGAGCCGCGGGCGGAGGCATGTCGAAGCCCTCCATCGAGTCGTCCGAGCCCGAGCCGGAGCCCGAGCCCAGTTCGTCCTCGCCTTCCGCCGCGCCGTAGGCGTCCAGGTCCTCGCTGGGAGGCTCCTCGTTGAAGGCGTCCATGCTGAACAGCCCCTCCGCCGCGGGGCGGGCGTCACCCGCCGCGTCCGCGTTGGAGATGCTGTCGCTGCCAGGGCCGAAGTCCTCGTCCGCGGTGCGGCGCACCGTCAACAGGCCGCGCGGCGTGGTGCCGCTGATGGGCGACAGCAGGTCGTCCCCTCGGATGTCCAGGTAGTGGCGCAGCGTGAGCCCTTCAATCAGCTCCATGGCCAGGTAGGGCCAGCCCTGATGGACCCCCGCCTCGAAGACCTTCACCACGTTGGGATGGGACAGGTCCGCCAGCGTCTCGAATTCACGCGCGAGTCGTCGCGCCGCCCGTTCGTCCAGCGCGGGGCCGGCCGACAGCAGCTTGAGCGCGACTTCGTCGTTGCTGCGGCGGTCCAGGGCCCGGTACACGGTGCCGGCCCCGCCGCTGCCGAGCGTCTCCAGGACGCGGTAGGGACCGATGACCTTCGGGGGCATGCGTGCGCGGATCCTACGGACGGCGTCGCGTCACGGTCAAACTTGATGATGCCTGGTTGCACGGTCCTGGGCAGAACACTCGGGCAGGCATTTCACTTTTCCAGGGAAACCTGGGAGAACCCTTCATCAAATGCAAGTCGGGAAGTATCAACTCGTCCGGAAGCTTGCCTCGGGGGGCATGGCGGAGGTCTTCCTCGCCAAGGCCGCGGGCCCCATGGGCTTCGAGAAGACGCTCGTCCTGAAGCGGATCCTCCCGCACCTGGCGGAGGACCCGGCGTTCGTGGAGATGTTCCTGGGAGAGGCGCGGCTGGCCGCGCAGTTGGAGCACCCGAACATCGTCCAGATTTTCGACTTCGGCGAGGCGGACGGCAGCTACTTCCTGGCGATGGAGTTCATCGACGGGCCCACGCTGCGGCGGCTGGTGAAGCGCGCGGCGGAGCAGCCCCTGCCGCCGATGATGTGCGCGAAGCTGGTGTCGCTCGCGGCGGAGGGCCTGTCCTTCGCGCACGACTTCTGTGATCCGGCGACTGGAGAGCCCCTGGGGCTCATCCACCGCGACGTGAGTCCGGACAACATCCTGGTGTCGCGGCAGGGCGCGGTGAAGGTGGTGGACTTCGGCGTGGCGAAGGTGGCGGGGCAGGGGCACCGCACGCAGACGGGCGTGGTGAAGGGGAAGGTGGCGTACATGCCACCGGAGCAGCTCCGGACGAAGCCGCTGGACCGGCGGGTGGACGTGTACGCGCTGGGGGTGGTGCTGTACGAGCTCCTGACGGGCAAGCGTCCCTTCGACGCGACGACCGAGGCGAGCACGATGCAGGCCATCCTGTTCGAGCCGTTCATCCCCGTGGTGGAGCGCCGGCCGGATGTGCCGGTGGCGCTGCAGAAGATTCTGGACCTGGCGCTCGCGAAGGAGCGGGACACCCGCTACGCGGACTGCCGTGCGCTCCAGGCGGACCTGGAGCGCTACCTGCTGTCGTCGGGCGAGTCCGTGGGGGCGTACCAGCTCGCGCAGTTCGTGGCGAAGCTGGTGGCGGAGGGAATGTCGGGGCCGGTGGTGGCCTCGCCCGCGGCGATGGGAGGTGCGACGCCCGCGAAGCCCGGGAGCACGCCGAAGTCCATGGCGGCGCCTCCAGAGGCGAAGGGGCCTCCGCCTCCGCCCGTGGACTCGACGTCGCCCACGACGCCCATGCCGCTGTCGGTGCGGGGGATGATTGCGGAGGGACGTCCGCAGCCCGTCTCGAATGAGGGCGGCAAGGGCTCGGACGCTCCGGAACGCGCGGCGAAGGCGGCGGGGGCTCGACGCAAGCCGGCCTCCCGTCCGATGCTGCCGGCGCAGGGTGGGGTGGCCTCCGAGGCTCGAAGCGCGGGTGAGGGATGGAACGCTTCGGGCATCGCCGCGGTGACAGCGCCCGCGGGGCCGTCGGGGGAGTCCGAGCGGGATGCGGAGGAGCGCGTCCCGACGAATGGCGGCGGGGCGGACGAGGACGCCATCTCCACGGGCGCGCAGGTGCGTGCCCCCAAGGCGAGCAAGGCCTCGACGGGACTCCTCGCCGTGCTCGTGGGTGGAGCGGTGCTCGTGCTCGGCGGCGTGGCGGTGGTGGCCACTCGGGGCGAGCAACCCATTGTCGTGGTGCCTCCTCCGCTTCCCTTGGGGAAGAGGCCGGAGGCGAAGCGTCCGTCGACGGTGGAGTCGCCCAAGCCTTCCACCGCGCAGGAGCGGGTCGCGGGCGGGGATGCCCCGGCGGCGGGACGGGAGCCGCAAGTGGCGGTGATGAAGGCGGAGCCTCCGCCCACCGCGCCGGTACCGTCACCGAAGGGGGTGACCGCGACGCCCGTGGAGAAAGCGCCGCCGGCTGTCGTGTCCGCTGCTGGCGGCACTTCCGCCGCGCCAGTACCCGTGTTGCCCGAGGTGAAACCTGTCGCGAAGGCCGCGCCGCCACCGCGCCCGCGCGCGAAGGTGGTGGCCACGGGCATGTTGGAGTTCCGCATCCGCCCCTATGCGAAGGTGGTGCTGAATGGGAAGGACCTGGGGCAGACGCCGATAGACCCCATCGCGGCGCCCGAAGGCAAGAACACCATCAAGCTCATCAATCATGAACTGGGCAAGGAAGTGACGCAGACGTTCGTGGTGAAGGCGGGGCAGAACAACACCTTCAAGTACAACTTCCACGCGGACTAGACGCATCTTGACCGTGAGGTGGGCGGGGCCTGACGCACCGCTCTTCCCGTGTCCCCGCCTGTGCCGGCGATGTCACCCGGCGGGGGTGGGGGCCCTGGAAAGTGGCCTGGGGCGGATGCGCATTGTCGGAATGAAATTGTAGGCTTTGCGCCCATGCACCTTGCAGAGAAATGGCTTTACGGGCTGGTTGGCGGCAGCGGGGCTTTGCTGCTCGTGTTCTTCATCCGCGCGATTGAGCTTGAAAGTCGCGGCGTCAGTGGCGGCCCGGATTTGGAGCTGTTGGCCTTCCCCGCCGCCTCGATGATTCCCGCCTCCGGGCTGCTCTGGCTGTTCTTCGGGCACAAGCTGGAGAATCACAAGCTGTGGATCATCGTGTCCACGCCGCTCCTGTTCGTGCTCACGGTGGTGGCCGCGGGCGTTCTCGTGCCTGTCTCCTACTGACCAGGCCGAGCCGAGCGCCCGGGCTCATTCACAACCCGGGGCGCACTCAAGGCCATGCGGGCCAGTGGAGGATGCGGCCACTGGTGCCCACGACCCAGAGGTCGTCAGGGCCGGTGCCCGTGATGTCATTGAGGCGGATGCCTCCCGTGGAGTGGACCTGCTGCCAGGTCTGCCCATTGTAACGGTAGACGTGTCCGCTCTTGCAGGTCGCATAGGCGGACCCCGCGCCAAAGGCGATGACCGAGGTCAGGTCGTGCGTGGTGGGAAAGGACAGCCGGGTCCACTGACCCAGGTGCCACCGCAGGACGGTGCCTGTGTCTCCCACCGCGAAGGCCAGCCTGGCGTTCGCCACCCAGACACCCCGGAGCGTGTCGAGGTCGGGTGCGACGTCCTCGACGGCCTCGGTATCCCACTCGCCGGAACTTCGGTTGTAGCGATAGATACGCGCGTCCGTCGCGGGGCCTCCCACGATGAAGACGGTGTCCGCCGTCGCTCCATGCACGTCGTAGACATAGTGAAAGTTGTTGTTGATGGGGTTGTAGGTCGGTGTTCCGGTGCCGTTCCAGGTGAAGGCCGCGCCCTCATCCGAACCCAGGCTGTCGGTCGCTCCATAGAGCGTGAGCACGTTGTTGTTCCGCACTCCCACCAGGCCGTGGACCCACAGGTTGTCGTTCTGGACCTGGACGCAATTCGACGCCGAGGAGTCCTGGCGGGCCTTCCTCCCGTCGACGGAGCCGAGCCACGCGCGACCGGTGGTCGGGTCCGCCCAGACGCTGGTCCACGCGGCGTCCGTCATGCCGCAGCCAAAGTCCGAGAGGACCGTGAACGTCACCTGCCCGGGGGTCAGCCTTGCTCGAAAGTTCTCGTCGCCGCCCACCCAGACTCCGCCGCGAGTCCAGGAGGAGGCGGAGATCCATGTCTGGCTGGTGGAGGCCACCGTCTGCCCGGCCCAGGTGGGAGTGAGTCCTCCCGGGCACTGGGTCGGGCCTTCCTTCTGACCGTCGCAGTCGTTGTCCAGGTCGTCACACAGCTCCGGTGCGCCAGGATGGGTGAGGGGGTTCCCATCGTTGCAGTCGCCGGTGTTGCTGACGTAGTCGCCTCCGGGGTGCACGCAGGAGCGGATGGCTCCGGAGGTCTGGCCAGAGCCGTCGGCGTCCTCGTCCAGGTACCAGGCCGGGACGGACTGCGTGGCCCCGCAGACGAGAGTGGCGCCACTTGTGTCGCATTGGAGTTGTCCCGTGCACTGCGTCGCAGAATCCGTGCACGTCGAGCCGAGCCCGGGGAAACCCTCGTCGAGGATTGCATCGCAGTCGTTGTCGACTCCGTCGCAGCGCTCCAGCGCGCCCGGGTAGATGCTGGCGTTCGTGTCATCACAGTCATCCGGGGGGGCGGTGACGTAGCCGGCTGGCACCGCGTCACAGAAGGTCGTCGGGGTGACTCCCTTCTGCCCATGTCCATCTCGGTCCTGGTCCAGGTAGGCCAACCGCGCGGAGGGACTGTCGCAGTAGAGGAGCTGGTCCGTCACGTCGCAGCGGTAGACACCCTGGCACCCCGCGCTGAGCGTGCACTGACCTCCCAGGTTGAAGTGCGCCTCATCGTTGATTCCGTCGCAGTTGTCGTCCTGCGCGTTGCACCGCTCCGCCGCGCCGGGGTTGATGTCACTCTGGTCATCCTGGCAATCCGTTCCGCCGTTGACGCGACTGACATAGCCATCCCGATCCGCGTCCTGGGCCTCGATGCGGAGCGTGGCGGGGACCCCCCTGTTGTTGGCCACCGTGACGCTCGCGAGGTTGATCCCCACCGCGACTCCCTCGCAGCTCTGCTCGAAGGCTCTTGCCTCCACTTCCACGGTGGGTCCCCAACCTTTGGGTGGAGAGACGACGACTCGAAGGTTGAAGCCGGGCCCTGCGCCGATCAGGACGTCCCTGAAGGTTTGTGAGACTTCCTTCCCGCTGCCCGCGTCCCGGGCACGGACGAGCACGCAGCGAGGGCTGAATTCCACGAGGGCTACCGTGAGGTGGATGCTTCGACATGCGGTGCCACCGCCGAGCACCGCATTGGCCGGTTGACCGTCGAAAGCGGTCTCGAGGTCAAGATGGCCGTCGCAGTCCGGATACAGCTCATCCATGTCTGGCACGGTGCAGGCCGTGGCGAACAGCAGGCACAAGAGGGCAGGGCGCATCATGGATGCAGCTCCTCGTTCTCGGGCTCGGAGCCGGTGAAGTAGGTGATGACCGCCCCCGCGACCGAGGTGACCGCGACGCCGAACAGGACATTCGCGGCGAGTGCCTGTCCCCGGGCCGAGTCCAGGTGCCCTTGCTGTGCGTCGACCTGCGTGGCCTCGCGGGCATTCTGGATGTTCCCCCGGGAGCGAAGTCCGAAGTAGCTCCCGACTCCGCCCGCCGCGAGCCCGGCCCCCGCGAGGACCATCGAGATGGGACGGAGCCTGGACAGCGCTCCGTTCGGAGGCGCCATTCGCAACTCCGCGGCCTCCTCCTCCGGGTGGACTGGAACCAGCGCGACCTCGGGGACTTCCTGGATGGGACGCTCCAGGTTGTCCGAGTGGGGGACCTTCGGCTCCGGCATGGCGGTGGCACCGGTGCTGCCCGCGTTCGTGGGCGCATTCCGCGCAAGGTCCCGCGACACCTCCCGGCGCACGTTCTCGAAGTCCCGTTGCACCTTGGGGGACACCTTCACGGGAAGCGACGCCAGGGGACGCAGCGTCAATCCCTGACGGAAGGCGACGAGGGACTTCTGTCGCTGGCCGAGGTCCGCCAGCACCAGGCCTTCGTAGAGCAACGCGTCGGCTCGCTCATCCTCGGTCCTCGCCAGGGCCTTGGCATCCGCGAGCGCGAGCAATGCCTGTTCGTACTCCAGTTCCTCGTACAGTCGTGCCGCGTCGCGCAGGCGCTCCCGAAAGGCATCAGGCGCTGTCTCAATCCGCGTCGCCCGTGAGACGACCGGCTGCGCCGAGGCCGCTCCCGCGAGGGCCAGGGTGAGGCTCATCAATGGTGGGAGGACCCTGATGAATCTCTGGAATGCGGACTTATCCATGCATGGCCACGCTAGCATGACTTCCGGCGAGAGGGCCGGGTCGACGCCAGGCCTTACGAAGGCCGCGGGCGGGGTATTGCATTCGCGTCTGTCGATGTGCGCGGGTGCGCCGCGAGAAGCCCTGTCGCCAGGGCAATCATTCGGGTTCGCAGTGACGCGGGCTCCACCACCTCGAAGCCACCGCCCACCTCACAGAGCTGGCCCAGCGCGATGGCCTCCCGCTCGAAGTCCACGACGACAGTCTTTCGGCCGTCCGCCACCTAAGAAGCCACTCGAAGGGCGCATCGCCCTGGTCGCGGGAGCCACGCGGGGCGCGGGCAGGGGCATCGCGACCCGGCTCGGCGAGGCCGGCGCCACCGTGTACTGCACGGGCCGCGGCGTACGCGGCCGTCCCGCCTCTGGCTCCAAGCGCCCGGAGGTCCTCGAGGAGACCGCGGAGCAGGTCACCGCGCTGGGGGGCCACGGCATCGCCGTCCGGTGCGACCACACCGTCACGGAGGAGGTCGCCGCCCTCTGCGCGCGCATCCAGAAGGAGCAGGGGCGGCTCGACATCCTGGTGAATGACATCTGGGGCTGCGACGCCATCTCCGAGCTCGGCGTGCCCTTCTGGAAGCAGTCTCCCGAGCACGCGCGCACCGTGTTGGAGCGCGCCGTGCTCACCCACATCCTCACCAGCCGCCACGCCGTTCCGCTCATGCTTGGGCAGGAGCGGGGCCTCGTCGTCGAAATCACCGACGGAGACCATTTCGGCTACCGCGGCAGCGTCATCTACGACGTCGCGAAGATGAGCGTCATCCGGCTCGCGTTCGCCATGTCGCGAGACTTGCGTCGCACCCGCGTCACCGCGCTCGCCGTGACGCCCGGCTTCCTGCGCTCCGAGGAGATGCTGGAGGGCTTCGGCGTCACCGAGGCGAACTGGCGCGATGGCGCGAAAGTGGAGCCGGACTTCATCGCCTCCGAGTCACCGTCCTACGTCGGCCGCGCCGTCGCCGCGCTCACCCAGGATGCCGAGCACGCCCTGGGGTCGGAAGCCGACCAGTCCCAGGATGTTCATGAAGATCCGCGGTCCCACCGCGCAGTCTCCTGTCGCGGTGCCCTGGCTCGCCAGTATCCCGTTGGTGGAGCCGAACCAGGCGACCATTGCAGAGTGCGCTCTGGCTCGCGACAGGCTCCGTCTCTCAGGGCCTGAACGTGGCGTGCTGCTTCAGCCACTGGGAGGCCCGCTCTGCGTCCGCCTTTCGGTCCACGCCGTTCCAGTAGTCGCGGGCCTGGGTGGCCAGCTCGATGGCGCGCGCCCTGTCTCCGTGGGAGTCCCAGAGCGCGCGTGCCAGCGGGAATTGAACCCGCGCCCTCTCGTTGATCAAGGTCAGCTTCAGGGCGCCCTCGAGGAACGGCACGGCCTCGGCGGGCTTGCCCTCGGCCAGAGAGAGCCGGCCCATCCCCAGCAGGGGCCACAGGCGCCCCAGATCGTCCGGCGCCAGTACCTTGTCCTGAAAGGCCATGGCGCGCGTGAACTTCTCCCGCGCCTCCGCGTGGCGACCCAGCTCCACCAGCGCCTCGCCTTGGTCAGTGAGCGCCCAGGCGACGAGCGGGCTCTCGGGGCCCAGCAGCTTCAGGTTCAGCTCCAGCGCGCGCGCGTAGGCCTCGAGCGCCTCCTCGGCCCTCCCCATGTCGCGGAGCACGTGGCCTCGCGCGCCGATCGAGTCGGCCACGGACGGATGCTCGGAGCCCAGCACCTTCTGCTTCAGCGCCAGGGCGCGCGCCTGGGCCTCGAGCGCCTCCTCGAACCGGCCCATCTCCTGGAGCGTGGTGCCGAGGTCTCTGAGGGACTCGGCCACCCGTGGGTGCTCCGGGCCCAACACCTTCTTCCGCAGCTCCAGCGAGAGGGTATGGGCCTCGAGCGCCTCGTCCACCCGGCCCATGCTCTGGAACAGCAGGCCCAGGTTGTGGAGCGTGGAGGCCACCTCCCAGTGCTCGGGGCCCCACACCTTCTTCCTCAGCGCCAGGGCGTGCTCGAACGCCTGCCGTGCCTGCTCGTGCTTGCCAACGGCCATGAGGATGGTGCCCTCGCTGTTGGAGGCAAAGGCGCGGATGCGGTCATCGTCCGCCAGCTCCACCATGCTCTGCGCCATGGGCACCATCTGCAGCGCGTCGTGCGGCCGCCTCAGGCGGTTGCCCGTCACCCAGACCAGGGAGTTCGAGGCCTGGGCCAGCGTGTAGCTGTCCCTGCCACGGGCCGCCACCTCCATGGACTCGCGCAGGCCCTCCACGGTGGCTCGGTAGTCGCCTGCCCCTTCTCTCATCCATGCCACGAGGTAGAGGGTCTGAGCCTCCAGCGGAGCGTGGCCTGCCGCCTTCACCTGGGGGAGCAGGGAGTCCGCCAGCGCGAGCCCCTCCTGGACGCGGTGGGTATCCAGCAGCACCCGCAAGGAGTCGACCTGCTGCTGGAGCGCCTCCACCTTCCCGCGCACCACCGGGTCCTCGGGCGGCGGCACCGCGGCGGTGAGCGCCTTGGCGTCCTCGCAGTACTCCAGCGGCGGCAGGGCCTGCACCGCCTCCACCGCCTTGCTCACCAGGGGGGTGTCTGGACTCTGGGACAACAGCTCGGTGAGCGCGCGCAGTTGGCCGCGCCTGCGCTCCAGGCAGGACTCCTCCAGCACCAGCAGCCCCGAGTTCTTCGGGCGCCCCTCCTGGCTCGCGCTCAGGCACAGCGCGGTGCGCTGCCTCACCCAGGCTCCCGCATAGGCCTCCAGCCCCTGCACCACCCGCTCGGCGGTGGCCCGAGCGTAGGGTGCCCCCGTGGCGACCAGCCCCTGCTCCAGCCGGGCCCTGACCGCCGCATCCCAGACTCCGCTCAGCCGCAACTCCATGCGACCGCACACCTGCTCCTGCGGGCGAGCCCACACCCACAAGGCCAGCCCCGCCGCCGCCACCGCGCCGACCAGGGCCCAGCGCGAGGGCCTCGCCCGCCGCTTCTTCTCCGGGTCGTCCGCCAGCGCGTGCAGCAGCGCCTTCATGGAGGAGGGACGCTTCGCCGGATCGGTGCTCAGCCCCTGGAGGAGCGTGCGCGCCACCCACGCGGGGACCTGGGAGTCCTCCGGCGGCTCCACCCTGCCCGCGCGCTGAGCCGCGCGCAGTTCCGCCACGGTGTTGCCCTGGAAGGGGAGCTGGCCGTACAGCCCCTCATAGAGGGACACGCAGAAGGCATACAGGTCGCTGCGCGCGTCTCCCCGTTGGCCTCGGAACTGCTCGTCCGCCATGTAGCTCGGCGTCCCCATCCACTGGCTCGAGCGCGTGGTCAGCGGCGCGAGCGCCACGGCCGGCGGCGCGGGGAGGCGTTGCGCGGGGACCTCGCGCGGCTCGTCCACCGAGGCGGACTCGAGCCAGGCCAGGCCGAAGTCCGTCACCCGTGCCCGCCCGTCCTGGCCCACCAGCACATTGTCCGGCTTGAAGTCATGGTGGATGAGGCCCGCTTCGTGGGCGGCGGCCAGCCCCTGTCCTGCTGCCAGGTACTGCGCCAGCACCTCGGCCCACGGGCGCCCCTGCTGCCAACGGCGCAGCGTCTGCCCCTCCACATACTCCATGGCGATGAAGAGCGCGCCGTCCTCCAGGGTGCCCGCGTCGTACACCGCCACCACCTGGGGGTGGCTCAGGCGGGCCATCGCCTGCGCCTCGCGCACGAACCGGGCCTGCTCCTCGTCGCGGCGGCTCTCTCCCGCGCTCCAGGGGCGCAGCAGCTTGAGCGCCACGCGCCGATCCAACCGCGCATCATACACGCTCAGGACCACCCCCATGCTGCCCTGGCCCAGCGTGCCCAGCACCGTATAGCGACCCAGCAGCGTGAAGCCGGGCTCGAGGGGGGGAGCCTTCGTGGGCTCCCCTTCATAGGGCCAGGTGGTGGGCCCCCCGTCTTCGAGCCTGGGCAGCGACTCCCCGTCGCGGGAAGGGACCTCCTCGGCATGCCCGCCGCGAGAGGCCTTCTCCCAATGCTCGTTCCTCATGGCCGCCTCTCCCCGTACATGCTGCACTCTCCAGCCCCGTCGGCGGCGTGGCGCGGATACTACTGTATCCAGGCGCAGGGACCGATGACGCGCGCGGCTGCTCGGGTGGTACCCGTTGTTACCAGGGCGCGACTTTGACACGCGGGAGACCGGTGCCTGGAGCCCGCTTCGCGGGGGCTTACCCACGCGTCCGCCGCGCTCAGGGCCGCTGGAGTGTCGAGGCGCTGGAAACGGGTGTGATCACGCCGAGGGCCCTCCCTGGGCACACGCGTTATCAGTGACAACACTCGTTACCAGGGCTCAGGAAGGAGCCAACCCCAGGATATCAAAGGGCTCTGCGGAAATAGAGCCGTCCCAGCGAGGGTGGCGCGCTGCGTGCACAAGGGCCGCGCGCCGTAACCATTCACTGGAGAGGCTCACCATGATGAATGCAGTATCCAAGGCCCTGGCGCTCCTGGCGCTCACTGCGTCCACCTTCGCGTCCGCGCAGGATTACCAAGACACCACGCCGTATGTCGTCGACTCGGCGAAGTACCCGTACACCCTCTATCCGTCCAACACCCAGCTGGACGACAAGACTCCGTGGGAGACGCCGATCCTCCCGTTCAACCCGAGCAGCACCTACACGCCGCCGGAGCAGGACGCCGTCGTCCAGGGCGAGTCGGAGCTGCTCAACGCGCCCGTCTATCTCGACATGAATGACGGCATGAGGCACCTGCAGTACGGCCAGAAAACCATTCCGGAGGCCACCACGCCGAACGTGCCGCTGCCGACGGAGACGGTGCCGACGCAGGACCTGGCCGGGCTGCGCTCCGCGGGGCTGGGGGCGGCGCTCACCGGGCCCATCACCAAGAGCTACCAGCGCACCGAGCTGTTCGGTAACAACATCTTCGGCGCTGGCTACAACGTCAGCGCGGCCATCACCGCGACGCCCGCCACCAGCACCACGGCGAAGAAGCAGGAGGCGCTCACCGAGGGCCGGGTCCACGGCACCGCCTTCAACATCCAGAAGGAGCTGGTGCGCGGTCGCGCCACCGTTTGCGGGCAGCAGGGCGGCTGCAACAGCGGCAGCGCGGCGCTGTACGCCATGAGCGCGATGATCTGGAGCACCAGCCTCTCCGGCAACTTCGCGACGACCCCGATCAACTGGAGCCGGTCCTTCTTCTCCGTGTCCAAGACGTTCATGGTCGGCCCTGTCCCGCTCACCGTGAAGGCCTCGCTGACGGGCGGCGTGACGATGCGCGTGAATGGCCAGGTGAACCCCCTGCTCGCCGCGATCACCGGCACCGTGGGCGGCTTCGCCAACGTGGTGGCCTCCGCGGCGGTGAACGTCGCCATCGCCAGCTTTGGCGTGACCGGCTCCCTGCAGCTGATCAACGCCACGGTGGCGCCCCTGGCCAGCCTCGACTGGGGCCTCTGCATGGCTTCATGGCAGCTCAAGGCGCCCCTCAACCTGAACGCGCTCTCGGGCACGCTGACGGGGTTCGTGAAGATCAAGCTCCTGTTCTTCAAGAAGACCTGGAACGTCACCATCGCGAACTGGTCCGGCATCGTGAGGAACGTCGTCCTGTACAACGCCTCCGGCTCCATCTCGGCCTCGGGCTGCTAGCCAGGCTGACCCTGCCACCGCGCGGCCGCGTCCCGGAGGCGCTGGCCGCGCGCGGGGCGGGATGACCGGGCGCTGGCTCCTCGACTGAGCAATCGGCCGAGGAGACCGGGCCCACCCCTCCAACCAGAACTGAAGCGGCCAAGGCCGCTGACTCGGGAGTTTCCCATGCGGAAGTCGGTGAACGTGGGCGGCAAGCCCTTCAGCAAGGTCCTCGGGGTGGGGCTCCCCCTCCTCCTCGTGAGCCTGCTGGGGCTCTGGGGGTGGGCATCCCGGTCCGTCGCGGTGGCCCCCTCGGAGACGTCGCGGTCCCCCCAGGCCGCTCCCGCGGTGGCGGGCCTGTCGACGCAGCCCCAGGGCGTATCTCCCAGGCCCTTGGCGGGGACGCGGGCGTGGATCCCCGGGGCGCTCTACCGCTACGCCCTGAACGCCGCGCAGAAGATCTCCTTCCGCCCCACCCAGCCTGGCGCGCAGGCGCTGCCCGGCATGAGGTTCATCCTCCGGGGCGAGTGGACCGTGGGGATCGTCTCCGCGGAGGCCGAGCGCGTCGACGCGCGGGTGAGCCTGCGGCTCTCCTCGCTGACGGTGGAGGTCGGCGACAATGGCCCTGTCGCCCCCGACGTCCAGCAAAACCTCGCCACGGCGTTGCAGCTCCCCTTCTTCCTCACGCACGACACGAGCGGTCGGGTGACGCTCACGCACTTCGAGCAGGCGGCTGACCCGCTCGTGCGAGGCATCCTCCGGTCCATCGTGGCGAGCTCCCAGTTCGTCGTGGTCGGAGCGCCGGGCGCCACCTGGACGGCGGAGGAGTTCGACACCACGGGGCGGTACAGCGCCGGGTACCAACGCCTGGAGCCGGGCCGCTTCGAAAAGCGCAAGCTGTCCTACTCCCACGTGGCTTTCCCGCAGGGGCTCGAGCCGCTGGGCGAGCAGGTCCGCATCGACGTGAGCGCCCGAAGCACCTTCGCGCTGGAGCAGGACCTCTGGACGAACTCGCTCGATGCCCAGGAGCGGGTGGAGGTGGAGGCGGGCCAGACCATGTCCCCCACCACCTATGAGTCCTCTCTGAGCCTGAGCCTGCTGGAGCGCCGCGTGGACCCGACGTTGATTGGCGCATTCGTGGCGCGCCGGGCCTCGCTGAGCTCCGCCGCCATGTCCGCCTTCCAGGGCATGGAGCAGGACCCGATGGACCAGTACCGCCAGGTGCTGGGCGGCAAGGACTTCGACACGTTGCTCAAGGAGCTGCGCGCGCTCCCGGAGGAGCCCACGGCTCGTGACGAGGTGCGCTCCATTGCCCTGGAGCGGCTGCGCGCGCTCTTCATGCTCCACCCCTCCGAGGCCGCGAAGGTCCCCGGCGCCATCCGCGCGGGCATGGCTCCGCTCGCGGCCAGCCCCATGCTCGGCGCGCTCTCCGCGGCCAGCACCCGCGAGGCCATTCAGGCCCTGGCGGAGGTCACGGGTGATCGCTCCATCCCCCATGACATCCGCATGGACTCGGTGGCCGCGCTGGGCGTGGCGAAGGATCCCACGGCTGAGGGCCTCGAGGCCCTTCGCGGCGTGGCGGGCGAAGAGGACGGGATGCTGCGCGACACGGCCAGCCTGGCGCTCGGCAACGCCGCGGCCCAGCTGACCGACACCGACCCCAAGGGCGCGGAGGACCTGGTCGGCGAGCTCACCCGTGGCTATCGCTCCGCCTCCACCGCGGAGGCGCGGGTGGGGGCGCTCAACAGCCTGGGCAACACCCGCTCGCCGAGCGCGCTCGCCACGCTGGAGGACGCGCTCCAATCGCAGGATCCCCGGGTGCGCCAGGCCGCGCTCAATGCGCTGCGCATCATCCAGGACCCTCGCGCCGACCAGCTCCTCGCCATGCATCTTCTCAAGGATCCGGCCCCGGAGGTCCGCCAGGCCGCCGTCTTCGCCAGCAACTTCCGGCCCCTGGCGCCCCTGCTGCCCGCCCTGGCGCAGGCGCTGCGCATGGATCCCGCGGACGGGGTGAGGAGCGAGGTGATCCACCTGCTGGGTGACCAGCGTGCCCTGGTGCCCGAGGCCCTGCCCTTGTTGGCCTGGGCCAGCCAACACGACGCGAACCCGGACCTCCGGCAGGCGGCCGCGGTCTTCGTCAACACGCCCACGACGCGCAGCTCCTCTCCGTAACGAACACTCACCGGCTTTCCGCGCCGCATGGCGCGGCATGAACAAGCAAGGACATTCCGATGTCGCGAAAGATCTGCGGGGCCATGGCCCTGGTGGTGGTGGCGATGGTGTTGCCAGCACAGGTGCGGGCGCAACCTCTCCTGCTGGGCCGATGCACCGTCGACAACCTGTCGACGAGTGACATGGCGAAGCTGCGAGTCGAGTGGGCTCGCAAGTGCGCGCTGAACCAGAACGTCGGGCATCCGGGGGCCGCGTTCAACACGGGCCTGAGCTCCGCGAGTGGTGGGACGCTGAAGGACTATCTGGAGTCGGACCTGGAGCGGAACTCGATGGGAGAGGGCTCGTTCGCGGGCTCGAACTTCCAGGTGAACAACGCGGCCATGTTCGCGCTCTATAACTCGGGCCCCACCTACCAGGCGTTGGACACCGACGGTTACCAGCAGTGGTCACGCGACTCGTGGCGGAGGAAGGGACGCCCGCTCTACCCCACCTTCGGCACGACGCCCGACATCGCCGATGGGGACAACCTCCAGCTCTTCCCTCACAAGGAGCTGGCGAACTGCAGGCTCTACTTCGACAAGGAGAGCACCCAGCCGGCCTTCACCGCCTTCTATGTGAACGGCTACTGCGAGTCGGCCTGCTACACCGCCGAGCAGAAGATCCTCTTCGCCGACGGCGACCTCCCCATCCGTGAGGCGATGGAGGCGCTGCGTGAGGATTTGATCACGCTGACGCCGGACTCCACGTTCGATGATCTCCAGCTCCAGCCGAACCTCACCTACAGCTACACGCGAGAGCTCCGGGACGCGGAGCACACGCTCTCTGTCATCACCGCCCGGTCTGGCGGTCAGCTCCGCCTCACCCTCGAGCACCCGGTCATCACCGGCGAGGGCCGCATTGTGCAGGCGCAGACCCTCAAGGTGGGCGACGCGCTGGTGAAGGCAGATGGCACCCTGGATCCCATCGTGGACATCCAGAAGGCCACCTTCTTCGGCAAGGTCTACAACCTCGCGCCGGTGACGACAGATCGGGTGTCCAACATCCTCGTGGCCCAGGGCTACCTGGTGGGCTCCGTGCGGTTCCAGAACGACGAGGTGGGCTACCTCAACCGCATCATCCTCTACCGGAGCATTCCCGCCGACGTGCTCCCCCAGGTGGAGAGCCCATGAAGCGCCCTCTCTACCTGCTCGTCATCGCAGGGCTCGCGGGGCTGGTGCTCATCGCCTCGGCGCTCGACGGCGCGGAGGACGCTGCCCCCGTGACGGCGGCTTTGGCGCAGGTCTCTCCCGCACCGACCTCGCTGGCTCGTGACACGGCGCCGGAGCCCACCCCCGCGCCTCGCCCGTCCCCCATGTCCGCGGCACCGGCGGCAGCCTCGGGGGACGACGGGGAGCCCGGCGAGTTCACCACCACCACCGACCGGGTCAAGGCGGAGATCTTCAAGATGGAGCCGGAGCTGGCTCGGTTCGACTCCTTCCGTGAACATGTCCTCCTCGATTCCAACGGCCGCGAGGACTACGAGGCGCTGCTCGCCGACACGCGGATGCATGAGCAGCTGCGCCGGGCGCTGAGCACCTCGACGGAGGCCGAGGAGACGCTGGAGTCCAACTTCAAGCGCCTGATGCGGATCGACTACCTGCGCGAGGCGCTGGCCTGGAGGCAGAACCCGGCGCGCGCGCAGCTGGTGTCCACGGTCGAGCGCATCATCCTGAAGGACTCGTTCACCGCGGGGCTGTCGCCGGACGTCAGGCGCTCGATGGCCGCGACCCGGATGGAGCTCTTCGAAATCTTCGCGGACCAAGAGCCCGCGAGAGCGGGTGCCCTGGTCGAGGCCGCGAAGGGGACGCCGCTCGAGAAGCTGGTGCAGCACTTCGCCGCGCGCAACCAGCGTCGTCGGGTGAAGGAGCGGGAGCTGAGCGTCCAAGCACAGGCGCGCCGTGGCGCGACGCCCTGATGGGCCGCGCCACCCACTCATCGGTTGAAAGGGAGAGCAGATGCGAAGCGTGAAGAGCTTGAGCAGGTTTATCACCCTGGGCCTCGTCCTGGCCTCGGTGGGGGTGCTCGCCGCGCCGCCCCGGAAGTCAGGGCCGGGCCGGTTGATGCGGGCCGACAACCCCGTGACGGGCGAGTACCTGGTGGTGCTGAAGGAGAAGCCCGGGCGCGGTCTGTCGAGCATGGCGGCGAAGGCGGGCGCGCTGGCCAGGCAGTACGGTGCGCGCGTCCTCACCACCCACGAGACCGCCTTTCGTGGCTTCCTCGTCTCCGCCAGCGAGGAGCAGGCCCAGGCGCTCGCCGAGGCTCCTCAGGTGGACTACGTCCTGGAGAATGGCATCGTCCAGCCCTCGGGCGTCCAGAGCCCCGCGGACTGGAACCTGGATCGGATCGACCAGGAAACCCTCCCGCTGGACAACAGCTACCTGGCCGAGGACGCGACGGGCGTCAACGTCTACATCATCGACTCGGGCATCCGGGCGTCACACCTGGAGTTCGAGGGGCGCGCCCAGGTCGAGTTCAACGCTGTCCCCGACCAGACCGGGGATGACGTCACCGGGCATGGCACCGCCGTCGCGGGGATCATCGGCGGCAAGACACATGGCGTCGCCAAGAAGGTCAACCTTCTCGCGGTGAAGGCGTTCAACGAGTTCGGGACGACCGTGGATCGCCTGGTGACGGCGCTGGAGTGGGTGGCGAACAACGCCGACACGCCGGCCATCGTCAACCTGAGCTTCACCGCCGCGAGCGAGATTCCGGCCATCGATGCCGCCGTGGATGTCGTCGCGATGAACCCCGGGCTCGTCGTGGTGATCGCGGCGGGCAACGCGAACATCGACGCCTGCGGCTGTTCGCCGGCCCGCCTCCAGCCGGATGCGGTCCACCCCTTCCGGACGCGCATCATCACGGTGGGCGCGATCGACGAGAGCCAGACGCGCTGGGTGGGCGTCACCAACGCGTCCAACAAGGGAGAGTGTCTGGACCTCTGGGCTCCGGGCGCGAACCTCCGCTCCGTGAGCTCGACCAGTGACACAGACTCGACCTTCTTCCCGCTCGAGGGGACCTCCTTCGCCGCGCCACACGTGAGCGGCGCGGCGGCCATCCTGCTGGCCAACGGCGTCGCTCCCGCCGACATCCCCGCGCGACTCATCAACGACGCGAGCGTGGGGCAGGTGGAGCTGGACTTCGGTGACACGAGTTCACCCAACCTGCTGTTGTACAAGCGCCCTCACGCCACGCCCCTTGTCAACGGCGCGGGCGTGAGCGTGTCCGACGTCACGGGCGGCCGGCAGAACTTCAAGCTGGACGTCCCCGCGGGCCGGCCCTCGGTGACGTTCTCCATCTCCGGGGGCACCGGGGACGCGGACCTCTACATCCGCCACGGCAAGTTCCCGGAGCTGCACGCCTACCAGTGCCGTCCGCTGCGCAAGGGCAACAACGAGACCTGCGTGGTGAACAACCCCGCGGCGGGCACCTGGCTCATCCAACTGGGAGCCTTCTCCACCTACACCACAACCTTGAAGGGCCAATACTGATGAGGACACAAGCGATGAAGCGCTGGAACGTGTTGTGGACGTCGACCCTTGCGCTCGTGGCGGCGTGTGGTGTGCCCGCCGGCGAGGACGTGAGCGCGTCGGATGTGACGCTGGCCACCCAGGAGTCGGCGCTGTGCGTGGGAGTGAGCTTCGACTCGCTCGAGGTGGAGGGGGTGAGTTCCTTCGCGGGAGAGCTGGCGGGCGCAGGCTCCTGGGTGGTGGGCAACGGCGCCAACGCGGTGTACCTGGAGTACTCCGTGGACGGCGCGGACCACGGCTTCGATGAGCGCGTAGGAGAGCAGGGGGAGTGGTTCTTCAGCGAGGCCGCGGCCGGACTCGGCTGTGGGGTGCATTCCTTCGTGGTGAAGGCCTCCCCCATGATCATCGACAGCAATGGCAACCGCGCCAAATGCGGCATCTCTCGGGAGGTGCTCCGCAACTTCGTCCAGTTCTGCCCGAGCGTGAACCCGGGCGGCTACCACACGCTGGAGGTGAAGTCGGGCGGCAACGTGTGGGCCTGGGGCTACAACTCCTATGGCCAGCTGGGCAATGGGCAGAGGACCCAGCGTCACGCGCCGACGCGGGTGAGGGGCCTGCGCCATGTCGTCTCCACTTCGGCCGGAGCCGAGCACTCGGTGGCGGTGAAAGAGGACGGGAGCGTGTGGACGTGGGGCTCCAACGCCTACGGCCAGCTCGGAGACGGCACCACCATGATGCGCACGGTGCCTGTGCAGGTGCCGGAGCTGACCGACGTCGTCGCGGTGGCGGCCGCTGGCTCGCGGACGGTGGCGCTGAAGGCCGATGGGACCGTGTGGACCTGGGGAATCAACTCCTCGGGAGAGCTCGGGAATGGGACCACCACCAACAGCTTGCTCCCCATCCAGGTGCCCAACCTCAGTGGTGTCACCAGCATCGCCGCGGGCTTGTGGCACACGTTGGCGGTGAAGAAGGACGGAAGCGCCTGGAGCTGGGGGAGCAACGCCTACGGACAGCTCGGGGACGGGACCACCCTCAACAGGTTGAGGCCCGTGCTGGTGGCGAGCCTCACCGGCGTCCGCGCGCTCTCCGGAGGCATCGTCCACACGGTCGCCCTGAAGTGGGACGGCACGGCGTGGGGCTGGGGCTACAACAGCGCGGGTCAGCTGGGCAACGGGACGACCACCAACAGCTCCATCCCGGTGCAGGTGGCGGTGCTCACCCAAGCCGTCGAGATCGACGCGGGCGGTTATCACACCCTGGCCAAGCGGCAGGATGGCACCTTGTATGCCTGGGGCGACAACTTCTACGGCGCGCTGGGCACCGGGAACACCATCAGCAGCTCCGTGCCGGTGCAGGTCCCGCTCGTGGGGGTGCGCGCGTTCGGTGCGGGCTATTACTCCTCCGTGGCCGAGCGGAAGAAGGTGAACATGTCCCAGGTGCACACCCTGTTTGCGTGGGGCTACAACACCAACGGCGAGCTCGGTGATGGGACCACCACCCAGCGCTCCTCCCCCGCGGCCGTCGTGGTCAGCGGAATCGTGAAGACCGCTGGCGGCAATGCTCACTCGGTGGCCCTGGGGGCCGGTGGGACGGTATGGAGCTGGGGCTACAATGCCTATGGCCAGCTGGGCAACGGGACGACCACCCAGGTCGTCACGCCCACGCAGCTCCCGGGCCTGAGCGGCGTCATCGACGTGGAGGCGGGGGTCAACCACACGGTGGCGCTGAGCGAGGACGGCACCGTGGCCACATGGGGTTACAACTCCTATGGCCAGCTCGGCAACGGGACGAACGCCAACCAGCTCACACCGCAGTCCGTGCCGGAGCTGGACGGCGTCACCGCCATCGCCGCGGGCTCCACGCACACGGTGGCGCTGAAGGCGGACGGCACCGTGTGGGCCTGGGGCTCCAACCTCTACGGCCAGCTCGGAGACGGGACCTTCACCCATCGCTCCTCGCCGGTGCAGGTGCCGTCCCTCGAGAATGTCGTCTCCATCGCCGCGGGCTACTTCCACACGGTGGCGGTGAAGGCGGATGGCACCCTTTGGGTCTGGGGCTACGGCCCCCTAGGGCAGTTGGGCCTCGGGACGACCACCAACCATTCCGTGCCGGTGCAAGTCCCCGGACTCGGTCATGCCATCGCCATCGCCGCGGGCGGCTACCACACGGTGGCGCTGCTGACGAGCGGCCAGGTGTGGACCTGGGGTTACAACGCCTCCGGCCAGCTCGGCGATGCGACGACCACCCAGCGCTACTCGCCGGTGCAGGTCCCCGGCCTCACCAATGTCATCGCGCTCACCGCGGGGGGGTACTTCACGGCGGTGTTGAAGCGGGACGGCACGGTGTGGGCCTTTGGCTACAACCCCAACGGCCAGCTCGGAGATGGGTCGACGACCTCGCGCAGCACCCCCACCGTGACGCTCCTGAACTCCGTCGTGGACCTCTCCTCGGGCGACAACCACATGATGGGGCTGCGCAAGGACGCCTTCGTCCGGGCCTGCGGCTACAACAGCGCCGGCCAGCTCGGCGACGGGACGACCACCCAGCGCCCGACGCCGGTGCAGGTGACGAACCTCCCAGGTGATGGGAGCATCACCTTCCCCGGGGGAGGTGGCGTCGGCATGGGCATTCGCTGAGGCTCCGACGGAGGTGCTCCTGGCTTGCCGCGCCGTCGAGCGAGCCAGGAGACGACCCTCGTAAAACTGGGATTTCAGCTTGGAGGATGTTTTCTTGGGTCGGCTCCGGGTGGTAGCGTCCCTTACTACCAGTGGTTCCGGCCCCGCATGACAAGAGCCCGTCGTCGATGATGAGCACGACCCCCGATCCGGAGGTCCTGCTGCCCATGCTTCGACGGAAGCTCGTCATCCTGTCGGGGAGCGACGCGGGCCGCAGCTTCTCGCTCCAGGTCCGAAGCTACCGGCTGGGGACGGAACCGGCGTGTGACATCGTCCTGAACGACCGGACCGTCTCCCGGCAGCACTTGTCTCTGGAGGTGAGAGAGGATCGGGTGCTGGCGCGGGACCTGGGGTCTCGCAACGGCTCGTTCTGCGAGCGCATGCGCTTCCGGGAGCTGGAGCTGCGCATGGGCGCCATCGTCAGGCTGGGCGCCACCGAGCTGAAGGTCGTCCCCGAGGAGGTGCGCGAGCACATCATCCCGCTCTCGTCGAACACCCGGTTCGGGGGGCTGGTGGGGGGCAGCCGGAGGGTGCGCGAGGTCTTCACGCTGCTGCAGCGGCTGGCGGCGGGGGACGCGGACGTCCTCATCCAGGGCGAGACGGGGACGGGCAAGGAGCTGTGCGCGGCGGGCATCCACGCGGCCAGCCCGCGCAGCCGGGGGCCGTTCAGCATCGTGGATGTCGCGGGCATCACTCCGTCGCTGGTGGAGTCCGAGCTCTTCGGCCACGTGAAGGGAGCGTTCACCGGAGCCCACTCGGAGCGGCCTGGGGCCTTCGAGCAGGCGGATGGAGGCACCGTCTTCCTGGATGAGGTGGGGGAGCTGCCGCTGGAGTTCCAGCCGCGCCTGCTGCGAGTGCTGGAGGGGCGCCAGGTGAAGCGGGTGGGCGCCAACGAGTACCGCACCTTGAACGTGCGGGTGGTGGCGGCGACGCACAGGAATCTGGAGGCGGACGTCAAGGAGGGCCGGTTCCGCGAGGATCTGTTCCACCGGCTCGCGGTGCTGCGGGTGACGCTGCCGCCGCTGCGCGAGCACCCCGAGGACATCCCGCTGCTGGTGGACACGATGCTGGAGCGGCTGGGCCGGCCGCCCAGCGCGCTGTCCGAGCAGACGCGGGCCTTGCTGGAGCAGTACCCGTGGCCCGGCAACGTGCGCGAGCTGCGCAACGTGGTCCAGCGCGTGGTGAACCTGGGAGAGCAGGCGCTGCCGGAAATGTCTGCCTCGGAGGGGGCGCGCTTCACCAGCGCCGAGCTGGAGATGCCCTTCAAGGAGGCCAAGGAGCGCCTCATCGATGGCTTCGAGCGCGACTACCTCAAGAACCTGCTGGAGCGCTGCGGGGGCAACATCTCACGGGCCTCACGTGAAGCGGGCCTCGCGCGGCTCTATGTGCGCAAGCTGCTCAAGAAGTACGGGCTGCACGCGAGCAAGGATTTGGAGTGACGCAGGGAGCGCTGCTCGTCTGTTGAGCTTGAGCCCGCGCTGAGTCCAGATGCTCGCGCTGTGCGTCGACCACGGAGGCCGCGCGGTCATCCTGGATGTTTCCCTGGGAGCGAAGTCCGAAGTCGCTCCCGAGCCCTCCCGCCGCGAGTCCCGCCCCCGTGAGGATCATCGAGATGGGGCGGAGCCGAGACCTCGGTCTGGTCGCGGGCTCCACGCGCAACCCCGCTGCCTCATCAGAGGCATGGACTGGCACCAGGGCCAGCTCGGGGACTTCCCAGGTCGGACGCCCCGGGCGGTCTGAGCGAGGAACCTCCGTCTCCGGCGTCGCGACGGAAGCGGTGCCGTCCTCGCTCCCGGGCGTGGTTCGCGCACGGTCCCGCGTCACCTCCCGGCGCACGTTCTCGAAGTCCCGTTGCACCTTGGGGGACACCTTCACGGGAAGCGAGGCCAGGGGCCGCAGCGTCAATCCCTGACGAAAGGCCACGAGCGACTTGGGGCGCTGGCCCAGATCAGCCAGCACCAGGCCTTTTTAGATCAACGCGTCGGCTCGCTCGTCCTCGGTCCTCGCCAGGACCTTGGCATCCGCGAGCGCGAGCAATGCCTGTTCGTACTCCAGTTCCTCGTACAGTCGTGCCGCGTCGCGCAGTCGCCCCTGAAAGGCATCGGACGCGGTGGCAATCCGCGTCGCCCGCGAACCGACGGGCTGCGCCAGGGCTTCCCCCGCGAGGGTCAGTGTGAGGCTCATCAGTGGGATGACCCTGATGAGTCTCGGGATTGCGGACTTATCCATGCATGGCCACGTTGGCATGACGTCCAGTGAGAGGACCGGGTCGACGCAAGGCCTTACGAGGGCGGCGGACGAGGTATCGCATTCGCGTCTGTCGATGTGCGCGGGTGCGCCGCGAGAAGCCCTGTTGCGAGGGCAATCATTCGGGTTCGCAGTGACACGGGCTCCACCACCTCGAAGCCACCGCCAAGCTCACAGAGCTGGCCCAGCGCGATGGCCTCCCGCTCGAAGTCCACGACGACAGTCTTTCGGCCGTCCGCCACCTGCCCGGAGTCGAATCGTGGCGCCTCCGTGGACGGACGAATCCGGCGCAAGGTCGCCTCCGCGTCCGCCGTCAGCCGCAGCGTCACCTCGTACCGCGCTCCCTTCTCCGCGAAGCGCGCGCACCACTCGCGCCAGAACGAGGGCAAATCGAAGCGCGCGGGCCGCTCGAAGGACTCCCCGCGCTGTCGGACACCTTCGATGCGCGAGCCCCGGTACACACGTGGCCCCTTCTCCGTCCCGGCGACCAGGTACCAGCGGTCCGCCTTGAGCACGAGCGCATACGGGTCCACCGCGCGCCGGCTCTGCTTCCCATCGAAGTCCCGGTACGTCAGCGACACCTTCCGGTTCTGCCACGCCGCCTCGCGCAGCACCTCCAGGTGGGGCACCGACTCGCGCTCCTTGAACCAGCCGGAGGCATCCACGTGCAGCCGTTGCCGTGCGTACTCCATCGCGGGCTGCTGCAACACGGGCAGCGCCGCCGCCAGCTTCACCAACCCGCTGCTCAGCGGCGCGGACAGGCCCAGGTCGCTCAATCCCCCCGGCGTGGCGCTCATCGCCGCCAGCGCTTGCAGCTCCGTGCGCGTCAGCCCCGTGAGCTGCGTCTTCCATCCATCGAGCAGCGCGACGCCGCCCGCGGAGCCACGCGTCGCGTACACCGGCACGCCCGAAGCAGACAGCGCGTCGAGGTCCCGGTGGATGGTGCGCTCGGAGACCTGGAGTTCGCGCGCGAGCTCTCCCGCCGTCCGCTTCGGACGGGTCTGCAGCAACATCATCAGGCTGACGAGTCGGTCGGCGCGCATGTCGGAAATCCCACCGCGCACTGTACGCGGGCCATCATGACAGGGGATGTCATGATTGCCTCCGTAAGGTGTTCCCATCACCGGCCATCCGCACCCCACCTCCGCCGGTCCGAGGAGAGACACCATGAAGAAGCCACTCGAAGGACGCATCGCCCTGGTCGCGGGAGCCACGCGGGGCGCGGGCAGGGGCATCGCGACCCGGCTCGGCGAGGCCGGCGCCACCGTGTACTGCACGGGCCGCAGCGTGCGCGGCCGCCCCGCCTCTGGCTCGAAGCGCCCGGAGGTCCTCGAGGAGACCGCGGAGCAGGTCACCGCGCTGGGGGGCCACGGCATCGCCGTGCGGTGCGACCACACCGTCACGGAGGAGGTCGCCGCCCTCTGCGCGCGCATCCAGAAGGAGCAGGGGCGGCTCGACATCCTGGTGAATGACATCTGGGGCTGCGACGCCATCTCCGAGCTCGGCGTGCCCTTCTGGAAGCAGTCTCCCGAGCACGCGCGCACCGTGTTGGAGCGCGCCGTGCTCACCCACATCCTCACCAGCCGCCACGCCGTTCCGCTCATGCTTGGGCAGGAGCGGGGCCTCGTCGTCGAAATCACCGACGGAGACCATTTCGGCTACCGCGGCAGCGTCATCTACGACGTCGCGAAGATGAGCGTCATCCGGCTCGCGTTCGCCATGTCGCGAGACTTGCGTCGCACCCGCGTCACCGCGCTCGCCGTGACGCCCGGCTTCCTGCGCTCCGAGGAGATGCTGGAGGGCTTCGGCGTCACCGAGGCGAACTGGCGCGA
>NZ_JABUMU010000006.1:0-151705 GCF_013336625.1 Myxococcus sp. CA033 | reverse complement strand
GGCTCGCGTTCGCCATGTCGCGAGACTTGCGTCGCACCCGCGTCACCGCGCTCGCCGTGACGCCCGGCTTCCTGCGCTCCGAGGAGATGCTGGAGGGCTTCGGCGTCACCGAGGCGAACTGGCGCGACGGCGCGAAAGTGGAGCCGGACTTCATCGCCTCCGAGTCACCGTCCTACGTCGGCCGCGCCGTCGCCGCGCTCGCCGCGGACCCGAACGTCGCCACCAAGGCCGGCACCGTCCATAGCTCCTGGGCCCTGGCCCGCGAGTACGGCTTCACCGACCTGGACGGCTCCCAGCCCCACTGGGACGAGTACTTCGAGCGCACCTATCGCACGCCCTACCGCGTCGCCGACGCCACCGCCTACGCGTCCTGGCACAACAGCCCCATCGAGATCGCCCGCCCCAACTGGCCCGTCGACTGAATCCGTCCTTTCGCCCGCACCCGGGCCGGGCCCACCCGGGCCTACATGGTCTGGGAGTCCTGGGCCGCTCGCACCGAGCGGGCGACCGACCAGGGGCCTCGGGCGACGGTTGGGCCACGCGCTCGTGGACGTGGCCCCTCTGCGCCGGTAGGGTGCGCGGCTCGAATGGAACGCCCCCTAGTGGTTTCCGCCCTCGAAAATCAGGTCAAGGCCCGGCCCGTGCCGCGCCACGTGGGCATCATCATGGATGGCAACGGTCGGTGGGCGGAGTCGCGGGGTCTGGACCGACTTGAGGGCCACCGCGAAGGGAGCTCCAGTGTGAGGGAGGTGACCCGCACCGCCCGCCGCGTGGGCATCCAGGCCCTGACCCTCTACGCCTTTTCCTCACAGAACTGGGCCCGCCCCGCGGAGGAGGTCGCCGGGCTGATGGACCTGCTGCGCGACTACCTGGAGCGCGAGCGGGCCGAAATCCTCGACAACGGCATCCGCCTGAACGCGGTGGGTGACGTGGGGCGCCTGCCCCGCTTCGTGCGGGAGCCGTTGGACCGGCTCATCGCCGACTCGGCGCACAACACCGGCATGGTGCTGTCGCTGGCGCTGTCCTACGGCGGCCGGGAGGAAATCCTCCACGCCGCCAGTCGGATGGCGGAGGCCATCTCCCGGGGCGAGCTGTTGGCGGGCCGGGTGGAAGAAGCCGACTTCGAGTCCTTCCTGTGGACGAACGGGCTGCCCCCGCTGGACCTGGTGGTGCGCACCAGCGGCGAGCAGCGCGTGTCCAACTTCCTGCTCTGGCAGATGGCGTACGCGGAACTGTGCTTCACCGACGCCCTCTGGCCGGACTTCCGCACCGATGAGTTTCTCCGCTGCGTGTCTCAGTACCAGCAGCGAGAGCGGCGCTTCGGTCTCACTTCCGCCCAAGTCAAGCGGGAGGACACCCCCCAGCGGGCCAAGGCGTGAACGACAAGAACAAGAACCTCGTCGTGCGCATCGTGACGGCGCTGACGCTCCTGCCGCTCGTGGTGTTGCTGCTCTTCCTCGGCGGCGTGTGGAGCGCGGGCCTGTTGGGCCTCGCCGCCGCCGCGTGCGTGGGTGAGTACTATCTCATCGTCCAGAAGCGGCTGAACGCGGCTGCCTGGGTGGGCATGGCCTTCGCCGCGGTGATGCCGTTCCTGCCGCTCAAGGACGCGGCGCGCACGGGAGAGACGGCCTTCTGGCTCACCGTCGTCTTCTCGTTCTTCGCGTGGATATTCCACCTGTTCAAGGGCCCGCTCGCGGAGGCCCCCACGCGCACGGCGCACCTGGTCAACGGCTTCCTGTACGGCGCCGTGGGCCTCACCGCCCTGTCCGCGCTGCGGCTGCTGCCGGACCATGGTCTGGCGTGGGTCATCTGCGCGCTGACGATTACGTGGGCCAACGACACCGCCGCGTACTTCTTCGGCCGCTTCCTGGGGCGCCACAAGCTGTACCCCGAGGTGAGCCCCAACAAGACGTGGGAGGGCTTCTTCGGCGGCATGCTCGGCTCGGTGGGCGGCATGTTCATCGCCCGGGGCTTCTTCTTCCCTGTGTTCACCGTGTGGGACTGCGTGCTGCTGGGCATCGCCGGCGGCCTGTTGGGTCCCGTGGGCGACTTGTGCGAGTCCATGCTGAAGCGCGCGTACGGGGTGAAGGACTCGGGTTTCCTCATCCCCGGGCACGGTGGGGTGCTGGACCGCATCGACGCTTTGCTCTTCAACGCCCCCCTGGTGTTCGTCTACGTGCAGTTCGTGCGCGGCCTGCTTCCGTAGAATCGTGAGATTTCGCTCGCCCGCCTGGCTGGCGGGCCCGGATGTGCGTTGTCCGTCCGGGGGCTCACGATTACTGTTGCCGCCATGCCCTCACTTCAGAACCTGGGGTTCTTCATCCTCCTGCTTGGCGTGCTCGTGACAGTGCACGAGCTTGGCCATTTCCTCGTGGCGAAAGCCTGCGGGGTGAAGGTCCTCAAGTTCTCCATCGGCTTCGGGCCCAAGCTCATCGGCTTCGTGAAGGGCGAGACGGAGTATCAAATCGCCATCCTGCCCCTGGGCGGCTTCGTGAAGATGGCGGGCGACCTGCCCCATGAAGAACTGAGCCCCGAGGAAGCCAAGCGCGGCTTCCTGGCGCAGCCCCCCTGGAAGCGCGGCCTCATCGTCCTGGCGGGGCCGGCCTTCAACCTCATCTTTCCCGTCATCGTCTATTTCTTCGTGTTCCTCGGCCCGCACCAGGCCACGTCCACCCTGGTGGGGTATGTGGAGCCCGGGATGCCCGCAGCCGCCGCCGGCATGCGCCCTGGAGACCGGGTGCTGTCCGTGGAGGGCGAGTCGGTGCGCACCTTCGACGACATGCGGGACACCTTCGTCGGGCGCTTCGAGCGGCCGATTCCCATCGTCGTGGAGCGCGATGGCCAGCCGGTGACGTTGACGGTGAAGCCCATCAAGAACACGGAGACGTCGCCCATCGACACGGTGGAGCGGGGCCTCATCGGCGTGCTGCCGCTGGCCAAGCCGCCCCTGGTGGGTGTGCCTCCGGGGTCCGTGGCGGAGGCCGCGGGGCTGCGGACGTTCGACCGCGTGCTGAGCGTCAACGGGACGAACGTTCCGGACGAGGCGCGGCTGTACCAGGAGTTGGGCCGGCACCCGGAAGGGGAGCCGCTCAAGGTCGTCGTGCGGCGCATGGACACCGTGGCGGCGGGCGTGGTGCAGGGTCAGGTGGCCCGTGTGGCGGAGGTGACTGTGCCCCGTCAGCCCGGTGCGGGCCTGGCGGCGCTGGGCGCGGAGCCGGCGGACCAGTACGTGGCGACGGTGGTGCCCGGCAGCGCGGCGGAGAAGGCCGGGCTCAAGCAGGGTGACCGCATCGTCTCGCTGGACGGCGAGGTCCTCCCGTCCTTCCGGATGCTGGAGGTGAAGCTCAGCGGGGCGGAGGCGAAGCCCTTCACGCTGACGTGGCGGAGCACGGACGGCGAGCACACCGAGAAGCTCTCGCAGGCCCCGCTGATGGCGGAGGACGGGATGGGGCAGCAGCTCACGAAGCTCTCCCTGGGCGCGCGCGGGTGGACGCTCGTGGACGCGGACGTGGCCCGGGCGGACGAGGTGACGGTGCACCTGGGCCCGGCCGCGGCGCTGAAGCAGGCGGCCATCGTGGTGCCGAAAATCGTGGGGCAGATGGTGAAGGTGCTCGGAGGGCTCGTCACCCGCGACGTGCCGCTGAGCACGGTGGGCGGCCCCATCATGATGTACCAGCTGGCGGCCCGGAGCGCCGAGCAGGGGCTCGACTCCTTCCTCAACCTGATGGCCATCATCTCCATCAACCTGGGCGTGATGAACCTGCTGCCCATCCCCGTGCTGGATGGCTTCGCGCTGCTGTCCGCCGCGTGGGAAGGCATCCGCCGTCGCCCCATCCCCGTGCGCGTGCGCGAGGCCGCCAACATGGTGGGACTGGCGCTGCTCATCCTGCTGATGCTCCTGGTCTTCACCAACGACATCACCCGCTAGAGGTCCCATGCGCGCGAGCACCTTCGTCATCTTGCTGGCGCTGGGCATCTCCACCGGGTGCGCGTCGCGCGCGGCGAAGCCGGACTCGCCTGAGGACTCCAGCCCGGAGCCGTCCTCGCCCCGGGTGACGAAGCGCGAGCAGATGCCTCGCTCCTACGTGGGCGAGGGGCTGGCCTCGTTCTACGGCCCGGGGCTGCACGGCCGTCCCACCGCGAGCGGGGAGCGCTTCAACCAGAACGAGCTCACCGCCGCGCACCGCAAGGAGCGCTTTGGCGCGTGCCTGCGCGTGGTGAACATGGAGAACGGCCGCGCCGTGCAGGTGCGCGTGAATGACCGGGGGCCATACGTGGATGGGCGCATCATCGACGTCTCGAAGGCCGCCGCCTCCAAGCTGGGCATGCTGGACAAGGGCGTGGTGCGCGTGCGGCTGTACCGCTGCAAGGACGCCGTGTCGGAGATTCCCCGCGCAATGTGGGCCGCGCCGGTGTAGGGAGCGCCCATGTTCCTCGCGCTGGACACCTCCACGCTGACGATGTCGCTCGCCCTGGTGGAGCGCGGGCCGGAGGGGGCCGTGCACGCGGTGGAGCACTCCGTGGTGCGGCCTCCCGTGAAGCAGAGCGAGGCGCTGCCCGGTGTCGTCGGTGAGCTGCTGGACCGCCATGGCGTCAAGCTCGGGGATTTGGAGGGCCTCATCGTGGGCCTGGGCCCGGGCTCCTTCACGGGGTTGCGCATCGGCCTGGCCACGGTGAAGTCGCTGGCGTACGCGGCGAACCTCAAGGTCGCGGGCGCGTCCTCGCTGGCGGCCGTGGCGCTGGAGGGCCCGGAGGACGTGCCGCTCTACTGCCTGGCCGTGGCGCGCAAGGACGACCTGTACCTGGGCGCGTATGTTCGGCGCGGCGCGACGGTGGAGGCGCTGGAGCCGGAGACGGCCATGTCGCCCAAGGACGTGGCCGCGCGCATGGCCGCGGAGCCGCGGGCGGTGGCGCTGGGGCCGGCGCTGGTGGACTACCGCGCGGCGCTGGTGTCGCACGGCGTGGCGGCGGAGCGACTGTTGACGGGGCCGGACTTTCCCTCGGCGGTGGAGCTGACGCGGCTTGCGCGCATGCCAGAGACGTTCTCGCTCGAGGCCCTCTTCGCCATGGAGCCGCACTACGTGCGGGCCTCCGAGCCGGAGCGAAACCCCAAGTTCCCTCCGCTGCCGGGGCCTGCGCCCACGGCGCGGTTGAAGGACGACTGAAGCGTCCAGCGCTCACGCGCTCGGGCGATGCAAAGGACGCGCGATGAACGAGAATCTCAAGATTGCCGTGGTGGGCGCCACGGGTGTGGTGGGCCGTGAGGTGTTGGCCGCGCTGTACGCGCGCGACGTGCCCGCGGAGCAGGTGCGCGCCTTCGGCTCCGAGCGCTCGAAGGGGCTGGAGGTGGAGTACGGCGAGGACTCGCTGGAGGTGGAGCGCGCCGTTCCGGAGGCCTTCAAGGGCATGGGGCTGGTGCTACTGGCCACGCCCGCGGAGGCGTCTCGCACGCTGGCTCCGGCCGCTCAGGCCGCGGGCGCGTGGGTGGTGGATGTCAGCTCCGCCTTCCGGTCCGACGGCAACGTCCCGCTGGTGCTGCCGGGCTTCAACACGGAGCTGTTGGGCGCGACGATGAAGGGGCGCCTGGTGTGCCTGCCGAGCGCGGTGACGACGGCGTCGGTGCATGTGATGGAGCCCCTGCGCCGGGCCTTCGGCGTGGTGCGCGCGCAGGTGACGGCGATGATGAGCGTGTCCAGCGCGGGCGTGCGCGGCGTGGCGGAGCTGGAGAAGCAGACCGCGGATTTGATGTCCGGGCGCGAGCCGGACCCGAGCGCCTTCCCGCACCGAGTGGGCTTCAACCTGGTGCCCCAGGTGGGCGGCTTCATGGTGGGCTCCCCGTGGACGGAGGAGGAGGGCGGCTGGACGCTGGAGGCCGCGCGGCTGTTCGCGACGCGAGGCGACGCGCCCGTGCTCGCTGGCACCGCAGTGCAGGTGCCCAGCTTCTACGGCCACGGCCTCACCCTCAACGTGCAGCTGAAGAAGGCGGGCCCGGTGGAGCAGGTGCGCGCGGCCCTGAAGACGTCACCCGCCCTCAAGGTGCTGGACACCCCCGGTGAGCGCATCTACCCCATGCCCATGCTCGTCACGTCGGACCCCACGGTGCACGTGGGCCGGGTGCGCGCCTTCCCCCAGGCCCCCGAGTGGGTGACGCTCTTCGCCGCCGTGGACAACGCCACCCGGGGCGCCGCCCTCAACCTGGTGGAGGCCGGCTTGAAGCTGGCTGAACGCCCCGTCTGACAAATTGGCACGCCGGCCGCGGCCGCCCTGCCTGTTTGGCTCGCCGGAGCGGCCCGCGAGGGCCAGAAGTAGGCCTGCGGGAACGATTTCAACGTGGCCTCCCGCTTGCTAGCTTCCGGCTACCCATGCGCCTCACATTCGCCGTGCTCCTGCTCTTCGCGTCGACCGCCCTGGGGCAGACCGTGACGTTCTCCGGCTCGGTCATCGTCGACAACGACATCGTCGTCTCCAAGGCCAACTGCGCCGATCGCAGGTCCGTCTCCTGGTCGCGGACGGGGACCCTCGCGTGCAGTCCGCTCGTCTTCTGGTTGTCGGACGGCAACTGTTCGGGGGAACCGGGCGAGGGGGACAAGGAAATCTTGGAAATCGCCGAGGGGAACACCGCCACTACGTCCGGCACGCTCGAGCTGCGCATGAGTGATGCGCTCGCCGCGGGTGGCCTCACGTGTGAAACCCAGACGGCGGACAAGACCTACAGGCTCTGTGCGACGGTGGAGAAGCAGGACTCGCTTGGGGCCTGCGACAGTACGACCTCCAGCGTGGGCTCGCCGAGCGTCAACTTCATCCTGGACCCGACCTCTCCCCTGGCGCCGGCACTGCCGGGCGTGACGGGCCTGGACAGCGCGCTGAGTGTCAGCGTGACGGTGCCCAGCGACACGACGAGCATGCTGGTGGAGGTGGTGGAGCTGGTGCCAGGGGATGGGGATGGCGGGACGGCCACCGCGGGCGAGGTGGTGCGCTCGAAGACGCAGACGTCCGACAACACGGTGTTCCGGATGGATGAGCTGGAGAACGAGAAGGAGTACGGCGTGCGTGCCTTCGCCTTCGACAAGGCGGGCAATCAGAGCCCGGCGTCGCCTCTGGCGACTGGCTCGCCGATTCCGAGCGATGGTTTCTTCGCGGCGTATCACGCGGCGGGTGGTGCGGAGACGGGCGGGTGTGGGGCGGGCGGGGGTGGCCTCGCGCTGGGCGCCGTGGTGGCGGCCCTGGGGTTCTGGATGACGTCGAGGAGGAAGCTGTCATGAGTCGGGCATGGGCCGTGAGTGTGGCCATGATGGTTGCCGCGCTGCCGGCGTGGGCGCAGGACGTCGGAGTGGTTTCGACCGAGCAGATGGAGTCGTCGCGCAGCGGCGGCATCATCATCCGGGTGGGCGGCTACAAGCCGCTCTTGGATGACGAGAAGGCGCTCAACGGGAATACGCCCTACGAGGACACGTTCGGTGACGCATCGCTGCTGCTCGTCGAGCTGGAGCTGCAGCGCTACTTCTACCAGGGCATCGGCACCGCGGGCGTGGGTGTGTCGGCGGGCTACGGGGAGAAGTACGCGGCCGCGAAGCTCGCGGGCGGAGGCAACGCGGCGGAGCAGACGGCGCTGAAGGTGGTGCCGCTGGCGTTCAACCTCTTCTACAAGTTCGACTACGCGGCCTTCGAGTGGGGAGTCCCCCTGGTGCCGTACGGCAAGCTGGGGCTCATCTACACGCCGTGGTGGGTGACGAAGGGCAGCGACACCGAGACGGCGGACGGCATCACCGCCAGCGGTGGCAAGTGGGGTTGGGGCGCGACGGGCGGGGTGGCCTTCCTGCTGGACGTGCTGCAGCCGCGCTTCGCGCGCGACTTCGACTCGGGGCTGGGCATCAACCACAGCTACCTGTTCGCCGAGTACACCTACGCGGATGTGGACAATTTCGGCAAGCCGGGCTTCGTGCTCTCCAGCCGGCGCTGGATGTTCGGACTCGCGCTGGACTATTAGCGGCGGATGCCGCTTTTTCCGCGCTCCTCCCGCTCGTTCGTCGCGCACTTTCTCTTGATGGTCGCCGTGGGGCCCTGGGCCTCCGGCTGCCGGCGCGTCGTCCGGGCGGACCTGGGCGCGGACCGCACGGTGGAGGCGGGCGTTCCCGTGGAGCTGGGCTCGGGCGAGGCGGGGGCGCAGGCCCTCACCTGGGAGCCCGGCGACGGGACGCCTTCACGGACGGGCTCCCGGCTGTCGCATGCCTTCGCCCGCGCGGGCACGTTCACCGTTCGCGCGCTGCATGAGGGCCAGGAGGTCGGCAGCGTGCGACTCACGGTGGTGCCGCGCCCGTTGCCGCGCGCGGTGCCCTCGGATGCGCGGTCGCTGCTGTGGGTGCCCAGGCTTCAGGGCAACGTGGAGCCGCTGGTGGACTTCTACGAACGGCTCGTCGGTCCCGATGAGGCCGAGCAGGTGCTGCGGGAGGCTCCGCTGGTGTCGCTCGTGCTGAACAGCCTGACGAGTGGCGCGAGTGTCGTGGACCCGGAAGAGGGCTTTGGACTGTTCCTGCTGCCCGGGTTCGACGGCGTGGTGGCGCTGCTGGGCGTGACGGAGCCCGACGCGGCGCTCGCGGCGGTGGCGAAGGAGTTGGAGGCGGTGGGCCACGAGGTGACCGCCACGGAGGATGGCGCCATGCGCGTGACGCCCCTGGACTCCGGCGAGCCGATGCTGCTGTTCGTCGACCGGGGCTATCTGTACCTCGCGATTCCGGACGCGGCGGACGAGGACGTGGTGCCTGGGGAGGGCGAGCCCGTGGAGGTGCTGGCTCAAGAGGAGGCGCCGGCGGTGGTGGGCGACGTCGAGGTGGCGCGCCGCGCGGTGCTGGGGCTGTCCGGTGAGGGGCTCTCCGAGTCCGCGCTGCTGACGGAGCTGCGGCCGAAGGTGGCCGAAGGCAATGTCTACCTGTACTCGGGCGCGTTGCAGCGGGCCGAGGACGCGGAGGAGGCGGGGCCGGTTCGCGGGTTCTTCGCGTCGCTGACGGTGCAGCCGGAGCGGCTGGTGTTGGATGGGTTCCTGTCGTCCACTCGGCCGCTGCTGCAGGGGGCGGACGCTCCCGCGTCGGCGTTGCTGGCGGACAGCGCGATGGGGCCGGTGGCGGCCGCGCAGCTCTCCGTGCCGCCCGAGGAGCTGGCGAAGCTGGCGTTCGGTGCTCCGGGCTCACCGCACCGGGAGCGCACCGTGGATCGTTGGCGCGCGCGGGGGCTGGACGCGGAGGCGCTGCTGAAGGCGCTGCGCGGCGACGTGGCCATGCTGGTGTACTTCGACGCGCCCGGGTTCCTGCGGGGCTTCGTGCAGAAGCAGCGGCCGGAGCCCAAGGGCACGGTGTTGATCGACGCGGGGCTTACGTCCGCGGAGCCGGTGCTGCGGCTGCTCGATGCGCGGCTGCAGGGCACGTCGCTGCGCTTCAGCGCGGAGAAAGTCCCGGGAGGCAAGCTCTACCGGACCCTGATGTGGGGCTATCCGGTGCAGCTCAAGGTGGGGCCGGAGCGGGCCACGCTCGTCGCGGGAGAGTCGCTGGACGGCCGGCCGCGCGGCGACGTGGGGCGCGCGCTGCGCGAGCGCTTCGGGGGCGAGACGTTTGGTGCCGGGCACATGTCGGTGATGGCGGACCTGGGCCAGCTGCGCGCGGACCTGGAGGCGCAGGAGTCGGTGCCTGGGGTGTCGGCGGAGCGGCTCGCGTCGGCCCAGGCGCTCGTCAAGGCGGTGATGGAGGGTGTCACGCCGCTGGACTCGGCCTTCCTGGACTTCTCGCTCGCCGAAGGGGGCGCCCGACTCAAGGGGAGCCTGCGGCTTCGCGAGGATGCGCGGACGGGGCGAGGTTGGCAGTGAGCGCGGGTGGCGCCGTCACCGTGCTGTACTTCGCCGCCGCTCGTGAGCGGACGGGACGGGCGCGTGAGTCGCTGGACGTTCCCGACGGCGCGACGGTGCGAGACGTGCTCCGGTTGCTCGCGACGGCGCACCCGGGGTTGGAGCCGTTGCTGCCGCACCTGCGGGTGGCGGTGGACCAGGAGTTCGTGAGCGCCGAGGCACCGGTGCGACAGGGCGCCGAGGTGGCGTTGATTCCTCCGGTGGCGGGTGGCTCGCCTGGGTTGTTCCAGGTGGTGGACCGTCCGCTGCGGCTGGAGGACGTGGTGGAGGCGGTGGGCGGCGAGGCGTACGGCGGGCTGGTGACGTTCAGCGGCTCGGTGCGCAACCAGACGAAGGGACGGCGCGTGCTGCGGCTGGAGTACGAGGCCTACGCGCCCATGGCGGAGAAGAAGCTGGCGGAGATTGGGGCCGAGGCCACGGCGCTGTGGCCGGGCGTGCGGCTGGCGATTGTCCACCGCGTGGGCACGCTGGTGCCCGGAGAGCTGGCGGTGGTCATCGCCGCCGCGGCCCCGCATCGCAAGGAGGCGTTCCGGGGCTGCGAGCACGCCATCGAACGGCTCAAGCAGGACGTGCCCATCTGGAAGAAGGAGTTCTTCGAGGACGGCGAGGTCTGGGTCGGGCTGGGGCCGTGACGCCACACAGGTCCCAGATGAGTCGCAGCTGCTCGAGCCCGCGCAGCACGAGGTACACCAGGTCCACTTCCCACCACGCGATGCCCTGACGGACCCGGCCCGCGCGGTGGTGATGGTTGTTGTGGAACTCGCAGAGCGAGAGCACCGCGTAGAGCAGGTTGTTGCGGCTGTTGTCTCGGGTGTCGAAGCGGCGGGGGCCTCGACTCAGGCTCGGGCCGCGCGGGGGCCCGGGCCCGTCCGCGCGCATGGAGGCCTCAGCGCGAGCGGAAGGTCGCGGGGATATGGACCTCCTCCGGGCCTCCATCGGTCTGCTGCTGCGAGCGCTCCGCATCGGTGATGGGCCGCATGGGCGTGTCCAGGCCCATCTGCTTGCGACGCGCGGCTTCCTTGTCGGCCGCCAGTTGCAGCGCGCGTGCGTTGGATTCGGCCGCGCGTTGTGGCGTGGGGCCCGCGAGCAGGAAGCCCACCGGAAGGCTCAGGAAGAGCAGACCGACGATGAGCAGCCAGCCCATGTCCTTCCACTGGAGGGGACCGACGCGCTCCTTCACGACGGAGCCCTGGACGAGCAGCGAGAGCTGGCCTTCCGTCAGCCGCAGCGTCATTCCGTCCGCGAGGGCCACGGAGGTCCGGCCCTGGTCCTTCACGAGCTGATTGGCTGGGACGGAGGTGAAGGCGTCGCCGCGTGCCTTGTGCTCCACATGGACGTTGGGCGGCAGGTGGATGCGCCAGCCGCGTCCGGTGCGCTCGGCCATGAGGAAGGGCTCCTCTGGCAGCGTGAAGCCGTAGAGGGGCAGGGGTGCCTTTTCATCGGGCGCGGCATGCACCTTCGCCTGCTCGGGCCCGTAGCTCCAGGCATCCGCGAGGTTCTCGCCCCAGTACAGCTCGAAATACAGCCCGCCGTCCGCCTTGGTGCTCATCTCGCGTACAAGCATATGCGTCCTGCTGCCTCTCGGCCGCGTCATCGGGCGCGGAAGCCCACCGGTGGACACGAAACGTCCGCCCGCCTACCCGACAACCAAGGGAGGGCAGGGGTTCCCCGGGCGAATCACCTCGAGGGCGTACTCGGCCCACCTGGCGAGGTGGGGCTCGGTGTGTTCGGCCCGTTCTTCGCGGGTTCGGTGGGTCCACCGGGGACCGCAGGTGGCACGGGCCCACCGGTTCCCGCGACAGCAGGCGGTGCTGAACCACTCGCTCCTGTGGCGGCAGGCGGAACCGTTCCACTCGCTCCGGTGCCAACAGGCGCTGCGGTTCCGTTGCTTCCATTGGCAGCAGGCGGTGCTGAACCACTCGCTCCTGTGGCGGCAGGCGGAACCGTTCCACTCGCTCCGGTGCCAACAGGCGCCACGGGCCCACCGTTTCCATTGACAGCAGGCGGTGTTGAACCACTCTTTCCCGCTGCGGCAGGCGGAATCGTTCCACTCGCTCCGGTGCCAACAGGCGCCACGGGTCCACCGTTTCCAGTGACAGCAGGAGCACCTGCTCCACCCGCACCAGTACCAGCGGGCGTCACAGTCCCACCGGCTCCCGAGATAGCAGGTGCAGTTGTTCCGGCTGTCCCGATACCCGCAGGCGCCGCAGTCGCACCGGTTCCAGCGACAGCAGGCGCAATCGCTCCACCTGTCCCGGTACCAGCAGGCGCCACAGTCCCACCGTTGCCAGTGACAGCGGGAGCAATCGCTCCACCCGCACCGGTACCAGCAGGCGCCACGGTTCCACTGGCTCCCGCGATAGCAGGTGTAATCGCTCCACCTGTTCCAGTACCCGCAGGCGCCGCAGTCACACCGGCTCCCGCGACAGCAGGAGCAATCGCTCCACCTTCCCCGGTACCAGTGGGCGCCACAATCCCACCGGCTCCCGCGACAGCAGGAGCAATCGCCCCACCTGCACCAGCGACAGCCGGAGGCACGGGACCCGTCGCAGGCGCCACGGGCCCACTGGCTCCAGCAACAGGAGGAGCAGTCGGTCCACCTGGACCCGACGGAGGCGTCGAGCCGGCGACCGTGGGCATTCCCGTTCCAGGTGTCGCGGGAGTCCCCGTTGCCGTCTGCGTCCCCCACCTGAATCGCTCGGGAAGCGCGCCCCGAATCTCGGCCGCCGCCACCGCGACGATGACCACCGAAATCGCGAGGAAGCCCACCGTCTGCGCCACGGTCTCCACGCGCGGTGGCAGCTTGCGCCCGCTCGCCACTTCAATCATCAGCAACAACACCCGCCCACCATCCAACCCGGGAACCGGCAACAGCGTCAGCAACGCCAACGCCATCGACGCGGCCACCAAGGCCCGCAGCACCGAGTCCACACCCGAGGACGCCGCGTCCGACGACTCCTGCCGCACCAGCGCGCCGGGCCCCGTCGGTCCTCCATGGGGCTGGCCACCTCGCACCAGCCGCAGGAGCATCGTCCCACCCTCCGACGCGAGGTTCATCGTGTGGACGAACGCATGGCCCAGCGCCTCGCCCGGCGCATGCGAGCGGTAGACGTACTGCTGGCTCACGCCGATGCGGCCCTCGCCCCGCTCATCCGCGCGGGGACGCACGCTCACCACGCGCGTCTCGCCGTGTCGGTTCACCCGCAGCTCCAGCGTGCGGCCCACCCCCACCGCCACCTTCTCCACGAACTCCGTCCAGGTGCGCAGCGGCTGCCCATCCACCGTGTCGATGCGGTCTCCCGGAAGCAGCTGTGCCCGCGCCGCCTCCGAACCGGGCCGCACCGTGCCCACCGTCAGCGGCACCACCACGTGCGTGCCCGACGTGTACAGCGCGAAGAGGACGCCCAATGCGAAGAGGTAGTTGGCCAGCGGCCCCGCCAGGATGATGAGCGCGCGCCGCACCGGCCCCATGGCCCGGAAACTGACGGCCTCCGCCGCGTCCGCGCGGTGCGGATTCATCCCCTGGATATGCACCGTGGCGCCCAGGGGCACCGCGCCCACGACGAACTGCGTCCCTCCCAACCGGAAGGACGCCATCGGAGGGCCGAACCCGAAGACGAAGCGAGGCACCCGCACGCCGAGCAGCCGCGCGGCGACGAGGTGCCCCAGCTCGTGCAGGGCCAACAGCGCCCCAAGGGCGAGCAGGACGAGCGCGTAGTGCATCCCGGAAGGCCGCGCCCTACAGCTTCCGCCGCTGCCCGGTCCGCTTGTAGGCCAGGTAGTCGGAGAGGATGGTTCCGTGGTCGAAGCACAAGTCGGACGGCAGCGCGTCCAGCGCGAAGGTGCGCGCCTCCGCCGCGTCGTCCGAGCCCTGGGGAGCGCCCTCCGAGGTGCCGATGTACACCGTGGACAGCGTGTGTTGGCGAGGGTCCCTCTTCGGGTCCGAGTACGTGAAGAACTGCTCCACCAGCTTCACGTCGAGCCCCGTCTCCTCCTTCACCTCGCGAATGGCCGCCGCGTCCAGCGGCTCACCCTCGTCCACGAACCCGCCCGGCAGCGCCCACCCGATGGGCGGATTCGCTCGGCGGATGAGGACGATGCGTCCGCCGGGAAGCTCGATGATGCAGTCCACGGTGGGCTTGGGGTTGCGGTATTCGGGCATGGCCCCCAGTCTACCCCGACCGTCACGTCCGCACTGCACTCGATGCGTCCGTGGAGTATGGTGCGCACCGTGTCCACCGTGAGACGCTTCCGCCTGCTTGTCCCCGCCCTCCTCGTGAGCGCCATGTCGGGCTGTCTGCCCTTCAACCAGGACCCGGGTGACTACCAGTTCACTCCCGTGGAGGTCTTCCGCGACGAGTGCGGTCTCTACCCCGCCAACCAGGACCAGTTCCACGGCACCCTCCAGGTCACCGGGCGCGTCGTCCGCCTGGACTTCGGGCTGCTCGACACGCAGCTCATCGGCTACTTCCTCGCCGAGGGAGACGACTTCTCCATCGACGGCACCATCGTGAATGCCTCCGCCATGGTGCGAGGGCAGGAGTGCCTGCTCGACGAGGCCAACATCCACATCGACGCCACGACGCAGTGCGGGACGCGCTTCGATGGGGTGATGCGGGTGCGCTACCAGACCGATCAGCGTCCGACGGACTGCGCCTGCGAGCTGTGGATGCGTTTTGAAGCCGTCAAGGAAGCGAAGCGCTGCGAATAGCGCGCTTGAGCCTGGCCTCGCGGGTTCCTAGAACAGAGGGGTTGTCGCCCACTCCGTGGAGGAGCCCATGGCTGAAACGCACCAAGAGATTGTCTCGGTCCTGACCGAGGCCCGCGTCTTCCCACCGCCCCAGGCGTTCTCCCAACGCGCTCTCTTGAAGAGCATGGAGGACTACCAGCGCCTGTGGGACGAGGCCGCCAGGAACCCGGACAAGTACTGGGGAGACCGCGCCCGCGAGGAGCTGTACTGGAAGGAGCCCTTCCAGACGGTGCTCGAATGGAAGCCGCCGCACGCGCGGTGGTTCGTCGAGGGACGCACCAATCTGGCCTACAACTGCCTGGACCGGCACCTCGCCACGCGCCGCGACAAGCCGGCCATCCTCTTCGAGGGCGAGCCCGGAGACCGCCGCAGCATCACCTACGGAGAGCTGTCCGCGCAGGTGAACCGGCTGGCGAACGGCCTCAAGTCGCTGGGCATCAAGAAGGGCGACCGCGTGGGCATCTATCTGCCCATGGTGCCCGAGGCCGCGGTGGCGATGCTGGCGTGCGCGCGCATCGGCGCGGTGCACTCGGTGGTGTTCGGCGGCTTCTCCACGGAAGCACTCCAGGAGCGCATGAACGACGCGGGCGCCAAGGTGGTGCTTACCGCGGACGGCGGCTGGCGCAAGGGCGCGGTGGTGCCGCTGCTCAAGAACGTGGAAGCCGCGCTGAAGACCATGACCACCGTGGAGAAGGTGGTGGTGCTGCGGCGCACGGGCGACTCGCTGGCGCTGAGTGACTCGAAGCTCCTGGCGTGGGACGCGCTGGTGAAGGACCAGTCCGACACGTGCGAGCCGGAGTGGGTGGAGAGCGAGCACCCGCTGTTCATCCTCTACACCTCCGGCTCCACCGGAAAGCCCAAGGGCGTGCTGCACACCACCGCGGGCTACTCGGTGATGGCGTCGCTCACCACGCGCTGGGTGTTCGACTTGCGCGAGGACGACGTCTACTGGTGCACCGCCGACGTGGGCTGGGTGACGGGGCACAGCTACGTCGTCTACGGGCCGCTGATGAACGGCGCGACGACGGTCATCTACGAGGGCGCGCCCACGCACCCGGCGCCGGACCGGTTCTGGGACATCATCGAGCGCTACAAGGCCACCATCCTCTACACCGCGCCCACCGCCATCCGCGCCTTCATGCGCCTGGGCGAGGAGCACCCGCGCAAGAAGGACCTGTCCTCGCTGCGCCTGCTGGGCAGCGTGGGGGAGCCCATCAATCCCGAGGCGTGGATGTGGTACCGCGAGGTCATTGGCGGCGGGCGCTGCCCCGTCGTGGACACCTGGTGGCAGACGGAGACGGGCTCCATCATGATTTCGCCGTTGCCCGGGGCCACGCCCACCAAGCCGGGCTCCGCCACGCTGCCCCTGCCCGGCATCCACGCGGAAATCCTGGACCGTCAGGGCAACGCGGTGCCGAAGGGGCAGGGCGGTCTGCTCTTCGTCACCCAGCCGTGGCCCTCCATGCTGCGCACCGTGTACGGCGACCCGGAGCGCTACGTGCGCACGTACTTCAGCGAGCTGCCCGGCAAGTACTTCACCGGCGACGGCGCGCGCACCGACGCGGACGGCTACTTCTGGTTGATGGGCCGCGTGGATGACGTCGTCAACGTGGCGGGCCACCGCCTGGGCACCGCCGAGGTGGAGAGCGCCCTCGTCTCGCACCCCCGTGTGTCCGAGGCCGCCGTGGTGGGTCGCCCCGACGACTTGAAGGGCACCGCGCTGGTGGCCTTCGTCACGCTCAAGCAGGGCCACGCCCCGTCCCCCGAGCTCAAGAAGGAGCTGGCCCAGCACGTCTCCAAGGAGATTGGCGCGATTGCCCGGCCGGATGAGATTCGCTTCGCGGAGGCCCTGCCCAAGACGCGCTCCGGAAAAATCATGCGCCGCCTGCTGCGCGACGTCGCCGCCGGAAAGCAGTCCTCGCAGGACACCACCACGCTGGAGGACCTCAACGTCCTCGCGGCGCTCCAGCAGAACGACGAATAGCCATACCCCGAGGCAGGGCAGGGGAGCGTTGAATCAGGCCCCCTGCCTTCGCCCCCGTGGGACGTGGTGGCTCGGGTGCTCTACGTGAAACCACTCAGGTCGGAACTGCAACTGGGTTTCACCCTACGTGTGACGGTCGGTCTGCGCTAACAATCCGAAATATTCAGGTGTTGAGGAGTTGTTGACACTGGAAGATTACAGGGGCATTAGAGGCCGCGCTCACCCCCCCGAGCGCGACGCCCCGGGTCTTGTTTCCAGCGTCGTTTACCCTCCCCCTCGGATGTGTTCATGAATCTCCGCGATCAGCTCGACTCGCCGCTGTTCACCCATTTCATCGCCAACTACACGAACCCCACGGGGCCTGACTTGCTGGGCCGCACGGAGGCGTTCTTCGAGTGGCAGGAGTCGCGGCGGCAGACCGGGTTGTGGCCGTATTCGCGGAGCCTGGACGGGGCGCCCATGGCCGAGTGCGCCGTGCGCAGCGAGACGGGAGTTGCGCGGCAGGGTTTGAACTTCGGTTCGCAGGACTACCTGGCGCTGTCCACGCATCCGTCGGTGGTGGAGGCGGCGCACCGGGCCATTCGTGACTTCGGCGTGCACAGCGCGGGCTCCGGGATGTTCGGGGGGAACACGGCGCCGTCACTCAAGTTGGAGCAGGCGCTCGCCGAGCACCTGGAGATGCCGTACGTGGCGCTGTTCGCGACGGGGTGGGGCGCGGGCTTCGGTGCCATCGCCGGGCTGGTACGTCCCGAGGACCACGTGGTGCTGGACGCGCTGTCCCACGCGAGCCTTCAGCAAGGCGCGAACGCGGCGACTCAGAAGGTGAGCCGCGTGCCGCACCTGAACAACCGCGCGATGCGCCGCAAGCTCCAGGAGCTGCGCGCGAGCGACGCGGCCAACGGCATCCTCGTCGTCACCGAGGGCCTGTTCTCCATGGACTCGGACATTCCTCGCATCGAGGAGCTACAGACCATCTGTCACGAGTTCGGCGCGACGCTGCTGGTCGACGTAGCGCACGACCTGGGCGCGCTGGGGCCCAAGGGCACGGGCAGTCTGGGGGCGCAGAACCTGCTGGGGAAGGTGGACCTGGTGGTGGGCTCCTTCTCGAAGACGTTCTCGTCCAATGGCGGCTTCGTGGCGACGCGTTCGGCGGCGGTGCGCCAGTTCGTCCGCGTCATGGGCGGGCCGCACATCTTCTCCAATGCGCTGGTGCCCGTGCAGGCCGCGGTGGCGCTGGAGTCGCTGCGCATCGTCCGCTCGGAGGAGGGTGACGTGCTGCGCGCTCGGGCGATGGAGAACATCCTCGCGTTGCGCGCCGCGTTCGCCGAGCGCGGAGTGAAGTGTCTGGGGGAGCCGTCGAACGTGGTGCCTGTGCCGCTGGGGGACCCGAAGGTGGCGCGCGTGGCATCGAAGCTGGTGTTCGAGCGCGGCGTGTTCCCCAACCTGGTGGAGTACCCGGCGGTGCGCATCCGCGAGTCGCGCTTCCGCATGCAGGTGATGTCGTCGCACACGGTGGCGCAGATGAAGCAGGGCGCCGAGGTGGTGCTCAACGCCGTCGAAGAGGCCCGGACCATGCTCGAGTCCCCTCAGCCGAGCCCGTTACGGGTCGCTCGCGCCGAGTCAGGCAAGCGCGCCGAGGTCTGAGCCGCGCGCGTCGAGTCGGGCGCGCGCCGAGGTCTGAGCCGCGCGCGTCGAGTCGGGCGCGCGCCGAGGTCTGAGCCGCGCGCGTCGAGTCGGGCGCGCGCCGAAGTCTGATGCTCGAGCCGAGCCGGGCAAGTGCCAGGTCAGGTGCTCGCGCCGAGGTCTGAGCCTCGCGCTGTCGCCGCAATCGGCTCCCGCGAATCCCGGCGAAGCCGGCTGTGCCGCTCAGGTGTCGTCGAGGCTGTCGTCGCGCAGGTGCGTGATGTCACCCCACGTCACCAGCCGGAACGCGCCCTGGTGATAGTCGAACTGGTTCCAGCACGCGTTGAGCACCGAGAACGCGCGCGGCGTGCTCGGCGGAATCCCCAGGCTGTGTCGGAAGAAGCTGCTCAGCACGCCCCCGTGGGTGACGACGACGACGCGCTCCCCAGGGTGGCGGCTGCCCACTTCACCCAGGCACTCCACCGCGTGCCCCAGTCGCTGCGACGTGCTCTCGCCTCCTGGGACGACGAAGTCCGGCGCGTTGGTGGCGTACTCGCCGAAAATCTCTGGATGCTGGCGACTCGCCTCCTCGCGGGTGAGTCCCTCGAGGATGCCCAGCCCGCGCTCCCTCAGCCGCGCGTCCGAGTGGACCGGGTGGCCCGTCCTCGCGGCGATGCGCTGGGCGGTCTGCATCGCCCGACCCAGGTCGCTGCTGTACAGCGCGCTGAAGGAGAGGGTGGACAGCCGCGCCGCGAGCGCGTCCGCCTGACGCAGCCCCTCGGCGCTCAAGGGGCTGTCCCGGTGGCCCTGGAGCAGCCCCAGGGCGTTCCACTCCGTCTCGCCGTGCCGCAGCAGGATGAGCTCGGTCTTCATGCCCGAAGCCTGACGACAGGCCCCGGGCAGGGCAAGGACTCCGTGCGTGACGTGTCAGCGGCTCAGCGTGCCCGCTCCATGTGCGTCATGCCTTCCTCCAGCAGCGCCGCCACACCCCGGCGCACCACGTGGACGACCTTGCGGCTGTAGGCCGGGCCTCCATGGGTGTAGTGCCCGCTCACCTTGTGGTGCAGCTCCGTGGCGCCCCACACCAGCACCAGGTCCGCCCACTCCAAATCACTCCGGGCCCGGTCCGACGTGCGTCGCTCGGTGCCGTCCACCATGCGCAGGTCGATGTGGTGGCCCAGCTTCGACTCCAGCTCCTCGCGCACCGCTGGAGAGCCGCCCACCACCACGACCTTGCGCACGCCCAGGCGGTTGCACGTCTCCACGAAGGCGACCTCCGCCCGGTGGTTGGCCGAACCTCCGCAGCGCGCGCAGTGGCTGCGCGGCTCCACCCGCAGCGGCTCGCGGCCACTGGCCTGCGCCACCTTGAGGCACGCGCCATCCGCGCACACGGGGAAGAAGCGCCCCTCGAGCACCTCCGCCGCCTTGTGCAGCTTGGGCTCACTCATCCGCAGCTTGCCGGGACGCGTGAGGCCCGCATCCTCCAGCACCGCGCGAGCGCGCACCCGCGCGTCCGTCAGCGTGATTCCGCGGTCCGACAGCCAGCCGTCGATGTCTCGGTCCGTGCTCATGACTCTCTCCTCGTCGGAGACGGCACGGCGGAGAACAGCTCCGCCTGCACGGGGGAAGTTTCAGGAGAAGCCACCAGTCCCAACACCTCTCTCACCGGACCGAAGCTGCGCCGGTGGATGGGCAGGACCCCCTTCTCCTTGAGCGCCTGGACATGGCGCGCCGTCGGGTAACCCTTGTGGTCCGCCAGCCCATAGCCCGGGTAGCGCGCGTCCAGCTCCGCCATCAGCTTGTCGCGCGTCGTCTTGGCCAGGATGGAGGCCGCGGCGATGCTCATGGAGAGCGTGTCGCCCTTGATGATTCCGCGCTGGGGCGAAGGGCACTGCGGAATCGTCCGCGCGTCCACCAGCACGTAGTCCGGCTTGAGCCCCAGGCCCTCCACCGCGCGGCGCATGGCGAGCAACCCCGCGTGGTAGATGTTGAGGCGGTCGATTTCCTCTACCTCCGCGTGGCCCACCGCCCAGGCCACCGCGTCGCGCTTGATGGCGACCGCCAGCGCCTCGCGCTTCTGCGCGTCGAGCACCTTCTTCGAGTCGTCCAGCCCCTTGAGCCGGTAGCTCCTGGGCAGCACGGCCGCGGCCGCGACGACGGGGCCGGCCAGCGGTGCCATGCCCGCCTCGTCCACGCCCGCCACATGCGTGTGCCCCTGCTCCCACAGCTCCGTCTCGAAGCGCAGCAGGTGGCGCAGCCGCTGGCCCTCGGAGCGGTTCTTCTCCTGTCGGGAGCGGATGCGCCGGGCGAGCGCCTGGGCGCCTCGTCGCGGATCCGCGTCGAGCGCCTCCAACAGTCCGTTCGGGACGGGGTTCGCCTGGGTGACGAAGCGCTCGGTCAGCTCACCGAGGGCGCACTGAAGCCACTGTTCCCGGCTATCGATGGACATGCTTGCGGACCCGAGCGACTACCGGAACGGTAGGACTCCCCAATGAGGGAACGCGGTGCCCACCACAACACGTCCCCACCGCCGTACACACGGGAGCGCCCGACTGGTGGGTGGCTCCGAGGACGGGGATGTGACGCGAGGAGGCGGGCATGCGGGTCTGACGCATGCTGACAGCCGTACCGCAGGCGGCCGGCTCAATTCAACCTCCCTGGTGCATTCTCGCGAGGAAATCCTAGCGAACCCCGGAGAAGTTGGAGGCCAGATGAGTTCCTACGGACTCAACTCCAGCGTCAATTCGGCCGGCTCGGGTACGCAGTTGCAGGTGTCACACACCCATTCGACGCGGGAGGCAGGGGACACCTTGGCGCCGGCGGTGGCCACCACTCGCACCGGGCTGGGGGCGAGCCGCTCGTTGACGGCGGTGGTGACGCCGTCGCTGTCGGTGACGCCGGAGATGCTCTCGTTGGAGGTGAGGTTGGTGGCGGTGACGGTGGCGCCGCGCACCCGGGCTCCCTCCGCCGAGACGACCTCCACGCGCAACGCCATCAGCGTCGCCTCACAGTCGTCGATGCCGCGCTCCATGCGAGGCGCGTCATCACATCCGGAAAGCAAGCCGAGGCCGATGAGCCAGCAGAGTCCGCGCACCCGAAGCATGTGCTCAAGGTGATGCTTGTCCCTCCGCGCGGCAATGCCTGACTCAGTCGGAAGTGAGCCTCGTGCGCTCGCCCGCGTAGCGCGCCGCGCTGGTGTCCGGGTAGCGGTGCAGCACGTACTGGTAGACTTCCTCCGCGCGGGCCATCTCGTTCATCCGTTCGCCCAGCACGCGCGCCAACAGCACCAGGGCCCGGGGCGCGGTGGGCGCATCCGGTGCCACATCCGCCGCGCGCTCCAGCGCCGCTACCGCCAGTGGGAAGTTTCCTTCCACGGCCGCGGCCTGTCCGATGAACAGGTGGTGCTCGGCGGGCACACGCGAGGCGGGGAGTTGCTCCAGCGCGGCATACAGCTCCAGGGCCCGGGCTACATCACGCCCCCCCACGGCCGTCGCCAGGGCGGAGAGCTGCTCGGTGGCGCTCGCCTGGCTCGCCCCGGCTTCCCCTCCAGGAGACGCCGCTTCCGTGACGTGCTCCGTCAAGAGCCCTGTCGAGTGGAGCGACGGTGCATCCTTCAGCGGCCGGGTGTTTCCCAGCACCGGCTCCAGGTAGTCCCGCGCCTCGCCGTAGCCCACCTGGTCTCCCCGGACGTACAGGAGCAGGCCCAGCACGTGCGCCGCGAGGAAGGGCACCACCAGCGTGACGCACTCCGCCAGGACGCGGGAGATGATGACCAGGTCCAGCGCGCGCAGCCCCGCGGCCACCCCATGGGCCACGCCCTGGAGGAGCACCAATAGCGCGAGCACGAAGGTGGTCAGCAGGTAGTCGGAGCCCAGGCCCCGGGCGAGCCGGAGCACGAGGCGTGGGTCGAGCATGTGCCACGGCGGCTGGCCCGTCGCGGCGAGCAGGAGCCCCATGGGCAGCCACAGGCCCCCCAGGAGCAGCAGGGCCCAGAGCACCGGGTCCTTGAGCAGGTCGGGCGGCAGCTCCCACTGGATGAACCAGGCGAAGGCGTCCAGCTTCGCATGGGCGCCGGTATGGGTCAGATACCCGTAGGCGAGCGCCGGCAGGGCCGCGAGCACGAAGACCATCAGCCCGCGCAGGCCCGGGACGATGGCGTCGCGGAAGATGTCGCTGAAGTCCGGGATGTCCAGCGACGTGTCGCCGCGCGCGGACTCCTGGACGAGGCCGAAGAACGTCGCCCAGAACAGGCCGCCATAGAGGGCGATGAGCGGGGCCCGCATCAACAGGAACGACATCTCCGCGAACCAGGCCACCGTCGCGAGGAACAGGCTCAGCGCCACCAGCAGTTGGAATCCCGCGGCGGAGAAGGGGTAGCGCCAGGCCTTCTTCAGCCGGTGGGACAGCGGCACCGCACCGCGGTGGATGCCGAGGACCTGCGCGTCGCCGCCGCACGGTCCGCAGGCGACCAGCTCCACTGTCTGGATCCGGCGCCCCACGGCGCACTCGGGGCACAGCGCCGCGCCACAGGACTGGCAGCGCCAGCCGGCGAGGGCCTTGGGATGACGCTGACAGGCGGCCGCGGTGGTGGGAGGCATCTTCCCGGCAGCCTACGTCGTGCCGGGGGCCTCGTCCCAGGGGGCGCCGAGCCAGGCCTGATAGGCGGACTTCTGCGCCTCGCTGGGCTTGTCCACGCGCGAAAGCCACACGGCCTCCGTGGGCTTGGCGCCGAGCACCACGGGAACTTCCACCAGCCTGTCGCGGCGGAAGACCGTCACCCGCACCGTCTCCCCGGGCTTGCGGTCCTCACAGCGGCTCATCAGCGCGGCGCCGTCCGCCTTCCAGCCGTCGAGCGCCACCACGTCGTCCTCGGCGTACAGCCCCGCGTCCTGCGCCGGCGAGCCGTCCAGCACCGTGGCCACCGTGGCGCTCCCCTTGAGGGTGACGCCCAGCCAGCCCTTCGGCTTGGACTCCTTGCCCTTGGGCGGCGTGCCCCCGCGGTCGCTCGCGGACTCCCGGATGCGGAAGTTCATCTCCAGGCCGACGTGCGCGAGGACCGAGTAGTCCAGCTCCTCGGTGGTGCGCAGCGCCCGGTCGAAGAAGGGCGTCAGGTCCACGCCCGCCACCTCGTTCGCCGCGGCCTCCACGCCGTCCTCATTCACGCCGGAGCCGTCCCCGTGGCGGCGCCACAACAGCCGCAGCACGTCATCCAGGCCGCGCGTGTCGCTGGTGGCCCGGCGGATCTCCAAATCCAGGAGCGCCGACACCACCTCGCCCTTCAGGTAGTAGGAGATGGCGCTGTTGGGCGAGTTCTCGTCCGGCCGGTAGTGCTTCACCCAGCTCACCAGCGACGCCTCCAGCAGCGTCTGCGTCCGCCGGCCCGGCGTCGAGTGCAGCGCGGTGAGCGTCTCGCCCATCCGCGTGAGGTAGCGCTGCGCGGACATCAGCCCCGCGCGCCGGACGATGAGGTTGTCGTAGTACGCGGTGGTTCCCTCGAAGGCCCACAAGAGGGAGGTGTAGTTCTCCTTCGAGTAGTCGAAGGGCACCAGCGCCCGGGGCTTCACCCGCTTGACGACCCACAGGTGGAAGTACTCGTGCGCGGCCAGCGTCAGCAAGTCCTCCCACCCCCGGCCCGTGGACAGCGCCGTGCGGGGGAAGAGCAGGGCGGTGCTGGCCTGGTGCTCCAGCCCGCCGCGTCCCTTGTCCGTCAGGTACAGGAGGAAGAGGTAGCGTTGCAGGGGAAGTCCGCCGAAGAGGCGGGCCTGCACCTCGCACAGGCGCTGGAAGTCCGCGCACAGCCGCTCGGGGTCCGTCGGTGTGTCACCCCAGACGATGATGTCGTGCGGCACGCCCGCGGCGGTGAAGCTCAGCGGCGTGTGGGGGCCCACCTCGAAGGGGCTGTCCACCAGCGTGTCGTAGTCCGAGGCGATGAACGCCCCCGCTCGCTGCCCCAGCGCGCAGAAGGTGCTCCAGCTCGGCGGCGCGTCCACCGTGACCTGGTGCTCCAGGCCCCGCGTCGCCTCCGTGTAGAGGAACACGGTGGCGCCGTTGAGGTACGCGTGGGTGCCGTCCACGTGGCTGGTGCGCACCGTCAGCTCGTTGGCGTACACGCGGTAGCGCAGCGTGACGGCCTGGCCTCCGGCGCTCACGCGCCAGGTCTGCTTGTCCACGCGCAGCACCGTCAGCGGCGAGCCGTCCTGCGTCGTCGCGGTGAGGTCCTGGACGTGCCGGGCGAACTCGCGCACCAGGTAGCTGCCCGGCGTCCACACCGGCATCAGCGCGTCGAGCACGGTGGGGCCCGCCGGGAAGGTGACCTCCACTTCCACCAGATGCGAGTGGGGCCGAGGCAGTGAGACGCGGTAGCGGACGGACGGGGACATGGCCGGGCCTTTCTTCCAGGCAGGCTACTTCGCTCGGACGAGGACGGCTCCGAAGAAGCCATCCGTGCCGTGGGTGTGTGGCGCAAGTCGCAGGAACGGGCCAGGGCCCACCTTCGCGCCCAGCTCCGGCCCCAGCAGCTCCGCCACCGGGCGCACCGTGTACTCGGGGTGGCGCGAGAGGAAGTCCTCGATGACGGCCTCGTTCTCCTCACGCAGCACGCTGCACGTGCCGTAGATGAGCCGGCCTCCGGGCTTCACCATCCGCGAGAAGCGCTCCAGGAGCGCCTTCTGCCGGGCCACGTGCTCGGCCAGGTGCTCGGGCGTCAGGCGGTAGCGCGCGTCAGGCTTGCGGCGGAACGTGCCGGTGCCGCTGCACGGTGCGTCCACCAGCACCCGGTCCGCCTTGCCCGCGAGTGAGTCCAGCGAGGAGTCCGCCTCCGGCCCCTCCGCGGCGATGAGCTGGGCGCGCACGTTGTGCACCCCGGCGCGGCGGGCCCGCTTCTTGAGGTCCTCCATGCGCCGCGTGTCGATGTCCAGCGCGTGCAGGTCTCCCCGGTTCTTCATCTGCGCCGCCAACTGGAGCGTCTTGCCACCCGCGCCCGCGCACGCATCCACGACGCGCGTGGGAGGCGCGTCCACCAGCATGCCGAGCAGCTGGCTGCCCTCGTCCTGGATTTCGAGGAAGCCCTCGCGGAAGGTCTCCAGTGAGAAGACGTTCATGCGCGTCTCCAGGTGCAGGCCCATGGGCGACAGCAGGGAGGGCTTGGATTCCACCTCCTCGGTGGACAGGCGCTTCGCCAGCGCATCGCGGTCCTCCTTGAGGAGGTTGGCGCGGACGGTGAGGGGAGCGCGCTCGTTCATCGCCTCGGCGGCGCGCGCGGCGTCCTTGCCGTACTGCGCGAGGAAGCGCTCGGCGAGGAAGTCCGGCAGCGAGGCGGCGATGGGGAAGCGCTTCTTCTCCGGCAGGGCCTCCAGTGCGGCGGCGGCCTGGGGCAGCGCGCTCAGGGCGGAGGCATCCGCGGGCGTCAGCGACGAGGTGCGCGCCACCTCACCCAGCGCATCTCCGTGCAGGACGCGCGAGGTGGCCAGACGCAGGACGTCCTGACGGGTGGAGTCCAGCGAGTCGAACTGCGGATGGGCGCGGGACAGCAGGAAGTCCACCGTGCGCTGGCGGCGCAGCAGGGCGTAGACGCGCTCGGCGACGGCGCGGCGCTCCGACGAATAGAGGTTCGTCTTGCGGCGCAGCGTGAAGTCCAGCGCCCGGTCCGACAGTCGCCCTTCATGGCGCACCAGCGCGTACGCCTCCAGGCAGGCCTGGAGCACCAGGTCCTCTCTCACGGGCCGAGGGGAGCGCGCCTGCTCCTTGAGCGTGGGCTTCTTGCTGTGCGTACGCTCGTTGGAGGACTTCTTCGCGGACGGTCGCGAGGTGGGGCGGAATTTGGATTTCTGGGCCATGGCTGCAGGGGCCTTTGCATCCCCCGGGCGGGTTGACAAGCGGGGAAAGCAAACCCGGGTGGTCAGGGGACGCTCGGTCCACCGACACACCCGGGCGGGGGGCTCGCTCACCGACGGGGAGCGAGCCGGGTTTTCAAGGACGTCGGCTGGCGCGGCGACGGCGGAGCAGTCCGGCCACCATCAGCCCGGCGGCGGGGAGCAGCGCGGCCGTGGGACCCGCGGCGCAACCCCCACCGGACCCGCCGCCCTCATCGTCGGTGCCCGGCGTGCCCGTCGTCGGCGGGGAAGGGCGGTCGTCCGGGTTGCCCGTGGAAGGGGTCCCCGCGTCGGTGCCGCCACCACTGCCGCCGTCTTCGCCTCCACCACCGCCACCCGGGGCCGCGGAGACTGTCACGACGGACGTCGCGGTCCGCGTCACCGCTCCGAAAGTCGCCGTCGCCGTCACGGTGTACTGGCCGGCCTTGGCGTACGTGTGCTCGGCCGTCGTGCCCTCGGCCGCGCCGCCGTCGCCGAAGTCCCAGCTCACGGGGACGACCGAGGACGTCGTCGCGCGGAAGAGGGCGCGGTGGGGCGCCACGCCGCGCTCGCCCTCCACGGTGACGGACAGGGCATCCGCCGGGGGCGGCTGCTCCACCGGGGGCAGGTCCTTGTGCAGCGTGAAGCTGTCGAGCACCGTGTCGTCCGTGGTGATGAGCTTCGCGGTGAGCACGCCCTCCACCACCTCCACGTCGAGGAAGCCGTGCGCCTTGTTGTCGCGGACCTGGCTCCAGCTCGGCTGGCCCTCGGAGAACGCGCGCAGGGCCGCGCCGCCGCCGCCCACCACCAGGTAGGGGATGCCGCCCGAGGACGCGACGCCGTCACCCTGCATCGGCTTGCTGCGCTCGTAGTTGTGGTCATGCCCCGTCAGCACCAGGTCCACGCCGTACTTCTCGAAGATGGGGCCGAACTGGCGGCGCATGGTGAGCTGCGAGCCGTGCTCGCCGCTGGACCAGGGCGGGTGGTGGAAGAAGACCACCTTCCACGGCTGCGTGGTGCCGGCCAGGTCCGTCTGCAGCCACGCCTTCTGGTCCGCCAGCGAGCAGCGCTCCGCCGCCGACAGGCCAATGGCGCAGTTGGAGTCGAGCGACACGAAGTGCACGTGCCCCCAGTCGAACGAGAAGTAGCGCTCCGAGCCCGCCGGGTTGTTGGTGGGCATGTAGAGGTTGTCCAGGTACGGCTGTCCCTGGTTCGTCACGTACTCGTGATTGCCGGGCGAGGCGAAGAGGGGGACCTCCGCCAGCAGCGCGGCCATGGGCGCGAAGAGGTGGTCCTGGAAGTCGGCCTCGGTGCCGTCGGGGTAGGCGTTGTCGCCCAGGGCCACGAACAGCTCCGGCTTGCGCGCGAGCATGTCGGCGGCCACCGCCTTCTGGTCCGAGCCGCCCGTGCCGAAGTCGCCCACGGCGGCGAAGTGCACGCTGCGCGTTCCGGGCTCGGGCGCGGTGGTGAAGCGCTTGGTGGGCGTCTTGAGGCCGCAGGCGCTGACCTCGTAGGAATATTCGGTGCTGGGCTTCAGGCCGGTGAGCACCACGGCATGGACGCGGCCCGAGGCCTCCGAGCGGGCGACCTCACTGACGGCTCCCACGCCATACCGCACCTCGGGCGAGCAGTTGGCCGCCAGACGGAACGCCACCAGGGCGGTGTCCGGGCCGACTTTCTGGAGGTAGGGGTCGCGGGCGAGGACGCCCGCGGAAGCCACGGCCGACACCAGGGTCAGGGCCACGGCCAGGGGAAGCGGGTTGAAGCGGGTCTTCCGATGCATGCAGCCTCCTCCCGAACCATTTCGGGACGGAGGCCCAACCGTTCACTCCGCGACCTTCATCCGGACGGGAAGTGGGCGCCGGGCGGCGAGGCAAGCCCTCGCGCACCCGACGCCTGTCCCGCCGGGCGCTACTTCTTCACGTCATAGGTCGCGAGGTCCTCGGTGCGCTCACCCTCTTCGCGCACCTTGCCGACACCGGGCACCAGCCAGTACGTGCGCTCCTTGCCCTCCTTCACCTCGCCGGCGTCGTTGAGCTTGTCGCGGCGGACCTTCACGGCGTTGGTGAAGGTGCCGGCCCGGGTCTGCACCGTCGCGTTCACCTCCAGCACGCGCCACGTATAGGTCGGGTCGCTGTCCTCCTGGCTCCCGTCACCCAGCACCGTCAGCTCCTGCACGGCGCTGGTGAAGGACCAGGGCAGAGAGCCCGGCGCGCGCGACAGGGACTTCACCGTGGAGGGAGACCAGGTGGTCGTGCGCACCTGCACCCCGTCCCGGTGGTCCTCCTCGCGAAGGCGCACCACCAGGCCATTGCTCTGCTCGAGCTGCCACGAGTACTCCTCGTAGAGGATGCCGGTGGCCACCCGGTCCTGCCGGCTGTGCACCAGCACGCCCGTCGTTCCCGCCGGTGCCCCCGGCACCTCGCGCGGCCCCTGCACCGTCACGCGCTTCTGGAAGTTGCCGTGCACCGGGTCCTGGATGTCGTAGACCCAGACGGAGCCCGTCGTCAGCGGCCACAGCGTCTTGGCGGCCGTGTCGTCCGGGTTGTTGTCGTTCGGGTCCTTGTCGCCCGGCAGGCCCACGTCTCCGCCCGGCGAGGGACCCGGTCCATCTCCATTGGGCAGGCTCCCTCCACCACCACACCCCACCAGCAACCATCCGGCCGCGAGCGCGACCACCCACCTGCGTGTCATGTCAGCTCCTCTCGTGTCCCCTTGGGGCCTACCGCCGTCCACCGCAGCCCCCGCAGGGGCGTGCCCTCCGTCCGTCCCAGCGCCGCCGTCAGCGAGCCGGGCACGGGCTCCTCCACTTCCAGCTCCAGCCGCCGCCCGTCGAAATCCAGCGCGCAGCTCTTCACCAGCACGTTGCGCTCACGCAGCGCGCTCCTCAGCGACGCCTCCGCGCCCACCAGGTCGTCGGCCTGCGCGGACACCAGCAGGCGCTGCCGGGTCGCCACGGGCGTCTCGCGGTTGAACAGGTCCAGCACGAACAGCAGCGCCGCCACGAACACCGTGCCGACACCGGCGAGCCCCAGGCTTCCGTGGCCGCACGCCATGCCCAGGCCAATCATCAGGAAGAGGATGGCCGCGTCGCGCGGGTCCTTGAGGCCCGAGCGGAAGCGCACGAAGCCTCCCAGTCCCACCAGCCCGAAGGCCTTGGCCACGCTGTCGCCGATGACGGCGGTGATGACCGCCGCCGCCGCGCACAGCAGCACCTGCGCTTGAATCATGTCCGCCTTCGGCAGCGCCCGGCGCATGGGCAGCCGCCAGGGACGCAGTGACAACACCGTGCCGATGAACGCCGCCGCGAGCATCCGCGGCAGCATCACGGTGATGGACAACGAACTCATCTCCGCCTTGGCGCTCTCGAAGAGCGCTGGAATCGAAACCTCCATGTCGGGGCTCCCCTAGAGCTCGACCAGCTGTGTGGCCGCATCCGCGACGACGCGGCTTGGGCGGACCGTGGTGCCCCGAGCGTCGAGCGTCGACGCCGTGGCGATGACCGCATAGGCATTGCGCAACACCGGCAGGCTCGCGGGGCGTGCCTCCAGGACACGTGAGATGAGCGTGCGTGCCTCGGGCCCCAAGGGCAGCCCCTTGAGCGAGGACAGCACGGTGGCGGGCCAGCGCTTCGCGTGGGCCACCCGCAGCTTCCACGCGCGCGGGTCGTTCATGCCGTCGACGGAGTCCAGCGCCTCCTTCGTCTGCGAGGAGCCCCGCTCACGCAGCGCCCACGCTTCCTGCGAGTCGAGTCCGGTCAGCGAGCGCAGCACCAGCTTCAGCGCCTTGCCCGCCAGGGCCTCGCGCAGTCCGCGCGCCACCGGGGTGTCCAGTCCCTGGGTGCCGCGCAGCACCGCCAGCCGGTCATGGGGCAGGAGCGCCTCTCTCAGCGCGTCCGCCCGCGCGTCCGACAGGCCTCCGAGGCTGCGCGCGGTCTCCACGAACAACGAGCGCTGCACGCCGGCCTCGCGCACCAGCCAGGACTCCTCGCCGTCCACGCCGGAGAGGCCCAGCAGCACGTCGGTGAGGCGGCCGTCCTTCATGCCACGCTCGCGCAGCGCCCACGCCTGGGGAGAGCTGTCGCCCTTCAGGCCCTGCAGCACCTCCGACGGAGCCTGGGCATACAGCCGCTCGCGCATCATCGACGCGCGCGCGCCGGTGAGTCCGCCCAGGCCGAGCGCCACCTGCGCGGGGGCCAGCGGCGCCAGCACCTCTCGCAGCGTCCACGCCGCCTCATCTCCCAGGCCCAGGAGGCCCCGCGCCGTGAGGGCGGGGAAGCGCTCCACGAAGGCCAGTCTGCGCTGGTGCGCCATGAGGCCGGGCAGGCCACCCAGCATCCACACCGCCAGCGACGGCTCGCGCAGCTCCACGGTGTCCAGTGCCTGGAAGAAGCGCGCCTCCACGTCCTCCACGTCCACGGGGCCCGAGTGCACCGGCGTCGTCGACATGGGGACGATGCGCTGCACGGGGGTGTCGCGCCCCTCCAGTCGCGCCACCACCGCGTCCACGAGCCGCTGCTCCAGCACGTGCAGCGGCGCGTCGTTGTTCTCCAGGATGAGCCAGCGTCGAGGGTCCTCCTTCGCCAGGGCGAGGAAGGACTCGCGCACGCGCACCGCCAGGCCCGCGCCCGCGAGCCCCTTGCGGCTGTCCCCGTCCGAGCCGCGTCCCGCCTGGGCCTTGCCCAGCCGCTTGCGCCACCTCGCGAGGTCCGGGTCCACGTCCACCAGGATGACCAGGTCCGGCCACAGTCCCTGCGAGGCCAGCTCGCACGCGGGCCGCAGCTCCGACATGGGCAGTCCCCGGCCCCCTCCGCTCAGCGCGAGCTGCGAGTACAGGTAACGGTCGGTGATGCACACCTCTCCCCGCGAAAGCGCGGGCGCCACCACTTCCTCCAGTTGCTGCGCGTCTCGCGCCAGATTGAGAAAGAACTCCGCGCGCGGTGACATCTCCAGCAGCCGCGCATCGCGCGTCAGCTCCCGCACGCGCCGGGCCGTGGACGAGCGCAGCTCGCCACCTTCCCGTGCGTGCGCCACCCGGTAGCCGAGCTTCTTCAGCCTCCCGGCCAGCAGGTTGGAGAGCGTCGTCTTGCCGCTGCCGTCAATCCCCTCGAAGTCGATGAACACGGTGCCTTATCCCCTCGCGACCCCATCCACGGCGAAGGCATGAACCCTCGCCATCCCCTCTGCGAACTTGCTGTACGTTGGCGCGCCGCCCGGATTGAGCGACGACAGCCAGTCGGGCAGCTCCTGCCCCAGGTGCTTCACCTCCACCACCACGCGTCCTTCGCTCCACAGCGGCGGTCCCAGCCGCTCCGTCGTCAGGGCAAGCTGGGACATGGCCAGCTCCGGAGCAATCTGGTGGTAGCCAATGTCCCGGTCCACCGTCACCCGCCACGCCTGCGACGCCTGATACACGTGCCGCTGGTACGTCACCGCCAGCACCGGCAGCAGGCTGCCTCCGGTGATGAGCGGCAACAGGCGCGCGCCCCCTCGCAACACGCGCCCCAGGTCCGAGCGCGGCACCCAGACCCGACGCTTCTGCGTGAGTCCATGACGCTCGCGCTTCACCTCCAGCACCACGCGCTCCACGCCGCCGGCCCCCACGTCCGGCGAGTACTCCTTCGTGCGGACCTTGAGGCAGTCCTCCGGCGTGCGCAGCGCGCGCGACGCCAGGGGACAGCCCGGTCGGTCGAAATAGACGGACACGATGCGCGTGGGTCGCGGCATCTGCCCCTCCAGCTCCATCGACAACCGCGCGCACAGCGTGAGCGCGGCCTGCTCTCCCAGAACCAGCTTGAACTCACGCCGGAGTCTGGTCACTTCTCCCTCGGCGAACGAGAGCATGGCGTGTCTCCGTGATTAGAAGCGGGTGGCGAGCTGCAGCGAGTACTCGAGGCCCGGCGCCTCGTCCCCCGGTCGCAACGCGCGCTCCACCTGGAACTGCCCCCGGAACCGACTCCCCAGCAGCAGGTTGAGACCCCCGACCAGCGAGTGGCCCCGGCCTTCCACATCCCCTCTCAACTGCAACCCCTCCGCCCCCACCACCGGCTGGAGCGCCCACTCCGTCGTCACCGGCACCGTCCAACTCGCCAGCAAGAGCTGCGCGGTGAACGGACCCATGGGCAGCCGTCCCGTGACGACCTCACCCGTCACGTTCAGCCCGCCCAGCTTCAGCTCCGCGTCCGCCGCCACCGCGTGGCGCCGTGCGCGGTCCAACGCCTCCGCCACGTACGTGCTGACCCCCAGGGTGAGCATCTTCTTGAACGGACGCACGCTCACGCGTCCGGCCAGGTCCTCCTTGGTGCGCACGCCCAGGTCATCCTTGGAGCCCTGGAACACGCCCGCCGACACGCGGACATCCCAGAGGCTCTTGAGCCGCACCTCGCCCATCAGTCCCATCCGACGGCCGCCCAACTCGTGCACGTCCCCCAGGTAGTCCTCCACCAGACCGCGTCCCTGGATGGGCAGGCTCCACGAGCCCTCCAACCGGCGCTGGAGGAAGGGGGCCTTGAACTGGCCGCCGTAGAGTCGGAAGCGCTTGCTGTCGTCCGCGAGGCGGACGAAGGCGTCCTTGAGGATCGACGAGTCCGCGAGGTCCGCGCTCACCTCGGCCTCCAGGTTGGACAGCGACGTGCCCACGCCCACGCGCGCGGAAGGGATGCTCAGCGCGCGCTGGTACTTCGCGCGCTCGTCCGCGCTGGCGCGGGCGTAGACCCGGCCGAAGACGCGCACCGTCTGCACCTCCTCCTGAGGGGTGTCGTCGAGCGCCGTGGAGTCCTCTCCCAGCGAGTCCTCCTGCTGCGCGCCGGGCTTGGACTTCTTTTTCTTCTTCGGGTCCGCCTGCTGCGCGGGCTCCGGCGTGGGCTGTGCGCTCGTCGGCGGCACCGGGCTCACCGCGTCGCCGGTGTCCCTGGGCTGGATGCGCGGGGGCAGGGCCTGCGCCAGCGCGCCCTCCGTCAGGCTGCTCTGGGAAGGTTCCAGGGGCTCGGAGCCTTCTGGGGGTCCGCTCTCGGGCGCTTCCACTCCATCCACGACTCCGCCCGAGAGCGGATCCTCCGCGGCCTCCAACCCCGCGTTGCTTGCGGAAGCCGGAGCACCCGCCAACGCCGGCCCACTCAGGAGGACCGCGACGAGGAGGCCCCGCCTCCCCAGATCATCCAACCGCCACCCGCCCATGTCCCCGCCTCCCCATCGCAGCCGCCAGAGGGCTTGTGCAACTGCGGTGCCCGAATCGACAACGTCGGGTGGAGGACGGCGTGGGCGGCGCGCGGGTGTGCCAGGGCGCGAAAACGTCGTGACCAGGGCGTTACAAGGCCCTCGGTGGGAACGGAAGTTCCACCGCGAGGGCAGCCGGGCCTGTACGAATGTCGATCAGCCGGTAGAAGGAGTTACCGGTTGGACGCCGCATCCGGCGGCGGGACGGTGGAATCGCGTTCCTCCGTGGACGCGGAAGACTCCAGCGTCGTCGTGGAAGCGGTGGCCGTGCCAGCTTCTGGCGTGCCCGCGGGCGAGGCCGGGGCCTTCATCCTCCGCATCGCGCCCCGCACACCCCAGACGAGCGCCGCGCCCGAAGCCAGGACGAGCAGGCCCCAGCTCAACTCCGGAGGCAGGGGCTGGGCGGCCACGGTGACGTAGCCCGTCAGGACCTTGAGGTGCGTGTTCTGGTAGCGGATCTCCAACTCGTAGAGGCCCGGCTCGTCGAAGGTCAGCTCGGTGTGCCAGTTGACGCCGTCGCGCGTCAGCGTCTTCGTCACCTGGGCGGGCGAATCCTTCAAGTGGACGGTCAGCGTCAGGGGGCCGGTGAACTCGGCGCCCTCGAACGCGCCCACGTGGAGCGACAGCATCGCGGGCTGGCCCTCCCGGGGAAGGGCGGGGTGAAGCGTACCCTGCAGGCGCTCCTCGGCATCCGCCCAGCGCAGCTCCATGACGTCGCCGCGTCGCTCCAAGCGGAGTTGATCCGCACCCGGAGTCGCTGCGAACGCACCCGTCGCCAGCAGGCAGGCAATCAGCACCCCGAGCGAATTCCGTGCGCGCCACCTTTGCCTCGGCGGCGGCTGTCCCATAAGATGGCGACCCCTGACGCATTCCATCTGAGCCAACTCCCCCGGCCAGAGTACCGGGATGAACCCTCAATCATTCGGGAAATATCAGCTCCTGAAGAAGCTGGCCACCGGCGGCATGGCCGAGGTGTGGCTGGCGCGTCAGTCGGGCATCGAGGGGTTCCACAAGAACCTCGTCGTCAAGCGCATCCTTCCGCATCTGGCGGAGGACCGTGAATTCGTGGAGATGTTCCGGAACGAGGCGCTCATCGCGGCGCGCTTCAACCATCCGAACATCGCGCAGGTCTACGAGTTCGGCGAGGCCAACGGCACCTACTACATCGCCATGGAGTTCATCCACGGCGAGGACCTGGGCCGGGTCATGCGCAAGGCGGCCAGCGCGGGGCAGTGGATAGCGCGCCCCCTGGCCATCCGCATCGTCGCGGCGGCGTGCGAGGGCCTGCACTACGCCCACAGCCGCACGGACGACGCGGGCCGGCCGCTGCGCGTGGTGCACCGCGATATCTCGCCGCAGAACATCCTCATCAGCTTCGACGGCTCGGTGAAGCTGGTGGACTTCGGCATCGCCAAGGCCGCGGACCAGGCGTCGCTGACCAAGTCGGGCGCCATCAAGGGCAAGTTCGCGTACATGGCGCCGGAGCAGGCGGCCGGCAAGCCGCTGGATGGGCGCGCGGACATCTTCGCCATCGGTCTGGTGCTCTACGAGCTGCTCACGGGCGTGCGCCCGCTCAAGCGGGACTCGGAGCTGGCCACGCTCCAGGCGGCCATGGAGTGCGCCATCCAGCCGCCGTCGCAGGTGGCCGACGTCCCGGAGGAGATGGACCCGGTGGTGATGCGGGCCGTCACCAAGAACGCGGACGACCGTTACCGGGACGCGCGCACGTTCCAGACGGCGCTGGAGGAAATCCTCGTCGGCCAGCGCTGGGTGGCGGGCTCGGTGCAGATCTCCGAGCTGATGGAGACGCTCTTCGCGGACCGACTGGCCGATGAGAAGGTCCAGGGCCAGGTCGTCCCGGTGGACGACGACGCGTCGGGCAACTCGGGCTCGCCCGTGCCTCCCACGCCGCCCCCTCAGGAGCGCGGCCGGGGACGTCCGTCGTCCGCGGACATGAGCTGGGATGCGCCTCCAGGTGAAGCCTCCGCGCCCCGCGAGCGAGGAGGCCGCGCCGCCCCCTCGCGCTCCGCCCCGCCCCCGCCGCCGCGTCGCACGGGTGCCTCCGCGCATCCGGTAGTGGAAGAGGACCCGGGCGAGTGGGACGCGCCCTCGGGCGACCTGGACGTGCCGCCGCGTCGCCGGGGTGGAACGTCGGACTCGATGCGCCGGCCCAGCAACGCGAACGTCACCCAGGTGGCGCGCACCAGCTCCCGCTCGGACCTGCGCAGTGCCGTCACCAATCCCGGAGAGCCGCCTCCGTCGCCGCCGCGCCGCTCCATGACGCGCGCCCAGCCGGTGGTGGACGTGGACGCGCCCCCGCCGCCGCGCTCCCGCACGTCCGCGTCGTTGGACCTGGACGAGCGCACGCGCATGGAGGACGAGGACGACGAGCGGACCATGCTCCCGCCTCCGGAGCCTCCGCCGCGCCGTCGCACGGGCATGCAGTCGCAGGTGTCCGCGCCCGAGCAGCCTCCTCGCCGCCGCACCTCCAGCCGCGCGGAGATGTCCGTGCCCCCGCCGTCGCGCTCGCGCGTCTCGCTCTCCTCGGCGCCCGCCGTGAGGCCGGACGACGACGTGGACCGGGCGCTGTCGGACGACTCGCGCCGCACGCGCCGCACCATGGCGACGCGCAACGTGGCCACGCTGGGCTTCATCGTGGGGTTGCTGGCGGTGGTGGCCATCTTCCACAAGCCCATCCTCGCGGTGCTCAGCGCCACGGCGTCGGACGGGCAGGGCGTGCGCCTCACCATCAACACCAATGAGCGGGTGAAGGTCTCCGTGCGCCATGCAAATGGCTGCGGCGGCTCGCAGCCCATCACCGAGCTGGGCATGACGCCGCTGACGCTGGTGTCGGGCGCCCACCTGCAGGACACTCTCATCCTGGAGAACGAGCAGCAGGGCATCTACAAGGAGGACACGGACACGCTGGCGTTCGGCGAGCCGGGTCAGGCCAAGGTGCTCACCCAGGAGTTCCGCCGGGGGAGTCTGCTGCTGCTGCTCAAGCCGGACAGCGTGCGCAACATCACCGTGCGCCGCAGGGACCAGGACGTCGGCATCTACCAGGGGGGCAATGGCAAGGGCCTCAAGATTGAGCTGATGGAGGGCAAGCACAAGCTCGAGCTCAATGGCGGCCCCTTGAAGGAGCCGTTCCACTTCGAGGTCGACATCAAGCCCAACAGCATCAACCGCGAGACGCAGGACCTGTCCGCGTTCCTCGGCTGAGGGCCCCCTCAGTAGCGGGGCAGCGAGGGGTCCACCTGAATCGAGTACAGGTCGATGCCGCCTCGCAGCGACACGGCCTCCAGTCCGCGTGACATCAGGTAGGCCGTACCGTCCAGGCTGCGCACGCCGTGGTGGCAGTAGACGACGACGGGCCGGCCCCGCAGGGCCTCCAGCTCGTCGGCGCGCTCGTCCAGCTCCGGCAGGGGGATGAGCACCGAGTCCGGCAGCGCGACGTACTCGTGCTCATGCGGGAAGCGCACGTCCAGCAGGGCGGGGCGGGACTCGGCGGGGCCGGCGAGCAGCTCGGCGAGTCGGGCGGGCATGATTTCGGGGATGGGCATGCGGGGAGGTTCCTGGCTCGAGTCGCGGGGCGCTCAAGCGGTGGTGGAGCAGAAGCGCTCGTAGTCGATGAGCTCCACCTTCGCGCCCGGCGCGCACACCGGGCACTGCGCGTCCCGGCGCAGCTTCAGCTCCTGGAAGCGGGTGCTCAGCGCGTCGAAGGTGAGCAGCCGGCCGACGAGCGACTCGCCCTGGCCGAGAATCAGCTTGAGGGCCTCGTTGGCCTGGAGAAGGCCGATGAGCCCGGGCAGCACGCCCAGCACTCCGGCCTCCGCGCATGAGGGCGCGAGCTCCGGCGGCGGCGGGGCGGGGTAGAGGCAGCGGTAGCAGGGCCCCTGGCCGGGGACGAAGGTCGTCACCTGTCCCTCGAAGCGGAAGACGGAGCCGTGGATGTTGGGCAGGCCCTTCATCACGCACGCGTCGTTGAGCAGGTAGCGGGTGGGGAAGTTGTCTCCGCCGTCGAGGACCAGGTCGAACCCCTCCAGCACGCGCAGGACATTGTGCGAGGTGAGCCGCTCCTGGAAGGGGATGACGCGGACGTCTGGGTTGAGGGCTTCAATCGCGGCCCTCGCGCTGACGACCTTGGGCTGGCCCCGGCGCTCCTGGGTGTGGAGCACCTGCCGCTGCAGGTTGCTCAGGTCCACCACGTCCGAGTCGACGATGCCCAGCGTCCCCACGCCCGCGGCCGCCAGGTACAGCGCCGCCGGAGAGCCCAGCCCGCCCGCGCCCATCAACAGCACGCGCGACTTCAAGAGCTTCGCCTGCCCCTCCTCGCCGACCTCCGGGAGGATGAGGTGTCGGCGGTAGCGCTCCTTCTGTTCGGCCGTGAGCACGAAGGGCTTCTCCACCGGCAGCGCCGCGTCGCTCCAGCGGTTGTAGCCGCCCGCCAGCGAGGCCACGCGTGTGTAGCCCAGCTCCTTGAGGCTCTTCACCGCCAGCGCCGAGCGCGTCCCGCCCGCGCAGTAGACGACGAGCTCCTCGTCCCGCCCGGCCCGCTCCTCGATTCGCAGCTCCAGATAGCCCCGGGGGATGTGCACGGCGCCAGGCAGCCGTCCGCCCGCGTACTCGTCCGCCTCCCGTACGTCGATGAGCTTCACCTGGGCCCGGTCGTCCAGGAGCCGCTTCACCTCGTCCACGGTGACTTCGCGAATCTCCTGTTTCACACCGGCCAGAAGCTCACGGAAGGATGGGGCCATGGGGCGGGGTATAACCCGAGGGCGGGGCGTGTTCCGCTCGGGATGAAGCGTCCGGGGCGGACAGGCGGCCGGTCCCATGGATTTTCCGGCCCCGGGCGTTATAAAGGGCCGTTCGAGAGGAGATTTTCCCGACATGGATACGACGACCACGACCCCCGCCCCGGCCACCACGACGGCCCCCCAGTCCGCCCCGCCCGAGGCCGTGCGTTTGACGGAAGGCGCAATCCAGCAGGTGAAGAAGGTCATCAAGGACCAGGGCTTCGAGGGCTACTTCTTCTCCATCCGCGTCGTGCCGGCCGGCTGCAGCGGCCTCGGCTATGACCTGAACCTGGTCAAGGAGTCGAAGGCCGGCGACAGCGTCTGGGAGCAGGACGGCGTGAAGCTCGCCACCGACGGCATGAGCGCCCAGTACCTGGCCGGCACGGAGATCGACTACGTCTCCGCCATCACTGGCGCGGGCTTCAAGTTCAACAACCCGAACGCGAAGTCCTCCTGCGGCTGCGGCACCTCGTTCACGACCTGAGTTCCCGTCGTGGCGTGACGTGGCTCGCGACGGTCCACGCTTCCTGAGGCGTGGGCGGGTGCTCGCGAGCCGACACGAGGGTGGGTGTGCTGCCCGCCCTCGTGCTTTCCCGTTCCGAGCGGGCCTGCTCAGGCCCCGGCGATGGGCTGCATCACCTTCAACCAGGACTGGTTTTCCTTCTGCCGCGCCAGGCGCTGGGCGCGTCGCGCCTCGGCCTCCCGGAACGACTCGCGCTCGGTGTCCGTCTCCATCAGCAGCGGCGGCACCGGGACGCGGCTGCCGTCCTTGTCGATGGCCACGAAAGTCAGGAGCGCGCTGGTGGTGAGCGTGCGCTCGCCGGTGAGGGGATTCTCCGCGTGCACCGTCACGCCCACTTCCATGGAGGTGCGGAAGGCGGCCAGCACGCGCGAGTGCAAGAGCGCAATCCAGCCGACCTTGATGGGCGCGTGGAAGTGCAGGTCATCCATGGACGCCGTCACCACGACTTGCCGGCAGTGACGCTGGGCGGCCACCGCGCCGCAGATGTCGATCCACTCCATCACCTTCCCGCCGAACGCCGCGTTCAGGTTGTTGGCGTCCGGAGGCAGGATGAGTTGGGTCATCACCACCTCCGTGTCCTTGGCTCGCTTGGGCGTCATGTCCGACATCTCACACCTTCCATGCAGGGACTGGGGGGCGCATGCGTGGCCCCCCGTGCCTCATGCCAGGAAGGTGGAGACGCGGTCCAGGAACTCCTCACGGCCCCGGCCCCGGCGGATGTCCTGGCGGGACACATCCATCACCAGGCACTCCACGCCGTACTTCTCCTGGAGCACCTGGGGGAAGGACGCGTAGTAGCCGTTGAGGCCTCGGAGGAACTGCGGGCGGATGCCCTTCTCTTCCTCGCGGCCGCGGGTGCGGATGCGCTCCAACAACACGTCCACGCTGCCGACCTCGAAGCAGATGACCTTGTCCGGGCGGATGATGTGGCGCGACAGGCGCTGGAAGTACTCGTAGTAGAGGTCCAGCTCCGCGTTCGTCAGGTGCCCCAGGCCGTGCAGGTACTTGGCGAAAATCTCCGGGTCCTCGTACAGCGTGCGGTCCTGCACGCAGCTGCGGCGGTACGAGTGGATGAGCTCGTGGTGCTCCACGCGACGGATGAGGAACTCGAGTTGGAGCGTGAAGGACCAGCGCGACATGTCCGAGTAGTAGTCGCGCAGGAAGCGGTTATCGATGACGGGCTCGTCGAACAGCTCGTAGCCGAAGCTCTGGCTGAGCATCTTCGCCGCCGTCGTCTTGCCCGCGCCGATGTTGCCGGAGAGCGCCACGAAGCGCCGCCCCTTGGGGGCCTTCACCTTCGGCTTCTCCTTCACCGCGTTCTTCGCACGGGGGGCAGCGGCCTCGCTCCGACGGGCTTCGGTGGGAGGCTTCGGGGCGGCGGCCGGAGAGGGGGACGGGCGCGAGCGCGAGGTGGTACGAGGCATGGAACCGGGGCTTAACCCGGCTTGGTAAGGTCGTCCATTCGCTGCCTCAGCAGGTCCGGTCGGTCGGTCATGATTCCGCCGACCCCTTCTTCCAGCAGCCGCTGCATCTCGTCCGGGTCATCCACCGTCCAGACGTTGACCCACTTGCCGCGCGCCGCGCAGTCGCGCAGGAAGTCCGCGTCCACCAGCCGCACCTCGCCGAAGTACAGCGGCATGTCGAGCACGGTGAAGCGCGGGTCCTCCGGCGGCGGCTCTCCGCCGCGCAGCGCGATGACGAGCGCGGCCAGCGCGTCGCGGGGGTAGAAGTGACACGCGTGGGGCAACCGGGCGACCAGCCGCTCGCCCACCGCGTCCTGCTCGCTGCCCATGCACACGCGCTCCACCGCGCCTTCGTCCTCCAGCAGCCGCGCGAAGACCTCCTCGTGTCCGGGCACGTCTGGCTTCAACTCCACGTTGAGGCGCAGCGCCGGAAAGGCGCGCAGCACCTCTCTCAGTGTGGGGATGCGCACGCCCTGGCCCCGGAAGGGAAATGTCCGGCCCTCATCCGGGGTGAATCCATACCCCGCATCCAGCTTCTTCAGCTCCGACAGTGTCTGCCCCGCAAGGGGCCCGAAGCCATCCGTGCAACGCTCCAGTGTGTCGTCGTGCGCCACGATGACTTCGCCGTCCCGCGTCACGTGGACGTCGAGCTCCAGCATGTCCGTGTGGAAGCGCTCCACCGCCTGACGGAAGGCTTCCATCGTGTTCTCTGGGGCGAGTGACGCGCCGCCGCGGTGCGAGATGTGCAGCGTGGGCCGCAGTCCTCGGAGGAAGGCGGGGAGGGCGTTCATGGCTTCCTCGATTTCACGAAGGTGTCACCGGCCTGGCGGGAGTGGCTTCCTTGCCGGCCCCCGCGGGCCGCCGGTATAAGGCCGACATCCTCGGACCGACTGGCGTCGACTTCAACCCTTGGGACGCCGCGACAAGAAATGGAGATACGAGACATGCAACTGCGCAAGACTCTTGGCGCGGCAGCGCTGATCACCGCGGCGGTATTGGCTTCGGTGGCGGGCTGTTCCGGTCGTGACGATGGCGACGACAATCCTGACTCCGGCCCGGGCTGTTCAGGCACGTGCGGCGATGCTGGCACGGACGCTGGCACGGACGGCGGCCCCACGCAGAACTGTCCCGCGCCCGTCAACGGCATGGGCCCCATCGGCAACCTGCGCACCGCTGGTGAGCGTGGCGAGTCGGTCACCCTGGACAACGTGGTGGTGACGGCGGTGAGCAATGTCTCCCGCGGCACCTCGGGTGACTTCATCGCCCGCTTCTGGGTGGTGAACCCCTGCTTCCCGACGGAAGGCATCTACATCGACAAGTTCTACACCGACCTCGTCATGAACTACGAGCCCGTGGTGGGCGACGTGTTGACCATCACCGGCTTCTTCCGCCGCTTCTACCCGAATGGCGACGACAACGTACCCGCCGGGCGTGACGCGTACCGCCCGGTCATCAAGAGCGACTTCCAGCTCAACGTCGCGGGCGTCAGGGGCAAGCTCTCCATCACCAAGCGCGGCTCCGGCCAGATCCTGCCGGACAACGCGGCCCCGGCTAACTTCGGCAACTCCGAGGGCGGCAGCACGAAGCCCAACCCCGAGTTCGCCGGTTCCCGCGTCCACATCCCGGGCCCCCTCACCCTCACCAACGCCAAGCCCACGGCCCTGCGGCAGTACCCGAATGATCCGGAGAACCACAACTACGTGGGCTTCGAGGTGACCGGCGGCGTGCTGGTGGCCAGCTACAAGACGTACCAGGCCTGCGACCTGCGCGCGACGGCCGACGACGGTGGCACGGTGACCTTCCCCAACGGCATCCACGGCGTCTGGGAGACCTTCACCAACACGCCCTGCACGGACGGCGGCACGACGTCCACCGACGGTGGCCCCCCCCGCTTCACCTGCAACACCTACGGCGACGGCGTCATCCCTGGCACGCAGAACGACTACACCTACGTGCTGTACCCCATGACGTGCGACCCGGACATGGTCGGCACGGTCGCGGCGCCGTAGTTCCAGGCCCATCATCCCTTCCGGGATGATCCGCTGATTTCGCCGCCCCTCGCCCGTGTCGGGAGGGGCGGTTTCTTTTTGGACGCGACCCCCAGGTCGGTGTCCGCTACCTGTCGATGTGGGCCCCCGGCTCCCCCAACCGTTTGATTGTGGGTAAGCTCGGGAAAAGTCCAACCTGTCCCACCCTGTCAGACGCCTTGTTCCCTCCGTGAACTCCCCCCAGACGGCCATCCCGTTCGGACAGTACCTGCTGATCAAGCGGCTCGCCGTGGGTGGGATGGCGGAGCTGTTCCTGGCGCACCGTCCGCCGGATCCGGAGCTGGTCGTCCTCAAGCGCATCCTCCCGTACCTGTCGGAGGAGCCCGAGTTCGTTCAGATGTTCCTGGACGAGGCGCGCATCGCCGCGCAGCTCAGCCACCCCAACATCGTGCAGGTGCACGAGCTGGGGAAGGAGGGCGACAACATCTTCATCGCCATGGAGTACGTGGAGGGCGTGGACCTTCGCCGGGTGATGGCGGAGGAGCTGAAGTTCGGCGCCACGGTCCCCTGCGGCGTGGCGGCGCGCATCTGCTCGCTGGTGGCGGCGGGGCTGGACTACGCGCACCAGAGCCGGGGCGTGGATGGCCGTCCGCTGGAGCTCATCCACCGGGACGTCAGTCCGCAGAACGTGATGATTGGCTATGACGGGCGCGTCAAGCTGGTCGACTTCGGCATCGCCAAGGCCGGCGCGTTCATGGAGCGCAGCAAGCCGGGCGTCATCAAGGGCAAGTTCCTCTACCTGGCGCCGGAGCAGGTGTCGCAGGAGCGGTTGGACCACCGCGCGGACATCTTCGCGCTGGGGACCATGCTGTACGAAATCACCACCGGCAAGCAGCCCTTCGCCAAGCCGACGACGGAGGGGATTCTCTACGCCATCCGCTTCGACGACCCGACGGCGCCGCACCTGTTGCGTCCCGACTATCCGCTGGAGCTGTCGCGCATCGTCATGCGGTGCCTGACGAAGGACCGCAACCTGCGCTACCCGCGCGCCGCGGTGGTGCACGAGGAGCTGGAGGCGTTCCTCGACTCGGGCGAGCTGCAGCAGAGCCTGGACGTGTCCGAATACATCGCCCGGCTGATGGGGGAGGAGGAGGAGCGCACCATCCTCCACATCCCCATGGCGAGGCCGGTGGGACGCACCCAGGCCACCGTTCCCCTGGCGGGGAACCGGCTGATGCAGGCGCCGTCCAGGCTGGCCCCGCTGGAGGTCACCGCGCCGACGTTGTCGTCCACCACGCCCATGGCGGAGCCGTCGCCCGGGGCCGTGACGGCGGTGCCCGGGCTCACCGCGCGTCCCACTCCCCGTCGAGTCTCCGCCGAGGCCGTTCCGGCCGCGCGCTACGCGGACGAGCCGGAGCCGGCGACGCAGATGGCGCGCCCACGCGAGCTGCCCACCGGGCATCGTGGTGCCCATGAGGACGCGGACGAGGACATGTCCACCGCAATCCGGACCGCGCCCACCGGATACGTGGTGCCGTCGGAGCTGCAGGACCCGGATGAAGAGGACATGGGGGACGGAGAGTCCACCATTCCGCAGCGGGGGCGGGGCCGCGCGCCTGTCACGCCGCCTCCGGGCCCGCCGGTGCGCCGCTCCAGCACCCAATCGGAGTTCCCTCCCACGCCTCGGTCGCTGTCGGCGGTGGAGCCCCTCACCGCGCCGCCGACCCCGCCGCGCCGCTCGGGCATGTCCCCCTCCGAGCCGCCGCGCGCCGTCGCTCCGCTGGAGCCGCTGCCGTCGCCCCGCGCGGCCGGCTTCGCGGAAGCGCCCGTCGCCAAGACGCCCTCGCCGGTGGAGACCCGCTCCCGTCGCGTGTCGACTCCACCGACGCCCGCCGCCGCGCCGCCCCGCCGGGCCCCGACGCCCGTGCCGCAGGACCCCCGAGACTTCGACATGGGCGAGGCCTCCGGCGACATGACGATGCCCATCCGGCGTCAGTCCATCCTGGACGTGGAGGCGTCGGTGTCGCTCACCACGCCCATGCGACGCATGTCGCCGCTGGACGAGGAGTCCTCGCAGTCGGTGTCGCTCACCACGCCCATGCGGCGCATGTCGTCCGTGGACGTGGAGGCGTCGCTCACCACGCCCATGCGGCGCATGTCGTCGGTGGACGTGGAGGCGTCCCAGTCCGTCTCCATCACCCCGGCGACGGTGAGCCACCGCCATGCCTCCCGGCCGCAGATGCCCGCGTCCCGGGGTGGCAAGGCCGTGGGCGACGAGGACGAGAACTTCCACACCGACTCCAGCATGTCGGCGGCGCACACGAATCCCACGGCTTCGCTCCGCGACGACGGCGAGGACGACGAGTCCACCGCCGGGTACGCCGGCTACGACTACCCCGACACGCGCGCGACCACCGGACGCACGAATCCGCGAGGGCTCCTGCTGGCCATCGTCGGCGGACTCCTGCTGCTGGCGCTGGGGGCCATGTTGCTCTGGGTGCTCTACGGCCGGCTCCGGAGCCCCGTGCCGATGTCGTCTCAGGACCTCTCCCGGAGGGCGCTGGAGGAACAGCAGGTACGGCCGTCGGCTCCGGTGCGGGCCAATACGCCGCCTCCCGCCGTGAATGCCGCGCCCCCAACCGTGGCCCCTCCACCCGCGCCGACGCCGACCGCCCCCGAGGCGGCCGCCCCTCCGTCGCCCGTGCCCTCGACTCCGGACCCGGCAGTGGTGGCGGCTCCCGGCGGCTCGGCGAACGGCGGTTCCGGCCTTCCTCCGCCAGCTCTCTCCCTGGTCGAGGTGCGGTTCGAGGCCCCGGCGAAGACCATCCTTCGCCAGGAGGGGGGCGAGCGGCTGCCCGTCAACCGGCTCCTGGCCCTGCCGCCCGGCCCCATCAAGGTGGCCTACGACTGCCCCGGACGACGCGCACCTCGGGGGGCAATACCCTACCTCATCGAGCAGGCGACCCCGGGGCCGCTCGTGCTCCAGGTCCCCTGCAAGGTCCGGCGCTAGTCCGGACGGGCACTTGCCCGTATGGGCCGTGCTCCCCCCGAATCGGACAAGTGGGACTGGGTGGGCTTGAGTGCCCTTAAGTCGTTGGATTTCCTAGCTTTTCCGAGGCGCGCGCGCATTGCGCATGTCAGACGGGGCCGTAGAATCCGGCGCTCCATGGCGCGCCTCAAGAAGCAGAAAAACATCGTGACGAAGAGGAGTTACACGGCCGGACGGGTAGTGCGACAGCAGCCTGTCGCACCAGAACCGAACCGGCTCGTGAAGGTTTGGAGACGCGTGCTCGAACGCCGCCTCCGCACGCGCTTACGCGCGAAGGTGGCGGTGGAGGTCCACGACAACACGCACACGATGCTGACCTTCCAACGTCACCGGGCGATGTGGCGGCTGCGGCTGCACCACATGTTCCTGGCGGCGCCGGATGACGTCGTGCAGGCCCTGGCCAGCTTCGTGCGCAAAGGGGACCCGGAGGCGAGCACGCTGTTGGACCGCTACATCGAGCGCAACAAGATGTACATCCGGCGGCTGTCTCCGGCGCAGATGCGCAAGCGCATCCGGCTGGAGCCCCTGGGTCAGCACCACGACCTGGAGCGCATCTTCGAACGGCTCAACGAGCGGTACTTCAGCACCCGTCGCATCGATGCGGCCATCACCTACGGCCCGGCGCCTCGGGTGAAGGGGCCCCGCAAGAGCATCAAGATGGGCTCCTACTCGGCGGACTCCAAGGTCATCCGCATCCATCCGGCGTTGGACCAGCCGGTGGTGCCCCGCTACTTCGTGGAGTGGATTGTCTTCCACGAGATGCTCCACCACATCTACCGGACGAGGAAGGGCGACGACGGGCGGCGGTGCATCCACCCGCCGGAGCTCATCGAGCACGAGAAGCGCTTCCACGACTACACGCGGGCCCAGGCCTGGGAGCAGGAGAACCTGGACCTGCTGCTGCGCGCCCGCGTCTCGCCGGACTGAAGGACTCGGCAGGGCCCATCCTCCCCAGGGCTCAGGGGAGGATGAGGCCGCCGGGGCTGCGCCGCTCCTGGGTGGGGGCGGCCTCCGCGGGCGAGGGCGCACTGGCGCCAGGGGCCCCCCCAGCTCGCCGGGCGGCGGCCTCTTCGCGGGCTCCGGCGGCGGCGACCAGACCAACCACCTTCTCGAAGAGATGCTCGGCGAAGCGGGAGAAGGGCTGCGTGGCGCCGTGGAAGAGGCGCCGTGCCTCGCCCCGGGCGACTTCGGCCTCGCGCTTCCTCCCGGTCCGCTCGAAGAAGTCCGCCATTCTCCACAGCCGCAGGGCGTAGCGACGGGACATGTCGGGGGTGAAGTACTCCTGCGTCACCGTGCGCACCGCGCCCTGGAGCTGGTCCTGGCGCTGTACGTCGCTGAGCGCCAGGGGGCTGACCACCACCTCGTCCAACTTCGCGAGCAGGCGCCTGGTGATGGACTCCGGTGGGAGCCACGCTGCCAGCTCCGGTGTCTCGTGCAGCAGGTCTCCGTCGAGCGCGTGGCGGACGTCCTCCGGCTCGGGCGGGGGGAGGGTGGTGGGCTCGAGCTGGGGCTGCACGCCGAAGTGGCGCAGCGCGACATCGAGCCCCTCGGGAAAGGGCGTGTGGGCGCGCAGATTGAGGCCGGCGGCCTCGGCCAGCAGGGCCGCCGCCTCGTGCTGGGGCAGCTCCACCGTGCCGCCCTGCTCCAGTCCGTCCTTGAGGATGCGGCGCCAGATGCTCCGGCTCGCCTCCTGGAGCTGCAACTGGAGGACGCCCTCCTCGTCGGAGATGAGGGCCTGGACCATCTCGATGCCACCCGCGCGCAGCACGCGGCCCATGACGAGGGCCCGCTCACCTCGGCCCGTCACCGTGCTGGCCAGGGCCGGGAGCGCCTCGGGGGAGGGGGAGGGCCGAGGGGCCTCCGGGGGCGCCGTGCGAGGGGGCTCGGCGATGGCGACGCCGCGTGAGCGCAACCGGTACAGCGCCTTCTTGGCGAGCTTGGCCAGGGGCTTCACCGCCGAGGCGGACAGGGCCTCGGGCAGCGCGACCTGGCCGTTGAGCACGGCGGCCTCGAGGAGCGCGGCGGCGAGGGGCTCCGGGAGGGCTTCCACGGAGGCCGGCGTCGCGGTGCCCAGGTCCTTCGCGAGCGCCCGCGCGGACTCCACCGCCTGGACGGGGAGGTCAGGCAGCGAGGTGCCGGCGCGCAGCGCGTCCAGCAGGGAGCGAGGGTCCAGGGCGGAGGATTTCATGCGGGCCTTGTAACGCGCGAAGCGGGTCCCGGGCATCGCTCGGGCCGGCACGCCGCCCACTGGCCCACATTCGTGCGCGGCGCGGCTTCAGCGGCGGCGCACCAGCCAGCTTCGGCCCGACTGGCCCACCACCGTCAGCTCCGTCTGGAGTCGCGCGCCGAACACCTGCGAGGGGTGGACGCCGCGCACCACGAAGGTGTCGTACCAGGCCCCCTGCGTGTCCAGGTCCACGTCCTGCGGGCGCCACTCGGACGGGAAGGTGGGCGGCACCTCGTCGCGATAGCGCAGCGGAGAGTGCGGCGTGGAGGCAAACGTGAAGTTCGGCACGCCTCCGCGCTCGCGGGCCAGCACCGCCGCGGAGTGGATGAACACGGGGAAGCGCACCACGCGCGAGCCCGGGTCGTAGATGAGGCCCATGACGCGAGGCCTCTGGGCGGTGGCCGCCACCAGTCCCTCCCACTCCGTCGCCTCGCGGGAGAAGGCTCGGAAGCCCCGGCCCAGCGTGAAGGCCAGCACCAGCGTGCAGGCCGCGGCGGCCCACTTGAGGGGCAGCCGCCACTCCGGAATCGTCGCGGGCGCGGTGGCCACCAGCAGCGCGGCGGCCAGGTGCGCGTAGCGCGTGTTGAGGTAGTAGACGTAGCCGCGGATATCGAACGGCAGCAGGAAGTAGAGCGCGAGCGCCAGCACCCCCAGCCCCAGCAGCCGCGCGCGTGCCACCGGACCTTGTGTGCCCGTGGGCCCCGGACGCACGAGCGCCGCCACCCAGCCCGCGAGCGCCACCGCGCCCACCGCGTACATCGCCCACCGGTCCGAGCCGTCGCGCAGCGTGTTGGCGAGCACGTCGAACAGCTCCGCGCGGTTCTGCGCGAAGCCCTTCCAGCCCAGGTTCTGCGGGGAGAACGTCGGGCCCCACGCCTTCCAGGGCGCGCCGGGCTGGATGTCCGGCGGCTCGCCGAAGCGCAGCACCACCCAGCCCAGGAACAACGCCACGCCCGGCACCACGCCCAGCAACGCCGGCACGCGGGGCCGCAGCCGCTGCGCGAGTCCACGAGCGGTGGCGTCCTCCGGCACGGCGGTGGTGAGCAGCAGCCATGGCAGCCCGAGCGCGAGGAACCCGAAGGCCTGGACATGGAACAGCAGCACCGTGACGAGGCAGACCGCCAGCGCCGCCGTCCAGCCTCGTCGCCGGGGCACGTCCTCCAGCGCCCGCACGAAGAAGCCGCAGCACAGCAGCGTCAGCGGCAGGGCCGCGCAGTAGTTGATGAAGCCCCAGCCGAAGCTGTCGCCGTACGCGAAGGGCAGGGCGAGCAGCGCGGGCCACGTGGGCCGGCCCAGCGAGCGCAGCAGGAAGCCCAGGCTCAGCGGCAGGCCCACCACGTACGCGGTGAGGAAGACGCGGTTGGCCAGGTCCAGCGGCAACAGCCAGTTCAGCGCGCTGACCAGGTAGTAGTAGCCCAGGTAGGGCGTCAGCGCGTGTCGTGCCTCGAACAGCTGGGGGTACAACGTGCTCGGGTCATCCAGCCGGTGCAGCACGGAGATGAGGTACAGGTGCTGCGGCAGGTCCACCATGGGCAGGTGGCGCGAAACCCAGAGGGGCAGTGCGCCCAGCACCAGGGCGGCGATGTGAATAAAGCGAGCGTTGGGGTTCGTCACGAGAGGTGCCGGACTGTATGCGCCGCTTTCCTGCCCGGCGAGCAACCGACGCGGGGCGTCTGGAGCAGCGCGTCGGGGTAGACAAAGGTATGGCCGTCGACCTTGGCAGTCGACGGGGGCTGCGCTATAGGCGCCGATGGACGGGAGCCGAGGCCGAGAGTCTCCCGAAGGAGAGCATGCACATGACACGCAACGCGACGATGGTGGCCGCGGGGCTGCTGGCCAGCGGTCTGCTGCTGCTCGCTCCCCGCGCGGCGAGCGCCTGTGAGGCCCACGCCCAGGCGGCACGGGAGAAGTCGGCGGAGGCCCAGAAGCCGTCGCCCGACAGCGCCTCTTCGGAGGCGGCTCCCGCCCCCGAGAAGGCGCGGCCCACGGGCGGTGAGGTGGACCGTCCACTGGACGCGCTCGACTCGCTGATGGCCGCCAAGTGCCAGTGTGGCAGCAAGGCGGACTGCACCTGCAAGAAGGGCTCGTGCGAGTGCTCCAAGTGCCAGAAGCCCAAGCGGCAGGTGATGGACGCGCTGCGCGGCCGTCCCGCCGAGCTGAAGCTGGACGAGGCCCGTCGCTACGACGCCTCCGCCGGCATCTTCATCTGAGCGACTCGGCGGAGCCCTTCTCCGCCTTGAGCACCAGCAGCGGCGGCAGGGCCACGCGCTCGAAGCGCACCAGTCCCGCCGCGCTGGTCGCCGCGCGCAGTGTCTCCTCCGCCCGAGGGTGAAGGCCCACGCGGCGGTGCAGGAATCCGGACGCGGAGCCCGGCGGCGCATAGGTGCTCGCCACCCAGCGGCCCCCCGGACGCAGCACCCGCGCCACCTCCAGCATCAGCCGGCCCAGGTCTTCCAGGTAATGCAGCGAGTCGGCCATCAGCACCGCGCCGAGCGTGCCGTCGAGGAAGGGGAGCGCGGGGGCCTGTGCCCGGAGGAAGTCCACCGTGGCGCCCGCCTCGCGTGCCTGGGCCACGCCTTCTTCCAGCATGGCGGGGGACAGGTCCTGGCCCGCGACGAGGGGAAAGGCCGGCTCTCGCGCGAGTCGCCTCGCCACCAGGCCCGTGCCGCAGCCCAGGTCCAGCACCGGTCCGTCGGGCGTGCCCAGCAGGCTGCGGTAGAGGAGGTACTCGCTGTCCGTGTCGAGCGGCTGGCGCAAGAGGGCGCGCTGGAGCGCGGGGCGGACATGACGCTCGTAGGAGCGCGCCACCCAGCGACTCTCCAGGCCCCGCTGCAGTCCTCCGGCGGAGCCATGCTCCAGCACGAGGTCAGCGACGCCCTCGGCCACCGGATAGCTGGCGCGGCACTCCGGGCAGCGCAGGGGGCCGAACATCAACACCGGCGTGGGCGCCTCGGGACGGAGGGCGCCTCTGCGGCAGCGAGGGCAACGAAGGAGCTGGACGAGCGCGTGCCGCATGAGCGGCGGAGGCTACCGTCCCCCGTCCGGCGCGAGAACCGCTTTGTATGCCGCGGACCGCTTCAGGCGGACGGGCCGCTCGGAGCCGCCGCCACCCGCTTGTCCTCGGCCACCAGGACGGGCCAGCCCCGGGCCATGGCCTCGCGGAAGAACACCGCCAGCTCCTTGCGGCTGTGGTTCACCGCGCCCTGGAACGGGTCGATGAGGGCTTCCTCGCCCAGGCTGCGGGTGGCGTTGAGCTCCACCGGCGTCCCGCACCGCTCGCAGCGGATGGACACCTGCCGCACCAGCGCCACGGGCACCGCGTACCGGGCACCGCAGTCGCCGCACTTCCACACCAGCGCGCGCTCGCCGGCCTCGCGACGGGCCAGGCTCTCCAGCTCGTCCGCGAGCCTGAGCAGCGCGGGCAGGTCCTGGGGCGGCTGGGCGAAGACGGCCGACGGACCGAACCCCGCCTCGGGGGAACCCAGCGTGGGAGGTCGGTCCCCCTGGAGCAGGGCGCGCATGCGGTCCTTGGCGCGGACATCGCGGAACTCGGCGCCCGCCAGGGCACGCTCCACCGCCTCATGGACCGGGGGGAGGTCCGGCTCGAGGCGCTCATCAACCGGCAGCGACTGGGGGTGATTCACCAGCCGGTGCGACGGGACTGCGAGAAATCGGAAGGCCACGGATGGCTCCATTGCACCCCGGCCTTTCCGGCGCAAGACGCGAGTTGGCAAATGTCCGCTGTGACGACAGATTCCGCTCTATCTGGACCACTCCAGCATGAGCTGCAACGGCGCCCGGGCCGCCTCGCGCAGGTCCTCCCGCATGGTCAGCTCCGGCGTCCGCTCCTTCATGCACTTCCAGAGCTTCTCCAGCGTGTTGAGCCGCATGTACGGGCACTCGTTGCACGCGCAGCCGTTGTCGGGGGGCGCGGGGATGAAGGTCTTCTGGGGCGCGCCCTTCTTCATCTGATGGAGGATGCCCGCCTCCGTCACGACGATGAACTTCTGCTTCGGGCTCTTGAGCACGTAATCCAACAGCCCCTTCGTGGAGCCGATGAAGTCCGCGTGCCGCAGCACCGCCTGCTCACACTCCGGATGGGCGACGACCTCCGCGTCCGGATGCTCGACCTTGAGCCCCACCAGCTTCTTCTCGCTGAAGATTTCGTGGACGATGCAGCTGCCCGGCCACAGCACCATGTCCCGGCCGGTCTGTTTCATGACGTGGCGTCCCAGGTGCTGGTCCGGGGCGAAGAGGATCTGCCGGTCCCTGGGCACCTGGTTCACGATCTTCACCGCGTTGGAGGACGTGCAGATGACGTCGCTCATCGCCTTCACCGCCGCGGAGCTGTTGACGTAGCTCACCACGAAGGCGCCTGGGTGCTTCTCCTTGAAAACCTTGAAGGCCGCGGGCGGGCACCGGTCCGACAGCGAACACCCCGCCTTCAGGTCCGGCAGCAGGACCTGCCGCGTCGGATTCAGGATCTTGGCCGTCTCCGCCATGAAGTGCACACCGCAGAAGACGATGACGTCCGCTTCCGTGCGCTCCGCCGCCTGCGCCAAAGCGAGGCTGTCTCCAACGAAGTCCGCGACATCCTGGACTTCGCTCTCCTGGTAGTAGTGCGCAAGAATCACAGCGTTCATGGAACGCTTGAGCTCCTGGATTTCCTGCGCGTAATCCACCTCGGTGCTCATGGGCCCTCCTGGCCTGGTCGACATTTAACTCGCCCGCCGGTGCCAGGCCACCTCGTCGGAAGTTGGCTGCCGGGCGGACGGACGCCTGTCGCTGGCGCGCCCTGGGTCGACTCTGCCACCGTCCCCCTTCGTGCAAGAGCGGTGGATGGTCGCATCACCTGACGGCGCGGAGAGGGTAGACTGCGCGCAATCCTCCGGGTCGGCCCGGAGGGAGGCAGTCGCCTTGCTGTCAAGCTTGGACAAGCCACACATTCGGGGTCGAGAACACGCGATCGGCTGGTGGAGAGGGGGCGGCACCGGACCTGTGGCCCGTGGGCAGACGATGGCTCTGCCCCTTCTCCATCTGAACGCCTTTCCCGTCGAGGAGAGAGCATGAGTGTCCCCACTCAGGACGTCCTGATTGTGCATCCGAACGAGGGCCGGCGCGCCGCGCTGGCCGAGGTCCTGGGAATTCACCGCGTGGTGGCGGTGGAGTCCCAGGTCGAAGCCACACGGAGGATGGAGTCCTCCGCGCCCACCCTCATCATCGCGCCCCCGGAGAACGCGCGGCGTTTCCTGAGACATGTCGACAGGGCCGCCCCGGAGGCCGTGCGCGTCTTCGTGTGTGCGCAGTCGGACCGCCAGGGACTGGAGGAGCTCGTGGAGACGGCCGCGGAGGGGCACGTCTTCAATACGCTGGACGACAGTCTCACCATCCCCGAGCTGGGCCGGCGCATCACCAACATCCTCCAGCTTCGCGCCTCCGCGCGCGTCACGCCCAACTCGCGGATGGAAGCGGGCTTCAGGCTCCTGGGCCGGGGCTACACCGCGCGCTGTCTGGACGTGGGCAACTTCGGCGCCGCGCTCCAGGTCCCCATGGATGCGTCGGTAGGCGCCTTCCTTCCCGGCGCCGTGCTGGATGACCTGCACATCGAACGCGAGGGCCGCTGGGTCCTGAAGTCCCGCCGGGCCCTGGTGCGTCACGTCAGTCCGGTGCGCAATGGCGCGGAGCACGCGCTGCGGCTGGGGCTCTCCTGGAGCGGCTCGCTGGAGGAGACGTCGGCGGCGCCCCTCGCCGTGGTGCGCGACCCGGTGAGTGTGCTGGCCGCCCTGCGCAAGGCGGTCCGCCGGGGCTCCGCCCTGTGGGTGCACTACCCGGACACCCCCTCGGTGCAGTTCATCCTCGAGGCGCCCCTGGTGGACCTGGTCGATGGCCGCTCGGTGCTGAGGGGTGTCAACGTCGGCGGCTGTCCCATCTCCGCCGGCGACGTGCTGAACCTCTCCTTCGAGGTGAGCGGGCAGAGCTACCTGGGCGTCACCAGCGTCCTGCAGCGAGGGGAGGGGGCCGTCACCCTGAGCGTGCCGCGCACCCTGGGGGTGCAGAACCGGCGGGGCCTGCAGCGCTTCCGCCCGGGACCGGACCACCGCTTCCTCGTCTCCTTCAGCGCGCCGTTCAGCGGCAAGCGCATGACGCGCTCCGTGCTGGACATGAGCAGCCGCGGCCTGTCCTTCGCCATCGACGCCTCTTGCGAAGTCCTCCCCGCCGGCTCCCAGCTGGACATGTCGCTCCTGCTGCCCGACGGCAGCGAGGTGGCGTGTCGCGCGGAGGTCCGCTCGGTGGATGGGGTGTCCTCCGGTGAGGGCGCGGACAACCCGCTGCGGCCGTACCGCTGCGGCGTGCGGTTCCTGGAGGTTCCTCCCTCGGTCCGCAACGCGGTCCTCTCCGCCTTCATCTCCTCGCGCAACCAGACGGTGGCGGACGGCGGACGGTTCCCGTTCCAGGACATCTGGCGGATGATGGAGGCGGCCCACTACGGCTTCCATCCGGACTACCCCTTCGGCGGCGAGGCCAGATACCTCGACGACCTGGAGCGGACGCACCATCAGCTGTGCGCGTCCGGGGAGCTGGGCAGCTCGCTTGTCTACAACGACGCGGATGGCGTGCAGGGGCACGTCGCGGGCCTGCGCATCCACTCCCGCACGTGGCTGGTGCAGCACCTGGCGGTGCGGCCGGGCTTCCACCGGCAGGACCAGATTGCCCACGAGCTGTCCGCGCTGGCCATCGAGCTGGGCGAGGCCCACGAGGATATCGACTTCATCCGCTTCTCCTGGCGCGAGGACAACCGGTGGCCGAGCCGGCTCGGCACGTGGTTGCTGCGCGTCATGGACAGCCACGGGCTGAGCTGGCTGCGGCACTTCCAGTACATGCGCCTGGAGCTGGACGGCACGGAGCCTTCGCCCCAGGGCTCGCTGCCCGCGGTGCGCGAGGCGTCCGACGCCGACTGCGCGCGCCTGGAGTTCTTCCTGCGGGAGCGGGGCGAGGTGGTGCGCGTGCTCGCGGAGGACCTGCAGGCGGACCAGATGCGGCTGGAGGCCCTGTCGTCGCGCTACGCGGCCCACGGGCTCCACCGGGCCCGGCGCGTCTTCGTCGTGGATGGCGAGACGGGCCCGCTGGCCATCGCGCTCCAGGAAGAGGGCAGCCCGGGCATCAACCTCATCGAGAAGACCAATGCCTTCTGGTTCGTGGTGCTGGAGCCGGGGCATCCGGACGAGGCCGCCGCGGTGCGCGCGCTCATCCAGCGTTGCGAGGAGCACGCCCGGGAGCACGGACGCTCCGCCGTGGTGGCGCTCGCGGCCGACGAGGACCTCAAGGCACTGGAGGCCGCGGGCTTCACGTCCCACGGCCGCTTCTCCGAGTGGTTCTTCCACCGCTCCATGGTGCGCCGGTGGGTGGAGCTGTTCCGTTCCATCTTCGAGCGTGTCCAGCGCACGGGAGGAGAGGCGCGGGCGCGCGGCCGCGCGGCGCGGGGGAAGGCTTGAGCTACATCATGGAGTCCGAGGCGGAGACGCGCCGGCTGCTCCTTCAGGAGCAGGCGGACGACGCCCGCGCGCTACTACTGGCCACCGGGCTGACGCCGGGGGCCCGGGCGCTGGATGCGGGCTGCGGCCCGGGTGGAATCTCTCGGACCATGGCGCGCATCGTCGGCGGTGAGGGCAGCGTCCTGGGCATGGACCTGAGCGACGTGCGGCTGGCCGAGGCCATCCAGCGCTGCGCGGGGCTGCCCCAGGCGCGCTTCATCCGGGGAGACATCCGCCGCACGGGCCTGCCCGACGCCGCGTTCGACTACACCTGGAGCCAGTACGTGCTGGAGTACCTGTCGGACCGGGACGCCGCGCTCGCGGAGCTCATCCGCGTCACCCGGCCGGGTGGCCGCGTCGTGGTGTCCGAAATCGACGGTCAGGGCCTCAACAACTGGCCGCTCCCGGCGGGGCTGGAGGAGGGCGCGCGGTGCTTCGAGCGGGGGCTCGCCTCCCAGGGGTTCGACTTGTTCGTCGGGCGCAAGCTGTTCCAGTCCTTCCGTCGGGCGGGTCTGCGCGACATCCGGGTGCACGTGACGCCCCAGTATGTCGTCGCCGGCACGGCGGATGACCGTTTCCTGGCGGACTGGGAGACGCGCTTCGCGGCGCTGGCTCCCGTGGTGACGCCCGCCTTCGGCTCCGAGGTCGCCTATGGTGAGTTCTGCCAGGCCTACCTGCGGATGCTGCGAGATCCGGATACGCTCAAGTATTCGGTGTTGGTCGTCACCGAGGGAGTGCGTGCTTGAGCGAAGGGATAGGGGAAGTCATGTCAGGCGGGGGGCAGGAGACGCCCGACAATGCCCCCGAAGTCAGCGTGCGCACGACGTCCACGTTGCTGCTGTACTTCGAGCGCACGTACGGCGTGGAGCGGCTGCAGGCGCTGTGGGCCCGGCACGACATCCCGCTGTCGCTGGAGTACCTGCGCACGCACGCCAACTACATCTCGCTGCCCTTCCTGGAGCGGCTGTCCGCGCTCTTGATGAAGGAGTCCGGCGATGTGCACTTCATGCGCAACGCGGGCCTCTTCCTGGCCACGCCGGAGGCGATGGGCTTCGCGTTCTACCTGCTGCGGGCCTTTGGCTCGCCGCGCATGTGCTACCTGAAGACCATCGAGCTGGCGCCCAGCTACAACCGCGTGGGCAGCTTCCACGTGGAGTTCCTGGAGCAGAAGCAGCTGGTGCTCACGTACTCCAGCAAGACGCCGGAGAAGAGCCGCAACATCTGTGAGCTGCGCATGGGGCAGTTCGCCTCCATCCCCACCATCTGGGGCCTGCTGCCCGCGGAGGTGCGCGAGTCGGAGTGTCAGGTGCTGGGCGCGCCGGTCTGCCGCTATCACCTGTCTTGGGCGGACCCGATGTCGCAGTGGGGCCACCACCTGGGCCTCTTGCTGGGCACGGTGAGCGGGCTCGTCGTTGGCGCGCTGGGCTGGGCGCACCCCGTCTTCGGCGTGGCGTCGCTGGCCACCGCCGGCTTCTCCATGGGCGGCTGGCTGGACGGGCGGCGCGAGCTGAAGCGCAAGGACGAAGCGCTCCGCTCCCAGAACCAGGCCATCATGGGCTCGCTGGTGGAGCTGCAGCAGCGCTACGACGAAATCTTCCGCGCCAACGTGGCCCTCGAGGACCGCGTCGCGGAGCGCACCCAGGCCCTCAAGGAGGCCAACGGCAAGCTGGGCGACGCGCTCTTGCGCCAGCAGGAGCTGGACCGGCTCAAGAGCGAGTTCTTCGACAACGTCAGCCACGAGCTGCGCACCCCGCTCACCCTCATCCTGCTGACGCTGGAGTCGCTGGAGCGCCGGGGCGAGGAGAACAACCCGGAAGTGGTCATGCAGCACGTGGCCACCATGGAGCGTAGCGCCCAGCGCCTGTTGCGCCTCATCAACAACCTGCTGGACCTGGCGCAGCTCGAATCGGGCAAGGCGCGCCTGCGCTACCAGCCGCTGGAGCTCAACGGCTTCCTGAGCACCGTGCTGCCGCCGTTCCACGCCATGGCGGAGCGGCAGGACGTCTACCTGCGCCTGGAGGGGCAGGAGGTGACGCCCGTGGAGGTGGACCACGAGCGCATGGACATCGTCTTCCAGAACCTGCTGTCCAACGCGCTGAAGTTCACCCAGACGGGCGGGGTGACGGTGCGCGTGCACGAGGACGACAAGGACGTGCTGGTGGACGTGGAGGACACCGGCCAGGGCATCTCCCAGCAGGACACGAAGGTCATCTTCGACCGCTTCGCCCAGGCGGACAACAGCGGCACGCGCCGCTTTGGCGGCACGGGCATTGGACTTGCGCTGGTGAAGGAGACGCTGGAGCTGCACTCCGGCGGCATCAGCGTGACGAGCGAGCTGGGCAAGGGCTCCACCTTCCGCGTGCGGCTGCCCAAGGGCCGCGCGCACATCCGCGAGGACCTGCGCGAGCGCCGCCGCGCGGAGATGCCCGTGCGCCGGGAGCGCCGCATCTCCGGCTCGTTCCCGTCGCTGGAAACGGGCGTACCCGACAACGGCCGCGCGTCCGTGGTGGCTCCAGCCAGGGACCACGCGGGGCCGGGGCCGGATGCGCCCCGCATCCTCGTGGTGGAGGACGACGTGGAGATTCGCGGCTTCATCGCGGGTCTGCTGAAGCAGCACTACCGGGTGATGGAGGCCGTCAACGGTGAGGAGGGCCGGCAGCGCGCCATGGCGGAGCGGCCGGACCTCATCGTGTCGGATGTGATGATGCCCGTGCTGTCCGGCCTCCAGATGCTGGTGGCCCTGCGCGAGCAGACCGCGACGGTGGACATCCCCGTCATCCTGCTCACCGCGCGGCAGGAGGTCTCCGCCAAGGTGGAGGCGCTGGGCACGGGCGCCAATGACTACCTGGGCAAGCCCTTCAGCCCGCGCGAGCTGCTGGCGCGAATCGAAACGCAGTTGCGCCTGCGCGAAGCGGCGGTGCGCTCCGCGGAGAATGAGCGGCTGGCGGCCATCGGCCTGCTGACGTCGGGCTTCGCGCACGAGGTGCGCAATCCGCTCAACGGGCTGATGAACGCGCTGACGCCGCTGAAGGAGGTGCTGTCGGACAGCTCTCCGGACGCGGAGATGAGCCGCGCGATGGTGGAGGTGATGGAGGAGTGCGGCCAGCGCATCCGCCACCTCGCCGAGTCGCTGCTCGCCTTCACCCGCTCCTCCGACGCGCCCATCATGCTGTCGCTGGACACGCTGCTGGACTCGACGCTCGGCGTGCTGACGTGGAAGGTGCCCTCGGGTGTCACCGTGGAGCGGGCCTACGAATGCACCATGCCCATCCAGGGAGACCCCGGCTCGCTCAACCAGGTGTGGCTCAACCTCCTGGACAACGCTTTGCGCGCCGTGGGCGAGCAGGGCCGCGTCCGAGTCGCCACGGCCTGCCAGGGCGACGAGGCCGTCGTCACCATCAGCGACAATGGCGTGGGCATCCGCGCCGAGGACATGGAGCGGCTGTTCCAGCCCTTCTTCTCCACCCGCGCCGCGGGCGAGGGGACGGGCCTGGGCCTGGCTCTCAGCCGGCGCATCATCTTGAGCCATGGCGGGCGCATTCAGGTCCGTAGCACGCCGGGGAAGGGCACTCAGGTAGAGGTGCACCTGCCCCTTCGTCCCCCGGGGGGACGCTCCTCGTCAGGCAACGGCTCCGAGGGGCAGGGTGAGTCGCGCGTGGGTCGGCTGGGTTGAGGTGCGGGCTTCACGACGCGCCCTGACGTGAACTGAGCGGGCCAGGGGGCTGGGGAATTCTCGGCCGCCCCTGTTGTCCACTTGCGCATAGCTGTTGCGCTGTCTGCTACAGTCAAGTGCTCTTTCAGTCACACCCGACCACCGAAGCGAAGGAAACCACGGCATGCAAGGAACCGTAGCCGCGGGCGCTGCCCGCCAGGGGCACCCGCGAGGGCTGTATCTCCTGTTCTTCACCGAGATGTGGGAGCGCATGTCGTATTACGGCATGCGAGGCCTGCTCGTCCTCTTCCTCACGAGCAAGGTCAACGGTGGGTTCGGGTGGACCACTGGCGAGGCGCTCAGCCTTTACGGGACGTACACCGGCCTGGTGTATCTGACGCCCATCGTCGGAGGCTTCATCGCGGACCGGTTCATCGGTCAGCGCAAGGCGGTGGTGCTCGGCGGCACGCTGATGATGATCGGCCACCTCGTCCTGGCGCTCCCCAACGTGACGATGTTCTACGCGGGCCTGGGCTTCCTGATTGTGGGCAACGGCTTCTTCAAGCCGAACATCTCCACCATGGTGGGCGGGCTGTACGCGCCGGGGGATGGTCGTCGCGACAGCGCCTTCACCATCTTCTACATGGGCATCAACCTGGGCGCGATGTTGGGCAACTTCATCTGCGGCACCCTGGGTGAGAAGTACGGCTGGCACTACGGCTTTGGCTCCGCGGGCGTGGGCATGTTCCTGGGCCTCGTGGTCTTCATGCTGATGCAGAAGAAGCTCTTGGGCCCGGTGGGACTGGCGCCGGTGAAGCCGTCGCTGGAGGCGCGGGCCAACGGGACCGCGGAGAAGAAGGGGTTCTCCAAGGACGAGATTGACCGCATCGTCGTCATCTTCATCATCGCGGTGTTCGTGGTGGCGTTCTGGACGGGCTTCGAGCAGGCCGGTGGCCTGATGAATCTCTACACGAACGAGAAGGTCGACCGGACGATGTTCGGCTGGGAGGTTCCCACCACGTGGTTCCAGAACTTCAACTCGTTCTTCATCGTCGCGCTGGCGCCGGTGTTCGCGGGGCTGTGGAGCTGGCTGTCGATTCGGGGCAAGGCTCCGAGCATCCCGGTGAAGATGGGCCTGGGGCTCGTCTTCCTGTCCACGGGCTTCGTCTTCATGCTGGGCGCGTCGAGCCAGAGCGCGACGATGGGCAAGGCGGCGGCGCACTGGGTCATCCTGGCCTACCTGTTCCACACCATGGGTGAGCTGTGCCTGTCGCCGGTGGGTCTGTCGATGGTGTCCAAGGTGGCGCCGGCGCGCATCGTCTCCGCGATGATGGGCGTGTGGTTCCTGGCGAACGCAGCGGCGAACAAGCTCTCCGGCGTCATCGGCGCGTACTCGGAGAAGCTGGGTGAGTTCGACGTGTTCCTCTACATCAGCCTGGGCACGGGCCTTTCGGGACTCATCCTGCTGGGCGTGGCGCCCATCCTGAAGCGGATGATGCACGGCACGGACGAAGAGAAGCCGCCCGCGCCCCAGGGCGCGTCGACGCAGGATGGTTCCTCGGTGGCCGCGGCCTGAGTCCAGACGACGAGAGGCGCGCTCCCTGAGGGAAGCGCGCCTCTTCGGGTGAAGCACCTGACGCCGGAGCTCCTCTCAGATTCGAGGGCTCCGGCGTTGCTCTTTTCTCAGGCCGACCGGGCGGTGATTCCCGCGGCGTTGCGCTCCTCGGTGGGGAGGGGCGCGGACGTCTGGAAGTAGTCGCGCACCACGTAGCGGCGGGCGACCAGCGTCATCCCCACGGCGGCGATGAGCGCCATGCCCGCGTAGAAGAAGAACTGCCCGGAGCCGGAGAAGATGTTGAGCGCCGCGGAGATGGCCACCGCCACGTTGGCCAGCGTGTTCGTCACCAGCCACACGCTCTGGATGGTGCCCTTCATCTCCCGGGGCGCCTGCGTGTACGCGAACTCCAGGCCCGTGGTGGACATGAGGATTTCGCCCAGCGTCAGCACGATGTACGGGAGGATCTGCCAGGAGATGTTCAGCACCGTGCCGCTCTCCATCGCCACCTGGAAGAAGCCGGCGATGATGAACGACACCGCGCCGAACACGAGCCCCAGCGGCATGCGCCTGAGCGGCGTCAGCTCCCAGCCGGAGCGCTGGAACAGCGGGTACACCACCGCCGTCAGCAGGGGGATGAGCAGCATCACCAGCAGCGGGTTGATGAACTGCATCTGACTGGGCTGGAAGGCGAACCCCAGGATGTTCAGGTCCATGGAGCGCGCCTGCACCACCCAGGTGGACGCCTTCTGGTCGAACAGCATCCAGAAGAACGGCACGAACGGCAGCATCAGCCCGCTCACCCGGAACACCGCCTTGACGCCCTCCACCGACTCCGAGGGGTGCGCCGCCTTGGCGCCGTCCAGCCAGTGGCCGCCCTGGCCCCGGTTCTTCAGCGCGCTGCCCACCACCTTGAAGAACGAGTGCGGGTTGGCCCCCGTCGGCGGGACGATGACGTAGTGGCGCCGGCCCAACCAGAAGATGATGGTCGCGATGAACATCAACACGCCGGGGATGCCGAACGCGACGGCCGGCCCGAAGTTCTTGAGCAACAGCGGGATGAACAGCGACGCGAAGAACGAGCCGAAGTTGATGGTCCAGTAGAAGATGGCGAAGAGCTTCTTCACCAGGTGGCTGTTGGACTCGTTGAACTGGTCGCCCGCCATGGCCGCGACACACGGTTTGATTCCGCCGCTGCCCACCGCAATCAGCGTCAGGCCCGCGAAGAAGCCCGTGGCGTTGTTCTCGAAGATGGCGAGAAACGCGTGGCCCACGCAGTACACGATGCTCAGCCAGAGGATGGTGCGGTACTTCCCGAAGAAGCGGTCCGCGAGATAGCCACCGATGAGCGGGAAGAAGTACACCCCCGCCATGAAGGTGTGCATCAGGCTCTTGCCCTGTGCCTCGCGCAGCCCTGAGTCGGGCACCGCGTTCTTCAGCAGGTAGTCGATGAGGAACACCGTGAGGATGTTCCGCATCCCGTAGAAGCTGAAGCGCTCACACGCCTCGTTGCCGATGATGAACGGTATCTGCGGCGGGAACTTGTTGTTCTGCGCGGCGGGACTCTCAGCCATGAGGCGGGGTGCTCCCTGGTGGAGAAAGGTGGGGGCTCCAAGAAGACAAGAGGCCCAACCCTACCCAACGCGGGGCCCGGACTCCACCGAAGCCCCTCGCGGCACGTCCTCTCGTCCAGGCGGGCGGCCCTCTCCTCCACGGAGGGGCGACCTCCAACCCGGCCTCGCGGTCCGCCTGCCTTCAACCCGTGCGGGCCACGTGCTTCACGCTCCGCTTCGCAGTCCCACCGGAAATCTCCCGTCTGCCCAAGGCCCCGTTCCGGTGACAGTGCGTCTTTATTGATACACCTTAAGCGGGCTGGGCTGGTTTGACAGGAATTGATAAGGCCCTAGAATGCAACAGGCGTTGTCAATGATTTCGAGGCTCACACCCCACCTGTGAAGTCTTCCTCCAAGGTGGACGGGGGGTTGGGGGTGAATGAAGGCACCCTCAGCCCCCCGCTCCATGTTTTGGATGCGGTGGGAGTGCTCAGCCTGGTGCGGCGTGCTGCACCGGCGTCGAGCCATCCACGCGCTTGCCGACGCGAGCGCGCCGGCTCTTGCCCAGCACGTGCGCCAGGTAGCGGCCGGTGTGGCTGCCCTGAACCTTGGCGACGCTCTCCGGGGTGCCCACGGCGAGCACCTGGCCGCCGCCCGCGCCGCCCTCGGGGCCCATGTCGATGAGCCAGTCCGCGCTCTTGATGACATCCAGGTTGTGCTCGATGACGAGCACGCTGTTTCCCGCGGCCACCAGCCGGTTGAGCACGGACAGCAGCTTGCGGATGTCCTCGAAGTGCAGGCCGGTGGTGGGCTCGTCGAGGATGTAGAGCGTGCGGCCGGTGGCCACGCGCGCCAGCTCTCGCGCCAGCTTGATGCGCTGGGCCTCGCCGCCGGACAGGGTGGGGGAGGGCTGGCCCAGGCGGATGTAGCCCAGGCCCACGTCGCCCAGCGTCTGGAGCACGCGCATGAGGTCCTTGTGCGCGGAGAAGTGCTCCATGGCCTCGCGCACGCTCATGTCGAGCGTCTCCGCGATGTTCTTCCCCTTGTAGCGCACGCGCAGCGTCGCCTCGTTGAAGCGCTTGCCGGCGCACACCTCGCACGGCACGTACACGTCCGCCAGGAAGTGCATCTCCACCAGCTTGACGCCGTCGCCCTCGCACGACTCGCAACGGCCGCCCTTGACGTTGAAGCTGAAGCGGCCCGGGCCGTAGCCGAACGTGCGCGCCTCCGGCGTCATCGCGAACACTTCACGGATGGCGTCGAACAGCTTGGTGTACGTGGCGGGGTTGCTGCGCGGGGTGCGGCCAATGGGCCGCTGGTCGATGTCGATGACCTTGTCCAGGTGCTCGAAGCCCAGCACGGCCTTGTGCTTCCCGGGAGACTCGCGGCTGTCGTACAGGTGCTTGGCGAGCGCGGGGTAGAGAATCTCGTTGATGAGCGTGGACTTGCCCGCGCCGGACACGCCGGTGACGGCGGTGAAGATGCCCAGCGGAATCACCGCGTCCACGTCGCGCAGGTTGTTTTCCTTCGCCCCTTGAATCACCAGCTGGTGCTTGGGATTGGGCGCGCGGCGCTGCTCGGGGATTTCAATCTCCAGCCGCCCGGACAGGTAGCCGCCGGTGGTGCTGTTCTCGTCCGCCATCACCTGCTTCGGCGTGCCCTGTGACACCACCTGTCCCCCCAGCTCGCCGGCGCCCGGGCCGAAGTCCACCAGCCAGTCCGCCTCCTCCATCGTCTCCTCGTCGTGCTCCACGACGATGACGGAGTTGCCCAAATCCCGCAGGCGCTTGAGCGTCGTCAGGAGCTTGCCGTTGTCGCGCTGGTGCAGGCCGATGGAGGGCTCGTCCAGGATGTAGATGACGCCCGTCAGCTCGCTGCCCATCTGCGACGCCAGCCGGATGCGCTGGCTCTCGCCGCCCGACAGCGTGGACGCGGTGCGGTCCAGCATCAGATATCCCAGGCCCACGTCGACCAGGAAGGACAGGCGGCTGCGAATCTCCTTCAAGAGCTCCGTGGCGATCTTCCGCTCCTGCGCCGTCAACCCCAGCTCGCCCAGGAACCCGAGCGCGTCGGAGATGGTCAGCCGGCTCAGGGCGACAATCGAGTGTCCGTGCACCTTCACCGCGCGGCTCTCAGGCCGCAGGCGCTCGCCCTTGCAGGAGGGGCAGGGCTTGTTGCTGAAGTACTTCTGCAGCTCGGTGCGCCGGGCCTCGGACGTGGTCGTCTTGAAGTTGCGCATCAAGCGCTCGACGAGCCCCTCCCACTCCATCTTGTACTGGCCGTTCTCGCCCCACTCGACGGTGAAGCTCTTGCCCTTGCCGCCGTTCATCAGCGTGTCGCGCTCGCGCTTGGACAGCTTCCCGTAGGGCACGTCCAAATCAATCTTGAACGCCTTCGCCAGGCTCTCCACGAAGTCCGCCGTCCAGCCCTCGCCGCGATTCATGCCGCTGGCCCAGGGTTCAATGGCGCCGTCGCGGATGCTGCGTGACGGGTCCGGGACGATGAGGTCCGGGTCCATCTCCGGCCGGGTGCCCAGGCCGTTGCAGTCCGTGCACATGCCCAGCGGGTTGTTGAAGGAGAACGACGCGGGCGTCAGGTCGCCAAAGGAGATGCCGCAGGCGGGGCACGCGTTCAGCTCGCTCATCACCCGGTCCGACGTGGACGCGCCCGCCTCGTCGGTGATGATGAGGGTGCCCTTGCCCTCGCGCAGCGCCGTCTCCACCGAGTCGGTGAGCCGCGTCTTGATGTCCGGCTTGAGCACCAGCCGGTCAATGACGAGCTCGATGTCGTGCTTGGACTTCTTGTCCAGCTCGACGCGCTCCTCCAGGCTCTTGAGCTTCCCGTCGATGCGGGCGCGGGCGAAGCCGCGCTTCTGCGCCTCGGTGAGCAGGTCCTTGTGCTCGCCCTTGCGGTTGGTGACCAGCGGCGCCAGCACCTGCACCTTGCTGCCCGCGGGCATCTTCAGGATTTCGTCGACAATCTGCTGCGCGCTCTGCTTGCCCACCTTTCGGCCGCAGTTGGGGCAGTGCTGCACGCCGATGGAGGCGTAGAGCACGCGCAGGTAGTCGTGCACTTCCGTGACGGTGCCCACCGTCGAGCGCGGGTTGTTGCTCGCCGCCTTCTGCTCGATGGAGATGGTGGGCGACAGGCCCCGGATGGTGTCGTACTTGGGCTTCTCCATCTGCCCGAGGAACTGGCGGGCATAGGCGGAGAGGCTCTCGACGTAGCGTCGCTGACCTTCCGCGTAGAGCGTGTCGAAGGCGAGCGAGCTCTTGCCGGACCCTGAGACTCCCGTGAAGACGACGAGCTTCTTCTTCGGGATGTCCAGGGAGACGTTCTTGAGGTTGTGCTCCTTGGCGCCTCGGAGGGAAATGACGTCGGGCTCGGACATGATGGGCGGGCGATTTACCACTGAATAGGTGTTCCGGTAGTGGGAAAACTCGTGACGGTGGGTGGATGGTCGTCAACGCGCGGCGTTGCGCCGCCACTCCCACCCGAGGCCGGCCTCCAGGCGTGCGGCCCGAGAGCACTGGAGGACGGCGGGGGAATCCGATAGAGGGGGCGCCCTCCATGACACCCCGCTGGGTCCTCCCCGTGCGCTTCCGCGGCACGCCGCTGCTCGTCTTCTCGAGCGTGCTGTTCGCGGTGATGGCGCTGTGTACCCGCCTGCTCTCCGGCCGCCTGTCTCCAGGCCAGGTGGCGTCCGGCCGCTTCCTCATCGGCCTGCTCTTCCTCGCCATCTACTATCCGGTGATGGGCCGCGGGCCCCGCTTCGGTCGCCTGCCGCTGTGGTGCTTGCGAGGCATCTTCGGCGGCGCGGCCGTCTATCTGTACTTCGTCGCCATCGACCGGATGACGGTGGGCCCCGCGGTGCTGCTCAACGCGTGCTGGCCCATCTACGCGGCCATCATCGGCTGGGCCTTCTTGAAGGAGCGGGTGACGGGACCCCTGCTCGCGGGACTCTTGCTCACGACGGTGGGCGCGGGGCTCGTCATGTGGAGCACGATGGACGGCGGCGTGTCGCTGACCCTGGGCCTGGGCGCGTGGGCGGGCATGGGCTCCGCGGTGCTGGGCGGCGCGGCGGTCGTCGTGGTGCGCGCGCTGCGCCACGAGACGGACGCGGCCACCGTCTTCCTCTCCTTCTGTCTGTTCGGCCTGCTGTTCAGCCTGCCCTTCGCGCTGCACGACTGGAGGCCGCTCGGCTGGGATGTCGCCCTTCCTCTTCTGGGCGTGGGTTTGACCTCCGTGGTGGCGCAGATGACCTTCACGTATGCGTTTGGCTACGTCACCGCGGTGGCCGGCGGCGTCGCCACGCAGTTGACGCCCGTCTTCTCCTGGGTGCTGGGCGCGGTGCTGCTGGGCGAGGCCGTCTCGCCGCTGGCCGTGACGGGCGCCCTGGTGTGCATGGTGGGCGTTCTCTGGGGCACGGGAATGCTGGACCGCTGGCGCTCCGCGTCGGCCCGCACCGCGACCTGAGCCCCCGGATGGGTGGCGGTTTCTCCTGACTGTTACCCGCCGTTCCTGAAGGAATTCCAGTCCCACCCGGTCCGTGGGAAATGTTGTTCCCACGTCGGGGAAGGCCCTTTCCCAGGCAGGCCCACGGCTTGCCACGTTGGCCGGTGGACTTCGGACCCCTCTTTGGTCCGGGCACTCGGGTTGCAAAGCGCCCCCTCCGCCGGAATCGCGGGGTGCGAGGCCGCGCGGGATCCGGGCTTGGGGAGTCGTGGGGAGGCAGGCATGCGACGTGTGTTTTGGGTGGCGTGGGTGGCGGCGGCGTTGGTCTTTGGGATGGGCTGTGAGCGCCCGTCCTCGCAGAGAGCGAAGAGCGCCTTCGTGGTGCGCCCCGAGACCATCGACTTTGGCCCCGCGGCGCTGGGTCGCACCAAGAGCTTCAAGCTGAAGGTGACCAACGCTGGCCGCGCGTCGTACCGCGTGGAAGGCGCCGTCTCCAGCATCCCCAATGTGTCCGTGCCTCCGTTCGAGCCGTTCACCCTGGGCGCGGGGGCGGAGCGCGAAATCGAGGTTCACTTCAAGCCGGACGTCGAAGGCTCCGTGCAGGGCTCGCTGGAGCTCCTCACGGATGCGGACTCGCAGGGCGAGGTGCCGGTGTCCGGGCGGGGCGTGAAGGCCTTCCTGGAGGTGCCCGACACGGAGCTGGACTTCGGCAACGTGTCCATGGGCTTCGTGGAGATGCGGCAGGTGACGGTGCGCAACACGTCGGACGTGGACACGGCGCTGGGCCTGTCCGTCCAGGGCGCGGATGCGGACCAGTTCACCGCGGAGCGCGGCGAGCCGGAGATGCTGGCCCCCGGTGAGCAGCGCGTGCTGTCGGTGGCCTTCGCGCCTCGGCGACTGGGCTTCGCGACGGCGGAGCTGCGTGTCGTGGTGTGCGAGGGCTGTGAGCCGGCCGTGGTGCCGCTCAAGGGCATGGGCGTGGCCTCCAAGCTGGAGGTGACGCCGCTGCGCCTGGACTTCGGGCGCGTGGCGCTGGGGGCCAGCGCGGAGCAGTCCATCACCGTGCGCAACCAGGGCACGGAGCCCCTGCGCTGGTCGGGCGTCGACCTTCAGGCCAATCCCGGCGGTGTCTATCGCGTGGTCAGCGAGCCGGTGCTCAGCGGTGGCATCCTGCCCCCGAGCGCCAGCGTGGAGGTGCGCGTGGCCTTCACGCCCGTGGTGCTGGGGCGCGCGGGTGAGGGCCGGGTGGAGGTGGGGGTGCGGGAGCAGGGCTCCTCCGCGCCGGGCCCCAAGGTGTCGCTGACGGGCGAGGGTGGCACGTCCTGCGTGGCGGTGCTGCCGCGCAAGGTGGACTTCGGCGTGGTGGCGGAGGGGATGACGGCGACGCGCGCGGTGGAGGTCGTCAACCGCTGCCGCGACAGCGTGCTCGTCAACAACCTGCGGCTGGACACGGCGCAGGGGGGCTACTTCACCCTGGCGCAGGCGCCGGCCAGCGTGACGGTGCCCTCGGGTCAGTCGGCCTTCGTGGGCGTGACGTTCAGCCCTCGGGTGGGCGCGGCGGGTGCCAGCGAGGGACAGCTCGCCGTCACGGTGCGGGCGGGGAGCACGACGTCGACGGAGGCGGTGGAGCTGAAGGGTGAGGGCCGCGCGTTCAAGCCGTGCCAGTACGCGCTGCCGCAGCAGCTGCGCTTCGGCAAGGTGCCGGTGGGCGCGGAGGTGGCGTTGGGCGTGTCGCTGCGCAACACCGGCGCGGAGGCGTGCTACCTGGCCTCCATGCAGCTGGTGGCGGGCTCGGACCCGTCCTTCGTCGCCGCGGCGGTGCCCAACGGCGTGCTCCAGCCCGGCCAGAAGGCCACGCTCGTCGTGCGCTTCAAGCCGGAGGCCGAGGGCGCCTTCGAGGGGCTCGCGGAGGCGTGGGTGAACCACCCGTCGCTGGGACATCCGCTGGTGACGCTCGTGGGCGAGGGCGTGAAGGGCTGCTTCGCGGTGCAGCCCACCACGGTGGACTTCGGCATCACCAAGCTGTCCTGCGGCCCGCGCACGCGGGAGCTGCTGGCCATCAACGAGTGCATTGGCCCGGTGAAGGTCGCGGGCATGGAGTTGGAGCAGACGGGCAGCGAGTTCGAGGTGGCGTCGGCCAACCCCTTCCCGGCGACGATTGCCCCGGGCGCGCGGGTGAAGCTGACGGCGCGCTACACGCCGACGGACGACGGGGATGACGCGGCGGCGCTGCGCTTCCGGCTGGAGGATGGGGGCGAGTACACGGCGGGCCTGGTGGGCCGGGGCGTGACGAAGGCGGAGCAGACGGACCGCTTCTTCCAGGAGTCGAAGGCGAAGGTGGACGTCCTCTTCGTGGTGGATAACTCGGGCTCGATGATGGAGGAGCAGCAGAGCCTGGGGCAGAACTTCGCGGCCTTCCTGAGCGCGGCGAGCGCGGCGGCGGTGGACTACCGCATCGGCGTCACCACCACGGGGTTGGACCCGTCTCCGGGGGGCTGGTCCGAGTGCCCCGGTGGCGCGCAGGGCGGAGAGAACGGGCGTCTGTTCCCGGTGGATGGCTCGCGGCCCCGCATCATCACCCCGGACACGCCGAACGCGGCGGGGGTCTTCGCCGCCAACACGCAGGTGGGTGTGTGTCATTGGAACGAGCAGGGCCTGGACGCGGCGCACCGCGCCCTGTCGGACCCGCTGCTCTACAACCTGGATGACGTCCGCACCCCTCTGGCCAACGACGGCAACGGCGGGTTCCTGCGCGAGGAGGCGAAGCTGGCCATCATCTTCCTCTCGGACGAGGAGGACTTCAGCTCGCAGCCGGTGTCCTTCTACGAGACGTACTTCCTGGCGCTGAAGGGCAACGACAAGTCCAAGCTCAGCATCAACGCGATTGTCGGCCCCATGGACCTGGCCACCTGCCCCACGTCGAGCAGCTCTGGTAGTCGCTACCTCCAGCTCGCGAGCGCGACGGGCGGCGTGGTGGAAAGCATCTGCACGCCGAACTGGGCCGCGTCGCTGGAGAAGCTCTCCAACAGCGCCTTCGGTCCCAACCGCAACTTCCCGCTGACCGAGGTGCCCGCCGACTCGACGCGCATCGTCGTCGAGGTGGACGGGGTGCAGGTCACCACGGGTTGGCACTACGACGCGCGCACCAACACCATCATCTTCGACCGTGACGCGGCCCCCGCGCCCGGCTCGTTGGTGGAGGTGACGTACCCGCTGGGCTGCAACTAGGGATTGCTCGCGAGGCAGTGACGGCGCCGCGCTTCACCTTCGGGTGGAGCGCGGCGTTTCGCATTCCCTCGCGGCGAGGGACGTCACGGTGGGAACTCGAGGGAAGCACGGACCGCGTCGTGGTCCGAGCCCCCGTTGCGCAGCACCTTGGCATCCGACAGCGTGATTCGCCGGCCGAGGATGTGGTCGATCTCCACGATGGCCGGAAGGACGGAGGCCGCGCCCGGCCAGGTGGAGCCACAGCTCTCGCCCGGCCCTTCACATGCGTGCTGGAAGTCCGCGGAAGCGAAGGTCTTCATCGCATCACCCGAGCGGCCTTCGTTCATGTCCCCGAGCAGCAGCAGGGGGCCCTTCTCCTTCGAATAGCGCATCACCAGTGCGTCGGCCTGCTCCTTTCGGAGCACCGCGTTCTTCGCCATGGACTCAACCAGGTCGTCGTCCTTGCGATGCGTGGCCCCCGGCGCCATCAGGTGCACACAGGAGACCTTCAAGGTCCGCCCCGCGAGGCGCACGTCCGCTTCCAGGGCCGGCATGCGGTGTGGCTCCTGGGAGAAGTGCTCCGTGCGAGTCATCGGATGGCGACTCGCGATGCCCACGCCCCAGGTCCCCTTCCGGGGGACGAGCCGGACATGGGGATACTCCTTCCCGAGCCGTTTCCGGAAGGCGCTGGCGAACCCTGGCGTCAACTCGCGCAGACAGAGGATGTCCGGCGCCTCCTTCTCGATGAGGTCCAGCGACTTCGCCACATCCTCTGGCGGCGCGGAGTAGAGGACGTTGTAGGTCATGACCGTCACCTTCCCCTGCGCGGGTGGAGGTGACGAAGGCGCGGAGGCTTCCAGGACGGACAGCACCAGGGACGCGGCGAGGCTGGGGGGCCACATATCCAGACCCCATAGCAAGACCTGGGCTCGGACAATCGCAGGCGGAGCGTGGCCCCGGGGAGACACCTTCGGGGGTGACTGTCTCCCGGGGGCCGCGTGCTGACCGCCTACACGGTGGTGTCGTCGTTCCCATGAGCCGTGCCCCGGCTGCTGCTGGGGCTGTCGGGGTCGGCGCTGGGATCGGAGCGCACCTGTCCCGAGGGCGGGAAGAGGTTCGGGAACACCCGCTCGAAGAACGCCCGGATGATGGGCGGAAGCAGGGGACCCCCCATGGGGCGCGTACTGGTGGGGCTGTCGCCATCCGTGCTGGGATCTCCACCCCGAGCGACGCGCGCGGAAGCGGCGAACGTCGAGCGGCCCTTCAGGGCCTGGTGGAGCGGGGCGGAACCGTGCTGCCGGTCTCCGGTGGGCTGGGGGGGCTTCGGGCGTGGCTGAGCGGTGAGACGCCGCAGCGCGACCGCCGCGTGACGCAAGGGAGTCAACATGAGGGAGCTCCTGACTTCTGAATTCAGGCTTGCTTCATTCTCCAGGAAACCAAGGGCGGAGTTGCCGATGAGTGCTCAAGGCCTGGAATGAGCTTGCTTCCAGAGGGCCACCTCGCGGGCCTGGGCCTGTTTGGCTTTGCCCGCGGAGGTGAAGGCCGCGAGGGCCTCGTCGACGAGCGCGAGCGCCTGGCCTCGTGATGACTTCGCGTCCCAGAGGGCCTGGGCCAGGGTGAACTGGAGCTCCGCCCTGCGCGTGGGGCTCCACCCCAGCGGCTGGATGATATCGAGCGCGCGCTGTGCGGCGACGCGGGCGCGCTCGGGCTGCTTCAACTCCAGCCAGGTGCGAGCCAGCTCGACGAGCGACGTGACGAGGCGTGGCTGACGCGGGCCACCGTCCGCCTCCTTTCTCGCGAGCACCTCCTCCAACTCCGCCAGGGCTTCACGCGGCCGGCCCGCCTTGCGCAGCACTGCCGCGCGCTCCTCCCGTGTGCGCAACGTGGAGGAGTCCTTCGCCCCGAGCAGCCGCGCCTGGAGGGCCAGCGTCCGGTCATACCCCTTCAGCGCCGCCGCGAAGTGGCCCTGACGGTTCTCGAGCGAGGCCAGGGCCAGCAGGGACTGGGCGTACTCCGCATGCTCCTCGCCGAAGGCGTGGGCCGTCAGTGCCAGGGCCTTCTCGTGGTGCACCCGGGCTGAATCGAAGCGCTCGAGTTGCTCGTGCAGGCGGCCCAGGTCGTTGTGGAGGCGGATGGTGTCCAGGTGCGTTTCGCCGAGCGTGGCTTCGCGAAGCGCGAGGGCTTGCTCGTAGAAGGCGACCGCGGCCTCGGGGCCCTCCACCCAGCGGCGTGCGTCTCCCAGGAGGATGAGGGTGTTGGCGACCAGGGGGTGTCCTGCTCCCAGCTCGCGTCGCTGGATGGCGAGCGCCCGCTCGTAGAGCGAGACGGCATCGAGCGGGCTCCCCTGCCGCGTGCGCACGAGGGCGAGATTGGTGAGGACCTTGGCCGTGTCGAGGTGCTCGGGCCCGAGGGTTCGCTCGCGCAAGGCGAGGGCGCGCTGGTAGTGCTCCAGGGATTGGGGGAGCTGGCCTTCGCCGAAGTACACCAGGCCCAGGTTGTTCTCCAGCCGGGCCGCGCTCTCGTCCGCCGAGCCCACGCGCTCCATCAGCGCCCGCGCCTGGGCGGCGTGCTCCAGCCCGCGCTTCATGTCCTCCAACTCGTAGCCGATGACGAAGACCAGGTCCGTGGTCGCGCGCAGGGCCAGCACGTCATGACGTCCGGCGAGCGCGGCCCGCACGGCCTCGGTCCAGGAGCGCTCGGCCTCTTCGTTCCGGGCGAGCCGATGCTCCAGCCAGCCCGCGACATGGAGCACCTCCGCCTCCAGCGGGCGGTAGCCGAGCGCGCGGGCCTCCTCCAGCGCCGCCGTGGCCTCCGTTTTCCCCTGCGCGTAGCGTCCCGTCTCCAGCAGCACCTGGGCGCGCGACAGCCGCAGCCGCGCCTGCTCCATCCGGGCGCGCACGGCGGGGTCCTGGGGTTCGGGCGCGAGGGAGAGGATGGACTCCACGCGTGAGCAGTCGGAGACCGAGGGGAGGCGCAGGGAGGCCTCGGCGGCTTTCTGCACCAGGGCCGAATCGGCGCGCTCCAACGTGTCAGCGAGTACGTCAAGGGATTGGCGCCGGGATTCCAGGCAGGCCATGCGCAGCGCGAGCACGTTCTCCGGTTGCTCGTGGCGCACGTGGGTGGCCTCGCACGTCTCGGTGTAGCCCGCCTCCCAGGCCCGCGCGTAGTCGGAGAGGTGTCGGGATACCGCGTCCATGGTGGACCCCGCCAGGGAAGCGCCGGTGGCGAGCATGGCGGCGCGCACCCTGGCCTCGCGGGGAGCGCTCCACACCGGAGCGAGGCGCGCGGCGGCACCGGTGCAGGGCGCGGGCTCGGCGCGCAGCCATGGCAGGAGGGCGAGGGCGGACACCCCGGCGACAGCGCACCCGGTGGCGAGCAGCCGCGCGCGCCGGCGGGCCGGGTCCTTCCCGAGGTCCTCCAGGAGCGCGGTCATGGAGGCGTAGCGGTCCGCGGGCTTGATGCCGAGGCCGCGCAGCACCACGCGACGCACCCAGGCGGGGACGTCCGTGTCGTGCGCGGGGGCCTGGAGGTGCTCGAAGTCAGGAGGCTGGCCCCTGGCGAAGGGGCGGATGCGGAAGAGGGCTTCGTACAAGGCGACGCAGAAGCTGAACTGGTCCCCCCGGGCATCCATGGGCTCGCCGCTCCATTGCTCGGGCGGCATGTAGGCCGGGGTTCCCACCAGGGAGCCCGTGCGCGTCAGGGGCGCGGCGTCGTCATCGGGCACGTTCGCGCGCGGAGGCGTGGGCAGGGCGGGGGTGGTGTCCTGGAGGCGCGCGAGTCCGAAGTCCGTCACACGCGCGCGGCCCTGGCCATCGACGAGCACGTTGTCTGGCTTGAAGTCGCGGTGGATGAGCTGCGCGGCATGCGCGGCCGCGAGCCCCTGGCCCGCCTGCTTGAACAGGTGCAGCACCTCTCGCCACGAGCGAGGGCTGGCCTTGAGCCACTGGCGCAGGGTGGGGCCCTCGACGAACTCCATGGCCATGAAGAGTCGGCCGTCCACGGTGCCCACGTCGAAGACGGTGATGACGTGGGGATGGGACAGTCGGGCCACGGCCTGGGCCTCGCGGAGCAGGCGCTGCTCCAGCTCCCTGGCGCCGTCCCCGTCGAGCGCGCGCACCAACTTGAGGGCGACCCTGCGGTCCAGCCGAGGGTCATACGCGCTCAGCACCACCCCCATGCCTCCGGCGCCCACGCGGTCCAGGACCACGTAGCGGCCCAACTGGGTGCCTCGCCCGGGTGAGGACGAAGGGGCGGTCGCCGGCTTGTCGGTGCCTGGTTTTTCTCCGGACGCGTCCATCAGCGTGGTGCGCGCGGCGCCCCGAGCCGCCTCACCCACCAGCGCGAGGCACGCCGAGCAACGGTCCACGTGGGCCTCCACGGCCTGGGCCTGGGACGGTTCCAGGGCCCGCTCGCAGTACGCCAGGAGGGTGTTTTCGTCGGGGCAGTCCATGGCCTCACTCAGCGCAGCAGGTGCCTCACGCTCAAGTCCAGTCCGCTCAGGAGCGTGCGGGCCAGGCTTTCCAGCTCGGATGCGTCGACCTTCAGTCGTCGTCGCAGCTCCGCGTGGGTGCGCTCGGTGAGCGTGTCCCTGGCGGCTTTGAGCCATCGCGTCATGGTGGCGCGACTCACGCCATGCACCCGGCCAATGTCCTCCACGCCCACGTTCTCCACGAGGTGCAGCCGGAGGAAGGCGCGCTCGCGAAGCTCCATCGAGGCGAGCGCGGAGGCGATGGACGCTTCGATGTCCGCGTGGTGGCGATGCTTCAGCGCGGCGAAGGAGGCGTCATGGACAGGCAGCAGCGCTTCCTCCAGGGCGATGGGGCGGGCGGCGCGCTCACGCAGCTCCGTGAGTGCGAGCCGAAGGGCCACGGTGCGGACCCAGGTCTCCAGGGGGCCACGACCGTCGTATTCGGCAAGACGGGGTGGGGCATCCTCGCGGGGCAGCAGCAGGCGTTCGCGCAGCCGTTGCATGGCTTCGTCCACCACGTCGGGGGCCATGTTCCTTCGAGCCAGGGCCTGGCGCGCGGCGGGGAGGAGGCGACGCTCGAAGAGCGCGAGCGCCGCCGGAAGGCCCCGTGCGCAAGCACAGGCGAGGTACAGGTCCTCCACGTGGCGGACCGGGTCCGTCCCGCCGCGTGCGCTCAGGTGCGCGAGGAAGACGCCGCGTTCGAGCACCACGCCGGGCCAGGCGGCGCGGGCCCTGAGGTACGCGTCCTCATCGGGGCGGGGTGGGTCCATGCGGTTGGGAGTGTACAACGCTGGCTCCTGTTCCAGCCCGAGGGCGCGCGCCGGGCCGAGGGCTCGTACCGCGCCGAGTCATTCCCGCGGCGGGTGGATGGCGGTGGCGAAGCCTCCGGCGTGGTGCTCGGCGAGGAAGCGGGAGAGCTGGTCCGGAGTGAGTTCGCGGCAGGTGCTGGACGGGTCGTGGACGATGAAGTTGCCCTCGGGCGTCATGCCCGTCACCGCAATCCAGTGGCCTCCGGAGAAGTTGCCGGAGGCGTTGGGTGGCTGCTCGTTGGCGAGCATGACGCTGCTCTCTCCGTTGACGGCGACGAGGTTTCCCGCTTCGAGCTGTTGCTGAATCCAGGCCGTATCGGAGCCGGCGTGGGTCTCCGACGTGAGTCCCTGGTTAGCGGCCATCTGCTCGATGCCGACGTAGCCGGTGCCTTCGGCGCCCATGCCGATGGAGTTGGCGAGCTGGTTGATGAAGGCGCCGTCGGACAGGCCCTCGCCGAGCCCGTAGCCCTTGAGAATCATCGCCATCGTCGTGGGGCCGCAGTTGGAGAAGCGGTTCCAGTCGTCCTCGGTGCCCTCGGAGGAGATCTGATTGATGTACGGCACGGGGTAGCGCTCACCCGGCGCGGAGGGGGTGGAGGGCGTTGAGCCCGGCGTCGGCGTGGTGCCGGGCGTCGGAGCGGAATCCTGGGTGGGGACGGACGGCGGGGGGCCGTCGGTGGGGGTGGGAGGGGCGGGAACCTGAAGCGTGCTGCCCGCGTGGATGAGGTCCGGGTTCTCCAGACCGTTGAGCTCCACGATTTGTCGCGCGATGTCCTCGACGGGGCCCGGCACGCCTTGCTGCATCAGGCTCCACGAGATGTCCCCCACTGTGTCACCGGGTTGCACCTGCCAGTCGGTGGTCGGGGCCTCCGGCAAGCCGGGTGGAACACTGTTTCTCAGCGCCTCCGCCATCTGGGCGCCCAGCTCACGAGGCGCATGCTGGAGGAGCAGGGCTTCAAGCTTCGCCATCTGCTCGTCCCTCCCGGGGTCGCCGAGCGCTTCGCGCAATGCTTGCTGCCTGAGCGCGGCGCCGAGGTCTTCGAGCTTCTCGCCACGCCCCGCGTCGCGGAGCGACTCACGGAGCATCCGCGCTCGAAGTGCCTCGCCCAGCTCATCGAGCTTCTCGTTCCGCCGTGCCTGGTCGGCGGCCTCGCGGAGTTCGGTGCCGACGGCACGCCCGAGGTGCTTCAGCCCCTTCGTCTCCTCGGCCCTGCGCGGGGAAGGCCCCGGGGCGTCGAAGGCATCCATGCGTTGGCGCGGCGCCAGCCGTCCGGAGGCGGCTGTCCCGGAGGGACGAGACGTGTCGTGGGAAGGACTCCGCACGGGGCGCGCGGCAAAAGGGTGAAGGAGGGATCGGATGGTCATTTCGTTCTCCGCTGAGAGGGTTTGGAATGTTTGTCGATAAAGCGCGAATATTTGTTTCGTGCGCCGGTGAGGTTTCCTTCATCACCCCGTCGCGCTGGGAACGTCATTGAAGCCCAGTGAATTCATCGAGTTGGCGGGGAATTGAGAAATATTGAGCCACTAATTCCCCGGGTCCCGTCTTCCAGTTGGAGCGGTGTTTGAAACATTTGTTTTGTTTGTGATTGGGGTCCGGGGAAGGGATGGCCTCGTGGGGGGCACCCGCACTGAAGTGTGGGTTTTCTGTCAGCGGTCGGTCCCCTGGGGCACGGATGACTCGACAGGGTGGAGGAGCGGGTGCAGCCTTGCGGACGCGATGCCGGAGCCCCTCCTGGTTGCTGCCCTGGGTGACGTCCACGGTCGCTTCCACCGCGTGGAGACGTGGTTGGACGCGCTGGAGGAGTCTCGTGGGCGGCGTGTGGGAATGGTGCTCGCGGTGGGGGACGTGGAGGCGTTCCGCCGCGCGGATGACCACCGTCGCAAGGCCGCCAAGCGGATGATGCCCGCCGAGTTCGCCGAGTACGCGGACGGGGTGCGGCGCGTGAAGCGGCCGCTCTATTTCATCGGGGGCAACAACGAGGACTTCGATGCGCTGCACGACTTCCTGGACGGAGGCGAGCTGGCGCCGGGCGTGTCCTATCTGGGGCGTGCGGGCGTGCGGGAGCTATGCGGGCTTCGCGTGGCCTACCTCTCCGGCATCCATGCGCCGCGTTTCATCGACCAGCCGCTGAAGCGGCCCGTGACGCAGGACCTGATGAAGCAGGCGGGATACTTCCGCGCGGCGGAGGTCGAGCGCGTGATGTCCCTGCGAGACGTGGACCTGATGCTGGTGCACGAGTGGCCGCGCGGCATCGTCCAGCGCGCCCGCGAGGAGAATCCCTCGCCGCCCCGGCCCCTGCCTTCGTACTGGATTGGGAACGCGGTGACGCGGCGGGTGGTGGACACGGTGCAGCCGAAGTGGCTGTTGTGCGGTCACTCGCACAAGTCCTTCGCGGTGACGTTGGAGGGAGTGGGGCGGCCCGCCACGCGCATCGCCTGTCTGGACCAGGCCACCCGGCCGGAGGAGTCGGTCTTCTGGCTGGAGTACGACGGCTCGACGGTCCAGCGCGTCGGGTGGGGCACCACCGGGCAGGTGGCGTGGGAGGCAGGCCAACGCTGGGACATGTCCGCGCTGCCGCCTGCCCCCGTGGAGAGCGAGGCCACCGCCGACGACGCACCGGTCGGCGCGATGTAGCGCCGCTCAGGGTTGTCCTTCGCCCCAATGCGTGAGCGTCACCCGCGGGTCGGGTGTCACGAGCGGGCTGGGCGGAGGGGGCGGGGCTCCCGGGATGACCAGCCTGCGCCGCACGTTCGCATCGAGGAACCGGCGCGTGGCGCTCGCCGTCGTGGCCCAGCCCTGGGCGATGTCCGCCGCGGACCGCGCGGGCGCGAGGCCCGGGGCCAGCACGCTCGCCGCACCCACGCTGGTGAAGTCCAGGTGCCGCATCCCCGCGATGCGCAGCGTCCATCGCTCCGCGCCGCGCAGGGACTCCAGCAACTCGAAGTCGGGCACCACCTCCGCATCTCCCTCCTGGTAGATGTGGAGCAGCGGGACGCGATAGCGCTCGGGGAAGAAGTACGGCAGGCCCGTCAGCCAGTCCTTGCCCGCCTGGTTCGCGAGGCCGCCATCCAGGCTCACCAGGGCGGCGGCCTCGGGATGCGCGAGCACGAAGAGGAACGCGGCCCGAGCGCCCAGGCTGTGTCCCACCAGCGCCACGCGGGTGGAGTCGATGCGGCTGTCCGACTGGAGCTGGTGCAGCGTGCGTTCGAGCTCGTGCGCCTGGGCCCGGGCGGTGGCGAGCACATCGAGGTCCGGCCCAGGCGGCGCGCGCCGAGTGGGTGAGGGCGTGGTCGCCACGACGTAGCCATGGCTCGCCAGGTACTCGGCCAGCACGGCCTGATGCTGGGCGGAGTGGTAGCGGCCCTGGGCCACCAGCACGAGCGGGAAGCGGCCCGGCGCGGGCGGCGCGTCAGGCACCGCGGCCATGGGCGAGTCGAGCCAGGCGCTCGTGCTCTCCTCGGGAATGCCTCGGTCGACGAGCCCCTGCTCGTACCGCGTCACGGCCTCGTTCGCGAGGAGCGCGTCACCCGTGGCCTCGGGATGCTCCTCGGAGCTGGTGAGCCCCACGTAGTCGCGATAGTGCACGCGGCGCGTCGGGTCCCCACCCCGCGCGGGATACCAGAGGGTGAGCTGGAGCGTCGATGCGCCCGCCACGTCCGGAGGGAGGGTCCGCACGCGCAGCCCCACGTTCCAGGGCCCCGCTTCAAGCTGTCCCCACAGGGGCGGAGTCAGCACCACCGGCTGCGGAGGAACCAGCAGGTAGGTGGGCGCGAACCTGCTCGCGGACTGGCAGCCCGTCACGAGCAGCAGCGCGGCCAGGGCACCGAGCCATCGCGCGGTCCGGTGCATGCGCGGTGGCGCCGCGCGGAGCCACGCCGCGTGGCTGGAGGCGCTCAGAAGACGCCCGAGACGCCAGCCATGCGCGCGCCGGCGACGGGCATCAACCGGGCGGCGGAAGAAGAGCGGCGAGAGGCGTTGGCTTCCACGGTGCCGGTGCGCCCGTGAAGCAGCAGGGGCACCGCGACGCCGAAGGCCGCGCCCAGCAGGGCCCCGGTGGCCACGTCGGTGAGGTAGTGCTTGTCGGCGCCCATGCGCAGCAAGCCCACGGAGGTCGCCAGCGGCAGCCCCACCGCCCAGATCCACGCCTGATGCTCGTAGCCTCGCAGCGCGGCCACCGTGCCGGCGGAGACCACCAGCGAGAAGGCGAGGTTGGTGTGTCCACTGTAGAACGACAGGTTGTTGTCGCTGGGCTGCTCGGTGAGGCCCTTCTGGTCCTCCGGCAGCACGTGGACGAAGGGGCGCTCGCGACCGACGAGGAACTTCACCGTCTGGTTGGCCAGCGTCGCCACCATGGCGCTCTCCAGGATGATGGTCGCGTCCTGGGCGAAGAACCGGTCCGGGCTGTCCGACGCGCGTCCCATCGCGAACTGCAGGCCCATCACTCCGGCGGGCAGCACGCCGAAGCCCAGGATGTTGCTCCATGTTCCTGCCCGGTGGCGCGACGCCTCCGTGCTCCCCGCGAGCCCCCGGCCCCAACGGTCCACCCGGTTGAGGGTGTCCGTCCCATCCGGCGCCCGGTCACACCAGCGGCACGTCGCTGGCGCCAGGTCGCTCTTGAAGAACGCCTCGCTCGAAATCCAGAGCACCGCGGCCGAGCCGGTGATGACGCTGTCGCGAGCCCAGTCGAACCGCAGCTCATGCAGGCGGGGTGCATCCTCCGCCGCCTGGGCCAGGGCCGGAGTCGAGGGAGCGACCACGAGGAGGAGACCCAGCACGAGACTGGAAAAGGACGAGCGCACGGTTCGCAGCATAAGGGGCTTCGTCTCGTTTTCGAAGAACCGGATGCGGGGGCTGAAGGGGGCAGCCGTCGCTGGCGTGCCGCGATGGGTTTGACTACAAGCAGCCGACTTCCATTCGCATTCCGAGGCACCATCGTGAGTGATCACCCCGTCGATTTGACGGCCGAGACCTTCGAGCAGACGACTGGCAAGCCGGGTCTGGTCCTGGTGGATTTCTGGGCGGAGTGGTGCGGTCCCTGCCGCGCCTTCGCCCCCACCTATGCGTCCACCTCGGCGAAACATCCGGACGTCGTGTTCGGCAAGGTCGACACCGAGGCACAGCAGGAGCTGTCAGGCCGGTTCGAGATTCAGTCCATCCCCACGCTCATGGCGTTCAAGGACGGTGTCGTCGTCCACCGCTCCAGCGGCGCGATGTCGCCGGGGCGCCTGGACACGCTGGTCCGGTCCCTGAAGGCGCTGGACGCCGCCGTCGCCCGGCAGGCCGAGGAGAACAAGAAGCTCACCGAGCAGGGCATCGCTCCTCCCGGCGTTCATCCCGAAGCGGAATGGGATGACAACGACAGCGAGTGGGTCCACGGCGGCAAGGACGCCAAGGGTCGCAACCACGGGCCCTATCGGTATTGGCGCGCGGACGGCACGCTCTGCAACGAGTGCACCTTCGAGCAGGGCAAGCCGCACGGCCCCTTCAAGCGCTTCCATGAGAGCGGCGAGGTGTCCCAGGACGGCGAGTTCGTGAAGGGCGACCTTCACGGCCCCCGGACGTGGTTCGCCTCCGACAAGTTCACCACCGAGCGCATGCACGAGAACGGCGTCTCGGAGAAGGTGCGCAAGACGGTCATGACCTATGACCACGGCCGCGTCGTCGGCGTGAAGCACTACGACGGCGAGGACCGCCGTGTGGTGCCGTCGACGGGAGAGCCGTACCCGGACCGGCCCGCGGGCATTCCCGTGGAGGCGGAGCTGCGCGAGGACCTGAACCAGTGGTCCCATGTGAATCTGAACGCGGAGGGTGAGCGTCACGGCCTGGCGCGCTTCTGGACCCAGGACGGCGAGCTGCTCTGGGAGGGAGAGTTCGTCGACGGCAATCGCCATGGCGTGTACCGCTCGCTGGCGAAGGACGAGTATGCGGACCCTCGGGTGATGTTCGACGAGGGGCGGTTCGAGGGAGACGACGCCTGTGGCACCTGGACGCTGTTCGACCAGGACCGCAAGGTGGTGCTGACGCGGGACCTGGGTGTCGCGCAGGGCGAAGACGAGATGAAGGCCTCGCCGGTCTTCTCCAATCTGCCCCGGTCGGCGGCGGCGTGGCGTGAATACGCGGACACGTGCATCGCGGCGCGCAAGTACCGCGAGGCCCTCCTGGCGCTGGCCCGTGCGACCTCGAGCGACCAGCAGGTGGGGCCGCTGAAGGAGTGGGTGGAGCGCGTGACGCTGCCGCGCACGCCAGAGAACGCGCAGGCGACGGCGGGTCAGGTGCTGGAGAAGGCGTCGGACGCCTGGTCGCCCATGGCGGAGACGCTGGTCCATGGCGGTGACGTGGCCATGCTGCTGCGGGGCTACGCGGTGCTGCTGGACCAGACGGACCGGCCTCGGGCGGCGCTGGACTTCGTCAACGCGGCGCTGCTGTTCGAGCCGACGCGGACGGCGTTCCTGTTCACGCGCGGCCTCATCCTGCTGAACCTGGGGATGGACGAGCACGCGCTGGTGGATGCCGATGGACTGGCGAAGTCGGAGCCCGGCACGGCGGACTTCCTGCGGGCCTATGCGCACTGCCTCTTCCCCCGGTTCGATTTCTGGCCGGCGAAGGAGACGCCGCACTCGACGTACAACGACCTGCCGGAGAAGCCCGCGCAGCAGCTGAAGGCCATCCAGCGGGTCGCCCAGAAGTACGCGACGCGGCTGCAGATGCTTCGTGCGGAGTTGCTCAAGCGCTTCAAGCCGGGCGCGGCCATGCCCTGGATGCCGCCGGATGTGTCGGCGCTGCTTCCTGACGGGCCGGTGGAGCTGGCGGAGGACGAAGTGGAGATTGGTGAGGACTCGGTCGCCGTGGACGAGACGCTCGCCGTGGGGACGCTGGGGCTGCCGGACCTGGTGCGCACGGCTCGCGCGGAGTGGGCCGCGCTGACGTGGCTGCTGTGGGCCTGTGGTGAGACGCAGGTCGTGATGCCTCGGAAGCTGTCGCCGCCGAAGGACTTCGGCCACGCGGCGGGCATGGCCAGTCAGCGGTTGTGGCGCGCGAGGGATCGCCGCGTGACAGGAGGCCGGGGCGCTCAGGCGTCAGGGGCCGCCAGCTTCAAGTTCGAGGGTATCGACATCGACAATGTCCACCCCAACCTGGTGGGCATCGTCGAGCAGCAATACGGCGAGGTGCAGGCGATGTTCTACTGGATGGCCGACAGCGACAATGTGTCTCCCTGGCAGGACAACCTGAGGGGGAGCTGAGTCATGAACAGGACTCCTCGAAAGGTCGAAATCGCGGATCCGCTCTGGACCGCGCTGGAGACGATGAGCCGGGAGATGGGCGTGGACCGCGACGTCCTCGTCAATCAGGCCGTCTTCTCGCTCGCGCGACAGTTCGGGTTCATCCAGCCCACGCAGGTCAGCCTCGCGGAAGCGGTGGCTGCTCCGGCGGTGGTCGCAGTGGCGTCGCCCGCGCCGGTGGCGGCACCCGCGGTCGTTGTCGCCGTCGCCCCGCCCGAGCTGACGGTGGCGAAGGCCCCCGTCGAGACGAAGACGGAACCCAGCGACGCCACGCCGAGCGTCGAGGTCGCCGAGCGCGTTCGGGAGATTGTCCGCGAGGTCGAGCAGAAGGTGGAGCCGCGGCCGGCACCACCGGCTGTCGAGCTGGCGGATACGGAGGAGGACGAGTCCAAGACCGGGGAGCACGAAGGCTCACCGGATTCGGATGAGGCCTTGGCCAGTGACGCGGCGCCGGAGGAGAAGGCCGCCGTCGCGGAGGCTCCCGTCGATGTGGAGGCGCTGCGAGAGGCCGTCGGCGCGCGAGTCCGGGACCTCGTGCGGGATGTCGATCAATGGGTCGAGCCCGTGGAAGCGAAGCCGGAGGAGGACTCGGACGACGAGGACTCGGACGACGACGCTGACGGCGAGGAAACGGACGAGGAGGATTCGGACGAGGGCGCTGAAGACTCGGACGACGACGCTGATGACGAGGACTCGGATGACGAGGGCTCGGATGACGACGCCGATGAGGAGGACTCCGACGACACGGATTCGGGCAAGGACGCTGACGACTCGAATGAGGATGCCGAGGGAGACGAAGACGCGGACGAAGAGGACGAGGCCGCGAGTGGTCCCGCCCTGGCGGACGATGATTCCGCCGACCTGGTGACCCAGGCCAAGGACGAGCGGAAGACAGGCGCCGCCGTCAAGCCGGACAAGACCATCATCGTCCAGGCGCCGCCGGAGCTGAAGGTGCACGTCAAGCTCGACGAGGGCGAGCCCGTGCTCGTCGCGCGCGAGCGGTTCATCATCGGGCGTGGGCCGAGCGCCGACCTGATGGTGAAATCCGCGAGGGTGTCTCGCGAGCACGCGGTCATTCAGCGCGACGGCGATGAGGTCTTCATCGAGGACCTCAAGTCCTCGAATGGCACGTGGTTCGACAACACCCGCATCACCCGTCGGCAGGTGGCGGATGGTGAGGAGTACCTGCTGGGCGGTATCCGCATCACCTTCTCGCTGACCACCTGAGCCGCGAGGGAAGACTCTCTGCCTCCACCGTCTTTCCAGAGGGTGGAGGCAGCCGGGGCTTCAGCGGGACAGTGGTACCGAAGCCACCCAGAAGGTCTCCGGCAGAGGCACCGACGTGCCCTTGAGGAGTCGGTCGCGAAGACGCGCCTCCGTCACCCACACCGTGCCCTCGTCCGACACGGTGAGGTTGACGGGCGACTCCAACTCCGAGGCGAGCACTTCCAGCGTCCTCGGGCCCTGTGTCTTCCCGAGGACCTCGACGCGGATGAGGCGTCCGTCGCCGCTCTGAATCGAGCCTTCGACGAGCAGCAGGCGGCCATCCGGTGCGAAGCGCATCCCATCTGGGTTCTCCAGACGGCGAGGCAGCTCCACCTCGGTGACTCGGGGCGGGGCGTCGGACGACGCTCCGGGGTGAATCAAGAACAGCCGCCCTGGCCCGTAGGTATTGACGGCGAGCGTGCGCCCATCCGCGGCGAGCGCGATCCCGGCGGGGCCGACCGCGCTCATGCCCGTGCCCTGCGCCTTGAAGCGCGGGTCTGTCACCCACGTCTCCAGGTGTTCACCACCGGGGCGCAGGTACAGCACGGAGGCACGGGCGCTGTCCGTGACATAGAGGCCGCCATCCGGCGCCACGGTGAGGTCATTTCCGAGCGCGCCTTCCGGCAGGTGGACGAGCTTGCGCAGCGCCCCCGTGCGAGCGTCGAGCGCGAAGATTCGAGCGTGACGTCGTCCACCCATGGTGCCCTTGGGGCGCAGCAAGCCCATGGCATCGGGAGACGTCCCCCACAGCAGGTTCCGAGGTGCATCCAGACGGAGGCTCGTCGCGGAGAACACCTGCTCCGAGCCGGGAAACAGCTCTGTCCATGCACCTCCGGGCGCGCGTCGGAGCACGCGGCCATCCGCCACGGAGCCGACATAAAGCGTCCCGTCCACGGCGTGGGCGATGCCGTTCGGAATGGTGAAATCGGGAGGGAGTGGCAACTGCTCGGTAACGCGGGGACGCGACTTCGCGCTCACGTCGGAGGCCGAGGAGGCGGGGGCGGGAGGTGACGCCGCCGGGGTGGAGGCGAGCAGCAGGGCGGTCAAGGCACCAGCGAGGGATGGCGAGCACATCCAGTGGACTCCCGAGGCAAGGAGAGGGGACTTCATCGAGCCGCGCAGTGCGGGTTCGTGAAGGGCGCACGAGGCCCGTGGGCCTCGCCGCGCTTCGTCACGGCATACCTGCGAGAGAGGACGGACTCGCGGGGACACGAGGGAAGTAACCCGGGAGTGGTGCCCCATCATCGGAAGTGGGCGCATTAGACTCGTGCGGAAGTCGCAACAATCGGAGGTCGGGCGTGGAGCGCTTGGAGTTGAGGGACCGACTGGAGGACATGCTGGGTTTCTCCGCCGTGGCGAAGGCGCTGAGCTTCGCGGATGCGGCGAGGGAGCTGCGGGTGAGCGCCTCCACACTGAGCCGCCGTGTGGCGCGGCTGGAGGCGGCCCTGGGGACCGCGCTGCTGCGTCGCACCACCCGTCATGTCTCGCTCACCGAGGCGGGCGCCCTGTACCTGGAGCGTTGTACGGATGTGCTCCATCGCGTCGAGGAGGCGGAAGCGCTCGTGTCCGGGCTCGGAGGCGACCCGAAGGGCAGGCTTCGAGTGGCGCTGCCCAACCTCTTCGGCCAGCTCCACGTCGCGCCGCTCATCCCGGACTTCATGCGTCGCTATCCGCGCATCGAGCTGGAGCTCACCTTCCAGGATCGTTACGTCGACCTCGTCGAGGAAGGGGTCGACGTCGCCATCCGGATTGGCGCGTTGCCGGACTCCAGCCTGGTGGCGCGTCGTCTGGCCACGGTGCGGCGTCTGCTGGTGGCGTCACCTCGCTATCTGCGGGGACGAAAGCCGCCCGCGCGGCCGCAGGACCTGTCGGCCCATCCCTGTCTCCAGTTCAGCCACTTCGCGGACGGAGAGACCTGGACGTTCTCGCGGGGGGCGGAGCGCGCCACGGTCCGTGTGCGGCCCGCGCTGAGGGCGGACAACGCCGAGGCGCTGAGGCTCGCCGCGTTGGGGGGCTGTGGTGTCTCGGCGCTGGCGACCTTCCTGGTGGGAGAGGACCTGCGCGCGGGTCGGCTCGTGCGGGTGTTGGAGGACTGGTCGATACCGGAGGTGGGGGTGTTCGCCGTCCACCCACCTGGGCGACTGGTGGCGTCGAAGGCGCGAGCGTTCGTCGCCTTCGTGGCGGAGCGGCTCGCTGGCGAGCCTTGGGACAGCCCGTAGCCGAGCGGCGCATCACGAGGCTCCGAGGGCGGGAGCGAGAGTGGTAGGGAGGGTGCTGAGTTCCGGAGACGTCATCGCCGTGGCGCGGAATGGACCGCGATCTCCGGGGTTCGAGCGACATCCCATGGACCTCATTTCCGCAGCGGAGTTGCCGTTCCTGGCCTTGTCCACGTTGTTCGCCCGTTCGTTCGAGGGCTACTTCGTCCCGATTCCCGACGCACCCCAGGCCTTCGATGCGCGGGTGCGGAGCGAGCACATCTCGCTCATGGAGAGTCGGGTCGCGCGGGTGGACGGAGAGTGGGCGGGGCTGGTGTTGATGGCAAGGCGCGGGCGGGTCAGTCGCGTCGCGGGCATGGGCATCATTCCCAGTCGACGGGGACAGGGACTGGGTGGGGAGATGCTGCGGCCGTTGATGGCGGAGGCGCGAGCACGCGGGGATGCGCGGATGGTGCTGGAGGTCATCGAGCAGAATGCGCCAGCGGTGAAGCTTTACGAGCGGCTGGGTTTCCGGCGTGTGCGGCGACTCGTGGGGTTCGTGGGGACGCCGACGCCGGAGTCGGGGGCGTTGGAGGAGGTGGGGCTGCAGGAGTGCGCGAGGCTGCTTCCGGACGGGTTGCCATGGCAGCTCGATGCGGCGACGGTGCGGGGGTTGTCATCTCCGGCGAAGGCGTTCCGGTTGGGGCCGGCGTGCGCGGTGGTGGCGGATGTCTCCGCGCCGACGCTGGGGGTGCGGTCATTCGTGGTGGAGCCCGCGTCGCGAGGGCAGGGCGCGGGGCGCAGGTTGCTGCGGGCACTGGCCGCCGCGCATCCCGGGAAGGCGCTGGCGGTGAGCGCCATCGTTCCAGAGGGCCTGTGCGAGCGCTTCTTCCTGGGGGCGGGCTTCACGCATCCCGCCCTGTCTCAGTTGGAACTCGTGCTCGACTTTTCGCCAGACGCGAAGTGAGTGTGGCTCACCGCTCGCGCAGGTGGGCCGTGAGTCCTGTCAGGTGCTCCCTCGCGGGGGTGATGACTTCCGGCCGCTGCGTCTGGAGCGCGAGCCGGAACGAGGCGATGGCCGCCGCCAATTCCTCGCGGGCCCGTCCCGTGAGCTGGACATGCAAGGCATCTGCTCGCGCGAGCGCCGTCGTGTTCGGCAGGGCATCCTGGGGATGCAGCTTCAGCGCCGCCATGGAGCGCCGCGCCTCTTCGATTTGCCCCGGTGACAGCTTGCCCGGGCGCTGCTCGATGACGAAGGCTTCCTTGCGACCCGTGGTGACGACGGTGACCTCCACCTCGAGGATGCCATTGAGGTCATACGAGAAGCGCACGTCGATGGACTGCTCTCCCGCCGGGGCCGGTGGCAGCCCCGAGAAGGCATACTCGCCCAGCTTCACGTTGTCGCTGCACTGCGCATGCTCGCCCTGGTACACCTCCAGCCGAATCTCTCGCTGGAAGTCGCCGGCCGTCCAGTAACGCTCCACGCGGCTCGCGGGGATGACCGTGCCGCGCTCCAGGATGGGACTGAAGATTCCGGTGATTCGCCGGTGGCCCGCCTGCGCGGCGGTGCTCACCCCCAGCGTGAACGGCGCGACGTCCGTGACGACCAGGTCATCCACGGCCTGGTCTCCCGCCTTCATCGCCGCCTGCACCGCGGCGCCCATGGACACGGCCTCGTCCGGCGGCAGCTTGCGCAACGGCAACCGTCCAAACACCTGCGTCGCGAAGGTCGTCACGCACGGCATGCGCGTCGAACCTCCGACGAGCAGCACCTCCTCGATGTCCGTGGCCTTCAGTGACGCATCCTGCAACGCCCGATGAATCGGCCCGCGCATGCGCTCGAGCGCGGAGGCCCAGGCGTACTCGGCATCCTCACGGGTGAGCGCGAACTCGAAGTCCAGCTTCTTGCCTTCCGCCACCGGCAGCTCGGGAAGGACGATGCGCGTGCTCTCCGTTTGCGAAAGCCGCCGCTTCGCGGCTTCACACGCCTCCCGCAAGCGCGCCCAGCCCGGTGCGTGGGCCTCCAGGTCGAAGCCCTTGTCCTGTCGCAACCGCTGGGCGACATGGCGCGCCAGCAACGTGTCGAAGTCCTCGCCGCCCAGCCGCGCATCACCCGCCGAGGACTGGATCTCCACCACGCCCTCGATGATCTCCAACACCGTGACGTCGAACGTCCCGCCACCCAGGTCCAACACAACGGCTTTCAGCTCCCGGTTGCGCTCGTGCAGCCCATAGGCCAGCGCCGCCGCCGTGGGCTCGTTGATGATGCGCTCGACCTTGAGTCCCGCGATGGCTCCGGCGTCCCGAGTGGCCTGTCGCTGCGGGTCCCCGAAATAAGCGGGGACGGTGATGACGGCCTCTTCAACCGCCATTCCCAGGAAGGCCTCGGCGTCGCGCTTGAGCGCGGCGAGCACCAGCGCCGACAGCTCCTGGGGCGAGTACGTCCGGTCTCCCAGTCGATAGACCCGCGAGGTCCCCATGTCTCGCTTGAAGGCGAGCGCCGCCTGCTCGGGGTGGAGGACTCCGCGAGAGCGAGCCGCCGCGCCCACCAGCACCTGACCCTGTTCGTCGAGCGCGACAGCGCTGGGTGTCAGGAACTCGCCGAGGGAATTGGGAATGAGGACCGGCCGGCCCTCGCTGAACACGGACACCAGCGAGTAGGTGGTGCCCAGGTCGATGCCGAGGATGGGAGACTTGGAAGAAGGACTCATAGGGATTGGGGGCAGAGTCCCCGGAGTTCGTCCGTGAGACGGAACCGGGCGGCGGTCATTCGCGCCTGGCGCGCGGCGGGGTCCTGCTCGTTCGCGGGGACTCGGGCGGTCTGTTCCTGCACCACCGCGAGGACCTTCATGTACTTCCTCGACACGTCGGGACAGTCCTCCGCCTCCACCGAGTCGACCAGCTTGGTGAGCCCCGTACAGGCTTCCTTTGAGTCAGTGCCGGGGATTGCCGCGCACAGCACTCGGGCTGCCTCGCGCGCCGCCGACACGCGCTCCTCACGAGTGACCTCCTCGGTGCCTCCAGGACCCGACTTCGGCCCGAAGGTCATGACTCCCACGGCGACCATGGTCGCCATCAACACGCCGACGGACGCGAGCGCGTACGTGGTGTACCGCGAGGCGCTCCGTCCCGTGTCGGGCGCCGGCGGCTTCGCGTCAGCGGGGGCTTTCTTCGGCGGGGAAGGGCGGGTCACTCCGGGCGGCGGCCCCTTGGGCACCAGGCTCTCCCCGAGCGCGGCCTGGAAGGAAGGACAGCGGGCGCGAATCTGCTCCAGGGCATGGGCGGCGCGCTCGGGCTCGCGGCGGCGATAGGCGCGCATCTGCTCCCGGGTGTTCTCCAGGTTTCCGTTCAGCACCGCATCGGCGAGCAGCTTGCGCACGCCGGGAGAGACGTCGTCATCCAGCTCCGCCAGCTCCTGAACCAGCCTCCACACCCACGCCTCATCCTGTTCCTGGAACGCGTCGAGGAGTCCCTCGGCCTCCAGCCACGCTGAGTAGCTCGCCTGCAGCGCACGCGCTTCGCGGGGCCGGCCATTCAGGTGCAACTGCAGCAGGAAGGCGAGCACCCACGTGGGTTTCGGCGGTGGATGTTCGGGATGGCGCTTGATGGCGGCCAGCGCCACGAGCGCGGCCTGGCCCGCCTTGTCCCAGTCATCGGAGGTGCCCAGCTCCTCGGCGAGTCCCCACAAGAAGGGATGCGCGGCCGTCGTTCCGAGCAGGTTGATCTCCGCTTCGGTCAACCGCTGCGGAAAGGTCTGCGCGAACGCCAGGAGGAACTCGGGATGCCCCTGGTTGAACGCGTCCCGGAAGGCTTGCGTCGCCTCCTCCTTCCGGTTCGACGCCATCAGGGCCTTGATGAGCCAGTGGCGGGCCTCGCCTGCCTCGGGAAGGGCTTCCACCGCCTCGCGAGCAATCAGGATGGGCGCATCCGTGGGAGCATCCGAAGGCAGTGTGCTGAAGCGGGCCCGAAAGGTGTCGAGCCGCGCGTCGGCGCTCAGGGGCCCGGACGCGTGTGGCGCGTCGACCGTGGCGGGAGCCACCGGTTCCGGAGCGGCGCTCGTGCGCGGTGCCTCGGTGCCGTCGTGCGCGGCCTTGAGCAGCTCATATGCTTCGCGCAGCCGGGCGAACCCTTGGGGGTCCACTTCCGGCTTGCGGGTCTTCAACATGCGCAGATACGTCCTGCGGACGAGTTCGGGCTCCGCCTCGGCGGTCACCCCCAGCTCCCCGCGAGCCTCTTCGAGCGTCATTCGAGTCGGAACGCTACACCGCGCTTCGAAGCGGAGCGACTGCCAATCAAGTCCACCATGCCAGGGCGGGGAGGCTTGCCCTCCCGTGGGAGCGTGACGAAGACACGGAGTCCTGTTACCTCCGCGCGTGCCCGTGGCGAGGGCAGGGGAGCGCGACGTCATGCAGGAGTGGCTCGACCATCGACCCGATTTCAAACCCCAGGATTGGGAGCATGCCTGGGCTCGGGCCCTGGCCCGGCTCAACGAGTCTCAGCGGGAGGTGCTCGCCGCGACCTCGCTGCTGCCTGACCCCGCCGGGTTCGCGAAAGTCGCCAGCCAGGGCCCCGCGCAATGGAAGGCGGAAGGCGGCAATCCGACCCTGCAAGCGGTGTGGGCGCTCGCCTTGAGAGAGCTCCATCCGGCGGAGCTGCCCACGCTGACGCTCGATGAACAGGCCTGGAACGAACCCCGGGTCATCGCCGCGAACGTCGTCCTCACGGGCCCGGTGCGGTGGCGTGTGCCGCTCGTGTTCCTCGGGAGCGTCCTGTCCACGCTGCCCCTGTACGATTGTGGTCCCGACTCGTCTGTCACCATCGTCGGACGCGTCACGGCTCCGGGACTCATCACCTCGGGCGACATGCAGCTCCTGGGCGACGTGGACATTCCCCTCATCGAGGGGCAGGGCAACGACAACATGCTCATCGTGCTGGGGGACGTGAGCGCACGGGTCATCCAGGAAGCGGACCATGCCTGCTGCTGGGCGGGGAACGTCGTGGCGCGGACCCATGCGTCCCTGGGCGACCTCCCCAAGGAGCAGCGCCAGAAGCTGGAGGACGCCATCCTCCCCGAGTTCCTGGCGGAGAGTCGGCCGCGCCTGGCCCCCGCGATGGAGGCCCTGGCCGCCGGTCAGGACGTCTTCCGGGGGCGTCCCGAGTGACGGCCGAGGCGCCCGGATGCGCCGGGGCTTCGGGATAAACCCGGCACGGAGGTCCGGTTCACTCGTGAATCGTGTGAAACAGGTGGGCAAGCAGGCGGGCTTGCAAACACACTGGGCGCCGAGCGTGGAATGGAGCATGAAAGCGACCCGCTCGGTCGTTCTACACTCCGCGCATCCATGGCCCGCCCCATCCGTACCCTCCACGTGTTCCCCGATGCCAGTCGGCGTCAGGCCGCCTTGCGTGCGGAGCGGAGCGCCCGGGGCCTGGCGATGGGGACGGACCTGCTCACCTGGGATGAGCTGCTGGGCGTGCTCGGGGGCGCTCGCGAGCTGAACCGGCGTCCGTGCCCGGCGGTGGGTGCGCGCGCGGTGATGTCCTCGCTGGGGGCGTTGCTGGGTCCCACGCACTTCGGCGAGTACGTCCGGGAGCCGGCCTTCGCGCGCGCGGGGCTGGACGTGGTGCTGGACCTCAAGGCGGGGCGCCTGTCGCCGCGCGAGCTGCAGGACGCGGTGGAGGTCCTCCCGCCCGAGCGGCAGAAGCACGTGCGGGTGCTCGCCCGGCTGTACCACCTGTACGAGCAGAAGCTGGCGGAGCTGGGCCTCGCTGACCGTGAGGACGTGTTGAGGGGCTCGCGCGAGGCGCTCGGTCGGGGCGAGTGGCCCACGAGCTGGGATGGCGTGGGCACGCTCGTCCTGCATGGCGTTTACGACGTGCGCCCCTCGGGCCTGGAGCTGTTGCTGGCGCTGGCGGCCGCGTGTGAATCGCGGCGCGTGACGCTGCGGGTGGAGACGCCGGTGGGTGGCTCTCCGGTGGCGGACGCGGCGCTGGCCTCGCTGTTCCGCGCGTTCGAGAACCGTGGCGAGACGATGCCGCACGTGGACCTCTTCAAGGCGGACGTCACCTTCGAGGCCCGGCCCTTCATCGACCTGGGGCGCTTCGTCTTCTCGCCCCGGGCGCCGCGCGAGGCGCTGAAGGACGTGGAGCTCCAGCCTCGTGTGTGGAGCGCGGCCACGGCGCGGGAAGAAGCGCGACTGGTCGCCCGGGACGTGCGCCGACTCATCGCCGACGGGGCGTCTCCCTCGGACATCGCCATCGCCTACCGCGAGCTGGGACCGGAGGCCGGGTGGCTTGCTGAATCGCTGGGCGAGCTGGGGGTGCCCGTGCGTCTTCCCTGGGGCGAGCCGCTCGCGCTGGCGGGGCCGGTGCGCCTGGCGCTGGACCTGCCGTTCCTGGTGGAGGATGGCTTTCCGGCCGAGCGCGTGGCGGAGCTGGTGGGCAGTCGCTACGCGCCCACGTTGTCGCGGGGAGGACCGGAGGCGCCCGCGAGCTTCTTCGCACTGGCGGCCGTGCGTGATGACCGGCTGGGCGCGCTGCGAGGGCGTGGCGCCTATGACATCCGGCTGGATGGGCTCGCGCGCCGACTCCAGGCGTTGCAGGGGGCGCAGAAGAAGGACGGGAGCGCCCGCATCCATGCGGTGCGGCTGCTGCGCGAGCGCTGCCAGTTGCTGGTGGATTACTGCCGACGGATTCCCGAGAAGGGCACCGTCGCGGAGCTGCTGGCCACGTGGTGGCATGTGGTGGAGCGGCTGGGGCTGATGGACTCGGAAGGGCCGCTGGAGGCTCGCGAGGAAGGGGGCCTCGCGGCTCGGGCCCTGGATGCGCGAGCCCGTGACGAGGCCGCGCGCGAGGCGCTCCGGCTGCGAGTCCAGGGCCTGCTGCGGACGATGAAGGCGGTGGGCGGCGGCCCGGTGTTGCGTCGGCGCACCTTCGGACGCTGGCTGCGCGATGCGATGGCGGACGCGCACCTGCCCGCGCGAGGGCCTCGTGGCTCCGCGGTGGAGGTGCTGGATGCCGCCGAGGTTCCAGGGCGCTCGTTCCGACATCTGTTCCTCGCGGGGCTCACCGAGGGACGTTTCCCTGGAAGGGATGCGCCCTCTCCGTTGCTCGGGGACGCGGAGCGCTCCGCGCTCAACCAGCACCTGGGCCGGGATGTGTTCCGGCTGACGGGAGGCGAGTTCGAGGAGCGAGCGCCGTGGCGGCTCACCGAGGACCGGCTGCTGTTCGCCAGCGCGCTCGCGGCGGCGGAGGAGACGCTGAGCCTGTCCTTCGCGATGGAGGGCTCGGGAGGCCAGGAGCAGGTGCCGTCCTCGTTCCTGGAGGAAGTGCGCCGGCTCACCGCGCTGAAGTGGCAGCCGCGCTCGCTGCCGCCCATCCCTCCGCTCGACGAGGTGCTGACGGAGTCCGAGCTGCGTCGCTGCGTGGCGCTGGAAGCCCTGGCGCAGCCGAAGCTGCGCGTCACCGAGCCGGACGCGGCGGCGAGCCTGCTCAAGCGTCACTTCGACAAGGAAGCCTGGTACTCGGGCGCCCGCGAGCTGTCCCTGGTGGAAGTGGAGCGGCTGTTCTTCTTCGGCGACCCGAACAAGAAGCCGGGGCCCTTCACGGGCTCGGTGGACGGGAACACGCAGCGCGCGTCCTTGCGTGAGGCGTTCCGCTTCGACCTCACTCGGCCGCTGTCCGCTTCCGCGCTCGCGCGCTTCGGCAACTGTGGCTTCCAGGGCTTCCTCACGTATGGCCTGAAGGTGGCCGAGCCGGACCGTCCGGGCGAGGAGTTCGACGCGAGGGGCCGCGGCACCTTCTGGCACCGCGTCGTCGAGGAGGTGTTCCAGGCGCTCAAGGAGCACCAGCTCCTGGGCAAGGCGCCGGAGGACGTGCCGGACGAGGTGCTGGACACGGCGCTCCAGTCGGCGGTGGCGCACTTCGAGAAGTTCCATCACGTGGGGCATCCCGCGCTGTGGAAGCTGGCGCATGAGCGCGCGCGGGCGATGGCCCGTCGCATCCTCGTGGATGAGCGGCGCGGGCTTCCGTTCGAGCGGTTGGTGCCAGAGGGCTTCGAACTCCAGTTCGGCCCCGCGGCCACGGACGACCGTTGGCGCCACGTCGTCCTTCCCATCGAAGGGGACGCCATCGTCTTCGAGGGGAAGATCGACCGGCTCGACGTGGCGGGCTCGGAGGTGGGCGTCATCGACTACAAGTCCGGGAAGCTGGACAAGAACGAGCTGAAGAAGCGGCTGCTCACGTCGGACTTCCAACTGCCGCTGTACCTCTTCGCGGCGCGGGAGAGCGGGCACGCGACGGCGAGTCAGGCCGCGTGGTTCTCGCTGCGCACCGGCGCCACCATCCATCTGTCCGACGTCGTCCCCGCGCAGGAGCTGGATGAGCTGCTGTCCACGGACCCGGAGGTGCGGGCGAGAGTCGCCGCGAAGGAGGGTGGACGCAACCTGCCCAACGCGGTGGAGTCACTCGTGAAGACGCTGCGAGAGGGACAGTTCGCCGCGCGGCCCCAGGACTGCGGCATGTGTGGCTTCCGAGCCGTGTGCCGCATCACCGAGCGCCGGATGACGGAGGAGGGCGGATGAGCGTGGCTCCCTCCCTGCTCGCGCTGGAGCGCAACCTCGCGTTGATGGCGGGCGCTGGCGCGGGCAAGACGTACAGCCTGGTGACGATGACGCTGCACCTGTTGGCCGGTGCGCGCGAGGCGGGCGCGGCGATTCGTCCCGCGCGGCTGTGCATGTTGACCTTCACGGACAAGGCCGCGGCGGAGATGCGCTCCCGCGTGCGCCAGCGTCTGGACGGGCTGGCCCAGGGGGATGCTCGCCTGGACCAGGAAGTGGAGCTGCGCGAGTCGCTCGAACGGCTGGGCCGGCCCTTCCCGTTGCCCGATGCATGGCGGCAGATGCGCGAGGAGCTGGGCTCGGCCACGGTGGGAACCTTCCACTCGCTCTGTGGCCAGTTGTTGCGACGGGCTCCTCCTGCGGTGGGCATCGACCCGAGCTTCGAGGTGCTCGACGAACTGGAGGCCTCCAGCCTCGTGCAGGACGTGGCCGAGCGCGTGGTGTTGGAGTCGCTGGAGGGCGGGGACGCGCAGGTGCGCGAGCTGTGCCAGGAGCTGGGCTTCTCCGGCTCGGGCTTCTCCGACGGACTGGTGGCCGCGCTGGTGTCGGTCTACGGCAAGCTGCGCGAGGAGGGGTTGAAGGCCGCGTCGGCCGCCGTGGGAGACGTGGCGGAGGCTCGCGAGGACCTGGATGAAGCCCTGACGCAGAGCCTGCGGCTGTGCGGTGAAGCGCGCGCGCTGGATGCGAAGGGCGAGTGGAGCCGGCTGGTGGGCGCCCTGGAGAAGGCGCTGAACGGGATGACGGCGGAGAACTTCCATCAGGGAGACCGCTACCCGTGGTTGCGCGCCAGCTTCGCGGCGGATGGGCGCAACTTCGCGAGGCTCAGCAAGGGCGCCGCGGCGCCGGTGCGTGAGCTGTACTGGCGGACGTTCGGCAAGAGCGACGGCTCGGTGCGCAGGCTGGAGGATTCCTGGGCCGCGTGGCGCACGGCGCCCTTCGAGGCCACGTTCCGTGAGCTGCTGGGCCGCGTGGAGACCCGGCACGACGCGGAGTTCTCCCGTCGCAACGTCTTCGACTTCACGTCGTTGCTGGTGAAGGCGAGGGACCTGCTCAGGGACTACCCCGAGTTCCGCCGACAGGTGCAGGAGCGCGTGGGCTCGCTGCTGGTGGACGAGTTCCAGGACACCAACCGTCTCCAGTTGGAGTTGGTGTTGTTGCTCTCGGAGCGGCGCGAGGAAGGCCCGCGCGAACTTGCGGCGGACGTGGACCTGGCCACCGCGCTGCCCCTGGAGCCCGCGTTCCTCTGCGCGGTGGGAGACCGCAAGCAGTCCATCTACGAGTTCCGTGGCGCGGATGTCTCCGTGTTCACGGTGCTCGCCAAGAAGATTGAAGACGAGGGGGGCACGCGCGGCTTCCTCCAGCACAACCGCCGCTCGGTGCCGGGGCTGTTGTCCTTCTTCAATCACGCCTTCGCCGGCGTGCTGGTGGCGGCGGATTCGCAGGCGCCGCGTCCGTTCGAGGTCATCTACGTCCCGGAGGAGGACGACCTGTCCCCGGTGCGTGCCTCGCTCTCCGAGACGGCCGCCGTGGAGCGGCTCCACCTGGAGGAGCAGGAGACCGCGGGCGACTTGCGCTGGCTGGATGCGGACTGCGTGGCGCGACGGCTGCGCATCATGCTCGCGCCGGGCGCGGCGCCCACCGTGGCGCGCGAGGATGGAGAAGGGGCCCGGCCCGCGCGCGGTGGGGACGTGGCCATGCTGTTCCGGACCTTCACGCACCTGGAGGTCTATCGACAGGCGCTCATCCGTCACGGTGTGCCGCACCGGGTGTTGCGCGGACGCGGCTTCTACGGCGCGCAGGAGGTGTTGGACCTGGCCTCGTTGCTGGCGCTGCTGGCGGACTCGGAGGACGCGCTCGCGTTCGCGGCCGTGCTGCGCTCGCCGCTCGTGGGGCTGTCGGATGCGTCCCTGTTCCAGCTCGCGGGGGAGCAGCCGTTGTCGCTGGCGTCGCCGCGCTTGTCGGACCCCACGGTGCTGGAGTCGCTGCCCGAGCGCGAGCGGGTGCGCCTGGTGGACTTCCTCGCCGCGCTGCCCGGTTTGCGCCAGGAGAGAGACCGCCTGGGTGTGAGGGAGCTGCTGCTCGCGGCGCTGGACATGACGGGGTATCGCGAGGCGTTGGCGGGCTCACCCTACGCGGAGCAGGCGAGCGCCAACGTGGAGAAGCTGCTGTCGCTGGCGTCGCGGCGTGACGAGCGTGGCACGGGGGGCTGTGTGGCCTTCGCGCGAGAGCTGCGCATGCTGGCCGAGTCCGACCCCACCGAGGCGCAGGCGGACCTGCTGGACGCGGGTGACCCGCGCGCGGTGCAGTTGCTCACCATCCACCGCGCCAAGGGCCTGGAGTGGCCCGTCGTCGTGGTGCCGGGCATGGGCGGCCGGCGTCGGAGCACCTCCGGGCGCGCGCACTTCGAGCGCTCTCATGGCATCGCCCTGCGGCCGTGGGTGCCGGACTCGTTGGAGGGCTACACCTCCAATCGCTTCGAGGCGGTGCGACAGGAACTCAAGGCGCGCGAGGACGCCGAGTACCGCCGCCTGCTCTACGTGGCCCTCACGCGCGCGAGGGACTTGTTGGTCCTCTCTGGAGGCGAGGAGCCTCGCGCGGGCAAGGACTCGTGGTGGCATCTCATCGATGCGCGGTTGGAAGACGTCACCACGCGCGAGTTCGTCGACGACGTGGATGTGGATGAACTGCCACCGCCCGCGGACCCGGAGCCACCGGGACCGGAGTCGCTCGCTCGCGCGGGGGCTCGAGTGGAGGCCGCGCTGCTGCGCGTGCGCGGCGGGCTGGTGGAGATGGGCGAGTCACCCGGTGGAGTCTCCGCGCCCGTGAGCGCGGTGCAGGACTTCCTCGCCTGTCCTCGACGCTTCCACTACGTGCACCGGCTGGGGTTGCGCGCGGCGCCCTGGCCCTGGGAAGCCCCTGTCCGGGACGCGCCACTCCTGGTCGACCCGGAGGGGTGGCTGCCCGCGAAGAGTCCAGCGGAGCTGGTGCGTGAGTTGTTGCGGAGAGCGGACCTGCGACTCGCCTCGGCGCGTGACGTGGACGTGACGGAGCGCCGAGCGCATCTGGAGTCATTGTTGCGCGAGGCAGGCTCGCTTCCGGACGACGAGGGCATGGAGGAGGTCCTGTCGACGGTGGAGCGCTTCCTCGTCACGGACTTCGCTCGCTCGGTGGCGGAGTCTCCCTCGCGCATGGTGCACCGGAGCCTGGCCTTCTCGCTGTCCCTGGAGGACGGCGTGTCCCTGGAGGGCGAGGTGGATGTTCTGTGGGAATCACCTCGCGGTGAGGCGGTGGTGGTCGCCTACAAGTCGGGTGGACGACATCCCCTGGGGGCCGCCGCGTATACACACGAGCTGGCGGCGCTGGCGTTGGCGGCTCGACGGATGGTGCGGCCTGGAGTCCCCGTCCGTGTGGGCGTGGTCTTCCTGGGCGAGGCCCGGCCCGAGCCCGAGTGGAGCATGGACGGGGTGGGTCAAGAGGAAGCGGCCAGGCGGCTCGCGGACGGCGCGCGGGCGCTGGCCAGAGGAGAGGTCCGAGGTGCCTGGGCGGGACGAGAGGTGGCGACCTGCCAGGCCCTGCATTGTGGCTTCTCGGAACACTGTCACCCGGCCCCTTCCGCGTGCTAAGCGGCGGGCACCATGCCGAACGTCGTCGTCATCGGAGCGCAGTGGGGAGATGAGGGTAAGGGCAAGGTCGTCGACCTGCTTACCGAGCATGCCCAGTTGGTCGTCCGCTTCCAGGGCGGCAATAACGCGGGCCATACGCTCGTGGTGGGTGGCCAGAAGACCGTCCTTCACCTGATTCCCTCGGGCATCCTCCACCCGGGCAAGACGTGTGTCATTGGCAACGGAGTGGTGGTGGACCCCGCGGTGCTCGTGGGTGAAATCGATGCGCTCAAGGCGCGCGGTTTCCTCAAGGAGGACTCGCAGCTCCTCATCTCCGACAATGCCCACGTCATCTTCCCGTGGCACAAGCTGCTGGACAGCTTCCGCGAGAAGGCCCGCGGTGGCAGCGCCATTGGGACCACCGGTCGCGGTATCGGCCCGTCCTACGAGGACAAGGTCGCGCGCCGGGGCATCCGCATGCGTGACCTGCTCAATTCGGACCGGCTGCGCAAGCGCATCGAGGAGCGGCTGCCGCAGGCGCTCGAGGAGCTGAAGGAGCTGTGCGCGAAGGCGGGCGTTCCCGTGCCGCAGCTGGAGGTGCCTCAGGTCCTGGCCGAGTTCTCCGCGCTGGGCGAGCGACTCAAGCCCTACGTGCACGACGCCTCGCTGTTCCTCGCGGAGCAGGTGCGCAAGGGCGCGCGCATCCTCTTCGAGGGCGCGCAGGGCACGCTGCTCGACGTGGACCACGGCACCTATCCCTTCGTCACGTCGTCGAACTGCGTGGCCGGCAACGCGGCGGTGGGCTCGGGCCTGGGGCCCACGGCCATCGACAAGGTGATGGGCATCAGCAAGGCCTACACCACGCGCGTGGGCGGCGGTCCGTTCCCCACGGAGCTGAACGACGCGATTGGCGATCAGCTGCGCAAGGTCGGTGATGAGTTCGGCGCGACGACGGGTCGCCCTCGCCGCTGCGGCTGGTTGGATGGCGTGGTGCTGCGCTACGCGGTGCGCGTCAACGGCCTGTGGGGCATCGCGCTCACCAAGCTCGACGTGCTCAGCGGGCTCAAGTCGCTCCAGCTCTGCAACGCGTACGACCTGGATGGCCAGAAGGTCACCGAGCTGCCCGGGGACTACGAGGACCTGGCGCGCGTCAAGCCCATCTACGAGACGCTGCCCGGTTGGGACGAGAAGCTCGCCGGCGTGCGCAGCTTCGACGAGCTGCCGGAGAACGCGAAGCGCTACGTCCGTCGCGTGGAGGAGATCAGCGGCGTCCCCGTGGTGTGCGTCTCCGTGGGCGCTGACCGTGGCGAGACGGTTTTGCTGCAGAACCCCTTCCGCAGCTGAGGCGGGGAAGCGCACCCTCGGAGGAAACTTCCCACCGAGGGTGCGGGAGCGCCGTGACGCCGTCCCCGGTTTCTGCTACGGCAGTCGGGAGCCACCCCCTGGGGGACGTCATGGTTTTCGTGAGCAGGTCCGTCATCGCCCTGACCGCGGTGTTGCTGCTCGGCGCCGCGGAGCCTTCCGAGCCCGCCCGGGCTGCCTTCGCTCGCGGTGAGTCAGCGCTCTCCGGTGGTCGTCTGGATGAGGCCACCATCGCCTATCGCGAGGCGCTGGCCGCCACGCCTGGATACGCCCCGGCGCTCAATGGCCTGGGCAGTGTCCTGTTCCGCCAGGGCCAGTTGAAGGACGCCATGGCGCGCTTCATCGAGGCCACGGAAGCGGACCCCCAGCACAAGATGGCGTTCTTCAACCTGGGCTATGCCGCGCGCAAGGCCGGGGATGCCTCCACCGCCGCGCGAGCGTATGCGCGCTACGTCCAGCTCGAGCCCGACGACGCGGACGGCTACTACGGACTGGCGGAGAGCCACCGTCAGCTCGGTGACAAGGCCCAGGCGATTGCCGCGTATCAGGGCTACATCGCCCTTGAGCGGCGGCCCTCGGAGCAGATCTGGGTGCAGAAGGCGCGAGGGCACCTGAAGGCCCTGGGCGGAGTGCCCCTGCCCGCGACGGCCGAGCGCACGGGCCCGCGTGTCGCCGCCGCGCCGCCGCCTTCATCCGTTGTTCCAGCGAGCGAGGCCGTCCCTCCAGTGGGGAGCGCGGAGCCCGCGGGCGGCGTGCGTGAGAAGGGGAGCACCCCGAGCGCCACGCCCGTGGCGGGAAGGCCCTCACCGGAGGGGAGCAGCGCGCAGAAGGGGACTGCTGCTCAGGCTGGGACTGTCGCTCCGGCGGGGAGCGCGGGCCCGGCGGTGGGTCTTGCCCAGGCTGAGTCGGCCTCACCCACGGGGAACGCCGCGCAGGATCCGCTGCCCTTCCCGTCGACCCGCGCGGCCACGGAGGGCTCCCAGGAGCGGCCGTCGAACCCGGCGCTCGCGGCCTCGCGCATCCGTGATGGCGATGCGCTGATGAAGGAGCGTCGCTACCGTGAGGCGGCCTTCGCGTTCCTGGACGCGTCGCACGCGGACTCCAGCCATGTGGAGGCCCTCTTCAAGCTGGGCAATGCGTTGGCGGTGCTCGGCTACTACGGGCAGGCGGTGGAGAAGTGGGAAACGGCGACGCGGCTCACGCAGGACGCCGCCATCCGTCAGAGTGCGCAGGACAACATCACCCGGGCTCGCGCGAAGCTGGCCCAGGCGGGCGCTTCACCCCAGGCCGCGGGGCAGGCACCTGGCTCCGGACCTGTCGCTGACACGACGCGCACCCAGGCCCGGCGAGCCTATGAGCAGGGCGTGCAGCGCATCGGTGCGCGGGACTTCGCCACCGCGCTGACGCATCTGACCCAGGCCATCCAGCTCGAGCCCATGCTGGCGGTCGCCTACACCGCGCGCGGCAGCGCGAACATCGGCCTGCGTCGCTACGCGGAGGCCGCGGCGGACTACCAGTTCGCGTTGGAGTTGGAGCCCCAGGTGGCCTCCCCCCTTTACGGGTTGGCTGAGTCCTACCGCGCCCTCGGTCGCAACGCCGAGGCCCGTGGCCTCTACGAGCGCTACGCCGCTTCGTCCGCCGCGGATGTCCGACCTCAGCTCCAGGAGGAATCTCGACAGAAGGCCACGAAGCTGCGTTGACCGGCTGGCAGGCGGGCGCCGGGGCAGGTGGATCCTGTCAGTCCCAGGCACTAATTTGGATGCATGGCCGTGCGCGACGCGGAGATGGACGAACGGCAGGTTTTCCGCCCCCGCCGGGGGCTGGCGGCCTCGATGGCGGTGGCTGGCCTGCTCTGGGTGGCGGTGCTTCTCTACCTCTTCAAGTTCGAAGGGGTCCCGCTGAAGACCTTCCTCTCGGCGGGCTTCTTCATCCTCTTCTTCGGCGTCTCGCTCACGTACTACGCGCGAACGCTCATCGTCGTGGATGCCCGGGGCATCACCTACCGGGGCATGGTGCGAACCCGGCGGTTCTCCTTCGCGGATATCCGCAACGTGGACGTCCTGCCGGGGCCCGTCACCGTCTACGCGATTCGTGGACAGTGGGGATTCGTACACTTCACGAGCTTCTTCCGGCACCACCAGACGCTCGCCCGGATTCTCGTCGAACGTGCCGGGTTGGGGCCTCTGCCGGGCTGACTATCCCGTCGCCAGCACATAGGTGACGAGCAACCCCGCCAGCGCCGCCGCTCCGCCCAATCCAATGAGCCACCATTCCGCGTGAGCGCGGCGCACGGTGGGCCGAGCCTCCGAGGGCCCCTTTGCCTCGGCCCCCTCGCCGTCGGGTGTCGGAACCTCGACGATTCCTTCCGGGGGCCGTGAAGGGGGCTCACTGGCGACGGAATCAGGTGCGAGTTCCTCCAGCGGGGCCTGGAATCGCAGCAGCGTCCGGCCCAGCTCCAGGACGTCGCCATCGGACAGGGGCACCTGTTCTCTCACCCGCTGACCATTGACGAAGACACCGTTGGGACTGCCCAGGTCCTCCAGGGTGAAGGTGCCCTCGTCCTCGTCGTGGAGGATGCAGGCGTGGCTGCGCGAGACGGCGCGGTCTCGAAGGCGCAGCGTCGCCTCCTGGCCGCGACCCAGCCTGGTGCGTGCCTCCGCGAGCGCGTGGGTGCGGCCCACGTCCAGCCCCGTCAGACAGGTGAGGGTGGCGGCTCGGGACGGGGCGGGTGCGTCCAGGCCCGTGAGCAATCCCTTGAGCACGGCGACCGTGCCCAGGCCGCGCTCCATGGGGGCTTCCGGCAGCACGCTCAGGAGCATCGTGTCGGGCAGGCCCAGCACTTCACCCGGGAGGACCAGTCGGGACACGCCGGGTGGCACGAGCACGCCGTTGACGTTGAAGGTCCGCGTCGCCTCCACCATGAGCTGGGACCCTTCGATGCGCAGGGTCAACAGCTTGGGCGGGAGGGACTCCAGGCGGATGTGGTCGTCGGGACCGCCGCCCAGCAGGTGGTGTCCTTCGGGCAGTTCGAAGGGCGTGGTGGTGCCCAGGTGTTGGAACTCGAAGCGCATGGCCCGACGTGGAGCAACGCGCGGACCGGCACGCCGCTCGGGGAATCGCGCGCTTACCGGGCGTGAGCGTCCGGGACGGCGTCAGTCCATCCCCACCGCGAGACGCTCGCCCGGATACACCGCCACGCCCGAGCCATCCGCGACGAACGCCGACGCGGGAGTCCCGCTCAGGACGGACGTGAAGCGGTCGCCGTAGAGCCGCGAGACGTCACAGTCGAAGGCCACGTCGTCCGCCTGCCACACGGACCACCGCGGGTGCTCCACGCGGTACTCCGCGCAGCCGCCATCGCGCTGGGGCGTGTAACCCCAGTAGTGCTCGGTGATGAACTCTTCCTGCGAGTCGGGGGTGCTGGCGACGGGGCGGCCGCGAGTGCTCGCCGCCAGGCGCTGCCAGCGGCCCTCGTGCTTCCACGCATATTCCAGCCGGCCCGGAGCACCCTGCTCGGCGCCCTCCATCTCCACGATGTGCCGCATGGGCAGCGCGAGATAGGGCTCGTTGTAGACGACGCGCGCCACGGTGGCGATGGCCCAGCGAGGGACCAGCTCCCGCACGAAGGCCACGCCGCGCCGCCAGCCTTCGGGGCCGCGATGGCGCACGTAGTAGCGCAGGTTCACCTCGTCGAATTCCCGGTGGAAGGGCACCGCGAGTCCGCGCACGCGGGTGTCCAGGAAGCGGAAGCCCACCATGCTGACGAAGGTCTTCCCCTGCCACGTGTCCAGCTCCGTGCCCCGCGGCACGAGCGGCGCGAGCACCTTCGGGTCCACCTCGTAGTTGAGCATCACGAGGTACCGCCACGTGGCCGTGAGAAAGGGGCGCATGCCCCTTCGTAATGCGCGCGAAGCCGCGACGTCCTGGCCGGCGCATCCTTCCCGGCACTCCGGCTTACTGGATTCGGAAGCCGATGTTTTGTGGCAGGGAGAACATGTAGAGGGTCGCCACCACCATCATCACCCCTGCCAGCGCGAGGAGGGCGATCTTCAGCGAGGGGTGGAGCAGCTTCGTCGACACGCCCGCGAAGAAGAGAACGGAGGCGAAGAGGACGACGCAGAAGGTGAAGTTGTCGCCGTTCTGGTTGGACTGTCGCGCCTGTTCGAAGGCCTTCTCGGCTTCTGCGGCCAGCTCCCGACTCTTGTCGAGCGTGGCGGGGTGGTACTCGGGTCGGGTGAAGGGCGTTCCCTCCGGAGTTTCGCCCGGGCGGGTTGCCTCCGCGCGCCAGGCTTCGAAGGCGGGTCGGAACTCTTCCCGGAAGCGGCGCTCGTAGAAGTCGAGCCTTTGCGAGTCGCCGTCGGTCCACGCGTCCGCCCAGCTCGCGAAGAGGCTGGTGTCGATTTCAACGAGCAGCGCCATCGTCGTGGAGGCGCGCACCGACTCCGCACGCAGCGCGTTCGCCTTGCTGTACTGGAAGGATTGGTCTCCGCTCCACCGGGTCGACTGGTAGGCGGTCCATGCGGACCCGACGGTGGCGAGGGCCAGCAGCACGGTGGCCAGGAGCTCCAGCACGTACTCACGGCGCCGCTCATGCGCGGGACGGAGGTGGAGGAGCGCGTCGGCGATCTCCTTCTTGAGCTCGGGCGGAACCGTCGCGGGCGTGTCCATGTCGTGGGCCCTTCGTTACTGCGGTGGGGTGGGACTCGTCGTGGCCTGGGTCGCCGTCACCACGGGCCCCTTGGGGCCTGGCTGGAGCTCGTACTGCACGGAGCCCTGTCGCGATGGACAGCAGAGCGGGTCGTCCGCGGCGTAGCGACGCACGGTGGCCGTCAGGTTCCTGGGGCTGTAGAGGCGGACCTCGCCCATGGCTCCGTCGAAGCGGTCCGTCATCGGCTCGGGTGCCAGGGTGCCCGCGAAGCGCCCGTCGACGAAGACGAACACCTGGAAGCCCATGGCGCGGCACATGCCGTCGCCTTCCGCGGCGGCGGTGATGACCTCCGTCGTGTCGAAGATTTGGAGCGGGCCCAGCAGCGTCCACCCCGCCTTCATCAAGGCCCGGTCCGACGCGGTGGTGGGCTTGCGCGCGAACCGTGCGCAGCGTCCGGTCCGCAGGGACTGGCCATCGCCCGGGAGCGCCTTGGGCAGGCGAGCGCCCGACGTGTTCCAGGTGGGCAGGGGCTTCGCGTCCAGCCAGGTGGAGCCCGTGGATACGGAGTCGTCGGAAGCCGCCATCGCGAAGAGGGATGTCAACACCGCGCAGAGCAGGGCCGTGGGTGCGAGCAACCGACTACGCGACATGAGCGAAACCTCCCGGAAGGTGCCGGCTTGAAGATGGAGCCTGCGCCCCGCGAATGGGACGCAGGGGGCACGGCCGGGCAGGTGCGCGCAGGGCCGCCAGGGCTTCCCCTCGTGGCGAACGGGCCCACTCCCCACCGTGAAGTCGCTAGGATGCCCGCCGCCGATGCGCACCCCTTCCACCGTCCTTCTCCTGACCCTCTCGTGCCTCGTGGCCGCGTGCCGCGATGAACAGGCGGGCCCCAAGCCGCGCACGTCCCGTCTGCCCGAGCCCGCGAAGGCCCGCGTCCTGGACACCGCGCCCTCGGACCTGACGTACCGAAGCGGCGCCACGTTCGCGGGGGGCTCGGTGGTGTACCTGGGCTCGAAGGTGACGCCTGCTCATGCCGCCCCGGGCGAGCAGGTCCGGCTGGCGCACTACTTCCAGGCGGTGCGTCCGCCTCCGCAGGGGTACGGCTTCTTCGTCCACGTGGTGGACGCGGCGACCGGCGGAATGCTCGTCAACGCGGACCACGAGATTCAGGACGGCGCGGCGCCGCTGGCCTCATGGCCGGTGGGCAAGGTCGTCGAGGACATCCACTCCGTGCCGATGCCGCCCGTGCCCTCTCGGGCGATGCTGGGCTTCTGGCGCGGCGACGAGCGGCTGCCTGTGGATGACGCCGCCTCTCACGACGGGGCACACCGAATGCTTGGTCCCCAGCTCGGCGGCGCGGCTCCGGAGCTGCCCGAGTATGTCGTCCGCAGGGCGGGCACCGCGCCCACCATCGACGGTGTGCTCGACGACGCGGTCTGGAAGGAGGCCGCGCCCGTGGTGTTGAGGGGCAGCTTCGACGGGCGCGCGGTGCGACTGCGCACCGAGGCGCGTCTCGCCTACGACAACGCGTACCTCTATGTGGCCTTCGACAGCGAGGACCCCGACGTCTGGGGCACGCTGCGCAAGCGCGACGACCCCATCTACGAGCAGGAGGTGGTGGAAATCTTCCTCGACGCCAACGCGGACGGGCGCACGTACAACGAGCTGCAGGTGTCACCGCACAACGTCAACTTCGATGCGTACTTCCCCGCGCGTCGGCAGGGAATGGACCTGTCCTGGGACTCGGGGATGACGACGGCGGTGAAGGTCCGGGGCACGCTGGACGACGCCTCCGACAAGGACGAGGGCTGGTCCGTGGAGATGCGGATTCCCTTCGCGAAGCTCGCCGAGGTCCCCCAGGTGCCTCCCCAGCCGGGAGCGCGCTGGCGCTTCAATCTCTACCGCCTGGAGCACCATGGCCGCCGCACCGTGGAGGGGCAGGCCTTCTCGCCCCTCTTCGTCGGTGACTTCCATGCACTGCCGCGCTTCGCGTGGCTGACCTTCCAGTGAAGACGCCCGTGCCGCGCGCGCTCACGCGTGCGGAGTGATGTCCCACTGGGCATCCGCCACGGAGCGCTCGGAAGGGTCCCCGAGGAAGCGGAGGTAGCCCTGGAGCTCCAGCGTATCGATGAGCTCCTCGGCTTCCTGCTGGGAGAAGGCCTTCAGGTCCACGAGCAAGTCCCGCATGAGCGACTTGCCGCGCAGGTAGCCCACGGGTTCTCCAGGGCCCAGCGCGTCCTTCAGGTCCGCCGTCAGTTGCCGCAGGTCGATGTCCTCGGGATTCATCGCCTCAACGATGGGAATGCCGCGCATCAACGGCAAGTCGAGCGTCCTCACCGGCGGGCTCGCGCGTCAGGTGAGGGACCAGCCGGACATCCCGCCCGTCACTCTCCACGGTGACGGCGCCGTCGATGTCCGTCCTCCAACACTCGCTGCCCGCGGCGCGATAGCGCGCCTCCACCTCCGGATGGGGAAAGCCGAAGCGGTTGCGCCGGCCGACACAGAACACCACGTGCTTGGGGCGTATGCGGTCCACCAGGGCCTGCGTGGAGGACGTGCGTGAGCCGTGGTGCGGGGCCTTCAGCACCGTCACCGGGCCCAGGCTGTCAGCCAGCAGCTCCTCCGCGTCGTGCTCCATGTCTCCGGGCAGCAGCACCGTGACGTCACCGTGGCGGACCCGCAGCACCACGCTGCGGTCATTCACGCCTTCCAACAGCTCGCGCTCCGCGTCCCCCGGCGGGCCCAGGACCTCCACCGTCGCCTCGCCCAGGAGCAGCGAGGGATGTCCGGCCTGCACTTCCTCCACGCTCGCATCGCGCGCGGCCGACACCACCTGCCGAGACAGCGGTCCGCCCTCGTCGCCCGCCGGCAACCACAGGCGCGCGGTGGGCACGTGCTCCAGCGTGGACACCAACCCGAGCGCATGGTCCGGATGCGGATGGGACAGCACCGTCAGGTCCAGTGTGGAGATGCCCTGGTGTCGGAGGTAGGGGACGACGAAGCGCAGCCCCGTGTCGGCGCCTCCTGGCGAGCCACCGCCATCCACGAGCGCATGGTGTCCGCGCGAACTGAGCACCACCGCGTCTCCCTGGCCGACCGAGAGGAAGGTGACGCGCAGGCCCGGCTCGGGCGCGAGCCGTGGAACGAGCGCCGCGGCGACCAGGGCCACCGGCGCCAGCCATCCGCCCCCGCGCCACCGGCCCGTTCCCAGGGCCCACGTCAACAGTCCGAAGGCATACAGCGCCGACCAGGCCCCGAGTGGCGGCACCTCCACCGAGGCCAGGGGCATGGCGGCGAACACCCGGGTGAGCCACAGCAGGGCCTCCGACGCCCAGGCGCCCGCCCACAGCACGGGAGTCGCCAGGGGAGGTGCCACCACGAACAGCGCCGCCCCGCCCGCCGCGAGTCCCGTGAGCAGCCCGCACAGGGGCAGGGCGACGACATTGGAGAGGAGCCCCGCAAGGCTCACCCGCCCGAAGGCCGACGCCGCCACGGGCAGTCCCGCGAGTGTTGCCGCCGCGCTCGCGCACAGCGTCTGTGCCACGGCCTCGCGTCCCTGCCCCCAGAGTCGCGCCCATCGACGTGGCTCGCGCGGGTCCGGCCGAGGGAAGGGCAGGGCCAGTCGCAGGGCGGGCACGAGCAGCACAAGTCCGAGCACCGCGAGGAACGACAGCCGCAGCGACAGGTCCTCCACGCTGGAGGGCGCACACAGCACCAGCACCAGCGCGGCGGCGGAGAGGCCATTCAACCCGTCCGCGCGCTTCCACCACGCCAGTCCCAACAACACCACCGTGGCCATCACGGCGGAGCGCACCGCCGGCGGCTGGCTGCCGGTGAACAGCACGTAGGCCCAGACGAAGGGCACCGCCGCGGGCGCCGCCACCCGTCGAGCATCCAGCTTCCGCCACCGGGCCCCCGCCCGCACCAGCAGACGCCGCAACAGCGCGAGGGTCATCAGCGCCAGGGCCGCGACATGCAGCCCGCTCACGCTCAGCACGTGCGCGAGACCCGCCCGGGAGAAGGCCTCCTCCCAATCCGCGTCCAGCTCCGCGCGCCGCCCCGCCGCGAGCGTGAGGAAGAGGGCCGCGGAGTCACGAGAGGGCGCTACCCGGTGCGTCGCCTCGGCGAGCCGCTCCCGCGTGTCCTCCATCACCCAGCGCCACGCGGGCGCGAGCGACAGCACCAGCACACGCTCCGCGCTCGTCGCCCCCGTGAAGGCCACGCCCTGCCTGCGCCGGACCGACGTGAAGTCCTTCTCACCTGGATTGGCGGCGGGCGCGTCCGGAGCAAGGCGAACCCTTGCCCGCAGTCGTTGACCCGGTAGCAGTGGCGGCGCGGCTCCGCGAAGCGTCAGGTTCAGCTTGAAGCGGGCACTCTCGAGCGCCCCTTCCTCGGGCCCCGCGCGAACCACCGCGAGCCGGACCCGGGTGGCTCCGTCCAGGAGGTCCACCCGCCCGGCTTCGCCCTCCACCACGGCCTCGCCGCCCTTCGCCAGGGCCGTCGGAACCAGGGTCTGGGATTCCCAGCGCGCCAGGCCCGCACCGGCCATCCAGAGTGCGCCCAGCACCGCCAGATGAGCACCAGGCAGCCGGGCGAGCGCCAGTCCGGCCACTCCCAGCAAAACCCCGCAGACCAGAAATAGCTCCGCCGGGCCGTCCGTTCCGGGAGACCAGAGAGCGCCTAGCAGCAAGCTCAACGAAGGAAAGAAAAGGGGACGCGTCCCCAGGTCGCGCCACGCGTAACGATCCACCCGCCACCCCGCCCAACACCGTCCGTCACGCCGGCTCGTACACCGAGCGATACCGCGTACGAAAACCGACAACGTAGTCGGGCGCGTCCTGGGTGGTCAAGGCGATATCGTTGCCCGTGGATGTGGTTTGTGGTAGTAGTGCCCGGCTTGTTGATGGAAGGCCGGGAGCGAGTCTTTCAAGGAGGCAGTTAGTGCAGACCAGCTTCAAGACTGGTGACAAGGCGGTTTATCCGGGCCAGGGCGTCGGTGAGGTGATGGGTATCGAGCACACCGAGGTGGCCGGGCAGCGCCAGTCGTTCTACGTGCTGCGCATCTTGGAGAACGGGATGCGGATCATGATCCCGATCAACAAGGTCGGGTCGGTCGGCCTCCGGGAGATCATCAGCGAGGAGGACGTCAAGCAGGTCTATTCCATCCTCAGGGAGAAGGACATCTCGGTCGACTCCACGACCTGGAACCGGCGCTACCGGGAGTACATGGAGAAGATCAAGACGGGCTCCGTCTTCGAGATCGCCGAAGTGCTGCGCGACCTCTACCTCCTGAAGGGCGACAAGGACCTGTCCTTCGGCGAGCGGAAGATGCTCGACACGGCGCGTTCGCTGCTCATCAAGGAGCTGTCGCTGGCCAAGGACTGCACCGAGGAAGAGATCGAGTCGGACCTGAAGAAGATCTTCAACCTCGCCTGAGCTACACGGGCTTCCGCCCGAGAGACTCCTTGCCCCGGGTTCCCGCGAAGGGAACTCGGGGCTTCGTCTTTTCACGTCATGAACGAGTCGCCTTCCTCCTCCTCGGTACAGGCCGAGCGAGACGCGCGCATCGCCGAGCTCGAGTCGAGCCTCGCGCGGCGTCGCGTGGGTGTCAGGCCGCTGGCGGCCGTGCTGGGCATCGTGGTGAGCCTGGCGCTCCTGATGATGCAGCGTCGGGAGCTGGCGTACTTCTTCTCGTCCCGGGTTCCCCTGACCTTGGGCGTGGAGGGGGACTACCGCTTCGACGCGCTCGCCTCCAATCGCTACGCCCAGGTGCATGGCCTTCCCACGGCGCGAGGCGCCTACGAGCGGGATGGGAGCGCGCTGTTCGTGCTGGTGGGCCTGCGCGAGTCGCCCTTCGTCGTGCGCCGGCCCGCGTTGCCCGGCGAGGACTGGGTGACGGGGAGGCCGCCGCCCCCTCCAGACCCGAGGCCCTTCGGCATCCGGGGGCGTCTGCTCTCGGAGGACGATGCGCCGCGCTACCGCGATGCGCTCGCGCTGTTGCGAGGCATGGGGGAGCTCCAGGCCCACGACGGCAAGCTGTGGTTGCTCATCGAGGGCGAGCGGCCGGGCGACGACCGTGGGCTCGTCCTGGCCTGTCTGGCACTGCTCGCCTTCGGCGTGCTCAACGCGGTGCTGCTCTACAAGGCGCTCAAGGGGCCTGCTCGAGCCGCCTGAGTCCCTCGGTGGCCCTGCGGTTGCCCGCGTCGTACTTCAGGGCCTGCTGGAAGGCCGAGCGGGCCGCGTCGGAGTCTTGGGCCTTCATGTGGTCCGCGCCAGAGCGGACATACAGCGTCGAGAGCTGCGCGCGCAGCTGGGGCCCCAGGCGGCTCCACCCCCTGGACAGCTCCTGGTCGACGTTGACGGCGACGGTGAGTTGGGTGATGGCGCGAGTCGTATCGCCCTTCGCCAGGGCCTTGCGCGCCTCGCTGCCCGCGGCGTCGAAGCGGACGAGCTTCGCGTGCAGCGCCGTGAACCGACCGGACTTCGCCATCTCCATGGCGGACGTCACCTCTCCGGCTTCATAGAGCCGCAGGACCTCCGCTTCCGTCGGAGGGCCCAGGGGCTTGGTGTCACGGGCCTTCGTGTTCGTGACGACCTTCTCAGCGGAAACGGCCTCGTCATCGGAGGACATGGCCTGGAACGCGGGGACTTCTTCCGTCGTGTCACGCGTCCCACGCGGGGGTGCGCGGACCGCTCCCGTGGCCAGGTCGCTCGCGCTGAGGCTCGAGGGCGAAGCAGCGGTGTCTGTCCGCGACGGACGCGCCGAGGTCGTGGCCAGGGCCGTCGCGCGCGGTTCTGGTGGCGCGGCGGACGTGTCGGTCCGCGAAGCCCGTGTAGCGCCCGACGCGATGTCCCGTGCGCTCAGGCCCGCCGTCGACGTGGACGAGCCGCCCTGGGCCGGTCGGACCTTGTCAGGGGCGCGTGAATCGTCATCCCCGGACGGAGCCGCCTGAGCCTTGCGCTCCTCAGTCCGACTGGCGGCGCGAGGCTCGTCACGTTCGGTGCCGCTTCTCCGCGTCCTCGCCGGTGTTTCGCCGACCGTGTCGTCGCCCGTGGGCGCACGGTCCGTGGCTCTGGCGGTGGGACGCACGTTCCCCGTGTCCACGAGGAGGGGACGATCATCCTCCGGTTGGGCGGGCTCGGACGGCGGAGTCTGCCCTCGCGTGGAAGCGGAGCCACCCGAGCGCGTCGCCTCGTTGGTGGGTGCCGTCCGATTCGAGCTCAGTCCCACCGCGAGCACGGTGATGAGGGCCGCCACGGTGGAGCCCAGGCCCGCGGCGACGAGCCCCACGCCCCAGGGGCCGAGACCTCGCTTGCGCGGAAGGGGTTCGGGGGTGGCGCCGGTGAGGGCGGGGATGCCCGCGGCGGGCGTGCCACCCGGACCGCGCAGCCGCAGCATCGCGTTGCCCAGGGTGATTTCGTCACCCTGCATCACCTCGACTTCATCGGTGACGCGGTTGCGGTTGATGAAGGTGCCGTTCTGGCTGCCCAGGTCCTTGATGAAGACCTGGTCGCCCTGGCGGGTGATTTGCGCGTGACGCCGGCTGATGGACGGATGCTGGAGCCGCAGGTCCGACGAGGACGACCGCCCCAACACCAGGGGCCCCTGCTGCACGGGCACGAGCTGACCCGCCCCGGGGCCTCGCTCGACGTAGAGGAAGGCCGGTGGATGTCCGGGGTTCGAGTACTCGCGTCCCCAGTCGAACCGGCCGGACAACTCCCGGTCGTTCTTTTCCCGGCCCTTGCCGCCGCTCTTCGAGCGTCCCTTGCGAGAGCCCGCCGGAAACTGGGGCACCCGCTGGGGGCGAGGGTCGTCGGCCTGGAGGGGGGCCACCTCATCGTCGTCGAAGGGCAGCTCCACCTCGGGCTCCTTCGGCGCCTGCGTACCCGGCGGACGGGGAGGGCGGGGCGGGCGCTTGGGATTCGGTGGAGCCATGAACACCATTCTCGCTGATTGAGGACCGGCTGGAAGGTTCTCAGGCCCGGGTCGTCCGAAGTTGTCCACGTCCGGTGGATTCCGGGGTCATCCCGGCACCGAGGACCTCGTGAATGCTGGCCTGTTCAGGGACCGCGAATCTAGAGTGGCGGCCACACGCACAAAGACGGACCCCTCAGGAGGAATGGCGCAAGTGACTCCCCCACCCATCCGGCTCTTCAATACGATGACCATGCAGAAGGAGCTGCTGGAGCCCGCTGTCCCGGGCTGCGTCGGGGTCTACGTCTGTGGTCCAACCGTCTACAGTTACATTCATATCGGGAATGCTCGCACCTTCACGTCCTTCGACGTGGTGGTCCGCTATCTCCGGTACCGGGGCCTGAAGGTTCGCTACGTCCGGAACTTCACGGACGTGGACGACAAGATCATCAAGGCCGCGCACGAGACGGGCGAGGCCCCCGTGGCGTTGGCCTCGCGCTTCGTGGACATCTTCCACGAGGACGTCCGCGCGCTCCACATGCAGGACCCGGACGTGGAGCCGAAGGTGAGTGACCACCTTCCCGAAATCATCGCCATCATCCAGAAGCTGGTGGACAAGGGCTTCGCCTACGCGTCCCAGGGTGACGTGTACTTCTCGGTGAGCGCCGACAAGGACTACGCGAAGCTGTCCAAGCGACACCTGGACGAGCTGTGCGTTGGCGAGCGCGTGCAGCCGGGAGATCAGAAGCGCGAGCCGCTCGACTTCGCGCTGTGGAAGGGCGCCAAGCCAGGAGAGCCCGCGTGGGAGAGCCCGTGGGGGCTCGGCCGTCCTGGTTGGCACATCGAGTGCTCCGCGATGAGCGCGAAGTACCTCGGCGAGACGTTCGACATCCACGGCGGGGCGTTGGACCTCATCTTCCCCCACCACGAGAACGAAATCGCGCAGAGCGAGTCCGCCAACGGGCAGCAGTTCGCGAAGTACTGGATGCACTGCGGATTCCTGGACCTCGAAGGCGCGAAGATGTCCAAGTCGCTGGGCAACGTGGTGCGCCTGCGCGACGCACTGGAGAAGGTGGACGCGGAGGCCCTGCGCTTCTTCTTCCTCTCCACGCACTACCGCCATCCGCTCAGCTTCTCCGACAAGGCCCTGGCCGACTCGGAGGCGCGCATGGAGTACTTCTACGAGACGCTGCGCAAGGTGGATGAGCGCCTCGCGGGCAAGGACTTCGGCACGGGAGCGCTCCACGGCGAGCCGCACCGCTTCCTCGCGGAGTTCGAGTCCTCCATGGACGACGACTTCAACAGCGCGGGAGGCCTGGGCGCGCTGTCCGGCCTCTTCGGCCTGATGAACGAGCTGACCGACAAGCCGCCGGTGAAGGACAAGCCGATGGTGGGGCGGACGCTCCTGGCGTTGCGTGAGGACGTGCGCAAGGTGTCCGGCGTGCTCGGCCTGTTTGAAGACGACCCGAGCGCGTGGCTCCTGCGCCGTCGTGAGCGCGCGGTGCGCGAGCGCGGCATCGACGTGGCGGAGGTCGAGCGGCTGCTCGGTGAGCGGACGACCGCTCGGGCCGCGAAGGACTTCGCCGCGGCGGACCGGGTGCGGGCCGCGCTGAAGGAGAAGGGCGTGGAAATCATGGATACGGCTGGCGGCACCTCGTGGAAGGTGGCGACCGCGCAGGGCTGAAGGGCTGCGGTGCCCCGGGCCTTCGTGTTAGGGCTCGGGGCACCATGAAGCACCTGCTGTCACTGTTCCTGGCCCTGACGTCCGTTCCCGCGCTCGCCCAGCGAGTGCCCTTGAGCACTCCCGCGGAGAAGGCCGCCGCGAGCAGCATCGACCCGGATGTGTTGCGCGCGCACGTGCGCTTCCTCGCGAGTGACCTGCTCGAGGGTCGAGGCCCTGGCACCCGGGGCGACGCGCTGGGGCAGGCGTACATCGCGGCGCAGTTGGAGGCCCTGGGGCTGAAGCCCGCGGGCACCGACGGCACGTTCTTCCAACCGTTCGACCTGGTGGGTGTCACCGGCCATCCGGAGACGATGTCCATCCGCGCACCGCTGGGCGCCGCGGAGCTGAAGTTCCACGAGGACTTCATCGCGGTGTCGGGCGTGCAGGTTCCCGAGGCGAAGCTGGACGCGTCCGAGCTCGTCTTCGTGGGCTACGGCATCCAGGCGCCCGAGTACGCGTGGGACGACTTCAAGGGGATGGACCTGCGCGGCAAGACGCTGCTCATCCTCAACAGCGACCCGGAGGATGATCCCCGGCTCTTCGGGGGGCGCACGCGCCTCTGGTACGGCCGCTGGGATTACAAGTACGAGCAGGCGGCGAAGGTGGGCGCGGCGGGCGCCATCATCCTCCACACCACGGCCAGCGCGGGTTACCCGTGGCAGGTGGTGCAGTCGTCGTGGACGGGCGAGCAGTTCGAGCTGCCCGCGACGTCGGGCCCCCGTCTTCAAGTGAAGGCCTGGGCCACCGAGGACGCCACGCGCCGGGTGTTGCAGCTCGCGGGGCGGGAGTTGGAGACGCTCCGTGCCGCCGCGCAGTCGCGCGACTTCCAGCCGGTGCCGCTGGGCGTGACGGTGTCCACGCGCTTCGCGAACGACGTCCGTCGTCGCCCCACGGCCAACGTGCTGGCGATGCTGCCCGGCAGCGACGCGAAGCTGTCCGGCGAGGTGGTGCTCTACAGCGCGCACCATGACCACCTGGGCAAGAAGGAGGGTGGCAAGCCGGGTGAGGACACCATCTACAACGGCGCGCTCGACAACGCGGCGGGCGTGTCCGCGATGCTGGCGGTGGCGCGGGCGTACCGTGCGATGCCGCAGGCGCCGCGCCGCTCCATCCTCTTCGCCGCCGTGGCGGCCGAGGAGCAGGGGCTGTTGGGCTCGCAGTACCTGTCCGAGCATCCGCCCGTGCCGGCCGGCCGCATCGCCGCCAACGTCAACATCGACGGCGCCAACATCCATGGCCGCACGCGCGACATCACCGTCATTGGCCTGGGCAAGTCCAACCTGGATGGCGTCATCACCGCGCTGGCGAAGACGCAGAACCGCGTGGTGAAGGCGGACCAGCTTTCGGACCGGGGCTTCTTCTACCGCTCGGACCAGTTCAACTTCGCGCGGCGCGGCATCCCCGCCGCCTACTTCGGCAGCGGCATGGACTTCATCGGTCGCCCGGAAGGATGGGGCCGCCAGCAGCGCGAGGCCTGGGAGGCGAAGCATTACCACCAGCCGTCCGACGAGCTGCGCCCGGAGTGGGACATGACGGGCGCGGTGGAGGACGCACGCCTTTTCTTCCTGCTGGGGGCCCATGTCGCCCGCGCTCCGGAGCTGCCGCGCTGGAACAAGGGGGACGAGTTCGAGGCCGCCCGCCTGGAGGCGCTGGAGGCACTCAAGGCCCCCCGGACGCCGCCCTCCGAGGGGGCATCGAAGTAGGGCTGGAAGCGCTCCGTCCGCCGCTCGACGGGCGGGTACAAATGTCCAGTGTTTCGCCCCGCGAGGGTGTTAAACCTCGCGGATATGCCTGAGTTCCAGATCGTCAGCGACCACCAGCCCGAGGGGGACCAGCCGAGGGCCATTGGCGAGCTCACGGAGGGCGTGCTTCGGGGCGACCGCTACCAGACGCTCCTGGGCGTCACGGGGTCCGGCAAGACGTTCACCATGGCGAACATCATCGCCAAGGTGCAGCGGCCCACCCTGGTCATCGCCCACAACAAGACGCTGGCCGCCCAGCTCTACGGTGAGTTCAAGAGCCTCTTCCCGAACAACGCCGTCGAGTACTTCGTCTCGTACTACGACTACTACCAGCCCGAGGCCTACGTCCCGTCGTCGGACACCTTCATCGAGAAGGACTCGTCCATCAACGACAACATCGAGCGGATGCGCCACTCGGCCACCCACTCGCTGCGCACGCGCGACGACGTGGTGATTGTCGCCAGCGTGTCCTGCATCTACGGCCTGGGCGCGGCCCGGAGCTACGTGGACCTGGCGGTGCGCGTGGACGTGGGCGGGGAGATGGGGCGCGACACGTTCATGCGCCGCCTGGTGGAGGGCCAGTACGACCGCAACGACATGGACTTCCACCGGGGCACCTTCCGCACGCGCGGCGACACCGTGGAGGTGTTTCCCGCCTACGAGGAGGAGCGCGCGGTGCGCATCAGCTTCTTCGGCGACGAGGTGGAGCGAATCACCGAGTTCGACCCGCTGCGCGGCGTCACGTTGGGCACGCTGGACAAGATCGTCATCTTCCCCGCCAGCCACTACGTCGCGGGCGAGGACGTGCGCACGCGCGCGCTGCAGACCATCCGCGACGAGCTGTCCGAGCAGCTCCAGACGTTCAAGCGCGAGGGCAAGCTGCTGGAGGCGCAGCGGCTGGAGCAGCGCACGATGTTCGACCTGGAGATGATTGAACAGGTCGGCTACTGCAACGGCATCGAGAACTACTCGCGGCACTTCTCGGGCCGCGCCACGGGCGAGCCGCCCCCGTGCCTCATCGACTACTTCCCGCGCAACCTGCTGGTCCTCATCGACGAGAGCCACCAGACGGTGCCGCAGATTGGCGCGATGTACCGGGGAGACCGCGCGCGCAAGGAGACGCTGGTCACCTTCGGCTTCCGCATGCCCAGCGCGCTGGACAACCGCCCGCTGAAGTTCGGTGAGTTCGAGGAGCTGGTGCCCCAGGCCGTCTTCGTCTCGGCGACGCCTTCCGAGTACGAGCTGCAGAAGTCCCAGGGCGTGGTGGTGGAGCAGATCATCCGCCCCACCGGCCTGACGGACCCGGAGGTCGAAACGCGCCCTGTTGGCAACCAGGTGGATGACCTGCTCGAGGAGGTCCGCCTGCGTGTCACGCGCGGCGAGCGTGTCCTGGTGACGACGCTCACCAAGCGCATGGCGGAGGACCTCACCGAGTACTACGCGGACGTGGGCGTGCGCGTGCGCTACCTGCACTCGGACATCGACGCGATTGAGCGCATGGCCATCATCAGGGACCTGCGCAAGGGCGAGTTCGACGTGCTGGTGGGCATCAACCTCCTGCGCGAGGGCCTGGACATCCCCGAGGTGTCCCTGGTCGCCATCCTCGACGCGGACAAGGAGGGCTTCCTGCGCAGCCACGTGTCGCTCATCCAGACCATCGGCCGCGCCGCGCGCAACCTGAATGGCCGCGTCATCATGTACGCGGACTCCATCACCGATTCGATGAAGAAGGCGCTGGAGGAGACGACGCGCCGCCGCGAAATCCAGCGGCAGCACAACAAGGCCCACGGCATCACGCCTCGCTCCATCAAGAGCAACATCCTCAACTTCTCCGACCACGCCTACGACGCGGAGGGCGGCGGCACGTTGCCCATGGCGGCCGAGGGTGAGGACGACTTGCTCGAAGCGAAGGAGATCCGGCGGCTGGTGAAGGAGTTCACCGAGGAGATGCAGCGCGCCGCCGAGTCGATGGAGTTCGAGAAGGCCGCCGAGTACCGGGACAAGGTCCAGTTGCTCAAGGACATGGACCTGGGGCTCAAGCCCGCCTCGCGCTTCCTGCTGAAGGGGCCCACGAAGGCGCCGGACGAAGCCCCGAAGCGTGGACGGGGCAAGGGCGGCCGGGCGCGAGGGCGCCGTTAGGAGGCGTCTGCCATGGACGTGAAGCTCCAGGAGAAGCTCGACGCCCTTCCCACCGAGCCCGGCGTGTACCTGATGAAGGACCGCCGGGGGCAGATCATCTACGTGGGCAAGGCCATCAACCTGCGCAGCCGCGTGCGCTCGTACTTCACGCGCACCGGGGACACGCGCGTCTTCGTGTCGCTGCTGGATGAGCTGCTCGGCGACCTCGAGACGGTGCTCGTCCACAACGAGAAGGAAGCGCTGCTCCTCGAGAACGAGCTCATCAAGAAGCACCGGCCGCGCTTCAACGTCCTGCTCAAAGACGACAAGCAGTTCATCTCCCTTCGCCTGGACCGGACCCACGCGTACCCGCGCCTGGAAGTCGTCCGCAAGTACGAGCGCGACGGCGCGCGCTACTTCGGCCCGTACTCCAGCGCGGGCGCCATCCGCGAAACGCTGCGCATCATCAACCGCTACTTCCGCCTGCGCACCTGCACGGACCATGTGCTGGCCAACCGCAAGCGGCCCTGTCTGCTGTTCCAGATCGGCCGCTGCCCGGCGCCCTGCGTCCACCCGGTGCCCGAGGACGACTACCACCGCAGCGTGGACGAAGTGGTGATGTTCCTGGAGGGCAAGGCCAGCGAGCTGGTGGAGGGTCTCCGTCTGCGCATGAAGCGCTCCGCCCAGGAGCTGAAGTTCGAGGAGGCCGCGCGGGTCAGAGACCAGCTCTTGGCGATTGAGCGCAGCCTGGAGCGCCAGAAGATCGCCACCACGGACTTCAAGGACCAGGACGTCTTCGCGCTGTTCCGCGAAGGCGACCGCATCATGTTCTACGTCCTCTGGGTGCGGCAGGGCCGGCTCAACGGCGGCCAGGCGTTCCCCTTCGGCAACCAGGAGTTCCCCAACGAGGAGCTGCTCGCCTCGTTCGTGAACCTCTACTACGACCAGGGCAGCTTCGTGCCGGAGGAGGTGCTGCTGCCGCTGGACCCCGAGGACGGCACCGACGGACTCGAAGGCCTGCTCTCCGAGCGGAAGGGCGAGCGCGTGCGCGTGTTGGTCCCCAAGCGAGGGGAGAAGCACGAACTGGTGCAGATGGCGGTGAAGAACGCCGAACAGGCCTTCCTGGAGCGCCGCCGCACCAAGGACGAGACGGACCAGGTCCTCTCACGCCTCCAACAGCGGCTGAACCTCAAGAACTTTCCGCGCCGCATGGAGTGCTTCGACATCTCGCACTTCCAGAGCTCCGCCATCGTCGCCTCGCAGGTGGCCGTCACGGATGGCGACGCGGACAAGTCCCGGTACCGGAAGTACAAGATAAAGACGCTGGAGAAGCAGGACGACTTCGCGAGCATGTACGAGGTCGTGACGCGGCGCCTCAAGCGAGGGCTGGAGGACGGCGACCTGCCGGACCTGCTCGTCATCGACGGCGGCAAGGGGCAGCTGGCGAGCGCGCACGCGGCCATGAAGGACCTGGGCGTGGACTCCGTCGACGTGGTGGGCCTGGCCAAGAGCCGCGACTTGGAGGTCTTCGACCGGGATGCGGAGAGCGCTCGAAGCCCCGAGCGGGTGTTCGTCGTGGGGCGAAAGGACCCCATCGTCCTGGCTCAGAACTCGGCGGAGATGTTCATGCTGACGCGCATGAGGGACGAGGCGCACCGCTTCGCCATCACCTTCCAGAAGCAGGTGATGCGCAAGAGTCGGGTGCGTTCGGCGCTGGAGGACATCCCGGGAGTGGGGGAGGTGCGGCGCAAGACGCTCTTGCGGCACTTCGGTTCACTCAAGCGCGTGGGCGAGGCGAGCATCGAGGAGCTGGCCGACGTGGTGGGCCCCGCCGTCGCTGAGCGTGTCCATGCGGGGCTTCACGGACACCCCGACGAAGAGGAGGAAGACCCTGTCCGGGAAGCATCCCTCGACGATGCCGTCGAACCGGCGAACGAAAAATCGCAGGGAGGGTCGCCACCCGGTGCCGCGTGATTAATTTCCACTTCGGACTGCGGGGGAAGTGCGCTGGAACCGCGACGTTCCTGGGGTTTTTAATTGCGACTGGGCTCGGCGCTGATTTATAGCGGTTGACGATTCGAGCCGTCCAAAGAGGGCGAGGGACCGACATGAGGCTGTATCCGAAGGTGATCCCGATCATCTCGCGAGAGGCGATTCAGCAGCTCATGCAGGATGGGGACATCGAGGTGGAGCCGATGCGCGTGGCGGACGCCGAGATGGACCTGTCGGCCATCATGCGTGAGTACCTCGCGAATGAAGAGCGTGTGAACCAGGCGACGCGCGAGGCGTTGGAGCGTCGCGGATATGACTACTCCAAGTTCAACCAGGTGAAGCGCGAGATGGCGGATGTCCGCGGCTTCAAGATGGGCGACGAGGGCATCGAGTACGTCATCAACCAGATGATCGAATTCCTCCTCATCAGCCGGAACGTGGAGGAGGTCTACTCGGCCGACAACTCGCTGCGTCAGAAGATTTTCGCGGTGATGAAGCGGCACCTGGACGTGGATGATGAAATCGACAAGGAGGCTCGCTCCCGCCTGAAGCACCTGCAGGAGGGCACCAGCGCCTTCGACATCGAGTACAACAAGACGGTGGAGCAGATCCGCCGGGCTCGAGGCCTCATCTAGTTTTCTTGGGGGAGAGGGGACTGCCGTTCCCCGCTCCGCTGCCTACCTTGTTTTACAAGGAGGCAGCGTCGATGGCGGGACCTCTCACCGCGTTTCTCTTGTCCGGGTTGCTGGCCGCGGGGCCAGGCGGGTTCACGTTCGAGGGCCGGCAGGCCAGCGCGCGGACCGAGCAGCCGGACGCCTTCTTCATCCAAGGACCGCTGCCCTTCACGGACCTGGCCGAAAGCGGCCGAGGGAGCGCGGACCTCACCGTCGAGGACCGGGTCGACGCCCCCGAAGCCACCTACGGCGACAAGGCGAGCTTCTTCGCGTCTTTCCGCCTGGGGGCCACCGACTACCGGGTGGAGCTGTCCCAGGCTGGTTTCCCGCCCGCCCAGGCCCTTGCACAGGCGCCTTCCCGGCCGCTCCCTCCACCCCCGCCGCATACCGTGGCCGGCGGCGTGCTGCTGAACGTGCCGCTCTACGGCAACAGTGGCCTGGGGTGGTCAGCGATGACCCGCACGCATGCCGCGGTGGCGGTGTGGGGCGTGGGCAGCGTGTGGCGCAACGGGCGGCTGCTGACGGACACGGCCTTCGTGCACGTCGGGGCGTTGGATGCGGGGGCATTCGCGGACGACGACACGCACCGGATGCTGCGTCAGGCGCGCGTGGGTGACGCGGAGCTCGTGGTGCTGGTGTGGAACCTGCCTCCGGAGGCGGAGCCGCGAGGGTTCCTCCAGTTCATCTTCGAGGACGTGGCCATCCAGGTGGATGGGGTGTCCGTGCGCTCGGTGGCGGTGGTGGAGAACACGGGCCATGTGACGGGAGACCCGTATCTGCTGACGCCCGTGCCGGCGGGTGTCTATCCCGGAGTTCCGCCCCCGCTTCCGCCCGCGCCGGTACAGCAGACGGGGACCGGCGGCAGTGGGCTGGCGACGTCCGCGGCGGCGGGGCAGGAGCCGTCGGTGGTCATTCCTGGAGGAAGCACGCGGGTGCTCGTGGGCGGGAGTGATGGCCAGGTGGTGACGGAAGGCGGTGCCACGCTGGGCACCGGGGCGAACGTCCTCGTGGCGCCTCGGGAACCCGAGGTGACGAGCGGCGTCTCCCCCATCACGAGCACGCCGAATCCACCGGTGAACACTTCGCAGGTGCTGCCGGGGACGCCCGTGCTGGGCCCGTCGTTCGCAGGGGACCAGACGGTGATTTCGGGCACGACGGCCCCGGGGGTGAATTCCACGGTGAGCGCCTTCGGGACTCCGGCGAACCTGTCGACCACGGGCTCGTTCTCCGTGCCGTCGCTGACCGCGCCCAGCTTCGATGCGTTCTCCGGTACGGCGCAGGTGAGCCCGGGCATCATCGGCACCGCGCCGCCGCTGAACGCGGACTCGGCGACGCCGCCCGCCGCGTTGCTGGGGGCTCCCGCGCCGCTCAATGCCGCGTCGGCGCCCCCGCTGCTGGGGTCGCCCACGCCACTGAACGCGGCGCCGGCCACGGGGCTGCCCGCCACGCCGGCGCCGGCCAATGCGGCGCCCGCGACAGGCGTGGGCTCGACCGGAGCGCCCGCGGCGGCACCGGCGGGTACGCCCGCGAACTGAGGGCGCCGGGCGACACGCCAGCGGGCCAGGGCCGTGGATTCAGCGGCTCTGGGCGCGTTTCGCGCGGAGCGATTGGCGCGCGGGCGTGGGTCGTGGCGCCCACCCGACAGCGTCGAGGACGGGCGCGCGTCGTTCAGCGGACGCGAGAAGGGGGCGTCTGTCGCGCCATCGCGGCGGCCTGGGACAGGCGCTTGCGAAGCTGGAGGACCAGGTGTTGGAGATAGTCGAGCCGCTCGATGATGCGCGGATCATCCCCTGCGTTCACCAGGTTCACCGGTGTCAGGGGCGCGGTGCGCAGCGTGCTCAGCAGGTCCGAGAAGTGGGCCTCCACGTCGCCGAGCGCATCCAGGCCTTCCCGCAAGTCATCCTCGAGCATATCGACGAGCACGGTTGCGTCGGTGCGAGAGGGCAGGGTCCGAGCCAGGCGCTCGGTGGCCACTCGGACCGGGTCGGCCTGGCGCGACAGCACGGGGGCGGCGAGGGCGAGAGGGGGCATGGCCTCGACGCTACAGGCCCGTAGCACCCCGTCAATTTTCCCGCCCTCGCGTCCCCGGTGCGTAGGGCCTCAGCGCCCGGCGGCCTTCAACGTCTCGCGATGGCTCGTCAGGAAGCTCGCCACGCTGGTGGGAGCCTTGCCCGTGAGCTCCGCGACACTTCCCGTCGCTTCGCCCATGCGTCCCTCGGCCACCGCCACGTCGAACGAGGCATAGGCCTCCGCCAGCGGCGCGGGCAACCCGTGCGCCACCATGCCCGCCTTGAGGCTCGTGGCATCCACCGGAACGAACTGCACGGGACGGCCGGACAGCTCGCTCGCCAGTCGCGCCAGCTCCGCGTGACTCACCGCCGACGGGCCCGTCACTTCCAGCGTGCGCTTGCCCTCGAAGGTGGACATCAGCGCGGCCACTGCGATGCGAGCGCAGTCCTCGCGGGCGATGAACGCCGTCGAGCCCGTGCCGGTGGCGGCCACGAGTTGTCCCGTGGCGATGGCCTGCGGCAGGCTGTGCAGCAGCATGTCCGCGTAGATGTTGTTGCGCAGCACCGTGTAGCCCAGCCCGCTCTTCGCCAGCGCCTGCTCCGTCGCCCAGTGGTCCTTCGCGAGGGTGATGGGCGAGTCTGGCTCGGGGCGGGTGAGGGACGTGTAGACGATGTGCCGGACACCGACGCGGAGCGCCGCGTCCAAGGCATTCTGGTGCTGGGTGATGCGGCGTCCGGGGACGTCGAGCGAGTCCGTGCTGATGAGCAACAGCCGCTCCGCGCCCGCGAAGGCGGTGTCGAGCGACTTCGCATCATCGAAGTCCGCCTTGCGCACGACGACGCCGCGCGCCGCGAGGTCCGAGAGCTTCGACGGCTCCCGGGTGGTGACGATGAGCGAGCCCTTGTGGGACTCCAGGAGCAACTCGACGACGCGACGGCCAAGGTGGCCGGACGCGCCGGTGACGAGCAGGGTGGCGGACATGGGGACTCTCCGGAGCAGCGGGGTGACGTGAGCTTCGGCCCTTGGGTTAATCCCCGGACTCCCTGCTGCACAATGCCTCCTCGTGGAGCATACTGTTCCATGGAGGGAACAATGGACCTCAACCAGCTCGCGCTCTTCGTCGCCGTCGCCGAAGGGGCCAGCTTCTCCACCGCCGCGAAGAAGCTGGGCATGCCGAAGTCATCGGTGAGTCGAGGCATCTCCAGTCTGGAGTCCTCGCTGGGCGTGCAGCTCATCCATCGCACGACGCGTCGGGTGGCGCTCAGCACCGCGGGCCAGGCGCTGTATGAGCGCGTGTCTCCCATGCTCGCCTCGCTGCGCAAGTCCGTGGGGGAGCTGCCGGAGTTGGAGGACGAGCCCTCGGGCGAGCTTCGGCTGACGGCGGTGGTGGACTGGGGCACCACCGTGCTGGCGGAGATCATCACCCGCTTCGTGGCGCGCTACCCAGCGGTGAAGGTGGACCTGCACCTGGACAACCGCGTGGTGGACCTGGTGGCCGAGGGCTTCGACGCCGCCCTCAGGTTGTCCTCCAACACGCTCAAGGACTCCTCCCTGCGTGCCCGCCGGCTGGGGCCCTTCTCGCTGCGCCTCTACGGCTCACCCGCGTACCTCGCGCGCCGGGGCACTCCGCGCCATCCTCGCGAGCTGACCAGTCACACGTGGGTCTCCTTCCGGAGCGTGAAGCCCTTCTCGCTGGTGGGACCCGGGGAGACGATGCGCGTCCCTCAGTCGGGCTCCATCCGGTGCGATGACATGTTCTTCATGCGGGAGACGCTGCGCCTGGGCGCGGGCATCGGCTTCCTGCCGTCGATGCTCGCGGAGCCCGAGGTCGCGGAGGGGCGGCTCGTCCCGGTGCTCCCGAAATGGAGCATGCCCGGGGGCAGCGTGTGGTTCGTCTCCACCGCGGAGCGGCACATGCCACGGAAGGTGGCCGCCTTCCGCGATTTCCTCCTGGAGACGCTGAAGCAGCGCCCGTTTCCACCTTGAGCCGGAGCGCGGTGCCGTCCCGCGCCCCTTCGCTGTCAGAGCGAGCCGAGGAACTTCATCAGCGCGGCGCGGTCGTCGCTGGAGAGCGCGCGGAAGCCATCACGGGCGGCGAGGGCCTCGCCCCCGTGCCACAGCACCGCTTCTTCTATCGTCCGGGCGCGACCGTCATGCAGGAACCCGGAGTAGGGCAGCACCGTGTGCGTCAGCCCCAGGCCCCACAGCGCGGGCGTGCGCCACTCGGTGCCGGTGGCCGCGCCATCCGGCCTGCCATCCGCGAGCTCCGGTCCCATGTCGTGCAGCAGCATGTCCGTGTACGGATGGATGCTCTGAAAGGCGAGTTCCTCGTAAGCGGACGCGCCCGTTTCGAGCGTCTCGCGGTGGCAGGATTCGCAGCCCAGTGAGCGGAACAGCTTCTCGCCGCGCTGGACCACCGGGTCTTCCAGCGCCGCGCGCGCGGGAACGCCAAGCGACTGCGAATAGAAGACGGCGGCCTCCAGGAGTTCGGGCGTGAGTTCATGCGTCCCGTCGGGCTCCGGGAAGAGGGGGCTGCTGATGCCCATGTCGTTGAAGTACGCCTCGGCGGACTGCTGCAGCAGATGAGGGCTGTTCGCCTTCCACCCGAAGCGCCCGGGCACGAGCGTGTGCAGCGCCGCGTCCCAGACCTCGTTCATCCGCCCGGAGATGCCATCGCCGTCCCGGTCATCAGGGTCCTCCAGGGCGCGCAGCGTCTCGATCGGCAGGGCTTCCAGCAACCCCAGCCCGAACACGGGAGGAGGAAGCCGCAGCGACATCAACATGTTCGCTGGCAGCGCCGAGCCATCCGACGGGGCGATGTTCACGCGCGGCGAGCGCAGCGAGTACGGCGTGCCGTCCGCGTACTGCCCGGTGCTCTCCACCCATGAAAGCGTGAGTGAGGCCGGTGGCATGGCGCCATAGACGGCCTGGTCCCTCACCTGCAACCCCAGGCCCGGGACCGGCACCGCGCCGTGTGGATGCTCGGGCACGCCCTCGGGAAGGCTCACTCGCACGAGGAGCTGGGTGCGCTGGGCGGTCGGCCCCATCACCGGCATGCCGCGCCCGTTGCGCAGATGACAGCCGTTGCACGAGACGTTGTTGTAGGTCGGCCCCAGCCCTGGATTCAAACGCGAAGGCGCCGGGACGAAGATGGCCTCGAAGGCCGCGTCGCCGTCCCGGTGCAGCCGGTCATACTCAGGTCGCAGATTGGCGGCGGGCTGGGCGAACGCCAGCGACGTGCGATTGTCGACGGTGGTGGCCCCGCCCGCCCTCGGCGGAGCGAAAGGCACCTGAGGTGCCTCCTCTCCGCAGCCAGCGGTCCACAACAGCAAGGCCCCCATCATCACGGCACGTCGCATGGCATCCACCTTCGCTTGCTACCCTACGTTACTTCGTCACCAGGGGCAGCACCTCGCCCTGGAAGGTGTCGTGCAGGGTGCGGATGGCCTCCTGCGCCGCCACGATCTTGGGCTTCTCCGTGGTGTTGGTGATGGACTCGCGGAACGGCTCGGCGATGGCGGCCAGGGCGCTGATCGACCCGGCAATCTGCTGGCGGATCTTGACGTCGAGCGCGCTGTCCACGCCCACCACATCGCGCAGCGAGCTGCCCGTCTTCGTCTCACCCTGCAGGTGGCCCAGGTACGCGTTCTCCACGCTGCGGATGTTGTTGGTGAAGTCCTCCAGCGAGTTGTACGCGAACTGGCTCTCCACCAGGTTCGGGTCCTCGGCGGTGAACGGGTCGGCGATCTTCCCGTTGGCGACCTCGTCCAGGATGGTGGTGATGCCGCCCACCATCTCCTGCGCGGCGGCCTGCACGGACGGGTACGCCGTGTTGCCCGACTGGCCCGCGGTCGCGAGCGTGTCGCGGAACGGCGCATTGCCGTCCACCGACTGGACCCACCGGCCGTGCAGAATCTGGCCCACGGCCTTGAGCTCCGCGGACAGGCCCTTGAGGTACTCGAACTCGCGGGGCGTGAGCTGGCCCACCGTCTTGGTGCCACCGTCGCCGAAGATGAGGTACTCCAGCGTGTGGAAGCCCTTCTGCTCGTTCTTGAGGTTGCTCACGTACTGCTGCGTGAGGGCGTCGTTGTTGGCCAGCACGCCCTCCAGCTCGGTGTGGCTGACCGGCCAGCTGTCCAGCGCCGGGTCATAGCTGAAGCTGTCCACGGGACCGAACAGGAAGCCCTCGCTCTGCTCCCAGGGAATGCGCGCCGCGCGCCACGCCGCCTTGGCCGCCGCCAGCTTGTCCGCCGTGGGCGCCGCCGCCAGCGAGACACAGGCGGCGTCCAGCTCGGTGAGCCGCGTGGCCAGCCGCGCGTAGGTCGGCACCACGACCTTGTCCGCGAACGTGACGACGAGCTCCTGGGTGACCTTGGAGTCGTCGGTGGGGTTGTCGGAGTCGTCGCCGCAGGCGCCGAGGAACAGCGCGCTGGACAGGAGCGCCGGCGCGAGCGCCAGGCGGAGGGGCAGGGACATACGCTTCATGACTGACCTTTCGTTGGGGGTTGGTGGACGCAGGCACCTGGGCCGACGTCAGTAGTTGAAGCCGGTGGCGAAGCGCAGGGTGTTCTCCGGCCGGAAGGCGGAGGAGCCCAGGCGGCGGTGCCCGAAGTCGAGCTTCGCGAACGCCACGTTCATCAGGTTGTAGGACAGGCCCACGGTGTAGACGGAGCGGCGGAAGCGCGGGTTGTCGTACAGCTCCTCGCGCGGCTTGAACTGCGTGTCCGCGTAGTCGTAACGGACGAACGGGAAGAGGTGGTGCGAGTCGCTCAGCCCCACCACGCTCGCGATGTCGTAGCCAAGCTCGCCCCACACGGCCAACGCGTTGTCGGACACCGGCGTGCGTATCACTCCCAGCAGGTTGGACAGGCGCGCGTTGCGCTGGGAGACCAGCTCCGCGTTCTTCAGGTGGCCGTACATCACCAGGGCCTTCGCGCTCCACGGGCCCTTGCGCACGGACAGGTGCGCGTCCAGCAGTGTCAGCGGAGCCGACACGTAGCCGCACGGCGCCACTTCCCTGGGGTTCGCCTCCTCGCAGCTCTTCACCAGGTCCGCCTTGGGACGGTTGCGTGTGGTGTCGCCGTGATAGGCGGACACGCCGAAGGTGAACCCGTCGAAGTGCGTGACGTCCGCCCGGACGACGAGCGCCATGTCCGTGGCCCGCTGCACCTCGAAGCGGCGCTGGTGTCCGCCCGCCGACCAGAGTTGTGAGCTGAAGCCGGTGGAGTCCAGGCCGTTCACCAACTGGCCCGTGAGCCGCAGCCCCCAGGGGAACTTGTAGCGCAGGCGCACGCCCATCTCGTCCCACGTGTTGGGGATGATGCTCGTCTCCGCCTCGTCGCGGTTGGTGCCCAGGTAGTCGGTGGGCCGCGAGAACTCACTCAGCGTGCCCACCGCCACGTAGAAGCGGCCCACCGCGAGCGCGGCGTTGGCTCCCAGCTTCTTCGAGAGGAACATCTCCTCGACGAGGATTTCGCCGCCCTTGTCCAGCTCCTGGTCGAACTCGCCGAACTCCTCGTACTCCAGCTCCATCGCGGAGCCGGTGCCGCCGTGCTCGAATTCGACTTCGACCTCGGCCTCGAGACCGTAGTCGGGCAGGCCGCCCTTCACTTCAATCACGAAGCGGTTGGTGTCGAACTCGATGCGCGAGTCGCGCTGCGCGCCACCCGCCCGGTTCTGGTCCAGCCCGTAGTTGAAGTAGGCGAACTGCAACTCACCGTACGCCGTGACGTAGACGTCGATCTTGGGACGCGTGGGCCCCAACGGGGGCGTCGCGGGCGGCGCGGCGGGAACCGGAGCGGGCTGCGCGGGCTCGGCGATGGCCGGAGCCGAAGGCGCGGGCTCCACCTGGGGCGCCGAAGGCGGCTCCACGGCGGGCTCGGCTTGAGGGGCTGGGGGCGCCTGGGGACCGGCCGGAGCTTCGGCTCGGGCAACCGTGCCGGAGAACACCAGCGTGGAACAGAGCAGCAGGGATGAACGGACGAAGCAAGAGCGTGGGCGCATCGGAGCGGCGCGCACCCTACGCTCGCGATTTTGATTTTGCAAACCAGAATCAAATTGTGTTCAGCAAGAAAGGCCCGGAATACCGCGCACCGGGCCTCTCCAGAGGGGACTTCAGCCCCTCGTCACCACTTCATCTCTTCCTTGCCGGGGCCGGCTTCCTGGCGCTTCTCGCCGGGACGGCTGACGGAGGTGAGGGTGGCGCGCACGGCGCCCAGGTCCAGGGTGCCCACGGCGGCCAGGGGCAGGCGGCGTGCATCGTCGGAGAGCCACACGTGCACTTCGCGCTTCTGCTTGGGGCGGTCCAACCGAACCGCGGTGCCCTGCAGGTGCCACGCGGTGAACTGGCCCAGGGGCGTCGTCACCTGCTCCTTCTTGAGGACCTGTCCCTGCATGCGCCACAGCCGGCGCACGCCGTACACGTCGAAGCAGACGGACATGTTCTCCTCCAGGGGGAGCTGACGCAGCAGGTAGATGGAGCCCGCCACGTCGAGGCCGTCCTTGTCGTAGGTGTAGTTGTACTGGCCCTTGGCGCGCTGGCCGATCTGGTAGTCCACCTTGATGGCGCGGTCCTTGTGGGTGAACGCGACCTCCACCTTGCGGCGCATCTCGTTCTCCGTGGCGTCCTCCACGTAGCGCTTGGGGCGCAGTGTTTTCGGGTGGAGCCACGTAGTGGCGCTGCCCCGGACGCGGCGGACCTTGGAGAAGAAGGAGTTGGTCTGCGCCTCGGCCAGCACGGGGATCTGCCCGTCCTGCTGCTTCTGGACTCGCAGGGTCATCTTGCCCGCCTGCGCGCCCATGGCGTCCAGGTCGAACTCGAGCACCTCGCCGGGCATGAAGGCCAACGGCATGCGCAGCGCGGGCAGCGCCTGGGCGCACGGTTCCACGGTGATGGGGGGCTCTTCGGGTGTCGCCGCCGCGCTGGCTTCAGCGGGTTTGTCGGCTTCGGGCTTGTCGGCCTCCGTGTCCGGGAGCTGAGCCCAGGCGGTGCCGCCGGAGGACAGCATCAGCCAGGCCGCGAGGAGGGTGCGCAGGGAGCTCATCCATCTTCCTTCCACAAGGGACTACGGGGTGCTCTGGGGCGTGTGACGGCCCGGACGCTTCGCAAATTCGGACGTCGACCATCGCTGCCGGAGCCGGGCAGTCACGAGCTGGCGGACCTGGGTCCATTCTCGCGCATCCCGGCTGATGTCCCAACCCGACCGGACCAGGTGACGTGCCGCGTCTCGGGCGAACGCCTGGTCTCCCAGCTCGGAGAGGAGACGGAGGTACTCGTAGTCCTCCAGGCCGTCTCGCAGGTGTTTGAGCCGCAGCGACTGCACCGGGTGGTGTCCGGAATCTCCCAGGTGTCTGGGCGTGCCCGGATAGAAGAGGGTGCCGTCGCCGTTGCCGCCGAACTCGAGGAGGTCCGTCCAGGGGTCCTCCTTCGTGTTGTAGGCAAAGACGGTGTCGAAATAGAGCTCGCCATCCACGCCACTCGCGAACGCCAGCGGGCCCATGGCCCGGTTGAGCGGGGCGGGGTGGTCCACCATGTACGAGGCCCAGCCGCTGTAGGCACGCTCCCGCGCGGAGTCCGGAGCGGGGCCGCCGTTGCAACCATGCGAATTGCAACTCTGATACCACCACACCTGGGTTGCCTCGGGCAGCTTCGCGCGCAGCTCCGCGAGTTCGTGCACGGCGCGACAGGTGGCGGGGCCCGAGCGGGGATAGAAGCAGTTGAGCGTGGGCGCGAGGATGTCCGCGGCGGGCGCGAGCGTGGCGTCGAACGGGCTGGTGATGAGCACCCGGCTTCCACCGGCGGCGCGCACCCGGCGCGACTGTGCAAGCACCAGAGGCACGTCCTCCGGCTTCGGCTCGTCCTTGGTGTAGAAGAAGAGCTGCGCGGGCCAGCCCTTCGTCTGGAAGTGCTCGGCGAAGGCGCGGTAGTACGCCACCTTCTCTTCCTCGGTGACGGCCTGCTTGTTGTCGCGCAGGTCAGCGGTGGTGAAGCGGGCGCCGGAGTCCAGCAGGGTCCCTTCGAGGAAGGGCCCCATCTCCGCGTCGTAGGCGCTCCAGTCCAGGAGGGCCTTGCCGTCCTCGAAGCGCACCGGGGGCGGCGTCATGCTCATGCCGTGCGCGCTCACGCGGTGCTCCAGCAGGACGCGTGCGTACGCGCGCAGCAGCGCGCGCGCCTCCGGTGAGTCCGGGTTCAGGCCGTGTCCCCGGGCGATGCTGTAGAGGGAGATGCCGAAGCTGGTGGGCAGCGAGGACGTCGCTGGCAGCACGAAGGGCTGCACCTCCACCGTGAAGGGCACCGCGACGCGCTCCACCTTGTTGAAGCGTGCCCTCAGCGTGCCCCGGTAGGTGCCCGGAGACTGGCCCTCCGGCGCGCACACCTCCACGTAGAGGACGGTGGGCAGGTCCGGGTCTCCGTCGGGGACGGGGGCGCTCAGCGGCAGCAGCGGATCCGGCCAGGCTCCCTGGGCGCCCTGGCTGTTGGACGCGAGGTGGACCGGGAGGTAGCCCTCGCGCCAGAGGGCCGCGGGCAGCGCTTCCCCGGGGCCTCCGAGGAACAGGGGCGTCACCTGGAGCTGCCGGGCCGTGCCGGGGAGCACCACCTGCACGCCTTCGCACTCGCCGCGCGCGACGCTCAGGCGTGCCTGGGGCCGCCCCTGGAGCGCGGCACCGGGCCGCACCTTGACCAGGGCCGAGACCACCATTGGCTCCGGTGTAGCGGCCACCGCCGCCATCACCACCCACGCCCAGCCCGCGCCCATCCGCCCCCTTCACTCTCCAGCGGTGCTACCCACCGCTCTCGGCACTCGCCACCGTCATGGTGCGCCCGGGCTGGTAGTCGGTGATTTCCGCCACCACCATGCCCAGCGCGAACTCAGCCTCCACCCGCACCGGCACGTGACGCGCGTCCGTGGTGAGGTAGACGAACATGTCCCGCTTCGACGTCAGGCTGCCGCCGAACTCCGCCTGCACCCGCGTCTTGAACACCTCCAGGGTGCCCAGCTCCGTCTTCATCGTCTCGCGCGACTCCACCTTGGCGCGCATGGTGAAGCTCTTGCTGCCGGTGAACACGGGGTAGGCGTACTCACCGCCCACCGCCAGCTCCTGGTTGCGCAGCGCGAAGGTGGCGCCCGTCACGTCCAGCGTCCCTTCGACGACCTCGGCGGTGGACTCGCGCGGCGACTCGCCTTCCTTCTGTTTGACGACGAAGACGCTCTTGCCATCCGGCTGCATCTTGATGCGCTGCCGGCGGCGCTTGCCGTTCTCGTCCGCGTGCAGGTCACTGCCGACGACGCGCTGGGTGCTGGCCTTCCAGTACGACACGAACTTGTCCTTGATGGGCCACACGCCGATGAGCGCGTCGGAGCGCGCCACCGCGACGATGGGCCACACGTCCTCGCCCCACTGCTTCATGGGAGAGCCCACCGTCACCTGCGCGGTGCCCGCGGTCACACCGAGGTACTTCACGCGATACTGCGCCTGCTCACCGGGGCCGAACGCCGGGTTCGCGGAAGGCTCCTGGGCCACGGCCGATGCTGACCAGACCAGGCCCGCCAGCATCGCCGCGAACCCCCAATTGGACTGCGCACGCATCGGTTGAGCTCCATCGCTAGGAAGTTAAGTAGCCTGCCTGCTACCTGCCAGGCCCTGCCCCCGAACCATTCCCGCCACTCCACATTTCCATGGACGTGCCCGTCCCCCGGGCATTCAACGGACGCTCGTTCCCTGGCCGTGGGGGCGACGCAAGGGCCGAGCGGGGACGCAGTCTCGCACGCGAGGGCCCCCGGGCGCCTCTTCGCGGCCCAGGCCCGGCCGCCCTCCAGCAAGCCGGCCATGTCCACCGGCCGACACCGCTGCTAGCCTTCCGAACTGGCGCCTACAGGTAGGCGGCGCCTTGCCACGGAGGCACGGGAACATGGCCGGCAACTACGACTTCGACGATGACGACCACAAGGAATCGGCCCCGGTGGGGAAGAACAAGGAGTTCGACTGCCCGGGCTGCGACGCCAACAACCCCGTGCCTGACGGCTTCGGGGACGGTGACGAGCTGCGCTGCAACTACTGCGGGTGCGAATACAGCGTTCGCATCGGCGCGGAAGGCCGCATGAAGTTCAAGGAGATCTGAGGCGGCCCGCCAGCGAGCCAGCTCGGTCGTCTCAGGTCCGCTCGCCGAAGATGGCGGTGCCCACGCGCACCAGCGTCGCGCCCGCCTCGATGGCCAGCTCGAAGTCGTGCGTGGTGCCCATGGACAACTCGGTCAGCGCGTGGCGTTGCCCGAGCTCGTGCAGCGCCTGGAAGTAGCCGCGCGCGCGGGCCTCGTCGTCGGTGGGCGGGGGCAGGGACATCAGTCCCACCAGCCGCAGCCCGGGCAGCTCGCGCACCTGCGCCAGGAAGTCGGGCAGCGCCGAGGGCTCCAGGCCGGACTTGGTGGCCTCGCCGCCCACGTTGACCTCGACGTAGCAGGGCAGGGGAGCCAGGCCCTCGCGCCGCTTGGACAGCTCGCGCGCCACTTCCAGCCGCTCCAGGGCGTGGAAGGTGCTGGCCACCTTCGCCACGTACTTCACCTTGTTGGTCTGCAGGGGGCCAATCGCGTGCCAGCGCAGCCCCTCCAGGTCCGCCAGCTCCACGGCCTTGTCCCGCAGCTCCTGCGCGTAGTTCTCCCCGAAGTCGCGCTGGCCCGCGGCGTAGGCCTCGCGGATCAGCGCCGCGGGCTTCAGCTTGGAGACCGCCACCAGCGTCACCGACTCCACGGGGCGCCCCGCGCGAGCACACGCGGAGGTCACCCGCGCTCGCACCGACGCCAGCCGCTCCGCGACGTCAGAGCCCATGGTCATCGCTTCCAGGCCAGGGGCACGCCGGCGCGCTCGAGCAGCGCGAGCGTTTCCCCCAGGGGGAGTCCGACGACGTTGGTGGGGCTTCCGTCCACGGTGGCGACGAGGAAGCCGCCCTTGCCCTGGATGGCGTAGGCGCCCGCCCGGTCCACGGGCTCTCCGGTGCCGACGTACCAGGCGATCTCCGCTGCGCTCAGTTCCCGGAACGTGACGCGGGTGCGCACGACGAGCGCCTCCTCGTGGCGGCCCGCGAGCGCGACACCGGTGTGGACGTCATGCGTCCTGCCGGACAGTCGGCCGAGCATGGCGCGGGCCTCGGCCGGGTCCTGGGGCTTGCCCAGGAGCTCCGAGCCCAGGGCCACGGTGGTGTCCGCGGCCAGCACCCAGGCGCCTGGGGAGCGGGCGGCCACGACGGCGGCCTTCTCGCGGGCCAGCCGGAGGACGTAGGGGCCTGCCTCCTCGCCAGGGCGGGGTGTCTCGTCGATGTCCGCCGCGGAGACGGTAAAAGTGAGACCCAGTTGCGACAGGAAGTCCCTGCGGCGGGGAGAACCGGAGGCCAGGACGAGCAACGTTTGATCAGCGTGCGTGTGCATGTTACGGCTCCAGGCGTCGCGTCCTTAGCAGACTTGCGCCTCGGAGTGGACTCTACGGATGAATCCCGCGGACCTCCTGTCGGCCATGAAGCGGACAGTGGAACAACTGGCCGCCTTCAACGAGATGGCGAAGGCGTTGACGTCCACGCTGGAGCTGCGCGAGGTGCTCGCGCTCGTCATGCAGAAGGTCAGCAGCCTGCTGCTGCCCCGCAACTGGTCCCTCATCCTCCAGGATGAGCGCACCGGAAAGCTCTACTTCGAAATCGCCGTGGGCGAGGGAGCGGGCGTCCTCAAGGGCCTGCAACTCAACCCCGGCGAGGGCATCGCCGGCGCCGTCTTCTCCTCGGGCGTGGCCCGGCTGGTCCACGACGTGGGCGGCGACCCCAGCTTCTCGCCCCGCTTCGACGAGGCCTCCGCCTTCCACACCCGCTCCATCCTCGCCGTGCCCCTCTTGTCCCGAGGCCACGTGCTGGGCGTCATCGAACTGGTCAACGGCCCCACGGACCCGCCGTTCTCCAACGACGACCTCACCACCCTCACGGCCATCGCGGACTACGCGGCCATCGCGATCGAGAACGCGCGCAACTTCCGCCGGGTGCAGGAGCTCACCATCACCGACGAGCACACCGGCTGCTACAACGCCCGGCACCTGCGCGCGCTGCTCGACACGGAGGTGAAGCGCTCCGCGCGCTTCCGGCATCCGCTGTCGCTCGTCTTCCTGGACCTGGACCACTTCAAGAGCGTCAACGACCGGCACGGGCACCTGATGGGCAGCGCCACGCTGAAGGAGGTGGGCGACCTGCTCATGTCCCTGGGGCGCAACGGCCTGGACGCCGTCTTCCGCTACGGCGGCGACGAGTTCGCCATCCTCCTGGTGGAGACGGACCAGGACGGCGCGGCCCAGATTGCCCAGCGCGTGTGCGAGGCGTTTCGCGGGCGCTCCTTCCTCCAGGAGCACGGCCTGGACGTGCGCGTCACCGCCAGCGTGGGCGTGGCCACGTTCCCGGATCACGCCACCTCCGCGTTGGAGCTCATCCGCTCGGCGGACTTCGCCATGTATGGGGCCAAGGCCCGGGGCCGGGACGCCATCTGTGTCGCCGAGCCCGGGGGGCCGGATACAGGCAGCGGCAACGGCTCCGATTTCCCGGCGCGCTGAAGCACCTGGCCCGCAAAGGCCGAGGGCCGGGGAGGGGAACACCCTCGGCCCGGCCCTCGTGGGACTGCGTCGTGCGGGACGACGACTACCCGGCGCCCACCACCGAGTCGATGGCCTCGGTGTTCGTCACGACGTTGCCGTTCTTCTTCAGTGCCTTGAGGAAGGACTCCGTCACTTCAATCTGCTTGGCCTGCTGGGCCTGGGCACGCAGGGTGTCCTTCTTCGCCTCGAAGCCCACGGCGTCCGGCTTCTGGCGCTCCACCACTTGCGCCACCACGAAGCCCTCGCCCACGGGGAACGTCTCACCCAGCACCTGGGGACTGGTGGCCGCGAAGGCCGCCTTCACCAGCGCGGGCGCGGGGCCCAGGTGCGGCACGGCCTCACCCTCGGCGGTGAAGCTGTCCGTCTCCACGGCCTCCGGACGCGTCTCCGTCTCGAAGCGCAAGAGCGCGGGCTGCTCCTTCTCCGGCGGGAACAGCTCCTTCAGCGTCTTGCCGCCCTGCACGGTGGCCAGCGCCTTCTCGGCCTCCGTCTTCGCCAGCTCCTTGGCGCGCTCCTGCTTGTAGAGCGTGGTGGCGATCTCGTCCTGGACCTCCTCCAGCTTCTTGTCCTGCGCCGGCTGCTTCTCCTCGACCTTCACGAGGTGCACGCCGAACTTCGTCTCCACCGGCTGCGTGACGCCGCCCGCGGTGAGCGCGAAGGCCGCGTCCGCCAGCGCCGGCTCCCAGCTGCCGCGCTCCACCCAGCCCAGGTCGCCGCCGCGCGCCTTGCTGCCCGGGTCTTCGCTGCTCTCGCGGGCGACCGTGGCGAAGTCCTTGCCGCCGTCGATCTCCTTCTTGAGCGCCTCCGCCTTCTTGAGCGCCTCCGCCTTCTGCTCGGCGGTGGCCTCCGGGGGCAGCTTCACCAGCACCTGACGGGCGCGGATACGCTCGGGCTGCTGGTACACGAAGCGGTTGGCCTCGTAGTAGTCCTTGATCTCCTTCTCGTGCGCCTTCTTCCAGTCCGCCAGCTGCGCGGGCGTGGGCGCCGTCACCTTGTCCGCGAACATGGTGGGCAGGAAGCGCGCGAAGACGACCTTGGCCTGGTTGCCGTCCTTCTCGTAGCGGGCCCGGACCTCGTCATCGGAGACGACCGCGTTGGCGCGGACGACCTCGATCATCTTCTGCGCGGCCAGCTGGCGGCGCAGCTCGGTCTCGAACTCCTGGGGCGTCTTCCGGTAGAAGTCGCGCAGTACTTGCTGGTAGCGCGAGAAGTCGAACCCGCCCTCCTTGGCGTGAAAGTCCGTGTTCTGGTGGATGAGCTTGCGCAGCTCCTCGTCGGACGGGGTGATGCCACGCTGCTCGGCCGCCTGGGCCAGGAGCTCCGTGTTCACCAACCTGTCCATCACCTGGTTGTGCATGCCGAATTGCCGGGCCACGGACTCGGGGATGGGGCTGCCCTGCGATCGCAGGAAGCTCATCTGCCGGGCCCAGGCCGTGGCGAAGTCGCGCAGCGGGATTTCCTTGCCGTTCACCTTGGCCACCGAGCCCGGCGCCGTGGTGGCGGGACCCGTGGAGCCGAAGCCGGAGCTGCCCGGCCCGAACGAAAGCGTGAACACCACCGCGATGCCGATGATGAACAGCAGGGAAAAGACCTTCCGGGGGTTCAGACCGTCCATTGTCGTCACTTCGAGAGCAAACGCGCCGAGAAAAGTCGTGCGGAAGGACTCGCGACGCGGTGTTGTTGGTAGCCCGGCCGAAGGGTGGTTGACCTGCGGCCACCCCCGTCACAGGGCCTTGACTGCCTAGGACACTGCACCGGAAAATGCAAGCGATTTAGAGAGTTTAGCCGGACCCCCACCCTCCGCACTTCCCTCCCACCCCGGAATTCCCCTCTGTGCTGTCGCTCCTCAAGCGATATCGGCGCCCCCTCATGGTCGGCGTCCTGCTGCTCTACCCGCTGGTCGCCTTCCTGCTGAGCGGGCGAAAGGGCAGGGACCCCAACCCCATCGACCGGGCGGTCATCGCGGTGACGTCGCCCGTCCAGCAGGTGCTCACGGCCTCCATCGAGGGTTCGGTGTCGGCGGTGCGGCACTACCTGGATTTGCGCGGGGTGCGGCAGGAGAATGACGCCCTGCGGTTGGAGAACCTCCAGCTCCGGGCCTCGGTGCAGGCGCTGGGCGAGTCGCGCACGGAGAACGAGCGGTTGCGCAAGCTGTTGGGCTACGCGGAGGCCGCGGCGGGGCCGGAGATTCCGGCGCGGGTGGTGGGCGTCAATCCGGTGGCCAAGCTCTTGTCGGTGCGCATCAGCGCGGGGGAGAAGGAGGGCGTCTTCCGGGGCATGTCGGTGGTGACGCCGGATGGAATCGTGGGACAGGTCATCCGGGCCACGGGGAGCTATTCGGACGTGGCGCTGGTGACGGACTCCCAGAGCCGGGTGGCGGTGCGGGTGCAGCGCTCCAGGGCGCGGGGCACGGCGTCGGGTGCTGGCAGCGGACCTTTGAAGCTGGAGAACATGCTGCGCACCGAGGACGTGGACAACGGAGACCTCATCATCACCTCGGGCACGGATGGCATCTACCCACCGGGGCTGGTGGTGGGCCGGGTGACCCATCTAGAGAAGAAGGAACACGGCATGTTCCAGGGTGGGGACATCGTGCCGGCGGTGGACACCAGCAAGCTGGAAGAGGTGTTGGTGGTGGGCAGTCCCTACAGCGCGATGGCGCAGGGCAGCGCGGCGGAGGGTGCGTCGAAATGAAGTTCCTGGTGACGGTGGGCATCGCGCTGGCGCTGCTCACGTTGGAGTCCGTGGTCGTCAAGCAGGCGGGCCTGGTGCTGGGCCGCATCGACGTCACCGTGGTGCTGGTGGCGTTCCTCGCCCTGCGCGCCACGCTGCTGGAAGGCGCCTTCTCCGCGTTCGCGGTGGGCTACCTGTTGGACTTGATGAGTGGCCAGCCCACGGGGCTGTTCACCTTCCTCGCCGTCTTCACCTTCCTGGTGGGGCGGCTCGTGTCGACCTTCGTGGACGTGCGAGGCGGCCTGTCCTTCGCGCTGTTCGCCATGGGCGCGGACGTGGGGCACGGCCTTCTGGCGGCCTTCTTCACCTGGCTGACGGTGAAGGACGGTGGCACGGGGCCGGTGCTGGCGGGGCTGCCCGTGCAGGTGGCGCTCACCGGAGCCGCGGCCCTGGCGCTCTTCCCGTTGCTGCGGCGCTTCGAGGCGGCGCAGGACCGTCCGGCGGGGTTGCTGAGGTGACACCTCCGACGCTGGGCAACACGACGCCGGGCCGCGAGCTGCGCCGGCGCTTCCTGTGGCTGGGCCTGGCCATGACGGTGTTGCTGGGCGTGTTGTCCATCCAGCTCTACCGGCTGCAAATCACCCGGGGCGAGGAGTACTCCGCCAAGAGCGTGGCCAACTTCGTCAAGGAGGTGCGCCTGCGCGCCGACCGCGGCGTCATCAAGGACGCGCGCGGCACCATCCTCGTCGACAGCCGCCCGTCCTTCGACGCCGTCGTCACACCCGCCTTCTGCACCGACTGCTCCGAGCAGGTCATCCCCCGGCTGGCGGAGCTGCTCCAGTGGGACGCCGACCAGGCGAAGAAGGTGGAGGACCTGGTGCGCCAGGGCCGGCGCAACGCGCCCTTCCAGCCCGTGCCGGTGCGCGTGGACCTGACGCGGGACGAGTACGACCGGCTGGCCGCCCGCCGCGACATCCTGGACGGCGTGGAAGTGGCCCCCGTGCCGCACCGCCACTACCGGACCAACACGGTGCTGTCGCACGTGCTGGGCTACATGAACGAAATCACCCAGGAGGAGCTGGAGCGCCTCAACGGCGACGGCTCGCGCTACGCGCTGGGGGACTACATCGGTCGTCGCGGCCTGGAGCGCTACTTCGAGCAGCGCCTGCGCGGCCAGGACGGCGTGCGCAAGGAAGTGGTCAACGCGCGCGGCCAGAAGATTGAAGAGCTCAACGTCAAGCTGGGCGACAACGCCGTGGTGCAGCCCCAGGCGGGCAGCAACCTGGTCCTGTCCATCGACATGCGCCTGCAGGAAGAGGCCGAGCGCGCCTTTCCCGGCGTGACGGGCGCTGTCGTCGCCATCGACGTGCACACGGGCTTCATCCGCGCGCTGGTGTCGCGGCCCGGCTTCGACCCCAACCTCCTGACGGGCCGCGTGACGCCCACGCAGATGGCGCAACTGTCCAGAGACCCGCTGGAGCCCATGGTCAACCGCGTGGCCGCGGAGCACTACAGCCCGGGCTCCACGTTCAAGGTCGTCACCGCGCTCGCGGCGTTCAAGTCCGGCGCCTTCCGTCCGGAGACGGTGGTGAACTGCCCGGGTGGTTACCGGCTGGGCGCGCGCACCTGGCGCTGCCACCTGGACCGCGGCCACGGCCCGGTCAACGGCCTGGACGCGATGAAGAGCTCGTGTGACACGTGGTTCTACAAAGTGGCGGACACCATCGGCCTGGACCCCATTGGAGAGATGGGCAAGTCGCTGGGCCTGGGCAGCCCCACCGGCATCAGCGTGGTGGCGGAAGTGCCGGGCATCATGCCGACCAGCGCGTACCACGACAAAGCCTCCCCGGGTGGCTACACCAAGGGCATGGCGCTCAACAGCGCCATCGGCCAGGGCGACAACAACGTCACGCCGCTCCAGCTCGCGCTGATGTACGCGGCCATCGCCAATGGCGGCACGCTCTACAAGCCGCAGATGGTCCAGCGGCTGGAGAACCTGGACGGGCAGGTGGTCCAGGAGTTCAAGCCGGAGGTCGTCCGTCGGGTGGAGCTCCCCCCGGCGCACCTCAAGTCCGTCATCGAGGGCCTGGTGAAGGTGGCCCACGAGCCGGGCGGCACCTCCTACCGCTCACGCCTCAAGGGCATGCGCGACTTGGACGTCCTCGTCGCGGCGAAGACGGGCACCGCCCAGGTGGCGCGCCTGGGCGCCATCCGCCTCAGGACGCACCAGATGAGCTACTTCGAGAGAGACCATGCCTGGTTCGCGGGCTTCGCCCCGGCGGACAAGCCGGAGATCGCCGTCGTCGTGCTCAACGAGCACGGTGGTCACGGTGGCGTGGATGCCGCGCCGACGGCGATGGCCGTCATCCAGAAGTACCTGGACCTGAAGAAGCTGGATGCCTCGGCGCCGCCGCCGCGCCCCAATCAGCCCTACACCCCCTCGGTGCTGCGCGCGCCGTCTCCGGACGAGGCGGCCCTGACGCGCGGGGTGAAGCCCCCGAAGCTGCTGCCGGGCGACGAAGAGGCCTTGGAGGACACCCATGCAACTCCGGATTGAGCGGCGGATGGTGCCCCACGTTCCCTGGGGCCTCATCATCTGCGTGCTGGGCGTGTCGCTCCTGGGCATCTGGAACCTCGCCTCGGCGTCGCGTCCTCCGCTCGCGCCGGTGTGGTCCAGCCAGGCGCTCTACCTGGGGCTGGGCGTCGTCGCCGTGCTGGTGGTGTGTCTGGTGGACTACCGCTGGATTCAGCGCATGGCGATGCCCATCTACGTCGCCAACATCCTGGCGCTCATCGCGCTGCGCTTCATCGGCCACACGGCCAAGGGCGCGGAGAGCTGGTTCGTCATCGGCCCGTTCCGCCTCCAGCCCGCGGAGTTCATGAAGATTGGCGTCGTGCTGATGCTGGCCAAGGTCTACCACGACGACTTCCGCCCCAATGAGCCGTCCTACGGCCTGGTCCGTCTGTGGAAGCCGGTCCTCGTCGTGGGCGTGCCCTTCGTCCTCGTGCTCGTCCAGCCGGACCTGGGCACCGCGCTGATGATTGGCCTGTCCTCGCTCACCGTCATCCTCTTCGGCAAGGTGCGCTGGTACCTGGTGGCCACGCTCGTCGCGGCCATCCTCGCGGGCGCCATCGTCATCTGGAACGACTACGTGCGCGACGTGCCAGAGCCCCGGCCCACCATCGTCCGGCACCACCTGAAGAAGCACCAGAGTCAGCGCATCTCAGGCTGGTTGGACCCGGAGGCGGACCTGCGCGGCAGCGGGTACCACGCGGCCCAGTCGAAAATCGCGGTGGGCAGCGGCGGTGTGTCCGGCAAGGGCTGGCGCGAGGGCACCCAGACGGGCCTGCGCTTCCTGCCCGAGCAGCACACCGACTTCATCTTCTCCGTCTGGGCGGAGGAGCACGGCTTCGTGCTGTGCACGCTCCTGCTCGTCCTCTACGGCGCCATCTTCATCTTCGGCCTGGGCGTGGGGTTCAACGCCCGCGACAGGTTCGGCGCCTTCGTGGCCGTGGGCGTCGTCGCCATGCTCTTCTGGCAGGTGTTCGAGAACATCGGCATGGTCATCGGCCTGCTCCCCGTGACGGGAATTACCCTGCCGCTGATGAGTTATGGCGGGTCTTCCATGATGTCCGTGATGCTCAGCATTGGCTTGTTGGTGAACATCAGCATGCGGCGTCACATGTTCTGAGACGTCGCGAGCCGCGACGCTCGAACCGGTGCTCCGAAGAGAAGGACGGCGAGGAGCGCTCGGCGGCTGCTCGCGGGTGGTGTATGAATCACCCCACCAATTCCGGGGGGAGGGCGAGTCCCTCTCGGGCCGGTGGAGGTCAGGCATGCAGAGGAAGGTCGGGCAGAAGGTGAGTGGGAGTGTCCGCGTGGCGGAGATTCCCGTGGCGGCGAGGGACGTGAAGCCCCCGGCGCCAGCGCCCGTGGCGCGGGCCCCCGTCGTGGTGAAGGACGAGGTCCGAAAACCGGCGGCGTCGCTGCCGACGTTCTCGCCCCTCATCGAGCGCAACCAGGGGGAGCCGGAGCACCGGGAGTTTCCCCGGGCGCAGCTGACGACGCGTTTCGAGGTCTGGGTGGATGACGCGGAAGGCGGGCGGCGCTTCGCCGCGAGCCTGGCCTCCATCAACGTCAGCGTCAGCGGGGCCTTCCTGGAGAGCACCTTCTACCTGCCCATGGGCACGGTGCTGGGCGTGAGCTTCTCGCTGGAGCCAGGCGCCTCGCCGGTGCGGGCGCGGGCGGAAATCGTCCGGGAGGAGCGTGAGGACGGCCCCGAGGGACGCAGCGGCTTCGGCATCCGCTTCCTCGACTTCAGTGGACAGACGGAGGTCGCCCTGGCGCGGCTCTTCGTGGGGGCCCGGCTGCGAGCCTTCGCGGAAGACTACCTGCACTCCCAGCGGGCGCGTTCGCTGCCCAACGAACTGGAGCGCGTGGTGGATGTCCTTTCGGCGTGGGAGCTGCTCAAGGCGACGAGCACCGAAGCGGACCCCTGGCAGGCCAAATAACGCCTGACACCCCACTCCGAGGGTCGGCCAGCCATGGAAGGGTGGGGGGGATTTGCTGGAGACACGGATTGAGGAGCGGCTCGCCCAGGGCCGTGGGCGCCACCGCGAACCGCCTGTCTCAGGCGGGCTTGCCACCCGCCAGCAGGCGTCGCCGCTCCGCCTGGTAATGCGCTGAACACAGTCCCTTCGAGCGCTGCTCCCGCGTGCAGTCCGGCATGGTGCAGCGCCGGTCTGATGCCACCATGTTGCCCGCAAGGGCCTTGGGCGGACGGCCACGGCGACGGCTTGCCGCCATGCCGTTGCTGTTGCCACCCGTGGGAATGCCCTGGTTCATCGCCCGGAGGACGCCTCGGCCAATCGCATCGCCAAGCGCTTCCGCCCAATTCACCAATGCGGGGGTCAGGGGGACCTTCGACAACTCCTTACGTGGTCGTGCCATGAAAACTCCCGTGAAAACAGTCAAAACAAACAAGGCTTCCAATGCGCCTATTTGGCGGTGGATGTCAACGCTGTCAATACAACCAGGGAGGGGTCTCGTCTGACTCGCAAAACCCGCGCGGAAAATTGATGACAAGACTGCAAAGGGATACGTGTTTCCCGCAGGCGTGGCGGACGAGCATTCGGTATCCGCGCTGTATTTGTCCGCAGGGGTGAAAATGACGCGGAGTCTGAGAAATCGCTGAAGGCTCGTCACGACAACGTCGCGCGAGTCGATTCGGGTGTTGGGTTGGATTGAGTCAGTGCCGCGGCAGGGCAAAGCCGCTGCTCCAACGGTTCCGGGCTCGCGAGAAGGATCCGCTGACAAGCCATGCTTCGTGGAGTCAGTCCGTGGAACGAACGGGGCGGGCATCACGCCGGCCAGAGGCGCTCGGGGGGACGCTGGAACTCATCCCACGACCCGACAGCGCGAAAGGGCGACAGTGCCCTTGGGGTGACAACAAGGCCGGGCGAGGCGCGACGTGGGACTCGAGGTCCTCACGTGCGCACAGGCCCGGCGAAGCGGCCTACAGCGCCTTCTTGATGGCGTCTTCGATGCGCGCCTTGGGGACGGCGCCGACAATCTGCTCCACGACCTTGCCGCCCTTGAAGAGCAGCAGCGTGGGGATGGACCGGATGTTGTAGTCCTGCGGCGTTTGCTGGTTGTCGTCGATGTTCATCTTGGTGAACTTCACCTGACCGCCATACTGGGTGGCGAGCGCGTCGATGGACGGGGCGATGGCGCGGCACGGCGCGCACCAGGTCGCCCAGAAATCCACCAGCACGGGCTCCTGGGAGTCCAGCACCAGCTGCTTGAAGTCGCCATCTCCGACCGCCTTCACGTTGTCGCCTGCCATGGTGTCTCCTTCGGGCCCTCTCCGGCCTGCACGGCGCGTCGTCTAGTACGTGCCCCGGGAGCCTGCAAGAATCGGCGGACCGTCAGCCGATCTGCCAGAAATGATGCGGTGGACAAGCGGGGGTTTCACCCGTCATTCCGAACGGCTCCCCATAGAAGCCCGGCGCTGGTGTAGGCTGGCGGGCGTGACGAAGCTCTTTCTGCCCCAGTCCCAGCTCGAGGAGTGGGCACTGGCCGACAAAGCGGACGTGCGGGATGGCCGGCTGGTGGTCATGGCCGAGGGCGGCACCGCCTTCGCCGTCTCTCCCGCCGTGCATTTCCTGCAACTCGTGTCGGGCGAGGACACCCACGGTCTGGTGGCCAAGGTGAAGACCGAGGAGCAGCTCTCCCGCCTGGGGGCCGAGCAGATGGCCGACTCGGTGCTGGTGGGGGAGTCCGCCTACGAGGTCGTTCCAGGGTATGTGACGGAGGTGCCCTCCGGGGCGCCGAAGCCGGAGGCGGCGGGCAAGAAACCCGATTCGGAGACCGACCTGTTGGCGGCGTTCCTTCTCAACAAGATGGGCTGATTCGCTCGTCTGTCACGGTTATTGCCTGAATCCATGAGCCACACGCTCGTATCGCTCGCCTGCCACGCCTACGGCATCGCCGCCGTGGCCTATCTGGCCTACCTGGTCCGCCAGTCGGACGCGCTGGCCATGGCCGGGCGCGTGCTGGTGGGTGGGGGGCTCGTGCTGCACGGGGTGGCCCTGTTCGAACTGCTGGGGGCCCAGTCCGGCCGCCCCGTGGGGATGGCCCAGGGCTTCTCCACGCTGGCCTTCCTGCTGCTGGCCATCTTCCTGGCGCTGGATGTGCGCTACCGCCGCCCCGTCATTGGCGCGTTCCTCACCCCGCTGGCGGTGACGGTGCTGATACCCGGGCTCTTGATGCACGGAGGGCAGTCGCCGCTTCCGCCGGGGGTGCGACAGCCGCTGCTTCCGCTGCACATCACCCTGGCGTTGCTGGGGCTGGCGGCGTTCGCGGTGGCCGCGGGCGTGGGCGTCATGTACCTGTTGATGGAGCGGCAGGTGCGCGCCAAGCGCTTCGGCCTGCTCTTCTCCCGGCTGCCGTCGCTGGAGTTCCTCGACACCCTCAATCGGCGTTTGGTGGTGTGGGGCTTCATCGCGCTGTCCATCACCCTGGCGACGGGCGCGTTCTTCGTCGCCACGACGGTGGGCTGGCAGTGGGACGGCAAGTCGATTGCCACGGTGGTGGCGTGGGCCGTCTTCGCCGCGCTCGTCAACGCGCGCATCTTCGCGGGCTGGAGGGGGCGCCGGGTGGCGTTGCTGACCATGGCGGGGTTCTGTCTGGTGCTGGTGTCGTTCCTCACTTCGTACGACGTGACGACGAGCACGGCGGCCGCCCTGAGGATTCCCTGAGTATGGAGCTCGTCTGCATTGGCCTGTCCCACCGTACGGCGCCCCTGGTGGTGCGCGAGCGGTTGGCCCTGTCCGAGACGCGTCAGGTGGAGGTGCTCCAGCGGCTGGCCCAGTCGCCGGTGGAGGTGCTCTGGGTGTCCACCTGCAACCGCGTGGAGGTGTATCTGTCCGCGCCGGACGGGCTGGTGGCTCGGGAGCGCGCGGTGATGGAGCTCCAGGCGCTCGGCGGTGAAGAGGCGTTGGAGCACCTGTACGAGCACCGCGGCGAGGCGGCCCTCATCCACCTGTTCCGCGTGGCCTCCAGCCTGGACTCCATGGTGCTGGGCGAGGCGCAGATTCTCGGGCAGGTGAAGGACGCCTTCGAGCGAGGGCAGGGCGCGGGGGCGGTGCGGGGTGAATTGACGCGGGCGTGCGCGGCGGCGTTCGGGTGTGCCAAGCGCGTGCGCACGGAGACGGCCATCGGCCGCGCGGCGACGTCCATGGCGTCCGCGGCGGTGCAACTGGCCAGCAAGGTGTTCGACGGCTTGAAGGGCAAGACGGTGCTGGTCGTGGGAGCGGGGGAGATGGGAGAGCTGGCGGCGCGCCATCTGCAGCAGGCGGGCGCGACGAAGCTGTTCATCACCAACCGGACGTTGGCTCGCGCCGAGGCGCTGGCGACGGAGGTGGGTGGGGTGGCGCGTCCCTTCGAGGAGCTGTTCACGCTCCTGGGGGCCGCGGACGTGGTGGTGTGCAGCACCGCGTCGCCCGTGCCCCTCTTCACGCGGGAGAACGTGAGCGCGGTGGGCAAGGGGCGCAAGGGCCGGCCGCTGTTCATGGTGGACCTGGCGGTGCCTCGAGACATCGACCCGGGGGTGGGCACGCTGGACTGGGTGCACGCCTACGACGTGGACGACATCCAGAAGTTCGTCGCGGACAACGCTGCCGCGCGCGCCGAGGAGGCGCACAAGGCGGGCGTGCTGGTGGCGCAGGAGGTGGCTCGCTTCGTCAAGGAGCGCGCGCTGCGCGAGGGAATGCCGGTGCTCGCGAGGCTGCGGCAGCGCGCGGAGGCGATTGCCCGCTCGGAAGTGGAGCGCACGTTGACGGCGTTGGGTGACGGGCTGACGGACAAGCAGCGCAAGAGCATCGAGGCCATGGGGCGCGCCATCGTGAACAAGCTGTTGCATGAGCCCACCTCGCGACTGCGCGCCGTGGGGCCGGAGGGCGAGGGCAACCGGCTGGCGGGTGCCGCCGCGGAGCTGTTCGGTCTGCTGGAGGCGGAGCTCGAGGCGGCGGACGCGGCTTCTTCCGCCCTGGCCCCTGTCCCACAACAGGTCGCCACGGGGGCGAAGCGATGAAGTCCGTGCGCATCGCCACCCGACAGAGTCCGCTGGCGCTCTGGCAAGCGCGACATGTGGGAGCGCTCCTGGCCGCGCATCATCCCGGCCTGGAGGTGTCCTTCGTGGAGATGACCACCGCGGGAGACCGCTTCCTGTCCGCGCCGCTGTCCGCGGTGGGCGGCAAAGGCCTGTTCGTGAAGGAAATCGAGCAGGCGCTCATCGACGGTCGCGCCGACCTCGCGGTGCACAGCCTGAAGGACATGACGTCCGAGCTGCCGGAGGGCCTGGTGCTCGCGGCGGTGCCGACGCGCGAGGACCCTCGCGATGCCTTCTGTGGCTTGGAGGGACAGACGCTGGACTCGTTGCCACAGGGCGCGCGCGTGGGCACGTCGTCGCTGCGTCGCAGCTGCATCCTGCGTTCGCGTCGGCCGGACCTCGAAATCGTCAGCGTGCGTGGCAACGTGCAGACGCGTTTGCAGAAGACGAAGGAGCTGGGGCTCGCGGGCGCGGTGCTGGCGTATGCGGGACTCAAGCGTCTGGGCCTGGAGGGTGTCATCACTCAGGTGTTGTCCACCGAGGTGAGCCTGCCCGCGGTGGGGCAGGGCGTGCTCGCCATCCAGTGCAGAGGTGCCGATGCGCGGGTGTGTGGGCTGCTTGCCCCGCTGGAGGATGCGACGACTCGGGTGGCGGTGACGGCCGAGCGCGCGCTGCTGGCGAAGCTCGAGGGGGGGTGCACCGTGCCGCTGGCGGGGCACGCCACGGTGTCCGAGGGCATGGTGCACCTGCGCGGACTCGTGGGCCGGCCGGATGGCGCACGGGTGGTGCGGGGCGAGGTCCGTGGGCCCGTGGCACAGGCGCGGGAGCTGGGCGAGGCGCTGGCCGAGGACCTGCTGTCGCAGGGCGCGGCGGACATCCTGCGTGATTTCGCTCGCCGCCCGGACGCACGGCCCTAGACTGTCGCCCGCGTGGAACGGCGACTGGAAGGCATCCGAGTCTTGGTGACGCGCCCGCGTGAGCGGGCCGAGGAGCTGTGCTTTCTCCTGGAGGACGAGGGCGCGGAAGTGCTCAGCCTGCCACTGCTGGAGTTGCGTCCTCCGGAGGACCCTCGGCCGCTGGCGTCCGCCGCCGAGCACATCCAGCGCTATCGCTGGGTGGTGTTCGCGAGTCCCTCCTCGGTGGACGCGCTGATGGATGCGCTGCGCGAGGCGGGCACGGCGCAGCGGCTCGCCCGCGTGAAGCTGGCGGCGGTGGGGCCTCGCACGGCGCGCGCCGTGAGGGGTTATGGCCTGGACGTCGCCGCGGAGCCGGATGAGGGGACAGGGGAAGCGCTCTTCGAGGTACTCAAGGACGCGCTCCAGTCGGGTGACGAGGTGTTGTTGCCCGCGGCGGAAGAGGGACGGCGCGAACTCGAGGATGCATTGCGAGACGCGGGCGTGCTCGTCACCCGCGTGACGGCCTATCGCTCTCTTCCAGCGGAGCTTTCGCCAGAGGCGCTGGAGCTGCTCGCCGGTTCACCGCCGGACGTCGCGGTGTTCGCCTCGCCGCGCACCGTCGAGGCCTTCCTGGAAGCGGCGGGTCGCGAGCGGCTGGGGCCCGCGCGAGTGGTGGCGATTGGCCCCACCACGGCGTCCGCACTGGAGCAACTCGGTCTGCCTGCCACCGCCGTCGCGGAGAAGCCCACGCCCGAGGCGCTGGTGGATGCCACGGTCCGCGCGGTGCGCGGGTAGCTCACGGAAGTTGGCCTCGGCTGTCGCGGAGCGTCCTCGGCCCGAGTCGTGGGTGGATGCCACGGTCCGCGCTATGTGCGGGTAGCCCGGGGGATTCGGCCTTGCCCGTCGCGGGAGGCGGCCCCGCTTGAGTCACGGGTGTGAGCCTCCGCGCCGTTCGCGGGTAGACTGTCCTTCCCGTCGACGTCCGGGCGAATGCGTACCCGGGGATGGTCGACGTGGAGGGGTCTTCGATGATTCGGGGTTCGCAGCGGAGCGCCGTCGTACTCGGGTTGTTGTTGTCCGTCACCGCGGCGGCGCAACAGGTGTTGGAATACAAGGACCTGGGCCACCGGGTGCTCAGCACTCCCGCGGACCCCTTCGTCTTCTACGTGGACGGCCGCCAGGCACAGCCCGCGGGCAATGACCTCAACCTCGTGGTGGCCGCCAGCCGCGCGGCGGCCCAGACGTGGCAGGTGAGCTGCTCGTGGCCGACCTTCTCCTTCCCCCAGGACGGTGGCGTGGCCACGACGGGCTCGCCCATGGCGAACGTCAATGACCCCACCGATCGCTTCAACGTGGTGCCCGTCTGGGTGACGAGCGCGAGCGACCCGCGCTACACGGACACGCTCAATGGCGGGGACAGGCCCTCCGCCGCGCGTCCGCTGACCTTCAGCGGCTACGTGTACCAGTGCGACATCTTCCTCAACGCCGTGGACTTCACCTGGTCCACGCTGACGCCCACGCCCGCGGGCCAATACGACATCCAGAGTGTGCTGACGCACGAGATTGGCCACTGCCTGGGCCTGGGCGACTCCTTCGAGGCCATTGGCGCGGTGATGTTCTTCGACATTCCGAGGGGCGAGAGCCGACGCCAGCTCGCGGACTACGACAGGACGGCGCTGTGCCGCTTCTATCCGAAGACGGGCGCCGTCGGTTCGCCCTGTGACACCACCGCGTGCACCACTGGCCTGACGTGTGTCACCGCTCCGTCCACCGTTTCTGGCGCGGACCTCAAGGTCTGTGCGAAGGGCTGCTTCGGCAGTACCTCCGGCGAGTGTCCGGCCCCCTATGTCTGTCGCGAGTCCACGGCGGTCTCCGGGTACACGCGGGCCTGTCTGCCGGCCCTGCCTGACGGAGTCACCCCCGTGGGGCGCGAGTGCACGCCTGGCCCGAGAAGCTGCGGCAACACGAATGGCGACTGCATCGCCCCGGTGGCCCCTCCGTCTGGCAACGGCGAGTTCGACCGGTGGGACAATGGATACTGCACGGAGACGTGCAGCGGCTCCGGTTCGTGCCCCGCGGGCTCGGAGTGCTCCAACGTGGCCGGGCAGGGCTCCATCTGTCTCAAGGACTGTACGCCCGGTGGCAGTGACTGCCGCCCTGGCTATACCTGTGAGACCCGGCCCGAGGGCGACCTCTGTGTCCCCGGCTGCTATGGCGACCTGGACTGTGACAGCAACTCCGTCTGCCGGACGTGTGACCGTGTCTGTGTTCCGAAGCAGACGGCGGGCAAGCAGGTGGGCGATGCGTGCGCGGCGAACGCCGAGTGCGGCACCAACCAGTACTGCCTCTTCGCGGAAGGGGGCACGCAGGGCGTGTGTGCGCAGCAGTGCTCCGTCTCGGCGTGCGCCTGCCCGGGTGGAACGTCGTGCCAGGTGGTGAACAAGGACGGTGAGCGAGCCTGCGTCCGGGCGTGCTCCACCAGCTCGTGTCCCTCGACGCTGCGGTGTGGCGCGGTGGAGCAGGGGAGCTCCGCCTGCCTGCCTGTCTGTCTTTCCAATCAGGACTGCGCGCCCAACATGCTCTGTGCTTCCGGGGGCACCTGTTACGATCCGCTGGCGCGGCCCGACGCCGGCCCGTGCACGCTGTGCAACGATGGTGGCACCCAGCCGCCACCGCCCGTGGACGCGGGGCCGCCCCAGGGCAGCGTCAATGGTCCGGATGGCTGTGGTTGTACAGGTGCTCCTGTCTCGGCCGCGGCGTTCCTGGGTGGATTGGTCCTGCTGCTGCTGGTGGCGGGAAGGAGACGGACTTGGCACAAGCAGTGAGCGGCTCTGGCAACCCTCCCGCACGGAGCCGGGATGACTTCACCACGCTCTTCGTGCTGGAGGCGTTGGTGGGGCAGGGGCTGCTGACGGCCCAGCAGGCCCAGGAAATCCTCGCGAAGGAGGGGGCCGCGCGAGCGCGAGTCCTCAAGGCGCAGACAGCCGCGAGTGGCAAGGAGGCCGCGCGCTACGACGTGTCGCCGGTGGAGGTGGTGGCGGCCTTCCAGGTGCCCCTGGCCAGTGGCCGGGGCGTGCTGGACGAGGACCGCGTCACGGAGGCCGCCGCGCGCGCCGCGGGCATCGCCTACCGGAAGATCGACCCGCTCAAGCTGGACATGACGCTTGCCACGCGAACGGTGTCCCGGCCGTATGCGCAGAAGCACGTGTTGCTTCCGCTGGAGCGTACGGCGCAGGGGCGGTTGTTGGTGGCGGTGGCCAACCCGTTCGACCGGGAGCTGTTCGAGAGCTTCCATCGCCTCACCAGTCTCCCGGTGGAGCCGGTGCTGAGCTCGAAGGCGGACATCCTCAAGTCCATCTCCGACATCTACGGTTTCAAGAAGACGCTGGCCCGCGCGGCGGATGACTTCAGCGTGGCGGCGGGTGGGGGGCAGCTCTCCAACTTCGAGCAGCTCGTGTCGCTCAGCGGCACGCAGGAGTTGGAGGCGTCGGACCGGCCCGTGGTGCAGGCGGTGGACTATCTGCTGCGCTATGCCTTCGACAACCGCGCTTCGGATATCCACATCGAGCCCAAGCGGGCCACCAGTGTGGTTCGGTTGCGCATCGACGGTGTGTTGCACCCGGTGTACTCGTTGCCGGCGCAGGTGCATCCGCCGATTGTGTCGCGCGTGAAGATGCTCTCGCGCATCGACATCTCCGAGAAGCGCAAGCCCCAGGACGGGCGTATCAAGACGGAGCGGGACGGGCGTGAGGTGGAGTTGCGTGTCAGCACGCTGCCCACGGCCTTTGGCGAGAAGGTGGTCATTCGCATCTTCGACCCGGAGACGCTGGTGCAGGACATCGCCCAGCTCGGGTTCGAGCCGGACGAGAAGAGCTCCTTCGAGTCGTGGATTGACCAGCCCCACGGCCTCATCCTCGTCACGGGGCCGACGGGCAGTGGCAAGACGACGACGCTCTACTCGGCGCTCAAGGCGCTCGCGGGCCCGGACGTCAATGTCACCACGATTGAAGACCCTATCGAGATGGTGTGGGACGCCTTCAATCAGGTGCAGGTGCAGCCCAAGCTGGGGCTCGATTTCGCGAGCGCGCTGCGCCACATCCTGCGTCAGGACCCGGACGTCATCATGGTGGGTGAGATTCGTGACCAGGAGACGGCGGAGAACGCCATCCAGTCCGCGCTCACCGGACACCTCGTCCTCTCCACGTTGCACACCAACGACGCGCTGGGCGCCGTGGCGCGCATGAGGGATTTGGGCGTCCCGTCGTTCCTCCTGGCACAGAGCTTGTTGGGCGTCATGGCCCAGCGACTGCTGCGGCGCGTGTGCAGTCATTGCGCGGAGGAGGCGACGCTGACTCCAGATGAGCTCCTCGCGCTTCAGGCGCCGCTGCCCTTGTTGCCGGGTGGGGTGCGCCTGCTGAAGGGCGCGGGCTGCGTGCGCTGCCGAGGCACCGGTTACGTGGGCCGCACGGGCGTCTTCGAAATCGTCACCACGAATGGAGAGCTGCGCGAGCAGATTTCACGCGAGGCTCCCTACGAGAAGCTCGTGGAAGTGGCTCGGCGCGGAGGGATGCGCACGTTGCGCGAGGCCGCCGTGCGCAAGCTGGCGCAGGGCCTCACTGCCTTCGACGAAGTGGTGCGCATGACTTCGGCGTGAGGCGGGACGTGGACAGGCCTCCCGCCGGAAAGGTGGGGGCCTGCAATCACCCGGTGTCAGGCGGGGCAGGTGAAGCGCGCGTGCCTGTGATTGAAGGTGGGGCAACGCCGCCTTGAATCAAGAACGAGAAATCCGCAGCTGCTGAATTTGCATGGAATGGCATGCCCAACGACAGTCATCGCCATTGCGAGAGTGCCCGTTCGGTACTCGCTGGTCGCTGAACTGTGGCTCGGTGATATGCAGATGGGCGAGGTCGCTGCTCTGTGTCCGGCGCAAGAAACCACTCGGGGCTGTATGATGAGTGGCACGGAACGCGACGAGATTGGCCTGAGATGGCCTCAAGATTGATGACACTTATCGACGTCGAACGCCTCACCGGTGGTGGCAAAAAAACTACGCTGGCAAATATGGCCTGAGCCCGGGGTGTTGCCCCTCTGAGAATGGGAGGAACGCCATGGCACGAACGACAGCCCGCCCCCTCGCCACCCGCGAGGTGAGAATCGACAGCGAGCGCCGGCCT
>NZ_JABUMU010000069.1:0-1244 GCF_013336625.1 Myxococcus sp. CA033 | reverse complement strand
TGAACGGAGCGCGAGAGTCCTGGAGCATCCAGGAGAGGCGGTCCGAGGGGTAATCAGGGTCGAGAGGAACGTACGCGCCGCCCGCGTGGAGGATGGCGAGCATGGCGGCGACCATGTCGGCGGAGCGCTGGACGAAGAGACCGACGGGGGCGTCCGGGCGGAGGCCGAGGGACTGGAGTCGGTGGGAGAGACGAAGGACGCGCTGGAGGAGGAGGCGGTAGGAGAGCGAGACGTCACCGAAGGACAGCGCGGTGGCATCGGGGGTGAGCGCGGCCTGTGCCTCGAACTGGAGGTGAAGGCACGAGGAGTCGAACTGGCGCGAGGACGCGTTGAAGGAGCGAAGGACCTGCTCGCGCTCCTCTCCCGTCACCAGGGAGAGCGCCCCCAGGCGCGAGTCGGGACTGGAGACGAGGGCCTGGAGCGCGATGCTCCAGTGGCGCAGGAGGCGCTCGGGGGTAGAGGGTTCGAAGCGAGCGGCGTCGAAGAGCAGGCGCAGCTCCAGGGAGTCCCCGGGGATGACGTACGCCTCCAGTGGGGTATCGGCCTGTTCACGTGCGCTGAAGTCGCGAATCCCCAGCTCGGCGCTTGCCGAATTGACGGCGGCGTCGACGGGGAAGTTCTCGACGATGAAGAGGGACTCGAAGAGGGGCGTGCCACGCGGCACGTCGCTCCACCGCTGGAGGTGGGTCAGCGGCGTGTGCTCGAACTGGCGCAGCTCGAGCTGCTGGGTGTGGAGCTGCTGGAGCCAGGAGAGCGCGGTGGCGTCTTCGTCGACGAAGATGCGGACGGGCAGTGTGTTGATGAAGAGGCCGACGGCGTGTTCGAGGCCGGCGACATCGGCGGAGCGACCCGACGTCGTGGCGCCGAAGAGGATGTCCTGCTCACCGGTGTGACGTGAGAGCACCAGCGTCCAAGCGGCCTGGACCAGTGCATTGAGGGTGAGGTGGTGCTGGCGGACGAAGGCCTGGAGGTCCGCGGTGAGTCGCGCGGGCAGCCAGGCGTTCAGGTGCTGACGCCGGAGCACCGAGTCCGGGCTTCGGGGAAGTGCACCGGGCAAGGGCGTGGGCGCGGTGAAGCCCCGCAGTGTCTTGCGCCAGTAGAGCTCCGCGGGCTCCAAGGACTGGCGCTGAAGCCAGGCGATGTAGTCGCGGAAGGAGGTCGACTCACTCTCCGCCGGGAGTCGGCCAGAGCGGACCTGCTCGTAGGTGGTGAAGAGTTCCTGGAAGAGGAGCCCGAGGCTCCAT
>NZ_JABUMU010000068.1:0-1244 GCF_013336625.1 Myxococcus sp. CA033 | reverse complement strand
TGAACGGAGCGCGAGAGTCCTGGAGCATCCAGGAGAGGCGGTCCGAGGGGTAATCAGGGTCGAGAGGAACGTACGCGCCGCCCGCGTGGAGGATGGCGAGCATGGCGGCGACCATGTCGGCGGAGCGGTGGACGAAGAGACCGACGGGGGCGTCCGGGCGGAGGCCGAGGGACTGGAGTCGGTGGGAGACGCGGCGGACGCGCTGGAGGAGGTGGCGGTAGGAGAGCGAGACGTCACCGAAGGACAGCGCGGTGGCGTCGGGAGTGAGCACGGCCTGGGCCTCGAACTGGAGGTGGAGGCACGAGGAGTCGAACCGGCGCGAGGACGCGTTGAAGGAGCGAAGGACCTGCTCGCGCTCCTCTCCCGTCACCAGGGAGAGTGTCCCCAGGCGTGAGTCAGGAGTGGAGATGAGGGCCTGAAGCGCGACGCTCCAGTGGCGCAGGAGGCGCTCGGGGGTGGAGGGCTCGAAGCGCGCGGCGTCGAAGAGCAGGCGCAGCTCCAGGGAGTCCCCGGGGATGACGTACGCCTCCAGCGGGGTATCGGCCTGCTCACGCGCGCTGAAGTCGCGGATGCCCAGCTCGGCGCTGGCCGAGTTGACGGCGGCGTCGACGGGGAAGTTCTCGACGATGAAGAGGGACTCGAAGAGGGGCGTGCCACGCGGCACGTCGCTCCACCGCTGGAGGTGGGTCAGCGGCGTGTGCTCGAACTGGCGCAGCTCGAGCTGCTGGGTGTGGAGCTGCTGGAGCCAGGAGAGCGCGGTGGCGTCTTCGTCGACGAAGATGCGGACGGGCAGTGTGTTGATGAAGAGCCCGATGGCGTGTTCGATGCCGGAGACCTCGGCGGAACGCCCCGACGTCGTGGCGCCGAAGAGGATGTCCTGCTCGCCGGTGTGACGTGAGAGCACCAGCGTCCACGCGGCCTGGACCAGTGCATTGAGGGTGAGGTGGTGCTGGCGCACGAAGGCCTGGAGGTCCGTGGTGAGTTGCGCGGGCAGCCAGACATTCAGGTGCTGACGCCGGAGCACCGAGTCCGGGCTTCGGGGAAGTGCACCGGGCAAGGGTGTGGGCGCGGTGAAGCCCCGCAGTGTCTTGCGCCAGTAGTGCTCCGCGGGCTCCAGGGACTGGCGCTGAAGCCAGGCGATGTAGTCGCGGAAGGAGGTCGACTCACTCTCCGCCGGGAGTCGGCCAGAGCGGACCTGCTCGTAGGTGGTGAAGAGTTCCTGGAAGAGGAGCCCGAGGCTCCAT
>NZ_JABUMU010000067.1:0-1346 GCF_013336625.1 Myxococcus sp. CA033 | reverse complement strand
GCAGCGCCGCTTCCAGGCACGGGACGTCCACCGGCTCGCTCGACGCGAGCATGAAGGCCTGGGCGAAGTGGTGCGGTTCGAGGAGTTCCTTCTCGAAGAAGTCGAGCTGGATGGGCGTCAGGAGGGAAGTCCCGAGCACCATGCCCGAATCGACCTGTGGCCCACCCTGCTGCTTCGCCACGCGCGCCAGCGCTTCCAGTGTCTGGTGTTGGAAGAGCTGGTTTGCGGCCAGATGCAGGCCGGCTTGACGCGCGCGTGAGACCACCTGGATGGCGAGGATGGAGTCGCCGCCCAGCTCGAAGAAGTTGTCACGGAGGCCGATGCGAGGCACGCCCAGCAGCTCGGCCCAGATGCGGGCCAGCGCCTGCTGTGGCGGAGTCTGGGGTTCGAGGAAGTCCCCCGCTTCGCGAGGCTTCAGGTCCGGAGCCGGCAGGGCCCGCCTGTCGACCTTGCCATTGGGAGACAGGGGCAGCGTCGGCAGCGTCACGAAGGCCGAGGGCACCATGAACTCGGGCAGGCGCGCGGAGAGAGATGCGCGCAAGGCCTGGGTGTCGAGTTCGGCGGAGGCGACGAGATAGGCGACGAGGCGGGGAGCGGAAGCGTCCTCGCGAAGGACGACGACGGCATCGGAGACGCCGGGAGCGGCGAGGAGCGCGGCCTCGATTTCACCCAGCTCGATGCGGAAGCCGCGCAGCTTGACCTGGAAGTCGGCGCGGCCGAGGTACTCGAGGGAGCCGTCAGGCAGCCAGCGAGCGACGTCGCCGGTGCGGTAGAGGCGCGCGCCGGGGATGGCGGAGAAGGCGTCGGGGAGGAATCGCTCGGCGGTGAGAGCGGGACGGCTGAGGTAGCCGAGGCCGACCTGGACGCCGCCGATGAAGAGCTCGCCCGGCACGCCGACGGGAGTAGGGAGTCCGGTGGCGTCGAGGACGTGGAGCTGCGTGTTGGAGACGGGGCGACCGATGGGGACGAAGTGTCGGGAGTTGCCCCGGGCGCAGTGCCAGAAGGAGACGTCGACGGCGGCCTCGGTGGGGCCGTAGAGGTTGTGGACCTCGGCGGAGGCGGGAAGGAGGGCGTGCGCGCGGCGGACGAGCTCGGCGGGGAGGGCCTCACCACTGCACACGACGCGACGAAGTCCGGAGAGCTTCTCGACACCCGGCTCCTCCAAGAAGGCGCGGAGCATGGAGGGGACGAAGTGGAGCGTGGAGACGCGCTGCTCGGAGATGAGGCGAACGAGGTAGGCGGGGTCCTGGTGACCGCCGGGCTTCGCGAGGACGAGGCGAGCGCCCGTCATGAGGGGCCAGAAGAACTCCCAGACGGAGACATCGAAGGAGAAGGGCGTCTTCTGA
>NZ_JABUMU010000066.1:0-1346 GCF_013336625.1 Myxococcus sp. CA033 | reverse complement strand
GCAGCGCCGCTTCCAGGCACGGGACGTCCACCGGCTCGCTCGACGCGAGCATGAAGGCCTGGGCGAAGTGGTGCGGTTCGAGGAGTTCCTTCTCGAAGAAGTCGAGCTGGATGGGCGTCAGGAGGGAGGTGCCGAGCACCATGCCCGAATCGACCTGCGGCCCACCCTGCTGCTTCGCCACGCGCGCCAGCGCTTCCAGTGTCTGGTGTTGGAAGAGCTGGTTTGCGGCCAGGTGCAGGCCGGCCTGACGCGCGCGTGAGACCACCTGGATGGCGAGGATGGAGTCGCCGCCCAGCTCGAAGAAGTTGTCGCGGAGGCCGATGCGCGGCACGCCCAGCAACTCGGTCCAGATGCGGGCCAGCGCCTGCTGTGGCGGAGTCTGGGGTTCGAGGAAGGCTCCCGCTTCGCGAGGCTTCAGGTCCGGAGCCGGGAGGGCCCGTCTATCGACCTTGCCATTGGGGGACAGGGGCAGGGCCGGCAGCGTCACGAAGGCCGAGGGCACCATGAACTCGGGCAGGCGCGCGGAGAGAGAGGCGCGCAAGGCCTGGGTGTCGAACTCGGCGGAGGCGACGAGATAGGCGACGAGGCGGGGAGCGGAAGCATCCTCGCGAAGGACGACGACGGCATCGGCGACGCCGGGAGCGGCGAGGAGCGCGGCCTCGATTTCACCCAGCTCGATGCGGAAGCCGCGCAGCTTGACCTGGAAGTCGGCGCGGCCGAGGTACTCGAGGGAGCCGTCAGGCAGCCAGCGAGCGACGTCGCCGGTGCGGTAGAGGCGCGCGCCGGGAATGGCGGAGAAGGCGTCGGGGAGGAATCGCTCGGCGGTGAGCGCGGGACGGCTGAGGTAGCCGAGGCCGACCTGGACGCCGCCGATGAAGAGCTCGCCCGGCACGCCGACGGGAGTAGGGAGTCCGGTGGAGTCGAGGACGTGGAGCTGCGTGTTGGAGACGGGGCGACCGATGGGGACGAAGTGTCGGGAGTCGCCGCGAGCGCAGTGCCAGAAGGAGACGTCGACGGCGGCCTCGGTGGGGCCGTAGAGGTTGTGGACCTCGGCGGAGGCGGGAAGGAGGGCGTGCGCGCGGCGGACGAGCTCGGCGGGGAGTGCCTCACCACTGCACACGACGCGACGAAGTCCGGAGAGCTTCTCGACACCCGGCTCCTCCAAGAAGGCGCGGAGCATGGAGGGGACGAAGTGGAGCGTGGAGACGCGCTGCTCCGCGATGAGGCGAACGAGGTAGGCGGGGTCCTGGTGACCGCCGGGCTTCGCGAGGACGAGGCGAGCGCCCGTCATGAGGGGCCAGAAGAACTCCCAGACGGAGACATCGAAGGAGAAGGGCGTCTTCTGA
>NZ_JABUMU010000065.1:0-1361 GCF_013336625.1 Myxococcus sp. CA033 | reverse complement strand
GGTCAAGTCCCGAATCGTGTGTAGTTGGTTCGGAGGGGGAACGGGGGAGGAAGGCTCCTTGGCGGATTCATTCAGCGGTGTCTGGGTTTGAAGTCAGCAGGGCCATGTCGAGGTAGCGGCGGTCATCCCAGATGCCAGAGACTTCGAGGGCGACGGCGGTGATGAGGCGCAGTGCGCTGGCGCGGTCCGGGAAGGCGCCCACGGAGCGGATGCGGCGCTTGACTTCGCCATGGAGTCGCTCCAGGCCGTTGGTGCTGCGAAGCCGCTTCCAGTGGGCCTTGGGGAAAGAGAAGAAGCAGGTGGCCGGGGCAAAGCCCTCGCGCAAGCACTCCATGGCCTCGGGGACCTGGCGGCCCAGGCCGGCCTGGAGCGCCTCCAGACGCTTCCTGGCGTCCTGGAGAGTCGGTGCCTCGAAGACGGCTGAGGTCTCCTTGCCGAGGCGGCCTCGCAGTCGCCAGGGGGCCTTGGCGAGGACGTTCCGGGTGAGGTGCACCGTGCAACGCTGGAGTCGGGCCTCGGGCAGCGACTGCCGGGCCGCGGCGGCCAGCCCCGCGTGTCCGTCGGCGATGACAAGCCGCACACCCCTCAGGCCTCGCTCGAGCAACTGGCGAAGCAGTTCCAGCCACGAGTCCATCGACTCGCTGCCACCCAGAGTCACGGCCAGCAGATGCCGGTGCCCATCCTCTCCCACGCCGTAGGCCACCAGGGCCGAGACGTTCTGCACCGTGCGCGCCCACCTCGCGTCCAGGAAGGTGGCATCCAGGTAGAGGTAGGGGAAGGCCTGGGTGAGGGGTTGGGTGCGCAGGCCCTCCACTTTCTGTTCCAGGGACTTCGTCACCCGGCTCACCGTCGAGCGCGAAACCTCCTCGCCCATGAGCGCCCTGGTCACCCGGCCCATCTTCCTCGTGGAGACGCCCTGCACGTACGCGCTGGTAATCGCCTCGTCGAGCTCTTCGCTGCGCCGCTTGTAACGGCCCAGCACGGCCTCCGCCGAGCCGCTGGCCCTCGTCCGAGGCACGGCCACCTCCAGGTGCCCCATGGACGTCAAGAGGCCTCGCAGGTAGCTGCCATTGCGCTGGTCCTTGCGCCCAGCCACCTGCTGCCAGCGCCCGGCCCCCACCAGGCCCCGAATCTCCTCCTCCAGCAGCATCTCCAACGTCATGCGGATGGCTCCCAGGAAGAGTGCGCGCACGTCGGTGCGCACCTCCTCGTGCGAGGGCGCGGCAAACTCGGTATCGTCCACGGCGGGAACTCCTCGGCTCCCCTGCCAGGGGGAGACCGTCTCGGTTGGTTTCACCGAGGAGCTTCCCTCTTTCACGCTCATCCCTGCTCGCCGACTACACACTTATAGGGACACGACC
>NZ_JABUMU010000064.1:0-1413 GCF_013336625.1 Myxococcus sp. CA033 | reverse complement strand
AGGACTCGCGGAGGACGAAGGCGAGGCGGTCGGAGGGCCAGGCCTTGTCGAGGGGGACGTAGGAGGCGCCGGCCTTGAGGATGGCGAGGAGGGAGACGATGAGGTCGGCGGAGCGGTCGAGACGGACAGCGACGCGAGAGCCGGGAAGAACGCCGAGAGTGCGCAGGTAATGGGCGAGCTGATTGGAGCGCGAGTCGAGCTGAGCGTAGGAGACAGACTCCTCACCCGACACAACGGCGACAGCATCAGGCGTGCGCGCGGCCTGCTGAGCGAAGAGCGAAGGGATGGATGCGTCGCGCGGGTAATCACTGACAACGCCATTCCAACCCGCGAGGACCTGCTGGTTCTCCGCCAACGTAAGTAGAGGAATCAGGCCGAGCTGTGCATCAGGCGAAGCGGTCAGCGCTTCGAGCAACACGAGGTAGTGACGCGAGAGGCGCTCCATGGTCGCCGCGTCGAAGAGGTCGGTGTTGTAGTTGAAGACACCTGCGAAGCCGTTGATGCCTTCTTCGAGCAGGAGGCTGAAGTCGTACTTCGCCGTCTCGATGCTGGGAGCCAGCCCGCTGAGGATGAGACCCGGGAGCTCGAGTTCCTCTTCAGGAGCGTTCTGAAGGGTGAGGGTGACCTGGAAGAGCGGTGAGCGACTCAGGTCACGCTGAGGCTGAAGCTCCTCGACGAGCTTCTCGAAGGGGACGTCCTGGTGCTCGTAGGCGGCGAGGGTGGACGTGCGCACCTTGGAGAGCAACTGACGGAAGGACTGCTTCGAGTCGAGTCGGGAGTGGAGGACGAGGGTGTTGACGAAGAAGCCGATGAGGCCCTCGGTCTCGGAGCGATTGCGATTCGCGATGGGAGAGCCGACAGAGATGTCGTCCTGGCCCGAGTAACGGGAGAGCAGAAGCTGGAAGGAAGCCAGCAGCACCATGAAGGGCGTGGCGCCTTCACGCTGAGCGAGGGCCTTCACGGCCTGGGTCAACTCACGAGACAACCCGATAGGGAACATCGCACCGCGATAGGTCTGAACGGCGGGGCGAGGCCTGTCAGTGGGCAGCTCCAGGGACGAGGAGGCACCGGCAAGCTGGGTGCGCCACCAGGCGATTTCGGAAGAGAGGACATCGCCCTGGATCCACTGGCGCTGCCAGACGGAGAAGTCGGCGTACTGGATGGGAAGGGGCGCGAGCGGAGCGGGCTCTCCCCCGGAGAACTGGCGGTAGAAGGCGGCCAGCTCGCGGACCATGACGGCGATGGACCAACCGTCGGAGGCGATGTGGTGGACGGTGACGAGCAACTGGTGCTCGGACGCATCCAGGCGGAGGAGTGACGCGCGGACGACGGGGCCCCGGGCGAGGTCGAACGGACGCACGGCTTCGGCTGCCGCCAACCGCTGTGCCTCGGCGTCACGCTCCTGCTGGGGCA
>NZ_JABUMU010000063.1:0-1511 GCF_013336625.1 Myxococcus sp. CA033 | reverse complement strand
CTAGTACCTCGGCACAGAGGTTTTGAAGGGTTCAGGCCGCAGCGGCCACTGCTGCTTGGGCCTGGGGGTATGCTCGCCCGAGCTTGGTGCGGGCGCTGTCTATAGTGAAGCGCCAGCGGACGCGGGCACCCTTCTTGTTGCGCATCCTCTCCCATCGGGCCACCTCCCGTTTCAAGGTGAGCTTGTTGCTAATTCGCCTGTCCAGGCATTGGCGGGTGAGCACGCTGATTTCAATCTCCACCATGTTCAGCCAGCTGGCGTGCTTGGGGACGAAGTGGAACTCCAGCTTCTTCAGAATCCTCCGGGCCTCCTGGGGCGGGAAAGCTTCATAGAGGGCGCCAGGGCTGTGCGTGGAGAGGTTGTCGAGCACCACGCGGATGGTTTCCGCCTCCGGGTAGTGCACGTCCACCAGGGCACGCATCTGCAGCGCGAAGTCCTTGGCGGTCCGCTGGTCCGTGACTTCTACGTGGCGCCAGGCGCGGTGCACGTCCAGAAGGACGAAGAGGTTCACCGTCCCATTGCGCTGGTACTCGTAGTCGTAACGGCGGGGCGTGCCGGGCATGGCCGGCAAGGGCGTGCGGACTTCTCCAATCAGCTGGTTGGGAGTCTCATCGAAGCAGACCACCGGCCTCTTGGCGTCTGGTGGCTCGGCGTAGAGTTCCAGCACGTCCTCCATTCGGGCGACGTACTCGGCGTCCACTTTCGGGATGCACCACATGCGTTGCTGCCAGGGCTTGAGTTCGTTCTCCTCCAGCCGTCGGCGGACTGTTTCCCGCGAGAGGTCTTCGTGCTCGGTCAGCCGCACCAGTTCATCGGCCAGCAACTGAAGCGTCCACCGCGCACGCCCCTTGGGTGGCGTCGAGCAGGCGGTGGCCACCAGCAGCGCCTCCTGCTTGCCAGTCAGCTTGCGCGAGGCCCCGGGCCGCTGCCTTTCGTGAAGGGCGTGGTCCACGCCGCCTTCCACGAACCGCCGCTTGACCCGGTACACCGTCGAGACGCTCACCCGGACACTCCTGGCAATCTGCTCGTCGGTGACTCCGACATGGGCTGCCAGCAGAATCTGCGCACGCTTGACGTGGCGCACCCGCCCAGTGCCGCCGCTCACCAGCGCCTCCAACTCCGACTTCTCCTCGGCGGCCAGGGTGACGAGGTAACGTACATTCATGCGCTCCGACTCCGTGAAAGAGGAGTCGGACTACCTCGCGGCCTCCGTGTCGATTCCCTTCTCAACCCATCCCTTCACGGACCTTCAAGGCCAGTACCTGGCCTTCATCCACGCCTACACGAAGCTCAACAGGCGCCCTCCCGCCGAAGCCGACATGCAGCGATATTTCGGCACCACTCCTCCCACCGTCCACCGCATGGTGCTGGAGCTTGAACGCCGGGGGCTCATCCGGCGCAGCGCCGGACAGGCCCGCAGCATTGAACTGCTGCTGGCCCCGGAACTTCTGCCCGTCCTACGCTGAGTCGCTCAAAACCAATCGGTCAGAACCTCTGTGCCGAGGTACTAG
>NZ_JABUMU010000062.1:0-1605 GCF_013336625.1 Myxococcus sp. CA033 | reverse complement strand
CTACGCTGGCAAATATGGCCTGAGCCCGGGGTGTTGCCCCTCTGAGAATGGGAGGAACGCCATGGCACGAACGACAGCCCGCCCCCTCGCCACCCGCGAGGTGAGAATCGACAGCGAGCGCCGGCCTTGCGAGGCGTGTGGCGCGAGGACACGGGCGGACTGGCGCTCGCGGCGCTGTGTGACGACGCTCGCCGGGTGCGTGGGGCTGTCCGTGCAGGTGCGGGTATGCCACCGGAAGGGATGCCTTCTGGAGGGCATGTCGTTGAGGGCCGAGGAAGAGGGGCGCTGGGTGCTGCCCGAGCACGAGTTTGGCTTGGACGTATTGGCCTTCATCGGGGCGCAGCGCTACCGGGAGCACCGCAGTGTGCCGGAAATCCACGCCTTGCTGCGCCAGAGGGGCGTCGCCATATCCGAGCGCACCTGCACCAACCTGCTGGACCGGTACGACGAGCTCGTCAGCCTCAAGCTGCTCGACTCCGGGCGGTTACAAGAGACTCTCCAGCGTCAGGGGCGGGCGGTGCTCGCCATTGATGGGCTCGCTCCGGACGTGGGGCACGAGGTGCTCTGGGTGGTGCGCGAATGCCTGTCGGGCCAGGTCTTGCTCGCCCGTTCCCTGCTGTCCGGGAGTGAGCAGGAACTCGCACCCCTTCTCGAGGAAGTGAGGCTCGCGTTGGGGCCAGTGCCCATTGTCGGCGTGGTGTCCGATGGACAGAGGAGCATCCGTAACGCTCTGGCCCACGCACTGCCCCAGGTGCCGCACCAGCTCTGCCATTTCCACTATCTCCGGGAGGCAGCGCGGCCCCTTTATGAGGCCGACCGGCATGCGAAGAAGGAGTTGAAGAAGCGGGTACGTGAGGTGAGGAAGGTCGAGCGAGCGGTGGAAGGCCGTCAGGACGCTGGTGCTCACGCCACGCGGGCCTACGCGGCGGCCGTCAGGAGCGCGCTCACCGACGACCACCGCCCGCCTCTCCAACCCTCTGGCCTGCTGCTGCGCCGACGACTGGGCGCCATCGAGAAGAGCTTGGAGCGGGTGTCAAAAGGGGGGCCTGCCCACAGGAGTTGAGCCGCCTGCATACGGTGCTACGCAAGGCATTGAAGGCTACGGCACGCATGTGGCCTGGACTGGCGCGGGCCTACCAATGGATAGAGCGCACCGCGGTCATCCTCCGCAACGAGCCTGGATTGGACGCTGCAGGCGTACGACGTCGACTTTCCGCCTTGCTGGCTGCCCTGGTCCGCTGGACGCGCCGACGTCACCGGGGAGTCCTGCGGCAGGCCCTCGCTCACTTTCTCCTCGAGACGCGCCGTTACTGGAAAGGTCTCTTCCACTGCTACGACGTGCCGGACCTGCCCCGCACCGACAATGACTTGGAGCACCTCTTCGGCACCTGCCGCTACCACGAGCGGCGCGCCTCGGGCCGGGTGCGCGCAAGCGCGGGACTCGTCGTGCGCGGAGCCGTGCGGCTGCCAGCCATTGCCTCGGCATTCCTTCTGCCTGCGCTTGACGGCCCCTACCTGGAACCTAGGAACATCAATGACTGGCAGAGACTGCGCTTTCAGCTTGAGCAGCGGCGCGTCCCTCGCATCCTGGGCCGGCGCTTCCGG
>NZ_JABUMU010000061.1:0-1971 GCF_013336625.1 Myxococcus sp. CA033 | reverse complement strand
GGACTGGCGCTGAAGCCAGGCGATGTAGTCGCGGAAGGAGGTCGACTCACTCTCCGCCGGGAGTCGGCCAGAGCGGACCTGCTCGTAGGTGGTGAAGAGTTCCTGGAAGAGGAGCCCGAGGCTCCATCCATCCACGATGAGGTGGTGCAGCGTCCAGAGGATGAGCCACGTGTGCTCATCCGTGCGGATGACCGTCAGTCGCAGCAGCGGTGGTGTGCGCAGGTCGAAGCCCCGAGCACGGTCCTCGGAGATGAGGGTGTCGAAGCGGCGCTGCTGCTCGGCCTCATCCGCGCCGCGCCAGTCGTGCTCCTCCCAGGGGAGGGTGGCCTCCGGGTGGACCCACTGGAGGGGCTGGTCGGCGCCCTCGGCGACGAAGGACGTGCGCAGCGAGGGCTGCCGCTGGATGACGGCTTCCCAGGTGCGACGGAAAGCGGTCATGTCCACGGCGCCGCCGAAGGTCCACGCCAACTGCGTGACGTAGACGCCGGAGCCCGGGGCCGTGAGGGTGTGGAAGAGCATGCCCTGCTGCATGGGCGACAGCGGATAGAGGTCGTCCGCCAGCGCCCCCGCGGGCAGCACCTGGTCGAGCACCGACTGGGACAGCCTCGCCAGCGGGAAGTCGGTGGGCGTGAAGCGGCGGGCGTCGTCGGAGTCTCGGTCGTCGATGAGCCGCCGCAGCGTGTGCAGGCAATGGTCGGCCAGGGACTGGATGGTCTCTGGCCGGTGCGCCGCCTGGCTGTACGTCCACACCAGGGTCAGTCGGCCCTCGAAGACGTAGCCGTTGATCTCCAGCAGGTGGGAGAGCGCGGCCTTGGGAGCGCGCAGGGCACCCAGGGGTTCCCGCGTGGCGGTGAACGGATTCAGCGCCGAGTCGTCACCGGCGGACTGATGGAACTGGCCCAGGTAGTTGAAGAGCACCTGGGCACGAGGGAGCGCGCGGAGGTGCTGGGATTGCTCATCGTCCGCCAGGTGGCGCAGCAGGCCGTAGCCGAGTCCCTTTCGGGGAAGGCGCCGCAGCGAGTCCCGCACAGCGCGCAACCGGCCGCCCAGGCTGGTGGTACCCGAGACGTCCAGCGTCACGGGATACAGCGTGGTGAGCCAGCCCACCGTGCGAGACAGGTCCACGTCGTCGGAGAACGGCTCGCGGCCGTGGCCCTCCAGCTCCACACGCAGGCGAGGCTGGCCCATCCATTGTGTGAGGCTGTCAGCCACCGCCGTCAGCAGCACATCGTTGATGTGCGCCCGCCACGCGGCCGGTGTCTCCTGCAACAAGAGCCGCGTCTGGGCTTCGTCCAGGGAGACTTCCACCGTGCGAGAGGAGGCCACGGAAGTGGCACCGCCAGCGCCATCCCAGGGAAGGACAGGAGCCTCGAGTCGCCCCTCCTCCAGCCAGTACGTCCGCTCACGCGCGACCTCCTCGGAGCGAGCGAAGTCACTCAGCTTCGAGGCCCAGGTCTTGAAGGACGTGGACCTGGGCGGCAGCGCCACCGGGCGCCCCTGTCTCGACTGCACATACCCCGCGCCGAGGTCCTCGAGCAGCGTGCGCCAGGAGACGCCATCCACACCCAGGTGATGCACCGACAGCAGGAGCCGTGTGCCTCGCTCGGCTCCGAGGTGGAAGAGGGCGGCGCGCAGGAGCAGCCCCTCATCCAGCCTGTGGCTGGCGTGGATGCGGGAGGCTCCGGACTCCAGGGCCGTGGGCAGCTCCGCCTCGGGCACGGAAGAGAGGTCCACCTGCTCCAGGCGGGCAAGGGACTCCAGGCCGGTGAACTCCTGGTGCCAGGTGCCGTCTTGCCGGCGCGTGAAGCGCAGCCGCAGCGTATCGTGGTGGGCGACGACCGCGCGCAGCGCCGCTTCCAGGCACGGGACGTCCACCGGCTCGCTCGACGCGAGCATGAAGGCCTGGGCGAAGTGGTGCGGTTCGAGGAGTTCCTTCTCGAAGAAGTCGAGCTGGATGGGCGTCAGGAGGGA
>NZ_JABUMU010000060.1:0-1977 GCF_013336625.1 Myxococcus sp. CA033 | reverse complement strand
GCCGCGCTCAGCCGAGAGGAGAGCTTCTTGTTCTCTCGGTGCATCCACTCCGCGTCGGCCAGCAGACCCACGAGGTCGGCGGGGCTGACGTCTCGCTCCGCTGGCCTCGCCAACCAGTCGCGCAGGTACGAGGCCATCCCGTGCAGCTTCATCCCGTTGAGTTTCTCCAGCGTCTGTTCCACCAGCATCGGGTTCGTTCCTCTTGTCGGTCATGGGGGCTTGCCCGCGCGCGCCAGCTTCTCAGGGCGCGCGGGCCCCTTCCGAGTGCGGGTGACCGAGGCCTCGCACCAGACGGGAAGTGTCCGCGCACACAAGGGGCCCCGCCGCGGCGGGTGCCGGCGGTGCTCGTCTCGGCGTGCGCGAGATACGTCAGTGGTAGTAGTGGGGGCCGCGCACGTTCTCATGGGCGGGCAGGGGCGGCTTCTCCTCATGCGCCTCCCGCGCGTCCTCCAGGTGGTGCTGGAGAATGGCGGCCACGGACTTGTAGCTGTAGGCCCGGTGGCGCACGGCCCTGGCGCACGCCTTCTCTAGCCGCGCCTCGCCGTACTTGTCCTTCAATCGCATGACGCCCAAGGCTCCGCGGAAGCCCTGCTCTGGATGGGGTTTGCGCTCCATGAGGCCTTGCACCAGCGCGGCCGTGGAGGGGCCCGTCTTCTGCGCCCACGTCAACAGCCGCGCGGGCGTCCACTCCGCGTGGGACTGGTGGCTGGCGGGCATGTGCTCCTTCAGCGTGGAGTAGCCCTGGGTGCGCTTTCGCACGTGGCTCGCGACTCGTCGGCCTCCGAGGAACACCTCGACGCTCCCCTCCGTGTAGCGGGCCTCCACCTGCTTGTGCGCCAGCGAGTACGGCACGCTGTAGAGGTGCCCCTCCACCTCGACGTGGTAGTCAGGAGGGACGCGCGCCTTCCTCCAGAAGGCCAACTCGTAGGCGTGTACCGGCAGGGCTTTCAGCACGGGCTTCTCGAGCTCCTCGTACAACTGGCGACGCGAGCGCCCCACATGCCGCATCGGGCGCTCATTCAGCTTCTCGAGCAACGGCCGTACGGCCTCGCGCACCTCGTGCAGGCCACCGAAGCGGCGGTTGCGCAGGACGGCCAGAATCCACCGCTCCGCCACCAGCACCGCCGCCTCTACCTTCGCCTTGTCGCGCGGGCGGCGAGGACGTGCCGGCAGAATGGCGAAGCCGTAGTGCCGCGCCAGGTCGGCATACGTGGGGTTCTCTTCCGGCTCGTAGCGGTGCGCGCGCGTGACTCCGGACTTCAGGTTGTCCGGCACCACCAACTCCGGGACACCCCCAAAGAAGGCCATGGCGCGCACGTGGCAGCCCACCCAGGTGGCCAGGTCCTCGGAGTAGACGGGCTCGACGTACGTGTAGCTGCTGGCCCCCAACGTGGCGACGAAGAGCTTCGCGACCCGCACCTCTCCGGTGTCGCCATCCACCACCTCGACGCCATCCCCGCTGAAGTCCACGAAGAGCTTCTCGCCCGCCCGGTGCTCCTGCCTCATGGTGACACCGAGGACGGACTGCCAGCGCCCATACCGCTCGCAGAACTGGCTGTACTGGTACCCACCCGGGTTGGCCGCCAGGTACTCCTCCCACAACAGCAGCTTGGTAACCCCCTTGCGTTTGAGCTCTCGGTGCACCTGCGCCCAGTCCGGCTCCGGCCGGTGCGCAATCGCCTTTCCCTCGTCAGGGAAGAACAGCGCGGTGAGCGCCCCGTCGTCGTCCAACTCTGGCGGCAGCGGCCAGCCTCCCACCCCTGCTACCCGTGCTCGCCCCAGGTACTCGCACACCGTCCCATTCCCGATGCCCAGACTCGTGGCGATGTTCCTCGTCGACAGCTTCGACGCGAACCGCAATCGCAACACCTCTCTCAACTTGCGCACCGCCAGCCTCTCTTGGGCCATCTCCACCTCCTCGAAGGAGATGGAGGCGAGACCCTGCTGCCCAGTGCCGTCAACGCTCCGTGTTCCGCC
>NZ_JABUMU010000005.1:377000-545275 GCF_013336625.1 Myxococcus sp. CA033 | reverse complement strand
ACACTCGCAACTGGACGCCAGCAGGCCCCGTCCGTCTCGGCCCCTCTCCGAACCTCACCCCGGCCGTGCAGGAGTTGAAGCGCATCGGCTGAACCCTCTCACGCGACATCTACCTTGACGCTCACCGGTTGTGCTCCTTCGCGTAGTTGGCGACGAGTGAGGTCGCGACACCGAAGCGCTCGGCCAGCTCGCGGTACGAGGCGTAGCTCGTCATGGTGGAGCCGTCGGGGAGCGTCTTCACGTCGCCGAAGACGAGGGCGCGGTCCAGCTCCTGGCGCGGGAGAGCGGGCTCCTCGGACTTCCGGGGGCGGCCCGTCTTGCGCTTCGGAGGTGGGGGCGGTGGTGCTTCGGTCGGCGCGGGCGTCTCGGCTGGCTGCTGGCCCGCGAGGAGGCGCTTGCGGCGGCCGAGGCAGTCGTGCTGCTGGGCGTACTTGGCGACGGCGCTGTGGGCGACACCGAAGCGCTCAGCCAGCTCGCGCAGGGAGGGGAAACGTCTCTTCACACGGCCCCGCGTGGTGGGCACCTCCTCGCCTTCCACGAGGAGTCTGTCCACCTCGTCATGGGGAAGCCGAGGGCCTTCGGCCTTGGTGGGGCGCCCCAGCTTCTTCGGGGGCTTCTTCTGGGCCATGCCTTCCCTCATGGACTGGTACAACACCGAGCACCGACATTCGGCCATCCGCTTCGCCACTCCCGACGACAGGCACTTTGGTCGTGATACGGCACTGCTGGCTCGACGCCACGGAGTGTACCAGCGTGCCCGAGCCCGTCACCCCGAGCGCTGGAGTCGCGGCACGCGCGATGGGACGCCGGCGGGCCCCGTGCGCCTCAACCCGGCTCCCAGCCTCTCTCTCTGCTTCTGCAGGAAGTGCGGGGCGCAGGCTGAGCCCTTTCACGCGACAACTCCCTTGCCGCTCACCGAGACCCTCAAGCCTGTCTCCATGCCTACTTGAGGGAGCAGCCACGCCCGCCGGGGCCCGTTCAGCCGGCCCTGGCGGTGGGCTTCGACTCTTCAGAGACGGGAGGCGGACTTACGGGGCGTGGTCCGGATCCCCGGGGAGGCAGGGTTCCATCTTCTCGGGGGGAACGAGGAAGCGCTCCTCGCGGTCCAGATGCCGGGACATGCCCGGCGTGCCGAAGCCAATCTGGCCGCCGTCATAGATCAGAACCGCCCAGTCGTTCTGCGACACGGGGTACACATCCGTCGCGACGCCGTTGCGGTTGAAGTCCAACGCAATGGTGTTGAAGTCGTATTGGCGGTTGTTGTTGAAGTCGACGAAGTCGGCTGCGGAGAACATCGCCACCTGGGCGTTGTTGAAGCGCAGCCCGTAGTACCTAGCCAGTTCCGACCCGGTGGACGGGGCGACGGCCGCGAACGCGGTGAGCTCATTGACGGCCGCCTCGTTGATGGAATCCACGTGCACACGCGAGTAGTCGAGCGCGCCGAACGTGCCGCCCAGTTCGAATCCATAGAACTGGTATTCGTAGTTCATGATGCTCAGGTAGTTGGGCTTGTAGTTGGCCTCGTCATTGCCACCGTGGCGCAGGCCCAGGTTGTGCCCCAGTTCGTGCATGAAGGTGCCGGCCTGCTGTTGCTCGGTGCCGTTGAAAGAGCCCAACGTCATCAGGAAGTCCTGCGCGGGGAGGCCGCGCGAGATACCGCTGGAGAAGTTCCCGTCGTACTGGTGCGCGAACACCGCGTAGTGAAAGTAGGGCGCGCGGGCGGCGGCGAAGTACTTATTCTTGATGACGTCGAATTCCGTCCACACGGGGCTCAGGTTCATGTCCGCGTCCGCGGCGGCGATCTGCTGATCCAGCAACAGGTGGAGCGTGATGCCTGTAGACCCATCCGGATTGCTCACCGGCGCGCTGGCGAAAGCCGTGATGACCTTGTCCAGCGTGGCCTGGCTGGGTCTGAGGTTGGGGTAATAGTCCACCTCCACGAAGATGTCCTTCTTGCGCGCGTTGGCGCCGAGGGCACTCAAATCCAAGCCGCCGAAGCCGAACGTCTCTACGTAGTCGCTGAGGCCATCCCCATCCGTGTCAGCCTTGTTGGGATCGGTTCTCAACACAGCCTCCACGATGTCACAGATGCCGTCACCGTCTGCATCCAGTGAGGTCAGGAGGCAGCCGACAGGGAGCGGGAGAGGCACTGCCGCTGCCACCACCTCAGCCTGGCGGGTGCTGCTCTGTTCCAGGGCCGGAGGGGCCGCTTCGCCACAGGCACTCAAACCAAGGAAAGCCAGAGCGGCTGTCAGCAGACGCTTATGAAGGTGCGGCATTGTCGTCCTTTGTGTCAAGGATTGGCGTTGCGCCAGTCGCCGACATTGTCGCTGGATGCGCATGGAATTGGAACTGGCGTTGTTAGTATTGAGCGGCTTCCGCGGGGCTGCTCGTGTCTGGCCAGAAGTACTGGAAAAAGACATGTGGGCCGTCACGCTTTGTGTAGCGCTTTCGTTCCAGACTCCGACATCAGTCGAGGGACGTCCGCGCTCCAGGCACGAGCCACGTCATGCTCGTGTCCTGGCCCGCACGAAGTGGTGGTAGGCGCTGGCCACGCTGGCGCCGCTCGCCTTGCGGATGCCCTTGATGGTCGTCGCCGCCCACCTCACCCTTCACGGATTGCGAATCGCGGGCCTTGGGCATGGGAGGCCAGAGTCGCAGAGGACCCCGCTGGCAGTGGTTGTTCCCGGGGCTGAGCGAGGATCGGTGGCGCTGCGAGAGTTGGGGCCGCCGGGGAGGCAGGGCAGGAGCGCGCTGGTCGGCCCTCCGTAGGGGCCGTTCACGCTTCGCGCCTTCCCTGCGGAAGCCTGCAAAGCATGTAAGAGACGAAACCGGAAAGCAGAGAGAGCGGCCGTCCTGGAAGCCCTAGAGCGGAGAAGTGAGACTCTCAGGGAATTGTGTTAACCGGTGCCCCAACGGTTAACAGCACCTGTTAACCGCTCTCGGTTGTTCTCTCCCCAGATCGGGCGAAAGAGAGCCCCAGAAAGCCCAATCCGCGGCCGAATGGATGGGCAATCGCGTTCTGCGTCGCAGCGCGTAGAGAGTGTCCTCTGAATCGTCGTGGGGTGAAAACTCTTGTAATTCAGGGGCTTAAGCGCGAGTGTCTGGCGCAATCCATCGCGCGACTCGTGTTAACCGAAAAGGCCCTGCCAGTTTGCAGGGCCTTTCAATCAGCTCCCCAAGAGAAACTCTGCGCGAACTTGTTCTCGGCGTCTCTCTAAAGAGTGCGACGGGAAACATGAGAGACATCCTGGGGTTGGATGAAGTCAGGAAAATTCGGGGTCCGATGGGTGGGCCGCGAACTTCTGTAGACAGGCTTTGCTCCTGCTCCTTCTGAGCCAGGTCTTGCTGGTCTCATTGTGCGATGGCTCGTGATGCGATGTGGCAGCGAGCACCAAGCTACGTGCTTGAGTATGGGGACGCAGGGAGTTGAACCCAGAAGGCCCTGTCGGGCCCGGGCTCTTCAGACCCGCGCGTCTTCCCTGGCGCTCTGCGTCCCCTGAGGGGCAGGCGCCCTGAAAGCCGAGGGGCCAGGTCCCCCGGATGGGAGCCCGGCCGATGCATGGCTTGGCGCGCTTGGTGGCGGCATCCTTTCGAGCTTCAGGTGGTCCGAAAATCCCAGAGCATGTCAGCTGGGCGAGCATGGTGTCCCACCCTCCGCCACCGACCCCTCGCACGCAAATTCCTTTAGTTTCAGTGACGCATGACGCGTTCGCCTTGGGACTTGACCCCACCACAGCCAGCACGCACACAATCTCGCTTCGATGTCACTGAACGATCTACTTACCGCGCTTCGTGGTCCCTCGGGCCTCGGCCCGCCGCCGGGAGTCGCGCTCGCGGCGGTGGCCGGCTGTGAGTACCTCCCGCCGAAGAAGGTCGCGCGTGCCGATCTGCAGGCGCTGCGCGACCTTCTGCCCGCGCTGCCCGACGACCTGCGCGACGGCCTCGTCGCCGTCAATCGCATGCGACTGCGCTGGCCCGGCGGTCAGATTCAGCTCCAGGCGATCAAGGCGCTGGTGGACGCGCTGGTCCGGCACGTCGCGCACCCGACGCAGGACCCGCTGCTTCGCGAAGGACTGCTCCCGCTCGCGTGCACCTCGCATCGTGGGCACTATGTGCACACGTGCGCGCGATTCGTGGAGGGCAGCTATGAGCTCGTGCTCGCGCTGGACACGAAGCGCTGGACGCTGCCGTTTCGGCTGGAGGAGTACCTCGCGCTGGCGATTCGTTGCGCCGGGGCGCCGTTATGGCCGCTACTCGTCGCCGAGGACGCTCGCCGCGAGCTCGGACTGACCGGATCATTCGAAGCGCTCGAGCGAGAGGTCGCCGGGCTCCTGGTGGCGACCTCGCCGGGGGTCGACTGGCACGCCGAACTCGCACAGGCCGTGGCCGGCCGAGCATGGATGCGACCGGAAAGGCCCGGGAAGGGGCGGCTGCTCGTGGATGGCGGCGCGCCGATGTCGAGCGAGATGATCGCTGCGCACCTGATTCTCGGTCATCCCGTACCGGCGGGTGTGCTGAACTTCTATCGGCAGCTCGACGGGACCGTCCTCTCGTGGCGCAGAGACGGCCTGTTCGCGGACTCACGCATCTCCGGCTATATGGACCTGTTCTGGCGCAAGGAGTCTCTCGTCGCCAAATACCTCGGAGACAGTCGGCTGAACGGGCGCCCCGAGGGAAAGTACCGGGTGCTCGTCTACGGCGAATACCCAATCTTCATCGATATGGCGGCCCTGGACCTCTATCCGCTGTATCACTGGAACTACTCCGAACGGTCGCTTCATCGCATACGCCTGACCTTCGATGAATACATGCTCAGGTTCATGCGCTGTGGCGCCGTCCAGCGCTGGGAGCGGCTGTTTGCGGACGGCTTCGCGGCGGACACCCCTGTGCAACAGGACATACTGCGTGCCGTTCGAACGGTCTGCCTCGACCAGGAGCTCGAGAGCTTCCTGGCCCCCACGGCGCGAGCGGACCGCCGGGCCGTCGCTGCGGCGCTGTGACAGAGGCTCCGGCGGATGCCGGGCCCAGCACCATCGCCCGCGCCGCACCACCGGGACAGGCGAATCCGAGAGCACGCCTCCGAGCGTGCGATGGGTGTGCCTACCCCAAATTCGGTCGCTGCGTCATGAGTGCGTCAAAATGTGCGTCATGACGTGAGCGATGCGCATGACGAGCCGCTGGGTCCTCTTTTCCCTTTGATAGAGGTCGGAATTGCGCCCGGCTCAGACGCCTCAATACCTCTCTGGGTCGTGTCCCTATAAGTGTGTAGATGTCGAGCAGGGGCGAGCGGAAAAGAGGGAAGCTCCTCGGTGAAACCAACCGAGACGGTCCTCCTTTGGCGAGGAGGCCGAGAAGTTCCCCGCCGTGGACGATACAGACTTTGCCGCGCCCTCGCACGAGGAGGTGCGCACCGACGTGCGAGCCCTCTTCCTGGGAGCCATCCGCATGACGCTGGAGATGCTGCTGGAGGAGGAGATTCGAGGCCTGGTGGGCGCGGGGCGCTGGCAACAGGTGGCGGGGCGCAAGGACCAACGCAACGGCAGCTACCTGCGAGGCCTGCTGACGTCCATGGGGCACCTTGAAGTGGCTGTGCTGGAGGCGACCTTCAAGAAGCGCGGGTCTTCGATCCACCCGAGCGCGGAGAAGCGCGGGATTGGAGGGCCGCGCATCAACGCTCGAGGTGCCGAAAACTGGCGGCAGGGGAGCCTTGAGCCACGCTGGGCGGCAGAAGTGGACGAGATGAGCGACCTGGAGGAAGGCCAGGCCGCCGGACAAATGGAGTCGCCACCTCTCCGCGACAGACAGCAACAAGAGGCGCCCGTGTCACGAAAGCGTCCACCCGGAGGCCCGGGTGCACGAGCTTCGAGAGCGAGAGTGCTGTCATTGCGGGGAATTGTTCTGGCTCTGTCGAAGGTGCGACAGGGGCCAAGCCTACTGTCACGACAGGTGCCGCACGCTGGCCCGCAGAGCGCAGTGGCGCAATGCGAGCCGTGCCTATCGGGCGAGCCTCAACCCTTCTGAGGTGCGCCGTGATGCGGCGGCCCGCAAAGCAGCACAACGCGCACGGCAGCGAGTGCGGAAAGTCACACATCCAGGTTCAAGCCAAACGGAGGCGGGCGTAACAAAAGCCGCACGTGTGCCCCGCGAGCCGGATGCGCCGGCCGCCAGGCGCCGTCTGGAGGTGGCTCTCTATGTCTTCACCGCCGCTGTGGCTGACGCTCGAGGCGCATACCCCATACACCCAAATCCTTCTCTCCGTGCCCAAGCGGGGCACCGTCCTCAAGGCCCGCCTGCCACCCGTACCAGCGATGACTCCAGCCGTGTCCCTGCTGGTGGAGTCTCTCAGTGCCTGGTACGGCATGCCCCTCTACGCTGTCGTCGATGCCGACGCGCAGGAGGCCCGCCTCCAGCCTGGGTTGTGGGCGAAGCTGTTGGGAGACCTGGCCTTCAACCCCAACATCGCCGTCGAGTGGACGTCTCTGCAGTGCCCACCCCCGCCCCGTGACAGGTTTCTCGAGTGGGAAGGCTTTGCGTCGGCCCGGCGGTTGCTCACCCGCGCGGCGACGGGGCAGCAGCGATGATTTCGCCTGAGATTGGCGCTGAAATGAGACGCCTTGTAACCGACCGACGGCGGGCGTCCTGAGTTGAGCGCGCCTTGCGGGTTCTTGGGGCATGCGACGACCCAATCCGGATGAGTGGCCGAAGTTGGTGGAGGAATTCGAGACGAGTGGGCTGCAGCAGAAGGAATTCGTGGCCAAGCACGACCTGCCCTTGGGCACGCTGCAGTACTGGCTCTACAAGAAGCGCAAGAAGCGGGGCCTCCGGGCGTCAGAATTGGCTGCCGAATCGGTCGCCGCCTTTCTCCCTCTGGAGGTTGTAGCGTCGCCCGCGCCGCAGGCGCAGGAGAGCTTCTTTGAAGTCGCCACCGTGGGCGGCCTCGTGCTGCGCTTCCTGGTGGGCGCGGACACGGCCTACGTCGCGCGGCTCCTCGCAACCCTCGCGAGTGCGGGCACGGCGGCGAGCACCTGATGTTGCTACGGCTTCCTCGGACGGTGCGCATCCTGCTGGCGCGAGAGCCCGTCGACATGCGCAAGAGCATCGATGGCTTGGCGGCCGTCGTGCGCATGGCGTGGCAGGAGGACCTCTATGCGGGCCACCTCTTCGTCTTCGTGTCGCGCCGAGGAGACAGGGTGAAAGTCCTCAGCTGGGACGCGGGCGGCTTCGTGCTGACGTACACGCGACTGGAGAAGGGCCGCTTCAAGGTGCCAACCATCGGCGAGGAGTTGCTCGGCGCCCAGCTCGATGCCACCCAGCTGTCGATGCTGCTGGACGGCCTGGACGTCACGCACGTCCGCAGGCCAGCCAGGTGGGCGCCTCCAGAGAGCGTCGAGAAGGTCTCCACCGGGCAGCTTGTTTCCCCGGAGCGATGGCAGAAGAGCCCCAGGAGGCGCACCGGTGCGACTGGCGAGAGAGCGCCGAGCGGCTCGAGGCTCAGAACGCCCACCTCCGGGAGCGTGTCGCCCGACTCGAAGCCCAGCTTGCTCAGCTCCAGCGTGCCCTTTTCGGCAAGCGGAGCGAGAAGATGGCGAGCATCCAGGACGAGCTCCGGCTCGCGTCAGGTGACTGCGCCGGGGCGCGGGCCGCGACGCTGAAGCTGCGCGAGCAGCGGCGCCAGGCGCGCGCCTCCCTTCCCGCGCGCATCGTCCACCATCGAGTCCCTGCCGCCGAGCGTCGCTGCCCGGCGTGTGGCGGCACGGACTTCAGGCGCCTGGGCCCCGGCAAGCGGACGGGCGTCCTCGAGTACGTCCCGGCGCGCCTCGAGCGACAGGTGCACGTGCAGGAGACGCTCGTATGCCGGTGTGGGCAGGGCATTGTCACGGCCATGGCGCCCAAGGCCCTCGAGCAGGGCCACTACGGCCCCGGGCTGCTGGCCCACCTGGTGACTGCGAAGGTGTGCGACGCGATTCCCCTCTACCGCCAGGCGAAGGCGCTCGCACGCGCGGGTGCCCCTATTGCGCGCACGACGCTGTGTGACCTCTTTCATGCCGTTGCAGCTGCCACCGCGCCGCTGTCGGCGCGACTGCTCGCCCTGGTGCGCCAGGCCCCCTTGGTGCGCGCGGACGAGACGCCGCAGCGCGTGCTCGATGAGGGCAAGACGCGCCGGGCTTACGTCTGGACCTTCCGGACCGAGCGCCTCATCGCCTACGTGCACAGTCCCAGTCGCAGCGGTGCGACGCCCCAGGCCGTCCTGGGCGGCACGCGCGGCTACCTGCTCGTCGACGGCTACACGGGTTACAACCGCGTCACCCTGCCCGAGGGCCGCACGCGCGTGGCGTGCTGGGCGCACGTGCGCCGCAAATTCTTCGACGCGCAAGCCACCGCGCCCGAGGCCAGGCACGCGCTCGACTTCATCCTGGCCCTCTACCGCGTCGAGCACGAGGCCATGCAGCGCGGCGTGCTGGGAGGGCCCGAGCACCTGGCGCTGCGTCGTGAGCGCAGTGCGCTGGTACTCGAAGCCTTCGCCGCGTGGCTCGCGGAGCAACTGCCCCGGCACCCGCCGCGGGGGCCAATGGGGCTCGCACTGCGCTACACCCAAGGCCAGTGGGCGGCCCTCTCACGCTTCCTCGAGGACGCCTCGCTGCCGCTCGACAACAACGCCTCCGCGCGGGCCCTGCGGGCGATGGCCTTGGGCCGCAAGAACTACCTCTTCGTCGGCAGCGACGAGGCTGGCCAGCACCTCGCGGGGCTCGCGTCTCTCGTCGCCACGTGCGAGGCCAACGGCGTCAACCCCGAGGCGTACCTGGCTGATGTGCTGCTGCGGCTCGGCTCGCATCCAGCTTCCTCCTGGACGAACTGCTTCCGCACCGCTGGTCACCGGCGCCAGCCGACTCATCCTGAATGGCCGCCTGCGTCTGGTGCTCGCAGACATCGCTCAAGTCGGCGCGGCGACCAGGGCCATGGGCCACCGCGAGGGGCGGTGGTGTGCCCCCAGAACGCCCGCCGTCGGTCGGTTACCGCCGTTCTCAGCACTGCTGGGCAAAATCCCTTGGAGTTCAGGGGCTTAAGCACGAAGGCCCCGGGATGTCATCGCGAGGCCCGTGCTAAACAAAAAAGGCCCTACCGGTTGGTAGGGCCTTTCAAGTAGCTCCCGCGACCGGCTCGCACGCGAGGCCGCAGAACGGGCACGCGGTGGACGCGCATCGGATGTGACGTTGGCAACCAGCACAGGTGCGAAGGCCCATGGACCGAGGCTACCGGTGAACCGTGGTGGTTGTCATCGAGCCGCCGACGTCAGGCGCGAACGACGCGGCCTCGGTACACGCCCAGCATGCTCAAGTCGTCGGGGGCGCGCGGCGGGCGGTCCTCGAGCGTCCATGCGTTGTCGAGCAAGAGGCCGTCCACGCTGGATGCGACGGTGCTCGTGTCTTTCAGCGGGCCGCCGATGGCCCGCGAGGCCACCGCGAGCGCCTCCGGCTCCCAATCTTCTGCTCCTGAGAATCCCCACACCCACCGATTGGCGTCGACCTGAACATAGAGGTTCCAGAATGGGCGCATCGCCGCGCCGAGGGTGCACACGACGATGGCGTCGCCGACCCCCAGCGCCCCCACGTGGACCGCGCACTCTCGGCTCCACCCGCCGATCCGCATCAGCGCCCCCTGCTGTCGAACCGGCTTGCTCTCCCAGGTGCGCAGTGCGCGGGCCACGAGTGCCGCGAGCGAGGGCGCCCAAATGGGGCGCGAGGCGTCGTCGTGTCGGTACTCGACCAGCGGGCCGGCCTCGGTTCCCGACAGCACATACGCGACGTGGTCGCCGTTGCCCTTCGTGAGCACGGGAACCCAATGTTCGGAGAACCGCGCACCGTCACTGTCGGGCCCGAGGAGAAACCGACGGGTCGAGATCGCCTCGACGCAGCCCATCATCGAGTAAACGCTCGAGCCATCGAACGACACCCGCGCGGTCCCATCGTGCCAGCTGAACAGGGCGCGAAGGTCGCCTGGCAGCGCCGTCCCGATCTCGGCCTCGAGCCCGGCCAGCTGCTCGGGCGCAGCCGGCGGTAGGAACGAGGCGTGCCCCCCGGGGTCGGCGCGGCGGATGGCCACATCGAGGCGTTCGAGAGCGCGGGCGAGATCCTCGGGAGGCTGCGGCATCGAACGACGTCACCACCGGAGGGACGCCGCGTCAACGATCTCCGCGAACCAGACGCGAAAGCCCGCGGCGACCTCTCGATCACCGCGGGCCTTCGGGTGTGCAGGCGGCTCAGCGCTCGGGGTCGTCGAGCGCTCTGGCCGCCATCGCGGGGCCGAGCGCCATGAGCGCGGCGGCGATCCGCTTGCCCGTGGGCGTCACCGGGAACGTCCGGTCGTAGCCGACCGAGAGACACGTCGAGCAGAAGACGAGGGCGTCGTCGAGGGTCTCGACCTTCTCGTTGTGGCCCTTCTCCGCCGCGTAGAACAACGCGGCGGAGGCGGCTGGATCAGAAGCCTCCTTAAGACGCCCTCACTTCGAGTATGGGTCTGGAGGGTCCCTGCTGGCCTTGCGTCACCCTCTCGGGGACCAGCAAAACAGGTAAGAGATGAAACCTGAAAGCAGAGAGACGCCTTCCCAGAAACCTGAAAGCGGAAGGAGAGGATCTCCAGGAGAATGTTGTTAACCGCATCCCCAATGGTTAACAGCACCTGTTAACCACTCTCGGCCTCTCTCTCCCCAAAACGGGTGAAAGAGCGCTCCAGAGAGCCCAATCGGCGGCTGAGGAGCGCGGGTATCTCGCTCTGCGGGGTAGAGGGCCGAGAGCGCCCGCTTCAGACCCGCGAGGAAAAATCCCTTGGGATTCAGGGGCTTAAACACGAAGACCCCACGATGTCATCGCGAGGCCCGTGTTAAACAAAAAAGGCCCTGCCGGTTTGCAGGGCCTTTCAATCAGCTCCCCAGGAGGGACTCGAACCCTCAACTTCGCGGTTAACAGCCGCGCGCTCTGCCATTGAGCTACCGGGGAATGTGCTGCGTGAAGAGAGAACCGGAGGCAGGAATTGCACCTGCACCTGCGGAGTCAGAATCCGCCATCCTCGCTCATTAGACGACTCCGGTATGAAAGTGACACATGTGAAGCGGGCGACGGGATTCGAACCCGTGTCGACGGTATGGGAAACCGCCATCCTGCCGCTGGACGACACCCGCGTTGCTACCGCTGCTTCGAGTACCTCCGGAGGGATTCGAACCCTCGCCGTCCGCTTAAGAGGCGGATGCTCTTCCAATGAGCTACGGAGGCATATTGCCGCCACCCCCATGCGAGCAGGCGGCGTGCACTCACCACGACGATTCAGTTGTCAGGGAGCTGGAACTGTCAGGTTGACCGGAGGGATTCGAACCCTCTTCCCCGGGGTCACATCCCGGTGGCTCACCATTCGCCTTCGGCCAACATGGAGTCGGGGTACCCGGAGTCGAACCGGGATCACCCGCTTATCAAGCGAGTGCTCTGCCTTTGAGCTATACCCCTGAAAGATGTCTGGGTTTGGGTGAGGCGGACCCTGCTCGTGTGGAGCATGGGGACGCTGGGAGTTGAACCCAGCAGGCCCTGTCGGGCTCGGGCTCTACAGGCCCGCGCGTCTGCCGTAACGCTCTACGTCCCCTGGAGGAGCGGAGGCCCGAAAGCCGAAAGGCCGGGTCCCCTGGATGGGAGCCCGGCCTCTGCGTGGCTTGGCGCGTCGATGACGAAGCGCGAGCGTCAGCAGGGTACGGGCGGATGGCCGTGAAGGTGGCCGAATCCCACGTTGCGAATCGAGCCGGTGCTCGAGAAGGAGCAGGAGGCGGCGTCGAACTGGGGCCAGAGGTTGTTTCGATAGCTGTGCTTCGCCTTGCTCGACTGCATCGTCACCGTCTTCATGGTCACCGCTCCTTTCTGGCGGAATCTACGGCGGTTGATTTTCAGCCCTGACAAGCGCCGCGATTGTTTTTTGTCGCGGCGCCGATTCCCACGAGCGTCTGGAAGAAGCGCTCGGAGTCCAGGGCCACCGAGATGAACGTATGGGTACCCTGCGCAAGCTCGGCTCCCCACTCTCCGCGCTGGCGCACCATCTCCACTTCCGCCCAGGTGATGATTTCGGGGTCGATGGCCGCGCATGCGGCGATGGGGTCGTGCAGGAGTTTGCCTTCGGGGCGCTGCGCCAGGTAGCGCTCCATGGCCTCGAAGATGAGCCCGAGCCCCGGCGTCGTCGAGGCATAAGGCCGCATGCGCTCGTGAAAGGGGCCGTCGTAGGCCAGGCCGTGGGTGACGTTCTTGGACACCAGCTCGCGTCGGCCCACGCGGTCCGAGGACAGGGCCAGCAGTGCGCCCTTGGGGTCTCCGTTGAAGTTGAAGGTCGGACAGGTTCGCCGGCCCTCGAACTTGGGCAACCGGTGCTCGGGTGGCACCACGTTGTCGCCAGCGAAGCCGCCCTGCGCCACCCACCGGTGCAGCTTGATGTCCGGGTGAAGCTCCAGCAGCAGTCGCAGATTCTGGAGTGGCGCACCGGTGACCAGTGTCGCCTCGGGGAACCGCCCGAGCACGAGCGCCAGCACCTCGTGCGCCAGGGCATCCGGAGCGGAGGGAGGTAGTTGCCCCAGCCATTGGGTGTGGAAGGCCGAAAGGCTCTCTTTCTCTGCCGCCGGATTGCGCGCGCCCACGGGCACATCACTCCTGCCGGCACGTGCGAGCAGGTGCCGCACCATTCCCACCTGTGCCAGCGTGCCGGGTGTCACGGTCACCGCGCGCAGCGCGACGGCGGGATGGGTGGCCAACAGGCAGAGTGTGAGAGCGTCGTCCGGATCGCTCGTTTCCATGTCGAAGAGAATGTCCTGGGCCATTGGCGTCCCTGAGTAGAGAGAGGCGGGGTGTCCCCGTCAAATTGGGGTCAGTGGTGGGTGGTGGGGACGACGGAGGAGAGATTCACCAACGCGTCCCGCTTCACCCCCTGCTTGATGAAGTCCTGCACGGAGCGGGCGAGCGTGGCGGCCAGCAATCCCAGGAGGGGCAGGTGCGCGCCCCCCTCGCAGGTGGCCTGGCCCGCGGTGTCCTCCGCGTCCGGGACGAAGCGCTCGTCCCAGCGGACCAGACCGAACGTCCCGTCAGCGCTCACCGCGCCGTGCACCAGGGGCTTGCCTGCTCCTCGGGCGAAGTCGCTGAGGAGCCGACGACTGTCCTGGTTGTCGAAGCAGTCCACCAGCAGGTCCGCGCCACCACACAACGCCGCCACGTTGTCGCGGGTGACGCGCACGCCGAAGGACTCCGTCTTCACGCCGTGCAGGTTGAGGAGCTGGAGCTTGAGGGCCTCGGCCTTGTTCTTTCCCACGGAGGGCTTCACGTGGGCCTGGGCGAGCAGGTTCTTGGACTCCACGCGGTCGAAGTCGACGAAGACCAGGGTGGCCTCCAGGTTGCGGCACAGGAGGGCCGCCTGGGAGCCGATGGCGCCCACGCCGCAGAAGAGGATGCGCATGGCGGCTCCTCAGCGGGCCCCGAAGGGCACCTTGGGGCGCAGGTAGATGCGCTCGTCGCCGCGCGCACCCCGGAACCTGTCCACAACGAAGTGCTGGAACGCGTCGTCGCGCAGGTGGGCCAGATGGAGGCCCGGCACTCCGCCCGCGCGAATCAGCTCCGCGGCGATGCGGCGCACGTCGGAGTCCGACACCGGCCGGTCCAGCTCCACCGGCACATCCGCGGACATGCCGTCATAGGTGATGTTCAGGGTCGCCATGGTCGTCTCGCGCCTCCTCGCGCGTGCCAGGGGCCGCGAAAAGGGCGGCCGGCCAGGCACCTCGCGGGACGGAGGCGCGCCAGGCGTCCTGACTCGGGACAGGCGCTGCGTGAAAAGACGAGGGCCGGGCTCCGTCGTGATGACGGAGTCCGGCCCTCGGGGGCCGCGAGGGGGAGGGGTCCTCGCGGCCGGACGCTTACTTCGAGGTTTCGCCGCTCACGGGTGCCGGCGTCGTCGCGGGCTCCGTGCTCACGGTGGGCAGCACCGGCACGGCGCCGATGAAGCCCGAGTAGGCCATGCGGTTGGGCGTGCACTCGCCGGGGCTGTGCACCTTGTCGAGCGTGGCGTTGTCGAACAGCGCGCTGGCGACGGTATCGGGCGTGGCATTGGGGTTCAGCTCCAGCCAGAGCGCGGCCACCCCCGTCACGTGGGGTGCGGACATGGAGGTGCCGCTCATCTCTCGCGACTCCCTGTCGCCGTAGTGCCAGGCGGAGGTGATTTTGTTGCCGGGGGCGAAGACGTCCACGCAGTCGCCGTAGTTGGAGAAGGACGTGCGCTTGTCGCTGGTGTCGGTGGCGGCGACGGTGATGGCCTCCGCCGTCCGCGCCGGGGAGTGCTTGCAGGCATCGCCGGACTCATTGCCCGCGGCGAGCACGTAGGTGACGCCCGAGGCGATGGAGCGGCGGACCGCTTCGTCGATGGCCGGGTCCGAGTCTCCGCCCAGGCTCATGTTCGCCACGGCCGGGGCCTGGTGGTTCTTCGTCACCCAGTCAATGCCCGCGATGACCTGGGCCGTGGAGCCCGAGCCGTTGCACGCGAGCACCCGGACGGAGTGCACGGTGGCGTTCTTGGCGAGCCCATACGTGCTGCCCGCCGCCGTGCCCGCTACGTGGGTTCCGTGGCCATGACAATCATTGCCCTTCATGCTGTCGCCAATGGCATCGAACCCGACAGACGCCCTGCCACCGAACTCGCGGTGCGAGAACCGCACGCCCGTGTCGAGGATGTACACGTGCACCCCCAGCCCCGTGGCGTTGTACATGTAGAGCTTGTCCAGCGGCAGCGTGCGCTGGTCCACGCGGTCGATGCCCCAGGTGGGGCTCGGCTGGCTCTCCCGGATGGACAGCACCCCGTTCTCCTGGACGTAGGCGACCGAGGGGTCCTCGGCGAGGGCGCGCGCCTGGTCCTCGCTCATCCGGCTGGCGAAGCCGCGCAGCGCGTGCTCGTACACCGCGAAAGCGGTGCCGCCGTACTTCTGCGTGAGGTTCAGAGTGGCCTGGGTGACGGCGAGCGCCTGCAGTCCCGGCTCGGGCGCCTTGAGCACCACCACGTACTCACCCGGCACGTTCTTGCGAACCGTGAGGAACTTCTCTGTCGGTGGCGCGAGGAGCGCGGCGGTGGCCGACGGGTCCTTGCATGCCGGCCGGCTGCTCGAGCAGGCGCCCAGCAGCGCCAGTCCACCCATGGCCAGGGTCAGCTTCGTCATCCGTCGATTCATGTCTCATCCCCCTGCAATGGGTTACGCGGAATGATACGGATGGACTTTAAATTCGGCTTAATCCTGATTTAGCCCTCTGGGATGAGACAGCGGTTCGTCATTGAACGTCCTGGGTGTTCGCCGACATGCGGGCGCATTGCCTACCAGGGACGAGCGTTGGCTCCCCACCAATACAGCGCCGTCTCCAGCGGGTGTTTGTGTGGCTTTTCGAGCATGGGTCGGATGCCCATTTCTCGCGCGGTATTGATCAGGTCCTGGTGCCAGGCGCGGTGTTCCGGGGAGAGGCGGGTGGCGGCGATGGCCAGGGCGCTGGCGCCCACGGAGTAGCCGCCGTGCAGGAGCGGGCCGCTCGCGGCGTCCTCGCGGCCCTTCACGCCCCGGGGCCATTCCCGGCAGGCGGCGAAGGGGAGCAGGTCTCCTCCGGGACGGTCGCAGTAGCCCTTCACCAGGGTGGTGGTGAATGTGGACGCGGCGGGGTGTGAGCCCATGGCAAGGAAGGCGCCCGTCCATGCCAGCGTGGTGCCGCGCGGCGTGGACTCGACGAGCTTCCCCTTGGCGTTCACCCGGGGGGGAAACCCCGAGGGCAGGGCGGCGAGCTCCACCAGTCGGGCCGTGAGCCGCTCGCCCATGGCGAGAGACGCGGCGTTGCCGCGCAGTCGCCCATGCAGCAACAGGCCCGCGGCGGCGGGGGCGCTGTCACAAGGCCAGATGGACTTGCCGAACGAGGGCAGCAGGAGCTGCCGCGAGAGTGCCTCCACGAGCTTTTCGGCCAGGGTGTCGAAGAGTGCCGTCGACGCCGGGTCGGCCAGCCCCGCGCGCTCCATTCCCGCGAGCATCAATAGCACATAACCTCGGTAGAGCACGCTGTGGGGCAGGAGGTGTTCCTCCACGCGTGCGCTGCCGTCGGAAAGGAAGGGCCCACGTCCTTTCGTCAGGGCATCGTCGAGCAGGGCCTTCACGCGTCGAGGTGTCTCTGGCAGGGGGGCGCCATCCAGCGACAGCTGGACGAGGATGAAGGACAGGTGCGCGGCACACAGGAGCTGGGCCTCGGAGAAGCGGCGGTTCGCATCGCCCAACAGCTTGGGCTCGCAGCCGAGCCCGAGGATTCGCTGCTCGAGGACTTCGAGTGCCTGGACCGAGGGGACGTCCAGGTCAGTCGAGGAAGGCGTCGTCGTGGCCGGTGGCGCGGCGGCGGAGTTGAGGGTGCCGGTGCTCCACATCAGCAGGACCAGCAGCGGAGACAGGGTGCGGAGGAGGGCGCGAGGCATGGGCCTGGAAGGACATCACGCCCTCCAGGCCCGGGCCCCCGCGTGGCGCTCAGTGGTCGCCAGCCAGGCGGAAGTGGTCGCTCCCGCCCGGTGGATGGAGCGTGCTCACGGTGTGTCGCGTTGGACCTTGAGGTCCTTGAAGCGTCCCTCTCGCTCCAGTCGCCAGAGGTCCTCGTCGGTGACGAAGGGCTGGCCGAGCAGCTCCCGTGCCCGCTTCACCTTCGCCAGCAGCAGCGGGTCCGTCACCGGGGTGCTGTTCTCCCGGGTGGGGCGGGGAGGGGGACGCATCACGGAGAAGGTTCCGCGCGCGGGGTGCCCGTCCGCGGTGGTGCCCTCCAGCAGGTAGGTGACTTGCGTCACGCCCGACTCGGACCGCGTGTCCAGGGAGACGGGGATGTCCACGCCCCGCCCTTCAGGGAGGGTGTCCACATCCAGATTCACCTCCTCGGTGTCCTCGGGCAGGGGCGGGGCATCGGGCTCCGGTGTGCGCGCGCGCAGCGCGGTGACGCGCTCCAGTCGCACGGGTCCCTTCCAGCGGTGGGACAGGCGGAAGCTCTGTCGGACCACGCCGTCCGCATCCTCCACGGGGAATCGTGGGGTCCCCACCGCCAGGATTGTGACGACGCCCTTCTTGTCGAAGTTCTCGAAGGTGCTGTCGAGGAGCTGAAGCGACGAGCGGCCCGTCACCTTCTTGCCCGTGGCATCGAACACGTCCACCCGGACGAGGTGCTGGATGTACATGGCGCGGGGACGCGTGACGTCGGGGCTCAACGTCTGGGTCACCATGGGCGTGCTCGTCGTCACCGTGTGTTGGTCGTCGAAGGTCCAGACGAACCGCACGGGCGTGAAAGAAGCCCGTGCGGCCTTGTCCCTTCGCGGTGGTTCGAGGATGCGCGCGAGGAACTCGAAGTCCTCCTCGGTGTTGGGGGCGCGCCGGGAGAAGACCTCGACCAGTCGCTCGGGCTCGCAGTCCTTCACGGTGTATCGGGGCACCTGCACGGTGGTGGCGACGTTGTCCTTGCCGAACACCGTCACGGTGGGCAGCTCGTACGTCCCATCCGGCTCGCGCCAGACACGCAGGGGAACGCGCATGCCAATGCCCGCGCCAATGGTGGTGTGGAGATAGGCGTCATTGCCGTCCGGCGAGTGCGCCCGGACGTTGATGAGGTTGTCCTCGCCGGAGCAGACCTCCTGCTTCTCCACCGTCACGCTGTCGATGATGGGGGCGGGCGCGGGTTTCGGTGCGGGGCGGACCACGGGTTCCACTTTCGTGGGCAGCACCGGAGCGGCGCTGGTGGGCGTGGGTGGAGGACGGTGGTCCGCCGCGGCGACAGGCGTGGCATCTGGCGGAGCGGGTGGCTCCAGGGAGAGCAACCCGCCGGCCACCAGCGCCGCGATTCCGAGACCGAGCATGAAAGTGAGTCTTCGGCGCCACCAGGGCGGTTCCGAGGGATTCATCCGGGGGCTCCTGTCGATTCAGTGGGGAAGAGCGCTTACTGCCAGCAGCCGTAGACGTTGCCGCCGGAGTTCCACTGGAGCTGGTGGGAGTAGTCGGAGGCCCACAGCGTGGTGGAGACGGGATGCACGCTCCAGCCGCCGATGCGGTCCGGGCTGATGGAGGTGGCGGTGGCGTTGGGGTCGTCGCGCACGCCCTTCCAGATGACGCTGCTGCTCGTGTCGCAGCGATTGGCGGACATGCAGTTGGCCACCTGGTTGCCGGCGTTGGTGCACACGTTCCAGAAGACGGGGCAGATGACGGTCAGCGCGGCGTTCTCGAACCAGCCGAGCGACTCCTTGCACTGGCCATGCACGCCCCAGTGGATGGTATTGGACGCGTTGGCGATGACCTCGTGCGGATAGGTGTGCGTGGTGACGAGGCCCCTGCCCGCGTAGTTGTGGGCGTAGGCGAGAAAACTCGAGCACATCATTCCGTTGTTGGCCGCGCCGCCGGGAATCTGGTGCGCCGACTCCACGTCCCTGTACTGGAACAACGAATACGGCACGCGCGCCCCGTTCCACAGGGGCCGGTCGATGAGCTGGCTGCCGTCGACGCGGGACACATCGCTGGCATACGGGTGGTTGAACCAGAGACTGTCCGCGATGCGCGCCGCGCCCGTTGCGTCTCCAAGTTGCCACGCGGTCCAGTCGGGGCCATGGCCATTCGCGTCGTACAGGTAATGGTAGATGCCGCCCTGGTTGATCTGCTCCAGCCCGGGGTAGCCGTCCCGGAGTTGGTTGATGTTGAGCGGTGTTCCGCAGACGGTGGGCCATGAGTTCTGGTCGGGGTCCCTCATGGTGGCGTGAGTCACGCCTCCCGTGGCGCCATGCGAGAGCATGGAGTGCGTGCGGAACTCGCCAATGGCATCAATCACATTGCGGATGGGACCTTCATCACTGCGACTGAACACCACCGCTCCGTTGGGGGCATTCCAGCCCGCCGCGGTGTAGCCGCACTCAGACGCGGCGGCGGGGAAGGTGGTTCCCAGCGCGGATACGGCCAGACAGCCTGCGAGGACTCGACGCATCAGATACTCCCGGACATGCGACGCTCCCGTGGGCCGGCCCCTCTGGCGACCCAGGCGTGACTCGGGGAGAGGTCCATGGGAGCGGGCTTCACCGATGCCTGGGAGCGAGCAGGGTACGCACGGTGTCTCGGCATTCCAGGCCGGACCCGGAGGGCAGTGTGACAGGGGACACGTGGTCAGCCCGCCGGGGCCGTGTGGACGTTGGATGGTTCACGCCGGAGGTGCTCGCGAGTGCCGTGGCGGGTTGCCGGAGCGGTGCGGGTTCGCAGACTTGGGGCACACGAGGAGGCGGACCCCGCATGGAGCTTCAGCCGGAGATGCATCGTTGGGATGTCACGCCGACGGAGGCGGTGGCGCTTCAGCGTCAGCTCAAGGAGCGCGTGGTGCTCCATCCGCCCGCGGGACTTCGGGTGGAGCGCATCGCGGGCGCCGATGTGTCCACGGAGAAGGGGAATGACACGGGGTTCGGCGGCATCGTGGTGCTGGACGCGGCCACGCTCTCTCCGGTGGCGCAGGCTGGCTCCGCGGTGACCCTCGGGTTTCCGTACGTGCCGGGCCTGTTGTCCTTCCGCGAGCTGCCCGTGGTGGCGGTCGCCTGGGAGCGGCTTACGGTGAAGCCCGACGTGCTCATCTTCGACGGGCACGGCATCGCGCATCCGCGCAGGCTGGGCATCGCGAGCCATGGCGGGTTGCTGTTCGGGATTCCCTCCATCGGCTGTGGCAAGTCCCTGCTGGTGGGGACGCACGGCAAGCTGGGGGAGGCGCGAGGTGCCACGTCACCCATCACCCACAAGGGCGAGGTCGTGGGGATGGCGGTCCGCACGCGCAAGGCGGTGCAGCCCGTCTATGTGTCACCGGGTCACCTGATGGACCTGCCCACGGCAGTGGAGCTGGTGCTGCGGGCCAGCCCGAAGTACCGCGAGCCGGAGACCACGCGCCAGGCACATCGGCTGGTGAATGCGCTGAGGCGCGCGGACGGTGAGGCCGCGGAGCTGGAGTGAGGCGACTCCCATTGATTTGACCGCCGGCCCATCCCCCTCTATGTCCGGAGTCCTCATGACGGGGTCGTGGTCCTGGCGCTGGGCTGCCCGGGCGGACGTCACCCCGGCCGCCTTCGCGGGAAGGAGTGCCAGGGCATTGGCACCGTACCCCGGAGGTGGTGAAGCGAGGGCGGGGGTCGCCATTGGGAGTGTCGATGCGGAGGCTGTCGTCACGGTGGAGTGAGCTGGAGTCCCATTACTCCGTGGTGGTCGTGGGGTCGGGCTATGGGGGTGCCATCACCGCCAGCCGGCTCGCACGCGCAGGTCGCCAGGTGTGTGTGCTGGAGCGCGGGCGCGAACTGCAGCCGGGCGACTACCCGCGCACGGAGGCGGACTTCGCCAAGGAATTCCAAGTCCACCTCGAGGCGGAGAGCGGCGTCGACCTGGGTCGCTCCACGGCCCTGTTCGAGCTGCACCGGGGTGGGGACGTGGCCGTCGTGACGGGCTGCGGTCTGGGCGGCACGTCGCTCATCAACGCCGGAGTCACGCTGCGGCCAGACCCTCGCGTGTTCCAGGATGCGCGCTGGCCCGAGGCGCTTCGCGCGGATGTGCCCGGCCGCCTCGAGGACGGCTTCACCTGGGCCGAGCGCATGTTGCGTCCCACGCCCTATCCCGAGTCCTCGCCGCCCCTGGCCTCGCTGGAGGCCATGGAGCGGGCCGCGCGCCACCTGGGGGGCACCTTCCGGCGTCCACCGCTGGCGGTCTCCTTCGAGGGCGGAGTGAATGAAGCGGGCGTGCGACAGGGCGCCTGCACGCTGTGCGGGGATTGCCTCACCGGGTGCAACCAGGGCTCGAAGAACTCCGTGCTGATGAACTACCTGCCGGATGCGCACCGCCACGGTGCGAAGCTCTTCACCGAGGTAGGGGTGCGCTACCTGGCGCGCGACGGCGGACGCTGGCGCATCTACTACCGGCCGATGAACAGCGGCCGTGAGCGCTTCGAGGCGCCGGACCCGTGGGTGACAGCGGACATGGTCGTGCTCGCCGCGGGGACCATGGGCACAGCGGAAATCCTGCTGCGCTCCCGAGCACTGGGCCTGCCGTTGTCGGGGATGCTGGGCCAACGCTTCAGCGCCAATGGCGATGTGATGGCCTTTGGCTACAACACGGACGTCCCCATCAATGGCGTGGGCCACGGGACGCATCCGGCGGAAGGTCGCGAGCCCGTGGGGCCGACCATCAGCGGCATCATCGACGCGCGTGCGACCTCCCGACAGGAGGACGGCATGGTCATCGAGAATGGCGCCATGCCGGGGGCGTTCGGAAGGCCGATGCTGGGGCTGCTCGCCGCCGCTGCCGCGGTGGGCGGGGAAGACACGGACGAGGGGCTGAAGGACAAGCTGGAGGAGCTTGCGCGCGTGGCGGAGAGCGCGGTGCGCGGGCCGTACCATGGGGCCATGCGGCACACGCAGACCTTCCTCGTCATGTCTCACGACGCGGGTATCGGTGAGCTGCGGCTGGAGGGCGACCGGGTTCGGGTGAACTGGCCGGACGTGGGCACGCAGCCGGAGCTTGCGCGGGTGGACAGTCGACTGCGCGAAGCCACGGCGGCCCTTGGCGGGACGTTCGTGCGCAACCCGCTGTGGAATCGACTCACCGGACATGAGGTCCTCTGCACGCATCCGCTCGGTGGCTGTGTCATGGCCGAGGACGCCAGCGCGGGTGTCGTGGATCATGAAGGGCGTGTCTTCTCCCACGAGGAAGGCACCGAGGTTCATGACGGGCTCTATGTCAGTGACGGCTCGGTGATTCCGAGGCCGCTGGGGACCAACCCCCTCTTCACCCTCTCCGCCGTGGCCGAGCGTTGCGCCGCGCTGATGGCGAAGCGGTACGGGTGGACCATCGACTACACGCCCGCGACGGAGGAGCCGGACGTGGGAGCGCGGGTGCCAGTGGGCGTGCGCTTCACCGAGACGATGTACGGCTCCATCTCGGGCGCGGTGGAGGAGAACTCGCTCGTCGCCGGAGACCCGAAGCGCATCGACGCGACCCAGCTGCGCTTCATCGTCACGGTGGAGACGCAGGACCTGGAGCGGACGCTGGAAGACCCGCTGCATCCCCTGGGACTCTCTGGCGTGGTGGAGGCCTTGTCGTTGTCTCCTCGGCCCCTGACGGTGGAGCGAGGCGAGCTGCATCTGATGACGAGGGAGGCGGCGCGACCGGGCGGGCGGCGGATGCACTACCAGCTTCCTCTGGTGGCAGAGTCGGGCGAGCGCTTCTTCCTCGACGGCTATAAGGACGTCCACGACGACGCGGGCTTCGACCTCTGGGTGGACACCACACGGCTGCTCGTGTCGGTACACCGGGGGAATGACGCCTCGGGGCCCTGCATCGCGCGGGGGCTCTTGCGGTTGAACGCAAAGGACTTCGCCGTGCAGCTCTCCACGCTGCGCGTGCCGAGTGCCCGAGACACCTCGCGTCGGCTGTCGACGCTGCTGCGCTTCGGGCGGTTCTTCTTCGGCGCGCTCTACGACACCTACGTGCGTAAAGCCGCGTAGCGGGCAGGGAGGCGGCGGCCCGCCTTCCATGCAGGTCGAGTGATGCTCCTCCGGTGGGCCGTGGGCAACCTGATGCCCACGAAGGCACATCGGGAGGACAGGTCATGGCGGACAAGCGGGAGCAAGAGGGCCGGCGGGCTTCACGAGAAGGCGCGCGCGGCGAGCTGCCCATCGAGGCCCGTCGTGCCCGGCGAAGCGCCGCGCACGCGAGCCAGACCTACCGGGCCTTCATCAAGCACCTGTGCGAGCGCGGCGGCATGTCGCCCGCGGTGGCGGAGCAGGCCGCGGTGTCCGTGCTCTGCGCGGTGGAGCAGCGCATCAACAGCGAAGAGACAGAGGACCTGGAGGCGCAACTCCCCAGCAAGCTGGCGGAGCTGTTGCACCGGTGCGAGCGCCACGAGGACGAGTTGCCGGGGGGCTTCGGGCGTGAGGCGCTGCTCAAGCGCGTAGGGGAGGACCTGGCGCTCAACCCGGACGCGGTGGTGCCCGTGGTGCGCGCGGTCCTCAACGCCGTGAGAGATCAGATCAGCGAAGGGGAAGCCGAGGACGTCATGGACCAGCTCCCCGAGGACCTCAAGGAGCTGTGGCGCCGCCCGAGCTGAGCGGGCCTCACGCGCGTGCCATGGGCGCGTGAGTCATGCCCGAGACTTCGCGCAGGGGCTCGGCCCACCAGGGCTCGTCGGAGACCCAGACATCGCGGCCCTCGACGCGGGCGACCATGCCGCCGGGGGCCACGACGGAGAAGCGCGGTGCGCGCCCGAGCGCCTCCGTCAGCGCGGTCATCGTCGTCTCATCCTCGGAGGAGAAGCCGAGCGGCCCCTCGGGATGACTGTGCGCCACCTCCACCAGTTCGTGACGCCAGTACCAGATGGCCTCCCACCGCGTGCGGGAGTCCGGCAGCAGGACGGGACTGTCGGAGGTCTCGCACCACAGCACCTCCTCGTCCTGGCCGATGAGCAGACAGACCTCTTGCGTCGACATGACTCTCCTCCTCTCCGCACGTCACGCGTGCCGGGTGATGACCAGGACATCCGTGTCGATGGCCTCGCGGATGACCGAGGGAAGGCTCTCCAGCGTCACCTCGCTGTCCGCTCCCGCCAGACACACGCCCGCGTCGACCACCTGGAGCGTGTTCGCGTCGACGACGGAGATGAAGCGCTCCCCCATGAAGGCAAACGTCACTTCCAGTTGATGTCCCCCCATCCGTCGATGGTTCAGCAACCGCGCCCCCGCGCCCTGGAGCGCGACCTCCGCGCGCGAGTGGTCGCCCACCGGCGCGCCTCGCCCGTGTCGAGCCCCCGTGAACTCGACCTGCCGCCGAGCCCGCTCCGCCAGCTCCACGGCCCGCGCCCGCGCTGCCTCCGCTGTCTGTGCCGCCTGTGCTTGCACGCTCGCCGTGAGCCCCCGTGCCGCGAGCGCGCGCCGATGAGCCTCTCGCTCCGCGACGAGGGCCCGCAGACAGGACTCCGCCTCGACCCGGCCCTGCTCGGCCACCCTCAGTACCCGGCCGCGCGTCTCCGCTGGCGCGAAGCGGATGTCGAGCGTCCGCGACGCCGACTCCAGCAGCGCATAGCCATAGGCCGCCCGCAGCGGCGCGCTCACGCCCTTCACGGTGGAGAGCGGCTGGCCCTCCTCCAGGGCTCGACGTGCCTGGTCCTCCGCCTCGCCCTCGAAGTCCACGCCGTCGAACAGCAGCGAACCGTCATGCCAGCGCCGGGCACTCACGGGCGCGAGCACGGCGGGCTCTTCCTCCGGCATCAACTCCAGGGGCTCGGCCACCGCGCCCTCGCGCACCAGCCGAGCGCCCCACATGTGGCCTCGCACGCGCGGCAGCCTGTCCAGACCTTCGGGGCTGGCAGGCTCACGCGCCGTGGCCTCCCGCCCCTTCACTTCGAAGCGCCACCACCCCGGCGCCACGGGGGAGGTGACACGGAGGCGGCGCGAAGCGGTGTCCACGGTGCCGCCGCCCAGATAGGGCAGCACCGCCGACTCCACCTTCCCGAGGAACTTCCGGTAGTCCACGCCGCCTCCTTGTCACCACGACTTCGGGTTCACGCCACCTTCAACAGCGGCGTGCGCATCACCCGCTCCACCCAGCCGGACTGGCTGGCACCAGGCTGCGTCGGCGCATCCAGCAGCGCCTTGAGCACCCGGGGGACCTGGTAGGGGTCCGCGAACTGGTCCACGTTCACCTCGCTGAAGGGCACCTTCATGAAGCTCGCGCACGTGCGAACCGTGTTGCCACGGCCCCCCGCCACGCTCACCAGCAACGCCAGCGCCGCCACCGTGTAGCCGCAGTCCCGGAACGCCCGGGCGAACTGGTCTCCCGCCTCGCCCGCCTCGTCGCCCACGACGATGACCACCAACTTCGCCCCCTCCGGCACCTTCACGCCGTCGCGGTGCAGGGCATGCACCCCGGCCGCGTGAGTCGTGCCGCCCGACGCCTTGAGCCGCTCGAGCATGTGCTGCACCGCCGTGCGGTTGGACGCCTTCGGCTTGAGGACGGTGCCCATCGTGTCGAACGCCGCGATGTGCAACTTCTCCATCGGGAAGCCCGCGAGGATGCGCGCCAGCGCCTCCTTCGAGTTCTCGATGGCGCCCTCCATGGAGCCCGACTTGTCGATGAGGAACATCACCCTCACGTCGGTCTCCGCCGTCGCCTCCGCCACCGCCTGTCGTGCCGCGTTGTCGCTCGCCTCCTCCAGCTTCTGGCGCAGCACCTCGCTGCGCACGTTCTTCGCGATGTTCAGCGCGCGCTGGTCCGTCGCCGTCTGGACGGCCTGCTCCCAGCGCCCGCGCACGGAGGGCTCCGCCAGCAGCCCCAGCTCCTCGAGCGTCGGCGTCATCAGCCGCAAGTCCCTGTCCGACAACGAGGGCAGCAGCGCCGCCATGATGGCCGGAGTCATGCCCAGGTCCTTCGGCAGCCGGCCCACCACCTCCTTGTAGGAGAGGCGCTCCAGCTCGATCCACTCGCAGATCTCCGCCTCCGACAACCCGTCGAAGCGCTGGCTCTTCACGAGCGTCAGCCCGTTCAGACCCACCGTGCGGTGCCCGCCCTCGGACTGCTTCTGCTTCCAGCCGAGCACCTCGAAGAAGCCCTGCGCGCGCGGCTTGTACCCCGCCTTGCGCGCCAGCTTCTTCAGCGTCTCCTTGTAGCCCGCCTTCACCAGGCCCTGGAGCATGGGCAGGTTGGCCTCACGCGCCGCCAGCCACCGGGACGCCACGCGCTTCCAGCGGCCCATGGGCGCCTTGCGGGACGCAGGGTCTCCGAAGCCCGCCTCGCGGTTGAGGTGCGCGATGTCCGGCAGCTCGAGCAGCTCCGCCACCCGCAGCACCGCCTTGGGCGTGAGCATGCGCGTGGACTTGCGCTCGTAGTGCAGCACCATGGCCTCGCCAATGGCGCGCCAGTCGTCGTCGTGGAACGCCACCTTCCCGTCCTCGCCGACCACGGGCTGACCCGCGTGCTCCTGCACCAGCATGAGCGCGCACGTGGCCACCTTCAGGTCACGCCAGTCCGTCTGCGTCAGCGCGTACGACGCGAAGTGCGCCATCAGCTCCGAGTTGAGTCGGTGGATGTCCAGGAGCTGCCGGTAGAGCCGCACGGCCGCGGGCACGAAGAGGCCCGGCTTCACGGGCTTGCCGAGCGTGCGCTGCGCCGGAGTGGCGTGCGCCGCGGCCACCCACGTGCCATTCACGTCCAGCCCCGGCCGGTTGTGCCACAGGTGCGCGGAGCCGCTGAGCACCAGGTCCAGCAGGCGCTCAGCGGGGCCACGCTGCGTCTCGGGCAGCAGCGGGCTGTTCTGGTTCGCGGTCGTCATGGGGTGCCACCTTTCGGGACGTGCGGCGGGTCAGGCGCGGGGCGGACCCCAGGCGCAAAAAAGCGTGAGGGGAGTGCACCGCGCGTGGAACGCACGGGGGCCTTTCGTGCACCAGGCACGGCCACCCGCGCGAAGCTGGGATGAGAGGGAGAGAGGGTGCGCCCGAGTGACGAGGCCTGTGTTGCTGGATTGAGTACCCAGTGTTCTGCCAGTTGAACTACGAGGCCTGACGGCCTCGGCGGGACTCGAACCCGCATCTCTCAGGCGTGTCTGGCCCCGTCGGCCGGGCGCGAAGCTGTATGCGCAACCGCCACCGGGTGGCGGTCAGGCGCGGGTGCTCAGGAGTAGACGCACACGTCGCCGTGGATGGGGAACCGCGCGACGTCCTTGCCACCCTTGTAGCTTCTCCGGGCAGGCACCGAGACGAGCTCCCACGTGGGCAACACCACCGCCGTCAGTGAGCGGCCATACACGCAGCCGGTGTCGATACCCACCGCGTGCTCGGTGACGAGCGGCTGGTCGAACACGGTGTGTCCGAAGATGACCCGCTCTGGCCCCGTCCAGTGATGGGTCCAGAACTTCCAGCCCGCCGGTGCCTTGGACGGCCAGCAACTCTTCTTGCCGGGCGGCTGGATGCACTGGGCGTGGAGCAGGTGGTAGGGGTCCTGCTTCTCGACGGGCAGGTGGGGCAGCATGCCGGCGTGCACGACGATGGCGTTGTGCTCGGGCAACCGGAGGTAGTGGGGCAGCCCCGCCATCCAGTCGAAGTGCTCGGTGTCGAGCGCCTGGCGCGTCGCCAGGTGGTCTGGCAGCAGCCGGTCATCCTCGCGGTGGCGCTGCTGGAGATGCTTCTCCTCGTGGTTGCCGAGGATGGCCTCGTGCCGCATCGCCAGCTCCACGCACTCGCGGGGCTTGGGGCCCCGGTCCACCAGGTCCCCGGCGAAGATGACCCGGTCGCTGGACGTGGCCCCCACCTTGGCGAGCAGCTCCAGGGCCTCGTCGTGGCAGCCGTGGAGATCTCCGATGACGATGGTGCGGGGGGACATGACACGGTTCCTTGAAAGAAGAGTGAGCGCCCGAGTCGAGAGGCCGGTGGGCTGAGTTTGGAGTTCAGTGCCGGACCGCCGGCGTCACCCACCGGGTGGCGGGTGCGTGGAGTCGAACCACTGCGTGTAGGGCCTCTCGGGCCGGGCGCTCGAAAGCGTTGCGGCCAGGGACGCGGCCTTTCCGGGTTCCTGACGAGGAAATTCCCGCTCCCCCACCCGCATTCTCTTGGGGGATATTTGTCAGGAAACCGGCGCCCCGCGGGTCGGGCCTCCCTGGGTGCTCCGTCTGTCCGGTCGTCCGGGTGGCCGGGGTCCTCTGCTCCACTCGGAGGCTGCCTGCGGATGCCAACGTGGTACCTTGCCGCGCCACATCCCTGTAACCCCATCTCCCGGGGCGGTTCTCCGGGCACAGCCCTCAGGTCCTTCCGGTGTTCGAGCAGCTCACGGATGACGAATTGTTCGCGGAGGTGGTCCGCCGCCGCGCCACGGGCGAGCCCATTGGAGGCCCGCTCGGTACGTTGGTTCAGCGATGGAACCGGCCTGCCCGGTACGTCATCAGCAAGATTCAGGCGAGCTACGGCCGTGGGTCCCCAGCGGACTCGGACGAGCTCTTCCAGGACGCGGTCGGCAAGTTCCTCGACCGCGGGTTGGATCAGTTCCGTGGCATCTCCCAGCAGATGCCGGGCCGGAGCGCGTCTCCCAAGACGTTCTTCCTGCGCATCGTCAAGCACGTGGCCATCGACTTCTACCGGAGGCACCGCGAGGAGCTCGCGGCGCCTTCGTCGGACCCCGATGACGCCATGGAAGAGTCTCCGTCCGAGCGGTCTCGTGCCGTGGAGATGGGCAGGAGGACCGAGGAGCGGGCGGACGCCCAGGAGCTGTATTGGGCCGCGTTCGCACGACTCCAGCAGGAGCACCCCAAGGAAGCCTCGGCATGGGAGCTGTATCACCACGAGGACGTGGAGGATCACGAGGAATGCGCGCGTCGCTTGAACATCACCGTGGTCAATTCCTACAAGCGCGTCAGTCGCGCCCAGGCCTACTTGAAGCTCTACCTGCTGGATCTCCAGCGCGAGTCGCCACGAGGGGAGGAAGCGTGAGCCTCCTTCCCGGTCACACCCCGGGGTATTCAGGAGGAATGAAGTCATGAAGACCGATGCCATGTCTCGCTACGCCGCCCGTCGTTCTGTTCTCACCGCCGGGTCCACCTCACCAGGAGTCGTCCTCGAAGCCGCGGGGGACTTGTTGAGGAGGGCGACCCGGCTGGGGACAGAAGGTGTGGAGGCCGCCCTTCGCGGCCTCGGTCGACCGGGGGTGGAGACCTGGCTCCAAGCGCAGAAACCGCAGGCGCTCCAGCCCGTGCTGTTGAGGGCCGCGGAAGAAGCGATGGAAGTGGCGCTGGACGGCGGGGACGAGGCGGAAGTGTGGCGGGCCTCGGCGCTGGAGGGACTTGCCGCTCGGGACAGGGCCGCCTCCGCCGCATTTGCGCTGGCCGCCTGGGAGGCCCTCCACGGTTCCTTGGACGGTGAGGGCGCTCGAAATCGAGACCGCTATCTGGAGTCGCTCGGGAGCCTGGATTCGTCGCTTCGTCCCAGAGCGCGTTGGTTCATTCCCCTCAACCCGCAGCGTCGGCAGGAGTTCGAACTCCTCGACTCGGCGGAGCAGGACAAGGCCTGGTGGTTCGCTTCCCGGGCCGGCTGCGATGACCTGGTGGCCACCTGGACAGGCGCGCCCCAATCGCCCACCCCCCACATCCAGGGCTGTGCCGAGTGCCGCGCGGACATCGCGGATGCGGCGCCCGTGGATGCGCCCCCGCGTCGCCATCTCACGCAAGATGACCTCTGGCGCTTCGACATGGGGATGATGTCCTCGGACGAGCGCGAGCGGATGGATGCGCACACCGCGCGCTGTGGCGAGTGCGCCCAGGCGGTGCTGGCCTTGGGCGAGGGTGACGACGCGATTGAGGAAGCCCTGGAGATGGAGGAGGGGGACGGGACGATGGCCCGCTCCGCGCGCTCCTCTCGCGAGCCGGTGTCGCAGCGCCCCTCTGCGGCGCGCCACCCGGAGCACCGTGAGATTCTGGAAGAGCGGCGGGAGTTCCGCGTGGTGCTGGTTCGCGAGCGTCAGCGCGTCAAGCTGCTCGTGCAGCCCCTGGCGGGCCGGACGGTGACGGCGGCGGTGTTCCTCAGTCCCGGCCGTCCCTCGCTCAAGCCCACGTCCGGGCCGGAGGGTCTGGCCTTCGACCTGTCCACGGCGTCTTCCACCGGCGCGCGCTCCGCCCACCTCACGGTGCAGGCTGGCGGCGAGACGCTGGAGCGCGACTTCGCCTTCTGACTTCGCGGGACGGGGCCCTCGCGGTGAGCGCGGGGCCCCACTGTTCCCGGGTTGCTACTGATTCGGAGTGCCGGTGCGCTGCGTGTCGAGCGCCTCCCGGCTGAGCACGGGCGGCTGCGGAATGGGGAAGTTGCGAGCCGGCGTGGAGCGGCGGAAGCCGTTGGCCAGGAATGCCGTGACGAGCTGGGCCGGCGGAGGCCGGGTGCCCAGCGCCGCGCCGCACACGTCGATCTGGTCCATGATGCGCGGCCCTTCGTTGACCTGGTAGCGGTTGCAGGTGCTGTCCACCGCGGCATTCTTGTCCCGCTGCAGCTCGCGCGTCAGCCGGCCCCACTTCATGGTGAGGGTGTCCGGAGAGAGCATGATGCTGACGGGCTCTCCGCCCCACGTGCCGTCGATGAGCGTCTTCGAGGTGCCGGCCCGTACCTTCAGGTCGAGCTGACGCTGGCCGAAGGTGCCCGTCACCTCGATGCCGTGCTCGTAGATCTCCTCTGAAAGGATGCTCACCCAGACGCCATCCGTGCGCCGGGTGTACGGCTTGTCCGCCGCGACGCGGCCATGGTTGAACCAGACGTCGCCCACGCGGCCCAGGGGGACCTGGTCGTTCTTCGCCACGGGCGCGACTTCGTCCAGCCCAGCGGGGCCGGTGGATGCGACCACCGGGCGCGCGGCGAGCAGGTCCGTCACGGGCACCGTGTTGTCCACGATGTCGAAGCGCACGCCGTCCAGCCACGCCTGCCCCGTGCCGCTCATGATGAGGCCGGCCATGATGGTGGTGGCCTCCTTGGGGACGTCCAGCACCACCTCGTAGCGCTTGCAGCCACGGGTGCCGACCAGCGCGCGCGACTGCATGTTGTCGAAGGCGAGGGGCTGCTTCGGGTCCGGCCCCTCCACGCGCATCCACAGGCCGGCCCAGCCGTCCACGTCCTTCACGCGCGCGGCGGCGGAGAAGCGCAGCCGCTTGCCGCGGAAGTCCTGCGCGCCAAAGGCCTGCATGAAGGTGCCGTAGCCCGCCTCGTCGAGCGATAGCGAGCGCAGGTACGCGCTGCGAGCGCCCTCGCAGGGCGCGCTGTTGTCCACGCCGGCCTCGTAGCGCTTGGGTGCGCTCTCCGTGACGTACCAGCCGACTGGCAGCTTCGGGGCGCCGCCCGACGGCTGCGCCAGGGCCACCGGAGCGGCCAGGGCGAGCAGCAGGGCGACGAGTTTCTTCCGGAAGTCCATGGCGGGCGTCCTCACAGCGACACGGGCTGGCGCGCGCTCAGCGCGCCTTCGGGGAGGCCGGTGCGGGCCTCGTAGCGGGGGACCTCGGCGGTGCCCCCGGGATTCATGACCAGCAGGCCGCGCTCAGCGGCCTTGCGCGTGCAGAAGTCCTGCGTGGCCAGGTCCGGACATGCGACGACGTTCGTCTTCGTCGGGGAGTCGCCGTCATCCAGGTCCACCGCCACCATGGGCGGCCGTGAATCCAGGCTGTCGGGCAGCGACGGATGGGGCGCCTTGTCGCCGGTCAGCAGCACCAGCGCGAGCGAGGCGGCGGCCGCCAGGGCCGCGATGGCCGCACCCGTCACCGCGCGTCGCGCGTGCCACGCCGCGGGACGGATGACGCGCTCTTCCTGGGGGAAGGTGCTGGCCGCCTCGGTGAGCTGCTCGGACAGGAGGGCCTCTTCCTGCAGCAGCACGGCGCAAGGCTCACACTCCAACGTGTGGGCCTCCAACGCCGCCGCCTTCTCCGGGGCCAACGCGCCCAGGATGTATTGCTCCGCGGAGTCGCGGGTCAGGTGGGGCTTAAGCATGGGTCTCCTCCTCGAGCGCGGTCCGCAGCTTCTTGCGGACCTCGCACAGGATCTGCCGCACGCGCTGGACGGAGAGACCGACCTTCGCGGCGACTTCGGCGTGGGGAAGCTCCTGGCCGTCACAGGCCAGGAGAAACACGCTCCGCGCGCTCGGCGACACCTGGGCGAGCGCGGCATGGGCGCGGGACAGCTGCTCTTCGGAAAGCAGGCGACGCTCGGCGGACACGGAGGGGTCCACCGGGTGCTGGCGCTCGGGCAATTCCTCCACCGCCCCGGAGATGGACTCTCGCCGGACGCGGCGGGCATCGTCCGCGGCCAGGAAGGCCGCCTGGGTGAGGGCGAGGTTGGGCAGGCGCAGCTCCGTCAGCAGCCCTCGCTGCTGTTGTTGGATGAGCCGGGCCCACGTCTCCTGGGCCAGCTCGTGCGCCCGGTCCACCCGGACGCCTCGGGCCAGGAGCGATACCACGACGCGGCGGTGGTGGCGCGCAACCAGTGCGTCCCACGCGCCCCTGTCCCCGGCGAGGGCCTTGCGCGACAGGGACTCCTCGTCCGTCCCGCGCGACGCCTCCATCGGCTCCTCGGCTTCCCTCGGTAGTCGAACCGTCGTCATCCGCAGGCCCTGCACGGCTGCACTCATGCCGTCTTCCCGTCGCTCTGAAGCGTCTCCGGGACGTGGCCGCTCCCCGGTGCCCGGGTAACGTGTGTCCGAGGCGGACATATCGTCGGAAGCCGGGAGGGTGTGCGGAGGGGTAGTCAAGGGTCAGTTGATGGCGGGGCTTTCCCCTGAGGACCAGGGGAGGTTGGAGAGGCGGACGACGCCCTGGCACCGCCCACACATCCGCCCCTGTTCGTCGTACACGCGGGCGGTGGCGAAGAGGAGGGTGAGGCCCTGGCTGTCGATTTCGGCCTCCACGCGAATGTGGTCGCCGGTGACGGGCCGCTCGAAGCTCATGGAGAGCTGCACGGTGGCGCAGCGGCGGCTGGGGTCCACCAGCGCGCCACAGGTACCGATGGCCAGGTCGAAGAGCGCGGCGAGGATGCCGCCGTTGACGGCGGCGGCGCTGCCCACGCCCCCTCGGTGCTCTGGCCGCAGCTCAAGTAGGGAGACGACGACCTTGCGGCCTTCGGGGAAGGACACGATGGCGCCGAAGTGACGCATCGTCAGGCTCTGGTTGAAGAGCTCTGCGTAGCGGTCCAGCGCGGCCTGGGTGGGCCGCGACGGAGGACCTGAGGGGGAGTCGGACATGGTGTTTCGCCCTTTATACCCGAGGGCGAAAAGCCAGGGGACCGGCCGGGCGTCCGGGTGTGGTGGAAGGCCGCCCACCGGACGGAGAAAGACGTTAGAAGCACAGGCCCCCTCTTGAGTCCCACCGTGAACGCCCACGAATCCGCCCTCCTCGAAGACCTGAACCCTCCCCAGCGCGAGGCCGTGCTCCACCAGACGGGCCCGCTCCTCGTCCTGTCGGGCGCCGGCAGTGGCAAGACGCGCGTCATCACCCGCCGGGTGGCGCACCTGGTGAAGGTTCAAGAGGTCTTCCCGTGGCGCATCCTCGCCGTCACCTTCACCAACAAGGCGGCGCGGGAGATGCGCGAGCGCCTGGTGCAGTTGCTGGGGCGTCAGGCGAACGACCTGGTGGTGAGCACGTTCCACTCGGCCGCGGCGATGATTCTGCGGCGCGAGGCGGAGCACGTGGGGCTCACCCGCTCGTTCGTCATCTACGACGATGGGGATCAGCTCAACGTCGTGAAGCGGGCCATGCGGGAGGCGGGGCTGGAGCAGTCCATGCAACCGCGCGAAATCCTGAGCCGCATCGACCAGGAGAAGAACGCGGCCCGGCTGCCCGAGGACATGGAGGTGGCGCCCGGTGACGAGCGCGGCCAGCTGGTCCACAAGGTGTACCGCGCCTATCAGGACCGCCTGCGCGCGGCCAACGCCGTGGACTTCGGCGACCTGCTGCTCCTGCTGGTGACGCTGTTCCGCAAGCGGCCGGAGGTGCTGGAGAACTACCGGCGCCGCTTCCACCACGTGCTGGTGGACGAGTTCCAGGACACCAACCCCGTGCAGTACGCGCTCCTGCAGCAGTTGGCGCCGCCGCCGTCGGCGAACCTGGTGGTGGTGGGGGACGACGACCAGTCCATCTACCGCTGGCGCGGCGCGGACGTGGACAACATCCTCAACTTCCCCCGCGAGTACCCGGGCGCGAAGGTGGTGAAGCTGGAGCAGAACTACCGCTCGGACCGGAACATCCTGGACGCGGCCTACGAGGTCATCCGGAAGAACACGCGACGGATGGAGAAGAAGCTGTGGTCCGACCGGCCCGCGGGCCAGACGCTCCAGCTCATGCTCAACCGCGACGAGCGGATGGAAGCGCAGGAGGTCGCTCGCCAGATTCTGGCGCTCCAGCGCGAGGGCTTCATCAAGTACTCCAGCATGGCGGTCTTCTACCGCGTCAATGCGCAGAGCCGCGTGCTGGAAGAGGGACTGCGCCTGGCGCGCGTGCCGTACACGCTGGTGAGCGGACGCAGCTTCTATGACCGCGCGGAAGTGCGGGACGCCTCCGCGTATCTGCGGTTGATGGTGAACCCGCGCTCGGACGCGGACCTGCTGCGCATCATCAACACCCCGGCGCGCGGAATCGGTGACACCACGGTCGAACGGGTGACGGACCACGCCAACACCCAGGGGCAGAGCCTCTTCGAGGTCCTCGCCGAGCCGGAGCGCATCCCCGCGCTGAACTCCACGGCGGTGAAGCGGTTGCGCACGTTCCACGCGCTGCTGAAGTCGCTGAACGTCTATGCGCAGGGAACCACGGACGCGGCGAGCGCCGTGGACGAGATGCTGCGCGAGACGAAGCTGGTGGAGACGCTCGTCGCGGAGGGCAGCGACGAGGCGACGACACGCGCGGAGAACCTTCGCGAGTTCCTGGGCGCCGCGCAGGAGTTCGACCTGAACCGCGCGGCTGCCGCCGTGGCCGCCGCGGCCCATCCTCCTCCAGAGGTGCCGCCCGAGGTGGATGCCGCGCCCCTGTCGGCGGACACTCCGCCGCTCCAGGCGTTCCTCGAGCAGATTTCGCTGGTGGGTGACGCGGACGCGGAGGTCGGCGAGGGCCGGGTGGCGCTGATGACGCTGCACGCGGCGAAGGGCCTGGAGTTCGACGCGGTGTTCCTCACGGGTCTGGAAGACGGCGTCTTCCCGCACTCACGCGCGCTGAAGGGTGAGGACCCGGACAACGGGGAGGAGATGGCCGAGGAACGGCGCCTCTGCTACGTGGGTTTCACCCGAGCGCGCAAGCGGCTCTTCGTGAGCCTGGCGCAGTGCCGCTCGCTGTTCGGTGAGCTGCGCTACAACCCGCCCAGCCGCTTCCTGCGAGACGTGCCGCCCAAGTTGTTCGGCATCAGCGAGCAGGATGTGCCGGAGCCGCCTCGGCCCGCTCCCGTGGCCCCGCGCAAGCGGAGCTGGGACGAGGACGACGGGCCGCGCATCGACCGTTCCTATTCGCAGGCGTCGGACATGGACGCGGTGAGCGGAGACGTGCGCGGCATGCGCGTGCGACACGAGCAGTTCGGCGTGGGCCGCATCGTCGCCACGGATGGCTCGGGGCCGAACGCCAAGGTGACGGTGGAGTTCGGTGGCGCCGTGGGGCTCAAGCGCGTCATCGCCCGCTTCCTGATGCCAGGCTAGCGAGGGACGCGCGGGGTTTCTTCCGCGCCCGAGTGAGGAAGCCGTGAGGATGAACCGCCAGATGGAAATCTGGTGCCTTTGACCGCTTGGCTATCCCTCCTGTGACGGAGGGAGCTGGATTCGAACCAGCGAAGTCCGAGAGCGTGTAGGGCCTCTTCTGCCGGGCGCGGGAAGAGGACGCCCGTCCGCGGGGCCTCCTGACAACGTCGCGTCGGGAAGCTTCATGGCCGGCGCTCAGGCTCCGGTGGGCGCAGCTTCCACGACAGCACCCGCCCATCCTGGCCGAGTACGAAGACCTGCTCACCCAGGACCACCGGCCGCGAGCGCAGCGCGGTGTCCGTGCGGAGGGAGAACGCGCGCTCCCACGTGGGTTGCTTCAAGGCCAGGAGCCGTCCCTGTCTTCCGTGCGTGGGCACCAGCAGCACGTCGCCAGGGGCCTCCGCTACGTGGGTGGTGAGCACATCCGGCAGTCCCACCCGCGCCACTTCCTTCCCGTCCTCGGGCGACAGCCCCACCAGCACCGGTGCGTCCTCGACGCGCGCCCCCACCCACAGCAGGCCCAGGGCCAGGGAGGGAGGGCTGGTGAGGTCCTTCGCGGGGCTCTGCTCCCATAGCGGCGCGCCGTTCTGGGTCCGCAAGGCCCAGACGCGCTTGTCTCGCGTGCTGGCGAAGAGGGCCTCCCCCCTGACTTCCAGTCCCAAAACGCCCCGGACCTCCTGTCGCCAGACCCGGGCTCCATCCGCGGTGGACAGGGCCACCAGCCCCACGTCGCCAAGCGCCACCACGAGCCGCCCGTCCACGAGAACGGGGGAGGGGAGCCCGCGACCGGCGTCCAGGTGGGCCTCGTCGGGCTTGGGGGCGGGGGTCTTCCACCGGACCTTCCCGGTGTCCACCGCGAGGGAACGCACCGCGCCATCCGGGGCCACCACGTAGACCGACGCCCCGTCAGGGGCGGGGACCAGGGGGGTGAGGACCGGGGGCTCGCCGGTGAGGCGCCAGCGCTCCGCCCCGTCCGCGAGCGCCAGACGCACCAGGTCTCCAGCGACCGTTCCGACAATGACGCTGTCTCCGGCCACGACGGGCCGCGTCGCCACTTCCCGTCCGAGCGCCACCCTCCAGACCAGCGCCCCCGTCCTGTCCAACCGCACCACGGCGCCGGCCTCGTTCCCGGTGAGGACCCCGTCCGGAAGGGGCGTCAGCCCGGCGCGGGAGGATGCATCCGTCGAGTACCGGAAGACCGTTTCCGCGGGCTCCCGGCACCCCATGGCCGTCACCAGTGTCAGGGTGAGGGCGAGGGCGAGGTGCCTGCATGGACACGCGCGGGGCGACATGGTTTGGAGGATGGCGTAAGGAAGGAAATTCGACCATGCCTACGATTCGTGACGACGAGATTCCCAGCGCCACCGGCATCCCTTCTGGAGCCCGGCGGACGGACTTCGTCCCGCCCCCCACGCTGGCGGTGACCGAAGAGCTGCTGCACGCTTTGCCGAAGACGGACCTGCACTGCCACCTGGATGGCTCGATGCGGGTGAAGACCATTCTCGAGCTCGCCGAGCAGCAGAAGGTCAAGCTGCCCTCGGACACCGTGGACGGACTGGCCAAGGCCATCCACATGGGTGAGGTCTGCGAGAGCCTGGAGGAGTACCTCGTCGCGTTCGACGTGACGCTCTCCGTGCTCCAAACGGCGGATGCCCTCTACCGCGCGGCCTATGAGCTGGCGGTGGACGCGGCGGCGGAGAACGTGCGGTGGCTGGAGGTGCGCTATTCGCCCGCGCTGCACCTGCAGAAGGGCCTGAAGATGACCACCGTCATCGACTCGGTGCTCGAGGGCCTGAGGGTGGCCAAGCGCGAGACGGGCATCAAGTGCGGCGTCATCGTCTGCGGCATCCGCCACATCAATCCGCAGACGTCCATGCGGCTGGCGGAGCTGTCGGTGGCCTACAAGAACCGGGGCGTCATCGGCTTCGACCTCGCGGGCGCCGAGGCCAGCTTCCCGGCCAAGGACCACAAGGACGCCTTCCAGCTCATCCTGAAGAACAACGTCAACTGCACCGCCCACGCCGGCGAGGCGTACGGCCCCGAGTCCATCTCCCAGGCCATCCACAACCTGGGTTCGCACCGCATTGGCCACGGCACGCGGCTGCGCGAGGACGGGGACCTGCTCAACTACGTCAACGACCACCGGATTCCACTGGAGGTCTGTCCGACGTCGAACGTGCAGACGGGCGCGGTGTCGAGCCTCGCCGCGCACCCGTTGAAGTTCTACTTCGACTACGGCCTGCGGGTGACCATCAACACCGACAACCGCCTCATCACCGACACAACGGTGACGAAGGAGCTGTGGGTGGCGCACAAGGAACTCGGGCTGTCGCTCGATGACCTGGCCACCATCATCGTCTCCGGCTTCAAGAGCGCCTTCCTCCCGTTCCGCGAGAAGCAGGACATGCTGCGGTTGGTGAACGAGGAAATCGCCACCACGCTGGCCGCCTTCGACAAGAAGCGGCATGTGCCCGTGAAGCAGCCCGCGTGATGGCGTAGCCTCCGCTGTGTGCGCGGCGTCATCGGTCGCGCGCCGGTGTCCATGCCGGAGGCTCTCGCGAGCCTCCGGTGCCGTGGACCGCGAAGGAGGCGCACATGGACCTGGAGCTGGGTGGCAAGGTGGTGTTGGTGACGGGCGGCTCGGACGGGCTGGGGGCGGCGGTGGCCCGACGGCTCGTCCGGGAAGGGGCGCGAGTGGCCTTGTGTGCCCGGGGCGCGGAGCGACTGGAGGCCACGGCCACGGCCCTGCGCGCGGAGGGCGGTGACGTCCTCGCGGTGCAGGCGGACGTGTCCAAGGCGTGGGAGGTCGAGCACTTCGTGGACGCGGCCCATGCGCGGTGGGGGCGGGTGGACGCGCTGGTGAACAACGCCGGCACTGCCTCGGCCCGTCCGTTCTCCTCGGTGACGGACGCGGAGTGGGAAACGGACCTCCAGCTCAAGTTGTTCGCGGCGGTGCGGGCGTCGCGGCACGTGCTGCCTCACCTGAGCGAGTCCGGGGGAGGGTCCATCGTCAACGTGCTTTCGATTGGCGCGAAGTCTCCGGGGGCGCAGTCCACGCCGTCCTCGGTTTCGCGCGCGGCGGGCATGGCGCTCACGAAGGCGCTGTCGAAGGAGCTGGGGGCGAAGAACATCCGCGTGAACGCGGTACTCGTGGGCATCATCGAGAGTGGCCAGTGGGTGCGCCGGGCGCAGGAGCTGGGCAAGTCGGTGGAGTCGTTCCAGGCGGAGATGGCGCGCAACGCGGGCATTCCCCTGGGGCGGGTGGGCCGCGCGGAGGAGTTCGCGGACGTCGTCGCCTTCCTGCTGTCGCCTCGGGGCGGCTACATCAGTGGCGCGGCCATCAACGTCGACGGTGGCCTGTCCGGGGCGGTGTAGTCCCGACGGAGTGACGGCGACGTGCTGCTCGCGGCCGCATGGCTCTTCGTCGAGCGGGCAAAGCCGTCCTGTGTATAGAGCCGTGACCTTGGACGAGGTGTGGCCGCTCCGGTGGACTGTTTCGTCAGTCCCCGGGGCGCCCTGCGTCCCTGCGCGGTGAGGATGGCTTTCGAGCCGTCCGGCGACCGCGGCTGCTGACCCAAGGTCCACCATCTCTCTTCGCCACGTCTCCCCGAGCCGCTCGCACGCGAGCACCGGGGCATTCCCTGAGTTGGGTCATGCAGCCGAAACTGAATCGGCTCCTGCGGGCGCTTGCCCGCGAGGGGCTCGAGGTGACCTATGACGGTCACCTCTACACCGTGCGCCTCCACGGTGACGCGAACGCGCCACCCGCCGAGGTGCTTCTTCCCCCGGACCTGCCCGTCGAGGGCAAGGCCTTCCAACAACTCGCACAGCTCGCGGCCCTGAAGCACCCGGGCGGTGGCGAGGTGCTGCGCGTGCGCGCCACTCCTGATTTCCACCCGGGCGACTCCGGTGTGGCCATCGGCTCGGTGCTGCACACGCGGGGTCTCGTCGTCCCGGGCGCCGTGGGCACCGACATCAACTGCGGCATGCGCTTGCACGTCGCGGACCTCTCCGTGGAGGACTTCCTGGCTCGACGCGACGACTTCGTCGAGCGCATGAAGGGCCACTACTTCTTCGGCACGAGGGACGTGGCGATGTCCTCGCGTGCGTCCACGGCCCTGCTGCGCGACGGCATCCCAGGCTGGCTCCTGGAGACGCTGGACGCACCGTTGGGCTGCGCGCGAACGGCGGACCTGGGGCAGCTCGACGCGGAGGTGGGCCGCATCCATCTGGGCGGCGCGCTGAGAGGAAACCCGAGCTGGGCACCGGACGCACTCACCCGTGAGGGCGTGGTGCGCGACGCGGGCCTGGGCACCATTGGCGGAGGCAACCACTTCGTCGAGGTGCAGCGCGTGGAGGCCGTCGAGGACCGGGCCCGAGCCTGGGAGTGGGGCGTGCGAGAGGGGCAGCTCGCGTTCATGATTCACACCGGCAGCCGCGACGTGGGCAAACACGTCGGGGTCGCCTGGCGTGAGCGCACCCGCAAGGCGTGGCCACAAGGGGCTCCCTTTCCGGAGAGCGGCATCCTCCCCCTGGCCGACGAGGCGCTCGTCTCCGGCTACCTGGAGGCGGAGGCCACGGCCGCCAACTACGCCTTCCTCAACCGCCTGCTGCTCGCGGAGCTTCTGCGACAGACGCTGCGCGAGCTGTTCGGAGACGTGGAGGCACCGCTCGTCTACGACGTTCCGCACAACCTCACCCTCCCGTACGAGGGGGGCTGGTTGGCGCGCAAGGGGGCCTGCCCCGCGGGCGCCGAACAGCCCGTCATCATTCCCGGCTCCATGGGCGCCACGTCCTTCCTCATGGTGGGGTGTGGCGATGCGCGGGCGCTGGAGTCCGCGTCACATGGGGCGGGGCGGGCGCGCTCGCGCTTCTCCCTGTCTCGCGGCGGGGCGGACCAGAGCGAGGCGGCGCTGGGGCTCAAGGGCGTGGACTGCATCACCCTGCGCTCGGAGCGGCGGGTGGAGGAGGCCCCGGCCGCCTACAAGCCCATCCGTCCGGTGGTGGACTCGCAGGTGAAGGCGGGCATCGTCCGCGAGGTGGCGCGGCTGGCGCCCCTGCTCACCTTCAAGGCGTGAGCATGACGACTGGGGGACGGTGCGGCGCCATTTCGCTTGGTGCCCGCACCGCCTCCTGGTTGGAATGCGCGCCGTCCCGGGCCGTGGGCCCGCGCACCCTTCACGTGTCATGGGAGCTGGAAACATGGAGAACGTATACGGAGCCCCCGCGGGAGACGGCTTCCCTGGCACGAACCCGAAAGAGGCCGTGTCCCTGCCGGCCATCCTCCTGATGGTCACCTCCGCGGTGACGTTCCTGTGGGCGCTCACCAACATGGCGACGCCCGTGGGCCCGGAGCAACTGGACCAGATCTACAACGACCCGAACCTGGCGCGTTACCGGGACGCGATTGATCAGAACAGGGAGACCATTGAATGGTTCGTCTCCATGGGCGGCAGGTTGGCGACGTTCGGCCCCGTCGTCCTCCTCAATGCGCTCACCTTCTTCGGTGCGTTCAAGATGCGGCAGCTCCAGAGCCGTGGACTGGCCATGGCGGGTGCCATCGCGTCGCTCGTGCCATGCTGTGGCACCTGCGGCTGTCTCGCCCTGCCCATCAGCATCTGGGCGCTGGTGGTGCTGGCCAAGCCCGAGGTCAAGGCCGCCTTCAGGTAGACGTCATCGCCCCGGCGCTTGGCTCGCGTCGCGAGGAGAGCATGGGCCTGCGCTTCTGCATCCGCACGCAGGCCAGCTGCACCCGTTGCGTCAACGGCCGTTTGGCCGGGTGCAGAGATACGTAGCCGCGGTGCCTGTAGAAGTCCTCCGCGTTGAGGCTGGCATCCAGGCCCAACAGCGGCGTGCCGCCCCCCCAGGCCACCGACTCCAGCGCGGCGAGCAGACGGGAGCCGACGCCGTGGCCCACCTCGTCTGGCACCACGTAGAGGGCCTCCAACTCTCCGGCGCGGGAATCGAGCTGGCCAAAGCCCACCAGCCGTCGGCCTCGCTCCGCCACCAGCACCGTGCGAGGCCGGTCCGGCCGGAGGTAACCCTCTGGCCGCAGCAGGCTCACCCAGGTATTCAGCTCATCGGGGGCATAGACACCCTGGCACAGCGTCTCCACCGCCTCGGTGTGGACACGCCACAGCGCGCGACGGTCCGAGTCGCGCGCTGGCCGCAGGTGAAGGCCCCCCGATGAGCCCATGGTCGCCTCACACCACTTTCATGCCCTTGGGAATCACGACGACGCCATCCGGTGTGACGTGGAAGCGCCGCTTGTCCTCCACCGGGTCGTAGCCAATGGTCGTCCCCGGCGGAATCTCCACGTTCTTGTCGATGATGGCCTTCCGGATGCGGCTGCGGCGGCCGATGGTGACGTTCTCGAAGAGGATGGACGCCTCCACTTCCGAGTACGAGTTGACGCGCACCTTCGGGGACAGCACGGAGCGATTCACGTGCCCGCCGGAGATGATGCAGCCCTCGGCCACCAGCGAGTCCGTGGCGTGGCCGACCCGCTGGTTGTCCTTGTCCGCGAAGACGAACTTGGCCGGCGGGTAGTTGTTGGACTGCGTGTGGATGGGCCAGCGGTCGTTGTACAGGTTGAAGACGGGGTCCACCTCCACCAGCTCCATGTTGGACTGGTAGTACACGTCGATGTTCCCCACGTCCCGCCAGTAGCCGCGCTCCTTGCCCTCCTGCCCGGCGATCTCGTTCTGCGCGAAGTCGTACACGTACACCGGCGCCGTCTTGTACATCTGGCTGATGATGGACTTGCCGAAGTCGTGAGCGCTGGTCTCGTTGGCCGCGTCGCGCACCACCTCCTGCACCAGCACCTCGGTGGTGAAGAGGTAGTTGCCCATGGAGGCCAGGCACATCTTCGGGTTGCCCGGCATGGGCGGCGGGTCCTTGGGCTTCTCCAGGAACGCGCGCATGCGCCCGTCGGGGCCCACGTCGATGATGCCGAACTCGCGCCCCTGCTCAATCGGGACGGGGATGGCCGCCACGGTGCACGCGGCCCGCTTGGACATGTGGAAGTCGAGCATCTGCCGCGTGTCCATCCGGTACACGTGGTCCGCGCCGAAGACGAAGATGAAGTCCGGCTCCTCGTCGGTGATGATGTTGAGGTTCTGGTAGATGGCGTCGGCGCTGCCTTTGTACCAGTCCACGCCGGTGCGCATCTGCGCGGGCACCGCCTCCACGTAGTGGCCCAGGAAGGCGGACATCCGCCAGGCGCGGGACAGGTGGTTGTTGAGCGAATCGCTCTTGTATTGGGTGAGCACCTTGACCCGGTAGACACCCGAGTTGGTGAAGTTGGAGAGGGCGAAATCGATGATGCGGTAGCGTCCCCCGAAGGGGACGGCGGGCTTGGCCCGCTCACGGGTGAGGGGCTCCAGACGCGTACCCGCGCCGCCCGCCAGAATCATCGCCAGGACTTTGGACATAGTTGGGCCGGACGTTAGTCCGCCCCCCTCGGGCGACAAGGCCGCCGAGGCCTGCTCGGTTGCCTTCGTTGAGTGCCCAACCGCCCGCCCACGTCCTCCACTCCGGGCCGGACTCCCCAGATGTGGGACATGGTCGCCGTCGGGGTCTTCCTGGGAGCGACGGGAAGCACGGTTCCCGCAGGGGTTACTTGGCTTCCGAAAAGGGGGTCGTGATAGCCTTGGCGGCGATGTCAGGCGACGAAACGCGCGTCACCAAGATTTCCTCCCTGGATCTGCGCTCTGAGCGCAGCACCGAGTGCTGCCTCGTCCAGATTCACGGCCCGGAGCTCGGCAAGAAGTACCTTGTCGACTCCGAGCTGACCATTGGCAGGGACCAGCACAACCACATCGTGGTGGACCTGGACAACGTCTCCCGTCGGCACGCCCGCGTGCTGGGGCGGGGCGGGAAGATGCTGGTGGAGGATTTGGGTTCCACCAACGGCACCTACCTGAACGACCAGGAAGTGCTCCAGGCCCAGCCGCTTCGCAGCGGCGACCTCATCAAGGTAGGGGGCTCCATCTTCAAGTTCCTCGATGGCGACAACATCGAGACCCAGTACCACGAGACCATCTACACGCTGACCATCGCCGACGGCCTCACCGGCGTGAACAACAAGCGCTTCTTCCTGGAGTACCTCGAGCGGGAGATGGGCCGCTCCAGCAGGTACCAGCGCACGTTGTCGCTGATGATGTTCGACATCGACCACTTCAAGCAGATCAACGACGTCCACGGGCACCTGGCCGGGGACTACGTGCTGCGGGAGTTGGCTCAGTCCGTCAAGCGGCTGGTGCGCCGTGAGCAGTGCTTCGCGCGCTACGGCGGCGAGGAGTTCGCCGTGGTCATGCCCGAGGACGGGCCGGACAAGGCGCTCCTGTTCGCGGAGAAGATTCGCAAGCTCATCGCGGAGAAGTCCTTCGTCTACGACGAGAAGGAGATTCCGGTGACCATCTCCATCGGCGTGGCGGAGATGGCGGTGGACATGACGGAGCCCACCCACTTCATCAAGGTGGCGGACGCCAACCTGTACAAGGCCAAGAAGACGGGCCGCAACCGGGTGGTGGGCTAGTCATGGCGCAGGGCGAACAGGGGCCTTCCAAGCTGGCGCGGCTGGTGCTCGTGCTGCTCGGGCTGAGCTTCCTGGGCGCCGCGTGGGTGTGGAGTCACCGCTCGGAGCCCTGGGCGGGGAAGATGGTGGACCGTGCCCGCGCGTCGGTGGGTCGGCGCTAAACCCCTTCAGGGAAGTCGGGTTAGGGGCTGAGGGTTATGCCATGGAGGGGGGCGTCCATGGCGTGGCAGCCAAAGCACTGGACAGTGCAGCAGCTTGAGGAGCGGCGGCTTGCGGCCGGGAAACTCCTGCGGCGGGGGCACCTATCGCAGGCGGAGGTTGCACGCCGTGTGGGTGTCAGCGAGGCCTCGGTCAGTCGCTGGGCGCGGCGACTGCACGAGGCGGGCGGCAGCACACGCGGGTTGAAGGCGAGGCCGCGCACGGGCCGGCCGTCGAAGTTGAGTTTGGGGGAATGGCAGCAGGTCTCGGAGTTGGTAAGGGCAGGGGCGCGTACGTGTGGCTTCCCTACCGAGCGCTGGACGCTCACGCGAGTGGCGCACCTCATCCAGCGTACGTTCGGAGTGCACTACCACCCCAATTACCTGGCCGAGTGCCTTCACCGGTTGGGTTTAAGTCCACAGCAGCCCCGCACGCGAGCCAAGGAGCGTGACGATGCGTTGGTGGAAGCATGGCTGAAGCGCGACTGGCCCCGCATCAAAAGGGGGCTCGAAGAAGCGGGCGGGCCATTGCCTTCGTGGACGAGACAGGTAGTTCGTTTCGGGCCCGCGTAGCGTCTACCTGGGCGCCCGTCGGGCATCCGCCCATCCTGCGCCGTCGTGACAAGCGGCGCGAAGTCTCCAGCATCGTCGCCCTCGTTGCCCCGTACGGCCACAGGCCGGCGCGCCTGTATTCGCGCCACCGGGAGGGCAGCTTCACCAGCCGGGACGTCATCACTGCCCTGCGCTACTTCCGCAGGAAGGTGGGTCGTTCGCTCACTATCGTGTGGGACGGTCTCAACCAGCACCACAGTGCCGAGACGCTCGACTTCGTCGCACGCCACCCCGAGGACTTCCGCCTTGAACGGCTACCAGGCTATGCGCCAGACCTCAATCCCGAGGAGGGCTGCAACGGCATGGTGAAGGCCGAGCTGCGCAATGCCACGCCCGACTCTGTCGCCGAGCTGCGCGCCCAGGCACGCGCTTCATTCGTGCGCCTGGGCCACCGCCACGATGTTCTCGCCGCCTTCTTCCTTCACGCGGGTCTGCGCCTTACCGGACTTTCCTGAAGAGGGTTAGGTCCACCTCGAGCGGGCGACGCGGCTTCGGTTGCTCCGGATTTCCTGCTGACTGCTCGGAGCCCCGGCCGCTGTGCGAGGCTTGGAGTGTGCCCTGGCTCGCCGTCACGGCGTGCTCGGGCCCGTCCAGGTGTCAGGCGCGCTAGAGAGCGCTGAGGTCGAGACGGCACTCCAGTGGACGTGACGTGCAGTGGCCGGTGCGTCACGCAGGCGTGCGCCTTGTGCGCGGCGACGCTCCAGGCAGACAGCCCCCTGTGCCTGGCAGGCCACCCTGGTGTCATGGACGCACGTTCATGGCGTCTGGGCTCCACGCGTTGGAATCGACGATGGGGAAGCGTGAGTCCCCTGGATGGAAGCACTGAAAGTGGGAGAGGGTGACGTGATGATGAAGTCCCAGGATGCGGTGGGCGGAGCGCCTCCCCTGGCGGGACGCAAGGAGTGGATTGGCCTGGTGGTGCTCGCGCTCCCCACGCTGCTCATCTCCGTGGATGTCAGCGTGCTCTATCTGGCGTTGCCGCACCTGAGCGCGGAGCTGGGGGCGAGCAGCGTGCAGCAGCTGTGGATCATGGACATCTACGGCTTCATGCTCTCCGGCCTGCTCGTGACGATGGGCACGCTGGGGGACCGCATCGGCCGGCGCAAGCTGCTGCTGATAGGAGCCTCGGCCTTCTGTCTCGCGTCGGTGGCGGCGGCGTACTCCCGCACTCCGGAGATGCTCATCGCCTCGCGTGCCGCGCTGGGCATGGCTGGCGCGACGCTGATGCCCTCCACGCTGGCGCTCATCAGCAACATGTTCCAGGTGCCACGGCAGCGCTCGCTGGCCATCGCCGTGTGGCTCAACTGCTTCCTCCTGGGCATGGTCGTCGCGCCGCTGCTCGGCGGGCTGCTGTTGCAACACTTCTGGTGGGGCGCCGCGTTCCTGATGGGCGTCCCGGTGATGGGGGTGTTGCTGGTGGCGGCGCCGCTGTTGCTCCCCGAGTACAAGGACCCCGCGGGAGGCCGCGTGGAGCTGACCAGCGTGGTGTTGTCGCTGGCCGCGATTCTCCCCACCGTCTATGGCCTCAAGCAGCTGGCCCGATATGGCTGGCATCCGCTGCCCGCCGCGGTGCTGCTGGGAGGACTCGCCCTGGGCGTGGTGTTCGTCCGGCGTCAGGGGCGGCTGGCCCATCCCCTGTTGGACCCCCGGCTGTTCGCGAACCGTGCGTTCAGCGCGACGCTGGTCATCATGCTGTTCATGGCCATCTGCTCGGGCGGGATGGCCTTGCTCGTTCCCATGTACTTCCAGTTGGTGGCGGGGCTGTCGCCCCTGGACGCCGGGCTGCGGATGGTGCCGCAGATGGTGGGGATGATGGCGAGCTCACTGCTGGGGCCCTTCATCATCCGGCGGATGCGCCCGGGCTTCATCATGGCCGCGGGGCTGATGTTGTCGAGCCTGGGCTATGCGGTGATGACCCAGGCGGACAGCGTGGGTGGAGGCCTGTTGCTGGTGGTCGGCACCGTCGTGGCGGCCATCGGCTTCGCGCCCATGGCCGTCCTGGGCACGGACCTGGTGGTGGGCTCGGCGCCCCCGGAGAAGGCAGGCTCCGCGGCCTCGGCCTCGGAGACCGCCAATGAGCTGGGCTTCGCCCTGGGCGTCGCGCTGATGGGCAGCCTGGGCACCTTCATCTACCGGAAGCGGATGGACACGGTGGTGATGCCCGACATCCCGATGGAGGTCGCCGACCGAGTCCGAGAGAGCCTCATCGGCACGGCGGCCGTGGTGCCCTCGCTCCCACCGTTGCTCCAGGCTTCCCTGCTGGGGGCCGCGCGGGAGTCCTTCACCGTGGGACTCAACACCGCCGCGGCGATTGGCGCGGGGGTCTTCCTCGCGCTCTCGGTGCTCGCGGCCGTGACGTTGCGGAACGTCCGTCCGGGGCACCACACCGGAGATGGGTGAAGCGCCGCCCTTCGTGTGGGGCGGCGCTCCTCACCGTGCACGAAACGCTCAGGTGCCTTCGCGCAGGTCGCCGAGCCGGCCCTTGGTGCCGGGCAGGCTCCCGGGCGGCAGCTTCCCGTAGATGTGCTTCACGGTGTCGACCAGCGTCTCCTGCACGTCGCGCGCGCGGAAGCCCAGCTCGGCCTCCGCCTTGCCGGCGTCCAGCCAGAAGTAGTGCTCGCCAATCTCCACTTCCTGCGGATCCAACGGCGCGGGCGTGCCGCGCAGCTTCGCCCAGCGCTCCAGCAACTGGCCGCCCAGGATGTTCATCTGCGCGGGCAGCCGCAGCCGGGGCGCGGGCACGCCGGTGAGGCGCTCCAGCCGCTGGAAGAACTCCCGGGTCGTCATGTTCACGCCCATCAGGTGGCGGCTGTACAGCTCGCCCCGGGTGAGCGCCTGGTGGAACGCCTCCGCGGCGTCGCGCACGTCCACGAAGGAGATGCCGCCACCCGGCATCGCCGGAATCTCCCGGTTGAGGAACTTCACCACCGTCCACGTCGACGACAGCCGGTCATCCCCCGGCCCCATCAACAGGCTGGGGTTGAGCACCACGAGCGGAATGGCGTGCTTGCGGCAGTACTCCAGCGCCAGCTTCTCCTCGTAGATTTTGGAGATGTAGTACGGCCACCGCGCTACCACGGTAATCGGATAGTCAGCGGACTCGTCGAAGACCGCCTCTTCCTTCGAGACCGCCGTGGTGCCGGACGTGGACGCGAGGACGACGCGCTTCACGCCCGCCTCGCGCACGTCGCGCAAGAGCTCTCGCGTGCTGTCCACGTGCAGCTCGAACATCTTCCGAGCGTCCTTCGGCTGGAAGGAGACGAGCCCGGCGAGGTGATAGACGCCCTCCACGCCGTCCAGCGCGCGGCGCACCGCGTCCCGGTCCTTCAAGTCACCCGCGACGTACTCCGTGCCCGCATACGCCGGCCCCGTCGGACGCGAGCGCCCGATGAGGCGCACCGTGTGGCCCGCCGCCACCAGCTTGGGCACCAGATGCGTGCCCAGGAATCCCGTGCCTCCAGTGACGAGCAGCTTCACGAGTTCTTCCCTCCCGAGGGGAGCGCGGGCAGGACGTCCACGTCCGTCGAGGGCGGTCCGCCCAGGTTGAGGACGCGTCCGTCACGCAGCTCGCGCACCGCGTCCTCGGCGATGCGGGTGGCGTAGCGGTAGCTCTCCGAGCGCGCCATGCCCTGCGTGCGAGCACGCAGCGCCTCGTGTCCCAGCGCGGGGCCGATGCTCACCTTGAGGTCCTTGGACTTGGGGAAGACGCTCCCCTTGGGCAGTGCGTCGAAGGCGCCGTGGATGTAGAGCGGCAGCACGTCCACCCGGTACGTCAACGCCAGATAGCCCAGCGTGGACTTGAACTCCTGCAGCTCTCCGGTGGGCGAGCGGGTGCCCTCCGGGAAGATGAGGACGTTGAAGCCCTGACGCAGCGCCTCGCCCGCCTGACGCAGCGACTGGCGCAGCGAGCCGTGCCGTTCGATGGGGACCAGGTTGGTGAAGTTCTCGAACCACGCGCGCTTGAGCGGCGTGTCGAAGAAGTAGTCGCGCGCGGCCAGCGAGACGAGCCGGTCTCCCTGCTCCGCCAGCACCACGCGCACCAGCCCCGCGTCCAGGTGGCTGGCGTGGTTGGCGATGACCAGGAAGTTGCGGTTCATCGGGATGAAGGGACGGCCCGTCACCTTCACGTCGAAGACGCCGCCGTAGAGGACCTTCTGCCCGAAGGACAGCAGCTGCCGGCCCACGTCCGCGACGACGTCCGGCACCGGAATCTCCACCTCTTCCGCCTTCGCGTTCTCCTTGGAGATCTCCTTCGCCCGGGTCTCCGCGGACGGCCTGCGACCCGACGCCACCACCACCTTGCGCAGGTCCTCCACCGTCTGCACCTGCGTCAAATCCTCAATCGCCGGCAGCGGCACACCCGCGCCTTCCAGCGCGGAGGACAGCTCCGTGAGCATCAGCGAGTCGAAGCCCAAATCCCCCGTGAGGTGCGTCTCCGGACGCACGTCCGTGAGCGGCTTGTGACAGACCTCGGCGATGAGCGGGTAGAGCCACTCGGACGCGCCGCCGGTGCCCGCCACCGTGGCGGCGACCTTCTCGCGCGCCTTGGTGGCGCTGGCCGCCACGCGCTCCAGCCGCTGCAGCTCCTCCACCACCTGCTTGCGCTTCACCTTGCGCGTGGAGGTGCGCGGCAGCTCGCCGTCCCAGAAGCGCAGCACCTTCATGCGCCGGTAGAAGGGCATGCCCGCGCCCACCTTGCGGAAGTGCTCCTCCAGGTCGCGGCGCACCTCCTCGCGGGGGCGGTCGCCGTAGTCCGGCACGCACAGACACGCCACCTTCTCGCCACCCGCGTCGTCCGGCAGCCCGACGATGGACAGCTCCTTGACGTGCGGGTGCTCCTGGTAAAGCTCCTCCAACTCGTCCGGGTAGATGTTCTTCCCGTTGTGGTCGATGATGACGTCCTTGGCTCGACCCACCAGGTACAGCCGACCCTCCGCGTCCACGCGGCCCAGGTCGCCGGTGTGCAGCCAGCCTTCCTTCAGCACCGCCTCCGTCGCCTCGCGGTCTCCGAAGTAGCCCGCCATGACGTTGGGGCCCTTGGCCAGCACCTCGCCAATGCCGTCGTTGTCCGGATGGAGGATGCGCACTTCGATGCCCGTGAGCGGCTTGCCCACCGAGCCGGGCGTGCGCTTGTTGCCAGGCGACGCGACGGCGAGCACCGGCGCGGCCTCCGTCAGGCCGTAGCCCTCCGTGATGTTGAAGCCCAGCTCGTGGAAGGCCTTGTGCACTTCCTCGGGCAGCGCCGAGCCACCGGACACCAGCACCTTGATGCGCCCGCCGAACTTGCGGTGCACGGGCCAGAACAGCAGCTTGCCCAGGTTGACGTTGGCGCGGTTTCGCAGCTCGCCGTGCGTGGCCATCATCGCCTTGATGGCCTGCTCCACCAGCGGCGGACGGCTGGCGAACTCCTGCGTCATCTTCCGGTGCAGCAACTGCCACAGCGCCGGCACACCAATCATCGCGGTGATGCGGCCCGTCTCGAAGACCTCGCCCAGCCGGTCCGACGTCAGCTCGTCGATGTACGTGATTTCAGCGCCCCGTGAGAACGGGGTGAGGAAACCCGCGGAGAACTCGAACGTGTGGTGCAGGGGCAGCACGGACAACACGCCGTCGCCCACGCCCACGTTGAACACGCCGGCCAGCTTCGCCACCAGCGAGGAGAAGTTGCGGTGGGTGAGCATCACGCCCTTGGGCGTGCCCGTCGTGCCCGACGTGAAGATGAGGCTCGCCAGGTCATCCGCCGACGCGGACTTGCGCACCGGCCCGATGCGGTCCTCCGGGTACGCCGGGTCGCCCGTCATCGCCTCCGCGAGGCTGGCGATGATGACGTTGTCACCCAGCGCGCCGAGCAGGCCGGAGAAGTCCCGCGTCGCGTCCTCGGACATCAGGCAGACCTTCGCCTCCGCCCGCTTCGCGATGTTGATGACCTCCGCCTCGCTCAGCCCCGGGTCCACCGGCACCATCGTCGCGCCCGCGCGCAGGATGCCGAAGAAACACGTGCCCCACTCGGGCCGGTTCTCCGACACCAGCAGCACCCGGTCTCCAGGCTTCACGCCCGAGCGCACCAGGAAGCTGCCCACGCGCGCGGCATAGCGGTGCACCTCGCCGAAGGTGAAGCGCTCCTCCTTCTCGCCCGCCACCATCCGGAAGGCCACCCGGTGCCGGTACGCATGCACTGTCGCCTCGAACAGCTCCAGCAAGTCTCTGTGCGCGGGGATGACGGTGCGCTTCTCGCGCTCCTCCTCCAGGCCAGGGAACACCCACTTCTCCAGGCCCGGCAGGTGCGTCTCCATGAAGTACGCGCGCCAGTCGATGTGCTCCGGGTCCCACGGAATCTTCAGCCGGTCCGAGTGCACCATGCGCGTGTAGACCGAGCGCGTGTTGTCACAGCGGAAGACGTACCGGTTCTCGTAGAGGAAGGGGAGGAACAGGTCCGTCATCGCGATGAGGCCCGCGTTGCTCGTCTCCACTTCCTCGAGCGAGACCTTGGCCTTGTCCAGCATCGCCTGCACGGCGGGCGCGCCCCACGCGGGCCGCACCTCGTCGATGGCCTTCCTCAGGAACTTGGCGCCCCGGACGAGCATGGGCGCGCTCATCCACTCGAACTCGAGCTTGCTGACCGGCTGCGGCTCCAGCCGCGAGCGCAGCGAGTTGAGCACCTTGTTGCCCGACTCCTTGTTCCGGTAGTAGCGCCGCCGGTACAGGCCCACCAGCTCCACGGAGCGGCTGGCGTAGAACGGATTCACGTCGCCGGAGGCGAGCTGGTAGACGCGCCGCTCCTCCACGTCGATGGACTGCGCGGTGATGCCAATCGTCGCGCCCGCCACCTGGTCCACCGGGATGATGTCCAGGATGGTGTTCTCGCCCGCGGGGATGCCACCCGGGCCCTTGATGCCGGCGAACGCCAGCGGGGCGGACGTGGTGAAGCCCTCGTTCCAACCCGGGAACGGGAAGTGCCGCGCGCTCTCCACAATCGAGGGCCGCACAATCGCGTAGCGCAGCCCCGGCGTGCCGGCGATGACCTGCTCGCCCAGGGATTTCGTGTACGTGTACGTGTTGGGCCAGCCCCAGTGCGCCGCGCGCTCCATGCCCGCGCGCACCAATTCGCCGCTCAGCCACAGCTTGCGCTCACGGCCGACCGCCAGCCGCAGCGTCTTCTCGTCGTTGACGTCGCGGCCTTCCTCGGCCAGCCGGTCCAACGCCTTCTTGCGGAAGGTGGACGTCAGCGCCCGGTCATCGGCCTGCTCGCGCAGCCGCGCCACGATGCGCTCCGCGTCCTTCAGCTCCTGCTCCAGGCTGAAGTCGCGCCCGTCCAGCTCCTCCTTCTTCGGGAAGTAGCCTCGGACCTCCTCGTCCTCGAACACGAGCCCGCTGCGGTTGCCCGCGACGAAGGACGTGGACATGTGGATGAGGGGCACCGCCCAGCGCAGCGCCAGCTCCACCGCGTACTTCACGCCGTGGGTGTTGACGTTGAGGCCCACTTCCAGCGACGGGTTGAAGGACACCAGGCCCGCGCAGTTGACGAAGGCGTGCACCTTGCCCGTCAGCTCCGCCACCTGGGCTTCTTCCAGGCCCACCCACGGGTCGGTGATATCGCCGTCGAGGACGTGGCACTTCTTGCGCAGGAACTCGAGCGCGCCTTCTTCCCCATACGTGTCGCGCAGGGGCTGGAAGGGCTCGCTGGTGGCGACCTTGTCGAAGAAGCGACGCTCGGCGGAGGCCGCGCTGCCCTTGCGGACGAGCACGTACACCCGCTCCAGCTCCTGCCCGTAGCGGTGCAGCAGCATGGACAGCGTCACCTTGCCCACGAAGCCCGTGGCGCCCGCGAACAAGAGGCGCTTGCCGGTGAAGACCTGGGAGACGTTCAGCTCGGGTTGCGGTGACATGTCCGGCCTCACTTCACGTCCACCATCACCGTGGGGGCAATGCGCAACAGGCTGATGGTGGCCGAGCGGCCCATGAAGCCGCGCGCTTCCTCGATGGCCTCGGTGAGCGTGTCGGTGCGGTCCCACCCGAGCAGCGCGGGGACGTGGTTGTTCTCCGCGCCCGCGACGATGACCTTGCCCACGTGCTGGCGACCGTTCTCGCCCCAGTACCACATGTAGAAGGGGTGCACGCCGTGGTAGGCGTTGTTCTTCCGGTACAGGTGCACGTAGCTGGGGTTCTCCGCGAACTCCTTCTCGTACTTGTGCTCCAGCTTCATGGAGTCACGCGTTTCGGGAAGCAGCCGGTGGAAGAACTCGATGTAGCTGGGGTGGTGCTCCGGGTCGAACTCGTCGTAGGCCGGGTGCAGCAGGATGAGCACGCCGCCCTTCTTCACCAGCGGCACGCCGCGGTTCAGGTTGAAGAAGTAGCCCAGCCCCATCACCTGCACGAGCAGCGGGTTGAGGATGGAGTTGACGCTGTACGGAGACACGAAGGGGATGGGGAAGATGACGATGTCGCTCTGCCCCTCCACCGGCACCACGTACTGCTTCCAGCTGGTCTCCAGCGTCTTGGCGTGCGCGGGCTCGGTGGCCCCGGCGTACACGCCCGTGACGTCGTAGGGCGCGGGGACGGCGTTGAGAATCTTGCGCGCCGCCGCGCGCGGCAGCTTGGACAACGCGTAGCGCATGGCCTGGAACTTCAGCCGGTCGCCCTCGGTGTAGTCCTCCTCGCGCTTGGCGAGGAAGTCCGTGGGCGCGCCGAACATGCGGTTGTTCAGCGTGGTCTCGATGTGGAAGACCTTCAGGTGCTTGTCGATGTTGCGGCCGATGCGCTCGTTGCTGCGGTACAGCGCGCTCGCCTTCGGCTCCATGTAGCTGTCCGACTCGCGGATGGTCTTCGGATTGTGGTGGTGGCGCAGCGACGCGTAGTTGGACACGCCGGTGCCCATGGACTTGTGCCCGCCATTCATGGGCACGAAGTTCACATTCACATAGACGATGAGGTCGCTCTCCGCGACGCGGCGGTTGACGGAGACTTCCTCGCCGTGGGACGTGCGCTCCAGCGCGACGATGCCGTCCGGGTCTTCCGCGTCGTGGTTGTAGTAGCGGTCCGGGTAGTAGGCGTCGTAGATCTTCTCGCCCACCATCCGCTTCATCTCCGCTTCCGTCATGCGACGGTGCAGCGCGTTGGCGATGACCAGGTGCACGTCATCCACGCCGCTGTCGGCGGCCAGCTCCAGCACCACCTCCAGGATGGACTGGCGCACGTCCGGCGTCACCATGGGCGGCAGGGGCACGCTGATGTCGTCGATGACGCACGTCAGTCGCATGCCCGGCTTGAGCAGCGCGTGCAGCGGGTCCATCCCGTCCGGGTGGTTGATGGCCCAGCGGATGGCGGCCTTGACGTTGGGCACGCCGGCCATGGGGGGGCGGGGGAAGATGACCCGGGTACCCACGGGCAGGTCTTCCTGGAGGAAGCCCTCACCGTAGAAGAGGGCGCGCGGAGGGCTGCCCTTCTCGGTGATGACGACCTGGCTTTCCTCGTCGTACAGCTTCTGGAGCGTCTTGAACGGGCGCATGGCGGGCAAGGGGACTACTTGAGGTCGAGGATGGGCCAGTTGTAGGCGCGCGCGATGGAGCGCAGCCGCAGGTCCGGGTTCACCGCGGTGGGACGACCCACCACCGCGAGCATGGCGTAGTCGGAGGCGCTGTCGGAGTAGCCGTGGCACTTGTCCAGCGTCAGGCCCTCCTTGGCGCAATAGGCACGGATGGAGTTGGCCTTGTTCGCGCCTTCGATGATGGGCGGAATCACCTTGCCGGTGGCCTTGCCGCCCACGAACTGCATCTTGTTGGCGATCAGGTCATCGGCGCCCAGGTGCCGGGCGAGCGGACGCATGGTGAAGTCCAGCGCCCCCGTCACCAGCACGACCTTGCACCCGCTGCGGCGGGCCTGGTCGATGAGGTCCTGGGACTGCTCGAAGAGCGCGGGCTGCAGCACGTCCTCGAACATGTCCTCGGCGATGGTGACGAGGCGGTCCTCGGTCAACCCCGCGTAATAACGGTAGAAGAACTCGTTGAACGTCTTGCGGTCCAGCGTGTCCATGGCACCGAAGAGGGGCACGCTGAGGGCGGTGCTCAAGGTCCGTCCCGCGATGCCCAGCACGGAGCCCCGGTTCATCGCGTAGTACGCGTAGACGTGGACGACGTTCGTCTTCACGAGCGTCCCGTCGACATCGAAAAAGGCGGCTTTCGAGGGCATGTGGCAGCGGGCTTCCTGACACTCCAAGGGGGGTGAGGTCAACGACGCTGGGACGGGGGAAGGCTCCCCCACCCCTGCTAGCATGGCTAGAGCCAGCCTTGCTCGCGGTACCACTCGGCGCTGCGGCGGATGGAGTCCTCCAAATCCCTCCGAGGGTGAAACCCCAGGAGGCGCTCGGCCTTCGCGCTGGAGCAGGTCCAGGCGGGCGCGAGCAGCTGTCGGGCCAGCTTCCGATTCAGGGGGAGCATCTTGCCCGTCACCCGCGACACGCCGTCCGCCGCCGAGGCGAGGGCGCTCAGCGCCCAGGGACTCACGCGCACCGTGCGGGGTTGAAGCCCCAGCGCCTTCGCTCCCAGGTCCTGCACGGCTTCCAGGGAAAGAGGAGCGCCCGGGCCCGCGCAGAAGAAGGCCTGGCCCACGGCGTTGGGGTGCTCGGCCTGGAGAATCAGCGCGTCCACCACGTCCTCCACGTCCACCATGGTGAGGGGACGGGGGCCGCCCACCAGCTCCAGGCGGATGCCCTTCTTCACCAGCTTGAAGAAGGTGAGGTTCTCGTGGTCGCCGGGGCCGAGGATGCGCGGCGGGCGGGACACCGTCACCGGCAGCCGGTCTCCATAGGAGAAGGCGATGCGCTCCGCCTCCGCCTTGCTCTCGCCGTACCACTCGTGCGGCTGGAAGGCGTCCTCCTCGACGTGCGGGCGGGTGGGGGAGGAGGGCCCCATGGCCGCCAGCGAGCCGACCAGGACCATTCGCGGACGGTGCCCCGCGGCCACCATGGCGTCGCACAACAGGCGCGTGCCCTCCGCGTTGACGCGCATGAAGTCCTCGCGTGTCGCGCCGCGGCGAACTCCGGCGAGGTGGAAGACGACGTCCTGTCCCTCCACGGCGGGGCGCAGCGAGGCCGCGTCCGTCACGTCTCCCTCCACGCGCTTATAGGAGATGGCGGCCAGTCCCGAGGCGTCTCCCCGAGGGCGCAAGAGGCACGTCACGGTGTCGCCGCGTGCCGCCAGGGCACGGGCCAACCAGATTCCAAGGAAGCCACCGGCTCCGGTGATGAGGGCTCGCATGGGTCGTTTCATCCGAAAAAGTACACCTCGTCCGCAAGAGGAATCCCACGTCCCCTGTCGCGAACCCGCGAGGGAGGACCCCGCGCGAGGCCGGATGGTCGGCCTCCGGAGTCGTCCCGCGAGGCTCTTCCCGAGGGAAAAGTGGCGCTGGGGCCGGATTCTCGGGGCGGGACGCGCCGCGAGAGGGGGGCGTCCGAGCGAGAACCGTGTTGCGGAGCCGGTTTCTCGGGCATGAAACGCGTTGCGTAGGGCGTTTCTAGAGGGAAAAACGCAGGAGAGGGCTGTTTTTCGGGCTTGGGCGTGCTACCTACGCCCCACCGGCACTGGCTTAAAATCAAGCGAGGCCGCACAACGTCCCCTTCGGAGGGGAGGAGACTCAAGACGAATGGCCGCCAAGAAAGCTGCTGCGAAGAAGGCTCCCGCCGCCAAGAAGGCCCCTGCTGCCAAGAAGCGTGCGCCCAATGCGTCGTTCATGAAGGAGATGACTCCTTCCGCCGCCCTGGCTGAGATTGTCGGCGCCAAGCCGCTGCCGCGCACCGAGGTCGTCAAGAAGCTCTGGGCCTACATCAAGAAGAACAACCTCCAGGATGCGAAGAACAAGCGGCAGATCAACGCCGACGACAAGCTCAAGCCGATCTTCGGCGGCAAGAAGAACGTCACCATGTTCGAGATGACCTCGCTGGTGAACAAGCAGCTGAGCTGACACCGTCGCCGGGGCCACCCGGCAGTTGCATCCCCGAGGGCTCTCCGGAAGTTTCGGCGAGCCCTCTGCTTTTTGGTGCGCGCGCGTGTGCCGTGCGCACGTCAATCCAGGCTCTTGGAGCGTTGGATAGAGGGCGGAAGTCACACCCCACGCTGGCGTCAGGCGCGCGGGAGCCCTACCTCTGGTCCCCATGTTGCTCGACGGACTGGAAGAAGAGGGAACCGCTCCCACGGGGGCGTCGGGTGCCACCCTGAGCGCGGAGTCCCTGGCGGAGGGACTGTTCGCTCGCGTGAAGCAGGAGCTGGGGCCGCGTCCCCGCACGCCGCTGTCCACCTATCGGGTCCAACTGCACCGAGGGTTCACCTTCCAGCAGGCGCGCGAGGTGGTGCCGTTCCTCGCCCGTCTGGGCGTGAGCGACTTCTACGCCTCGCCCTACCTCAAGGCGACGCCGGGCAGCACCCACGGCTACGACTGCGTGGACCATACGCGGCTCAATCCGGAGGTCGGCTCGCCGGAGGACCACGCGGCCCTGTGCGCCACCTTGCGTGAGCACGGTCTGGGGCAGGTGCTGGACGTGGTGCCCAACCACATGGGCATCGAGCGCGACAACCGCCTGTGGTTCGACGTGCTGGAAAACGGCCCCTCGTCCGTCTACGCCAAGTACTTCGACATCGACTGGTCGCCGGTGAAGGACGAGCTGCACGACAAGGTGCTGCTGCCGATTCTGGGAGACCAGTACGGCATCGTCCTGGAGCGCGGGGAGCTGAAGCTGTCCTTCCGCGAGGGCGCCTTCTTCATCCACTACTACGACCACCTGCTGCCGGTGGCGCCCCGGCAGTACGGCCGCATCCTCCGCCACGGCCTGGAGCGACTGGAGGCCCGGCTGGGCACCGAGGCCGCGCCCATGGTGGAGCTGCTCTCCATCCTCACCGCGATAGACCACCTGCCGCTGCGCACGGAGGTCGAACGCGCCCGCGTCGTGGAGAGGCACCGCGAGAAGGAGGTCATCAAGCGGCGCCTGGCCGCGGTGGCGGCGTCCAGCGAAGAGGCGCTCTTGTACATCGAGGACAACGTCCGCGTGTTCAACGGGGAGCCGGGCAACCCGCGCTCGTTCGACCTGCTGGACGCGGTGCTGTCCTCGTGCAGTTTCCGGCTGGCGCACTGGCGGGTGGCGGGCGAGGAGATCAACTACCGGCGCTTCTTCGACATCAACGGGCTGGCCGCCATCCGCGTGGAGGACCCGGAGGTCTTCCAGGAGGCGCACGCGCTCATCTTCCGCTGGCTGCGCGAGGGCTGCGTCACGGGGCTGCGCATCGACCATCCGGACGGCCTGTTCGACCCCACCGCGTACTTCCTGGACTTGCAGGAGCGCTACTTCGTGGAGCGCGCGCACGCGCTGTTCCTCCAGGAGCAGGCGGGGGACGACACGCGCTGGCCCGGCGTGGAGGCCGCGCTGCGCGAGCGCTGGCGGGCGGAGGTGACGGAGAACCCGTCCAGTCCCCTGCGCAAGGCGCTGTACGTGGTGGTGGAGAAGATACAAGGCGGTCGCGAGCGGATTCCCGAGGCGTGGGCGGTGCACGGCACCACCGGCTACCGCTTCGCCAACGCGGTGAGCGGCCTCTTCGTGCACCCGGCGGCGGAGACACACCTGACGGAGACGTACGAGCGGCTCACCGGGGAGAAGGGCGACTTCGCGGAGCTCGTCTACCAGAAGAAGCTCCTCATCATGCGCGTGTCCATGGCCAGTGAAATCAACGTGCTGGCCCACGAGCTCAACCGCATCTCCGAGATGAGCCGGCGCACGCGCGACTTCACGCTCAACTCGCTGCGGCGCGCGCTGGTGGAGTTCGTCGCGCTGTTTCCCGTGTACCGGACCTACGTGGATGGCTGGCGGCCGGGGCTGGACGCGCGCGACGTGCAGTACGTGGAGTGGACGATTCAGCGCGCCAAGGAGCGCAACGCCACCACCAACGCCTCCATCTTCGACTTCCTGCGCGACATCATCCTGGGTCGCTACCCGGAGCAGTCCGACGAGCGCGAGCGCGCCGTCATGCTCCGCTTCGCGATGAAGCTCCAGCAGGTGACGGGGCCCGTCATGGCCAAGGGCCTGGAGGACACCGTCTTCTACATCTACAACCGGCTGGTCAGCCTCAACGAGGTGGGCGGCGAGCCGGAGCGCTTCGGGGTGCGCGCCAACACCTTCCACCTGCGCAACCAGGAGCGCGCGGAGCACTGGCCCGCGAGCCAGCTCACGTCCAGCACCCACGACACCAAGCGCAGCGAGGACGTGCGCGCCCGCATCAACGTCGTGACGGAGGTGCCCGAGGACTGGCGCAAGCTGGCGCGGCGGTGGATGCGCCTCACCGAGAAGTTCGTGACGCCGCTGCCCTCCGGACCCGCGCCCAGCCCCAATGACGTCTACCTCTTCCTCCAGACGGTGGTGGGCGCATGGCCCATGGGCGAGTCCCAGTCACCGGAGGCGATGGCGGACTTCCACCGCCGGGTGCGCGAGTACATGGCCAAGGCCATCAAGGAGGCCAAGGTCCGCACCTCGTGGACCAACCCGGACAGCGCCTATGACGACGCGGTGGCCGGCTTCGTGGACGCCTGCTTCGACGGGGACAAGGGCGCCACCTTCCTGGAGGAAGTGCGCCGCTTCAAGCGCCGCATCGAGCGCGCGGGACAGCACAACGCCCTGGGCCAGCTGCTCTTGAAGCTGGCCTCGCCCGGCGTGGTGGACACCTACCAGGGCTGCGAGCTGTGGGACTTGTCGCTGGTGGACCCGGACAACCGCCGGCCGGTGGACTTCGCCGTGCGCGCTCAGTTGCTGGATGCGCTGGACGCGCGGGCGAAGGAGGACCGGGTGGGGCTGTGCGCGCGACTGGTGGAGACCCTGGACGACGGCCAGGCGAAGCTCTTCTTGTTGTCGCGCGTGCTGCGGCTGCGGCAGCGTCACGCGGAGTTGTTCCGCAACGGGGGCTACAAGGCCCTGGAGCTGTCCGGGCCCCGGGCCCAGGCGGCGGTGGCCTTCGTGCGCGAGCTGGAGGACTCCGTCATCCTGGTGTGCTCGCCGCGCTACACCCTGTCCGCGCTGGAGTCTTCCGAGGGGCTGGCCGGTGCGTATGAGAACACGTTCCTCGACCTTCCGGAGGCATATGCGGGCATGATGTTCCGCGATGTCTTCACCGGGCGACAGGTACGGCCCGAGCGTGGGTCGGGTGGCGTGGTGCTGCCTCTCGCGCCGCTCCTGTCGGGGTTCCCGGTGGTGCTGCTGGAGAGGAGCACTGGATGAGGAGGGCCGAGGTGCTTCCAGGGAAGCCGTTCCCCCTGGGCGCCACGTACGACGGGCATGGGGTCAACTTCGCGGTCTTCAGTGAGCATGCGAAGAAGGTGGAGATCTGCCTCTACGACGCGGATGAGCCGTCGAAGGAGACGCGCCGCTTCCCGCTCCTGGAGAACACGCACCAGGTGTGGCACGGCTATGTGCCGGACCTGACGCCGGGGACGCTCTACGGCCTCAGGGTCCACGGGCCCTTCGAGCCCAAGAAGGGCCTGCGCTTCAACCCGCACAAGCTGCTGGTGGACCCGTACGCCCGCGCCATCCACGGCGGCGTGGACTACCGCGGCGCCATCTACGGGTACGTGGCCGGCGGCAAGGAAGAGGACCTGGTCCAGGACAAGCAGGACGACGCCGCGGCCGTGCCCAAGGGCGTGGTGCTGGCGGACTCGTTCGACTGGGGGGGCGACACCCATCCCCGCGTGCCCTGGCACCAGACGGTCATCTACGAACTGCACGTCAAGGGCTTCACCAAGCTGCACCCGCGCGTGCCGGAGGACCTCCGGGGCACCTACGCGGGGCTGGGCCACCCGGCCGTCATCGAACACCTGAAGAAGGTGGGCGTCACCGCGGTGGAGCTCCTGCCCATCCACCACATCGTCGACGAGCCCTTCCTCGCCGAGCGGAAGCTGACGAACTACTGGGGCTACAGCACGCTGGGCTACTTCGCGCCGGACTCGCGCTACAGCGCCGCGGGCTCCCGGGGCGGCCAGGTGGACGAGTTCAAGGCCATGGTGAAGGCGCTTCACCGCGCCGGCATCGAGGTCATCCTCGACGTCGTCTACAACCACACCTGCGAGGGCAACCACCTGGGCCCCACGCTGTCCTTCAAGGGCGTGGACAACGGCGCGTACTACCGCCTCACGGAGAAGGACCCGCGCTACTACCTGGACGTCACGGGCACGGGCAACTCGTGGAACGCCACGCACCCGTACGCGCTGAAGCTCGTCGCCGACTCGCTCCGCTATTGGGTGGAGGAGATGCACGTGGACGGCTTCCGCTTCGACCTGGCCACCACGCTGGGCCGCGACAGGCACGGCTACGACACGCGCGCGGCCTTCTTCCAGATTCTCCACCAGGACCCGGTGCTCAGTCAGGTGAAGCTCATCTCCGAGCCCTGGGACGTGGGCGACTTCGGCTACCAGGTGGGCAACTTCCCGGTGCTGTGGAGCGAGTGGAACGGCAAGTACCGCGACACCATCCGCCGCTACTGGAAGGGTGACGACCGGCAGGCGGCGGAGATTGGCTACCGGCTCACCGGCAGCTCGGACCTGTATGCGCTGTCCGGCCGCAAGCCCACCGCGAGCGTCAACTTCGTCACCGCGCACGACGGCTTCACGCTGCACGACCTTGTCACGTACAACGACAAGCACAACGAGGCCAACGGCGAGGAGAACCGCGACGGCGCCAACGACAACCACTCCTGGAACTGCGGGGTGGAGGGCGAGACGACCGACGCGAAGGTCAACGCCCTGCGCGAGCAGCAGAAGCGCAACTTCCTGGCCACGCTCTTCGTGTCCCAGGGCGTGCCCATGCTGGTGGCCGGCGATGAGATGGGCCGCACCCAGAAGGGCAACAACAACGCCTACTGCCAGGACAACGCCCTGTCGTGGGTGGACTGGGAGCTGACCGACACGCAGCGCTCCCTGCTGGAGTTCACCAGCCGCCTCACCCGCCTGCGCCGCGAGCAGCCCGTGTTGCGCAAGCGCCGCTTCTTCCGCGGCGCGCACATGTGGGACAGCGAGCTGAAGGACCTGGCGTGGTTCCGCCCCGACGGCAAGGAGATGAAGAAGGACGACTGGGAGAAGCCCTACGTCCGCTCCCTCGCCTTCCTTCTGGGCGGCGACGCCATCGCCACGCCGGATGACGAGGGCAACCGGATTGTCGGCGACACCGTGCTCGTCCTGATGAACGCGCACCACGAGCCCATCTCCTTCCTCCTGCCCGCCCTGGAGTGGGGCGCCGACTGGGAGCAGGTGGTGGACACCTCGACGGCGGCGGAGTCCCAGCACACACACACACCCGCTGGCGGCAAGGTGCAGGTGGCGGGGCGCTCGCTGATGGTGCTGCGCCGACCCGCGACGGAGTGATGGGGTGGTCGGGCCCCTGAAGGTGGGAGGGGCCCTGGTTGTACGGAAGTGTCGACGCCCGGACGCGCCACCGCTAGGGTGCGCCGGCTGTTTCTGAAACAGGATTCATACGTGAATACGCAAGTCGCGCTTTGGGTGGGCTTCAACCTCTTCGTCCTGGCGATGCTCGCCGTGGACCTTGGTCTGTTCCACCGCAAGGACCACGCGGTGACGCCCAAGGAAGCGGGCATCTGGACGCTGGTGTGGATTTCCATCAGCCTCGCGTTCTGCGGGGGCATCTGGCACTTCTCGGGGAGCACCCCGGCGCTCCAGTGGCTGACGGCGTATGTCGTGGAGTACTCGCTCTCCGTCGACAACCTGTTCGTCTTCCTGATGGTGTTCAGCTACTTCCGGGTGGCGGCGGAGCACCAGCACCGGGTGCTGTTCTGGGGCATCATCGGCGCGTTCATCATGCGCGCGGTGCTCATCATCGCCGGCGCCGCGCTGGTGCAGCGCTTCCACTGGCTCATCTACCTGTTCGGCGCCTTCCTCGTCTTCACCGCGGTGAAGATGCTCGTCTCCAAGGACGAGGAGATGGACCCGGAGCAGAAGGGCATCGTCAAGCTGGCGCGCCGGGTGCTGCCGGTGGCCCGGCTGGGCGAGGGCAGCCGCTTCTTCCTCACCGAGGATGGCCGCCGCAAGGTGACGCCGCTGTTCATCGTCCTCCTGGTGGTGGAGGCGACGGACCTGCTGTTCGCCCTGGACTCCATCCCCGCGGTGCTGGGCATCAGCCAGGACGCGTTCATCATCTACACGTCCAACGTGTGCGCGATTCTGGGCCTGCGCTCGCTGTTCTTCGTGGTGGCCAGCCTGATGGACAAGTTCCACTTCCTGAAGCTGGGGCTGAGCGGCATCCTGGCCTTCGTGGGCGTGAAGATGTTGATTACGTACTTTGACATCCACCTCCCCATCGCCCTGTCGCTGGGTGTGATTGGCGGCATCCTCCTGGCCGCCATCGTCGCGTCGCTCATCTGGCCCAAGAGCCCGGAGCCCGGTCATGACCGGGAGAGCGCGAAAACCTGAACCCAGACGGACGGCCTCCGGGGTTTTCCTTGCAACCCGGGGGCCTTGCCTTCAAATGTGGAGGCATGTCTTCCAGCGCCACCACTGATGGCCTCCGCATCACCGTGAAGCCGGCCTACTGGCCGGAGCGAAGCTCGCCCGAGTCGGGGCAGTACGCCTTCATGTACACGGTGGAAATCGTCAACGAGAGCGAGGCGCCCGCGCAGCTGAAGTCGCGGCACTGGGTCATCACCGATGCCACCGGGAAGGTGGAAGAGGTGAAGGGGGAGGGCGTGGTCGGCCGTCAGCCCCGCGTGGCCCCGGGCGAGCGCTTCGAGTACACGAGCTGGGCCATGCTGCGCACGCCGTTCGGCACCATGCGCGGCAGCTATGAGATGGAGCGGCCGGACGGCACGCACTTCGAGGCGCGCATCGCGGAGTTCGCCCTCACCCTGCCCAACGCCCTGCACTGATGATGACTCCGGACCCGAAGCGGGGGCTGCTCCTCATCAACCTGGGCACGCCGGACGCGCCCGAGTCCGGGCCGGTGCGGCGCTACCTGCGCGAGTTCCTGAGTGACGCGCGCGTGGTGGACATCCACCCGGTGGGGCGCTGGCTGCTGCTCAACCTCTTCATCCTCCCGACGCGGCCCGCGAAGAGCGCGGAGGCGTACCGCAAGGTGTGGATGAAGGAGGGCTCGCCCCTGCTGGTGTACAGCCGGGAGCTGGAGGCGGCGGTGCGCGAGAAGCTGGCGGGGGAGTACGACGTGGAACTCGCCATGCGCTACGGCAGCCCGTCCATCCCCGACACGGTGGCTCGGATGCGCGCGCGCGGCGTGACGGACTTCACCGTGCTGCCGCTGTACCCGCAGGAGGCCACGTCGTCCTCGGCCTCGTCGCTGGCCCGGGTGTACGAGGTGATGACGGAGGGCTGGGACGTGCCCAACGTGCGCGCGGTGCCCGCGTTTCATGGGCACCCGTCCTTCCTGGACGCGTTCTCCGTGGTGGCCCGGCCGGTGATTGCCGAGGCGCGCGCGGACCATGTCCTGTTCAGCTTCCACGGCGTGCCGGAGCGGCACGTGCGCAAGACGGACACGTCGGGCCAGCACTGCTTTGCTTCCGCGGGCTGCTGTGACGCGCTCACGGACGCCAACCGGCACTGCTACCGGGCCCAGTGCTTCGCCACCGCGCGAGGGCTGGCCGAGCGCCTGGGGTTGCCCGCGAGCGGGTGGACGGTGTCCTTCCAGTCGCGGCTTGGGCGCACGCCGTGGGTGAAGCCCTACACGGACCTGGTGCTGCCGGAGCTGGCGAAGCAGGGCGTGAAGCGACTGGCGGTGATGTGCCCGTCGTTCGTCGCGGACTGCCTGGAGACGCTGGAGGAAGTGGGCCTGCGGGCCCGCGAGCAGTTCGTCGAGGCGGGGGGCGAGTCGTTGACGCTCGTCCCCTCGCTCAACGCCCACCCGGCCTGGGTGGACGCCGTGGTGCGGCTGGTGCGCGAGTCCGACGGCGCGCCTACTGCTGCGGCTTCGCCGTCGGCTGGGGCGCGGCCGGAGCGGGAGCCGACTCCAGCGCGGTGAGCTTCAGCTTCACCGTGCCGGGCGGCACCTGGAGCGCGGTGGGGGAGACGGTGCCTCGCGTCGACGAGGTGATGCTGCCCTCCCACGAGCGCCACTTGCCGGCCTTCACCAGGAACTCGCCACGGCCGACGATGCGCACCTCCGCGCTGGCGTCCGTCGCGGTGGGCGGGGCGCCCTCCGGTTCGTCTCCGCCTTCTTCCGGGATGGCGGCGCGCGCGGGCACGGCGGGCATCGCGCGACGGGTGGCGACCTTGCCCGCGAGCTGGTCCAGCAGGTCGTACTCCAGCGTGGCCACCTGCTCGCCGCCGTCCGCGGGGGTGAGGGCGGTGAGCTTCACGCGGTTGCGGCGCTCCGTCTTGACGATGGTGAACGTGGGGCCCAGGGCGTCGTGCGTCAGCAGCTCCGTGCCCAGCGCCCAGGTGTCGTTGGGGCCCACCGCCGACAGGGGCAGCTCCAGCACCAGCGAGGCCGTGTTGCGGGTGATGCCCTGGAGGCCGTCGAGCACGAAGCCGCGCTCGCTGACGGTGCCGGTGTCCTCGGCGGCGTTGGTGCCCTCCGGGATGACGCGCAGCCGGAAGTCACCCGAGTCGCCGTGCTCCAGTACATAGGTGAAGGCGCTGGGGAACGCGGGGGAGGGGGCGGCGGCGCGCTCGGGCTTCGGCGCTTCCTTGTCGCGGCCCTTCTTGCCCTTGGCGGGCTTGGCTTCCTCCACCTCCTCGACGGCGGCGGGCGCGGAGCCCGCTCGGTCCAGGGTGAGGCGGTAGGCCACGGGCGCACCGGCGGCGGGCTTCCAGCGCAACACCACCTTGGACGGGTCCGCCGCGGGCGCGGCCGAGGGCTGGGCGGCGCCCGCCTCCTTGGGAGTGTCCTTCAGGCCCGGAGGCCGGGGAATGGGCTCGAGCTGCCCTCGGGGCTCTTCCTTGCAGGCGAACAAAGACAGGGCAACGACCAGGCCGAACAGGCTTCGCATCACGCGGGGACGCTCCTCTGCGAGGACATGCGGGATACCGGAGCCCAGGAGGGCATTTCAAGTCCGTCACCCGGCCGCGTCTGTCGAATGCTTGCGTGAGTTTCCTCCACGGGCTCGCTTGACGCGCCCGATGAAGTCGGGGTTGCGGTGCCCGGCCTCAACCCTTGCAGCCCCAACTCCTTGCATCGCGTGCTGTGGCCGGGTGCGTCATGCGAGGTGGCTGGCGCCCCGGGGCTCCTTGGGGTCGCGGAGTCGAGGGGCGCGCCGGCGCACTCAGGTCCGTCGCGCCCGGGTGCTCACTGGGGCGCGTGCGCCACGTAGAAGTCGACCTGCTCCTTCACGCGTCCGGCGAACTCCGGGTTGAGGCGCTCGAGGATGTTCCACTCCAGCTCCAGGAGCCTGCGGATGTTGGGGCGGGCGGAGCGCGTCTGCATCTCCGGCTCCGTCCCCACCAGGGCGGCGGGAGTGGCGTTGGGGGTGTTGTGCACGGTGTCGTAGCCCGTGTGGACGAGGCCGGGGAGGGCCTGGGTCCGGCCGAAGGTCGTGGCGGCCATCTCATAGGCGCGCACGGAGAAGCGGCCATCGGCGCGGATGTGCCCCTCGACGTACAGGCGGGACCAGCGCGTGCCGATGTCGAAGCTGCCCGTCACCTTCCAGGGAGTCTGCAGGAAGTAGGGGTCGGTGCTGGGCAGCAGGTCATAGCCACGGTCCGCGATGACCTTCTCCGCAGCCTTCATGACCTCCATGGCCGGCAGGTCATACACGACGAGGCTGCTGGTCCGCTCCAACAGCACCTTCTGGGGGGCGGCGCATCCCGCGAAGCACAACGCCGCCACGATGCTCGTCATTGCCGCGAGCCATTGCTTCCGCACCATCATCGTCGCCTCGTCCGCTGGAGTGGGCCGCGCGACGCAAGGGGAGTCGTGCGCGCGGTGCAGCGAAAACAACGAGGGATGTTTCGGGGCATATCGCCTTGGGCGAGCACTCGTTGCCGCGTGGTGCCTGGAGTCGCGAGGTAACTCCACTTCGGTGCATGCCAGCCGGCGACTGGCGTCGCGACACCTCCACCGCGCATGTCGCTCAAGCGTTGGGCGCGCGAGAAGGACCCAACTCGAGCCGATTGCTCGGCGGCCGTTGCTGCTCGGTGATGGGGGCGCGCGAGACTCCGTGTTCGCGTGGAGGCTCGGGAGGCGGGCCCCTCGACGCGATACCTCGCCTTCCGTTGCTGTTCAGGGCTGAGGGTCGCGAGGCGCGGCGGCGCGGGAGAGTCTGTCTCGCACCGCGATGCCCAGCCCGCTGGCGGCGGGGAGACAGACGACGAGCACGTCATGTCCCCGCTCGTCCGCTTCACGCAGCCTCGCGTAGAGCACACGCGCGGCTCCGGCCGGGTCCTCGGGCACGTCGAAGCGAGGCACGTCCGGCGGCAGCTCCAGGCTCTCCGGTCCCAGCACGCCCACGCGCAAGCCCTGCTCCCTCAATGCCCGCACGCGTGCTCCGGCCTCTCCCGGCTCGGCGAGCACCACGCCCGCGCGCGGCGCGTAGTGCGACGCGAGCGAGCCCGACACGCGGACCTTGGACGCGGCACGCACGGGCACCGGATGTCCCAGCACGCGCTCGACGTCCTCGGCGGACAGGCCTCCGGGACGCAGGATGGCGGGGGCGCCGGAGCTCAAATCGACGATGGTGGACTCCACGCCCACGGTGCTCGGTCCACCGTCCAGCACCAGGTCCACGTCCGCGCCCAGGTCCGCGCGCACGTGCTCCGCCGTGGTGGGGCTCACCCGGCCAAAGCGATTGGCGCTCGGCGCGGCCACGCCTCCGCCCAGGGCCTTCAGCACCGCGAGCGCCACCGGGTGTCCCGGCACGCGCAGCGCCACCGTGTCCTGGCCGCCTGTCACGGCGTCCGTGGCCCTGGGCGTGCGAGGCAACACGAGCGTGAGCGGTCCGGGCCAGAAGGCCTCGGCGAGACGGTGCGCGGCGTCCGGGATTTCCCGGGCCCAGGAAGACAGGTGCTCGGCGCCAGACAGATGGACGATGAGCGGGTGGGTGGCGGGGCGGCCCTTGATGGCGAAGACACGGCGCACCGCCAGCTCGTCCTCGGCGTTGGCCGCGAGGCCGTACACCGTTTCTGTCGGCAGGGCGATGACACCGCCGTGCCGCAGCAATTCCACCGCGCGCTCGACGAGCTCCGGATTTAGCATGCGTGGCCGCACTGTCGCGCCGGGAGGAAGCATGGGCAAGTCGCACGTCTTCGATGCGCGCAGTCGGATGCCGGTGTCGGCCTCCGAGCTGTTCGCCTGGCATGCCCGGGAAGGGGCGCTCGCACGGCTGACGCCCCCCTGGGAGCGGATGGAGTTGCTGGAGCGCTCGGGCGACGGCATCCACCCCGGCGCCCGCGTCACCATGCGGATGCGCCTGGGCCCCTTCCCTCGCCGCTGGGTGGCCGAGCACACGGCGTACGTGCAGGACTCGCTCTTCCAGGACACGCAGGTGTCCGGCCCGTTCTCGAAGTGGGTCCACACCCACCGGATGTGGCCCGAGCCCGCGACGAACTCCTCCGTCCTGGAGGACGAGGTGGAGTACGTCCTGCCCATGGGCCCGCTGGGCAGCCTCTTCGGTGGAGGCACCGCGCGTCGCACGCTGGAGCGGATGTTCGCCTATCGCCACCGGGTGACACTGGAAGACCTGCGGCGCCACGCCGCCTTCGCGCACGCTGGCCCCCTCACCGTGGCCATCACCGGAGCGTCGGGCTCGATTGGCTCGTCGCTCGTGCCGTTCCTCTCCACCGGTGGCCATCGCGTGAAGCGCCTGGTGCGCGGCCGCGCCGATGCTTCCCGGAACGAAGTGTCCTGGGCTCCCGACAAGGGAGAGGTGGACACCGCCGCGCTGGAAGGCGTGGACGCGGTGGTGCATCTGGCGGGCGCCAATGTCGCGGGCAAGCGCTGGTCCCCCGAATACAAGGACGCCATCCTCAAGAGCCGCACCGAGGGCACGCTCACGTTGTCGGAGGCGCTGGCGCGCATGAAGCGCAAGCCTCGGGTGCTGGTGTGCGCGGCGGGCAGTGGCATCTACGGCGACCGGGGTGACGAGCCGCTTACCGAGGAGAGCGCCCCGGGCACCGGCTTCCTCGCGGACGTGTGCCGCGCCTGGGAGGCCGCCACGGCGCCCGCGGAGGCCGCTGGCATTCGCGTGGTGCACCTGCGCATCGGCCCCGTGCTGGACGCTCGCGATGGCGCGCTGGCGAAGATGCTGCCCGCCTTCCTCGCGGGCGGCGGTGGACCCATCGGCTCCGGTCGCCAGTGGATGAGCTGGGTGTCGATGGAGGACATCCTCGGGCTCTTCCACTTCAGCCTCTTCACGGAGGCGGCGCGTGGCCCCATCAACTCCGTGGCGCCGGGAGCGGTGCGACAGGCGGACTTCGCGAAGACGCTGGGTCGGGTGCTGAGACGGCCTGCCTTCCTGCCGATGCCCGCCGCGGTCATCCGCACCCTCTTCGGGCAGATGGGGCAGGAGGCCCTGCTGGCGGGTGCCCGGGTGCTTCCCTCCACCGCCGAGCGGCTTGGCTACTCCTTCCTCCTGCCGGACCTGGAAGGGGCGCTGCGCTTCACGCTCGGCCGCACCACGGCGGGGCCGGAGTTCCGCCACGACTGAGCGGTTCGGCGCTTGACAATGCCCCCTGGGGGGACTGATGGAATGGCCCCCTATGATTCAGGTCGAAGGGCTGACCAAGTACTACGGTGAGCATGCGGCCATCCGGGACCTGGCTTTCACCATCGGCCAGGGTGAAGTCATCGGCTTCCTCGGCCTCAATGGCGCGGGCAAGTCGACGACGTTGAAGGTCCTCGGCTGCGTGCTCTTGCCGACCGCCGGCCGTGTCGTCATCGACGGCCATGACGTGGTGAGCAACGCCCACGAGGTGCGGCAGCGCATTGGCTACCTCCCGGACGTGCCGCCGCTCTACGAGGAGATGACGGTGGGCGAGTACCTGGCCTACGTCGCGCGCTTGCGCGGCGTGACGGCCCGGGACACCACCGCGCGCGTGGGCGAGGCGGAGGAGAAGACGGGCCTTCGCGAGGTGGACGGCGAGCTCATCTCCACGCTCAGCCACGGCTACCGTCAGCGCGTGGGCGTGGCGCAGGCGCTGGTGCACAAGCCCGCGCTGCTCATCCTCGACGAGCCCACCAGCGGCCTGGACCCTCGGCAGATTGTCGAGATGCGCGACGTCATCCGCGGGCTCAAGGGCACGCACACGGTGCTCGTCTCCAGCCACATCCTTCCGGAAATCTCCCAGACGTGTGACCGGCTCCTCATCATCCACAAGGGGACGCTGGTGGCGCAGGGGACGGAGGAGGAGCTGGGACGGAAGATGGGCGGCGGCGGCTCCATCGAGGTGGAGGTGCGGGGAGACCGGGCGCGTGCGCTCGAGGTGCTCAAGCCGTTTGGCGCGGTGGACGTGGACCGGGCGGCGGACGGCGTGGTGTCGCTGACGCTGCGGGCCTCTCCGGACGAGCGTCCGCGCGTGGCACAGGCGGTGGTGGGCGCGGGGCTGGAGTTGTTGCGGTTGGACCAGGGCGCGGGCCAGTTGGAGTCCATCTTCCTGCGGCTGACGCACGGTCAGGAGGTGCGCGCGTGAAGGCCCTTCTCATCGCCCGTCGCGAGCTGTCCGGCTACCTGCGCACGCTCAGCGGCTACGTCGTCATCGCGGTCATCCTCGCGTTGAACGGCCTGTTCTTCAACGCATACGCCCTGGGCGGCGCGAGCAAGCGCTCCGCCGAGGTGCTGTCGCAGTTCTTCTATTACTCGAGCGGCTTCACCATCGTCGCCTCGGTGTTCATCTCCATGCGGCTGTTGGCGGAGGAGCGGCAGACGGGCACGCTGCCCCTCTTGTACTCGTCGCCACTGCGAGACCGCGACATCGTGCTGGGCAAGTTCCTGGCGGGGCTCGCCTTCCTGTCGCTGTACGTGTTGTGCACGCTGTACATGCCGGTGCTGGTGCTGGTGAACGGCAAGGTGTCCTTCGGCCACGTGGCGGCGGGCTACCTGGGACTGCTGCTGCTGGGCAGTGCTTCTCTCGCCGTCGGCACGTTCGGCTCGGCGCTGGCGCGCAACCAGTTGCTCGCGGCGATTACCTCCGCGGTGATGCTGGTGGCGCTCATCCTCTGCTGGCTGCTGGCGCGAATCACCGAGCAGCCGCTGTCGGATGTCTTCAGCGCGATGTCCCTGTGGAACCAGCACTTCCCGCCGTTCCAATCGGGGCTCATCCACGTGCGTGACGTCGTCTATTACCTGGTCGTCACCTACGTGGCGCTGTTCGCGGCCACCCGGGTGCTCGAAGCGCGGAGGTGGCGATGAGCACCCGTCCGGTGGGCAATGGGCTGGCGGCGACGCTGGTCTTCGTGGCGGGGCTGGTGGCGGTCTTCATCGGCGAGCGCATCCTGGGCGTGGGGACGGGCCGGGCGGCCTTCTCCGGGCTGGGCGCGGTGGCGGCGGTGGGCGCGGTCATCTGGCGCTTCGCGCGCTCCCGTGGCACGGGCGCGGACCGGCGCACGGTGGATGTTTGGGTGCTGGGCCTCTACGGCCTGGGCCTGCTCGCGCTGGCGCTCTACTTCCTCCAGTCCGACGTGGGCACGGCCCTCTTCGGTGGGCCGCTGTCGCAGAAGGCGCCCAAGCTGGCGGTGATGCTGACGGCGCTGTTCCCCGCGCTCTTGACGTGCTGCCTGGTGCCGCTGGCGCTGGTGGAGACGGCGGCGCAGGCGATGACGCGGGCGCCGGTGCTTGAGACGGGCCGCGCTCGCAGCGCGCTGTTCTCCGGCCTGGGCCTGTCCTTCGTGCTCATCTTCGCCTTCGCGACCATGTACGTCGTCACGCAGGCGAACACGACGTGGGACCTGTCGTACTTCCGCACCGCGAAGCCCGGCGACTCCACGCGCAAGGTGGTGCGAGGACTCAACGAGCCGCTGCAGGTGACGCTCTTCTTCCCGCCCGCGAACGAGGTGGGAGAGGCGGTGCGCCAGTACTTCCAGGACCTGTCCTTGGAGAGCCCGGAGCTGCTCAACGTGGAGCGGCTGGACCAGGCGGTGGAGCCCGCTCGCGCGAGGACGCTGGGCGTGCACAACAACGGCACCGTCGTGGTGGCCCGGGGTGAGCGCAAGGAGCCCTTCACGGTGGGGTTGGAGCTGGACCGCGCGCGAGGGCAGCTCCAGCGGCTGGACCAGGAGGTCCAACGGCGGCTCCTGACGGTGGCGAAGCCCCGACGCGTCGTCTACTTCACCGCGGGCCATGGCGAGCGCGCGGAGACGCGTCCGGTGCCCGGTGAGATGCCGCAGCCGTCCGTGGCCCAGTTCAAGGAGCTGCTGCGCGCGCAGAACGTGGACGTGCGGTCGCTGGGGGTCGCGGAGGGATTGGGCCGTGAGGTGCCTCGCGACGCGGGGGCGCTGGTGGTGGTGGGTGCCACGCGCGACTTCCTCCCCGAGGAACTCGCGGCGGTGCGCGAGTACCTGGAGCGTGGCGGCCGGTTGTGGGTGGCGCTGGAGCCGGAGGGCCCTCGCTTCGAGAAGCTGCTGGAGCCCCTGGGCTTGAAGTACGCGGGCACGCCGCTGGCGAATGACCAGGTGTACTTCCGCACCACGCGTCAGCAGAGCGACCGGGGCAACCTGGGCACGGCGACGTTCAGCTCCCATCCGTCCGTCACGTCGCTGTCGGCGATGGGCGGCCAGTCGCCGGTGGCCTTCCTGGGCGCGGGCGCGTTGGACCAGGTGCAGCCGCTGCCCAACGGCGTCATGCACGACATCTCCGTGCGCGCGCATGGCGCGACGTTCGCCGACGCCAACGGGAACTTCACCCCGGACGCCGGAGAGACGCGGCGCACGTGGCCGCTGGTGGTGGCGGTGGAGCAGCCCGCGGCGGCCGGCAAGGAGCCGATGCGCGCCGTCGTCATGGCGGACGCGGACGTGGTGAGCGACGTGGTGTTGTCCAACATGGGCAATGCCTACCTCGCGGTGGACACGCTGCGGTGGTTGACGGGCGAGGAGTCCGTGTCCGGCGCGGTGTCCTCGGAGGAAGACGTGCCCATCCAGCACACGCGGGAGCAGGACGTGGCGTGGTTCTACGCCACCGTGTTCGTGGCCCCGGCGCTGGTGCTGGCGCTGGGCTTCGTGACGACGCGGCGGCGAGGCCGTCGTGCTCCGCGCGCCCCGGTGGCGGCGGGAGGTGAGCAATGAAGGCGCGGGACCTGGCGCTCCAGGGCGCCCTCGCGGTGGTGGCGCTGGTGTCCGCCTATCTCGTGTGGCAGCGGGCGCCCTCGGGTGCTCCCGGTGACGTGACGGTGGTGGAGCTGCCGGCACGCGCCCTGGACAAGGTGCGCTACGAGGACGAGGCGCGCTACGTGGAGCTGTATCGCGACGCGCAGTCGCGGGACACGCTGTGGGTCCGTCTGGGCTACAAGCCCTCGAAGGGCCTCCCCGCGGCGGAGGGCACGGATGCGGGCTCCGCGCCGGGCACGGATGGCGGGGCTTCCGGCACCGTGGCTCAAGGTGGACAGGACGCGGGTACGCCGCCCCTGGCCGCCACGCCGCCACAGCCGCCTCCGCGCGAGCTCCGGGCCAACGAGGTGGCGGCGAAGCTCTTCCCGCGCTTCGCCCCGCTGCGGGCCACGCGGGCGCTCGGCGTGCTCGAGGCGAAGAAGCTGGAAGAGGTGGGGCTGACCACGTCGCAGCGCAAGCTGACGCTGACGCTGGGGGGCAAGGTGGAGACCTTCACGCTCGCCTCGACGACGGGGGGTTGGGGCACGCCCTACCTGCGTCGCGAGTCGGACGGCCAGGTGTTCCTGCTGGGCCCCGCGCTGCTGCCGGATTTGGAGAACGCGACCAGCCGGCTGGTGGACCGGCGGCTGCACACGTTTGATTTGGGTGACTTCGACGCGGTGGTCATCTCCTCCGGGGGCGCGTCGCGGACCTTCACGGCGACCGGCAAGGCGCCCAACCCCGTCGCGTTGGCGCCAGAAGAGGCGCCGGACAAGCCGGACGAGTTCACCCGGAACTGGCATGACCGCGTGTGGCGCCTGATGCCGTTGGACCTGCTGGGCCGCGACGAGCAGCCGACGGGAGGCGAGCCCAAGGAGGCCTTCCGCGTGGAGTACCGGCGCGGCGGCAAGTCCGTGGGCGAGCTGACGGTGGCGCGGGGCACGGACGGCTTCTTCGCGCGCACCGAGCACACCCCCGGCTGGGTCCGCCTCCACGCGGGCGTGGACCCGTTGGCCGCGGAGGCCGCGCGCGTGACGACGCCGGTGTCGTCAGCGGGCGCGCCGTGAATCGGGCGTCTCGGGGCTGTCGTCCAGCCCCAGTCGCACGTCGACGAAGCTGTACGGCGCCCAGGGGCCGGTGAAGCGGAAGGCGTAGAGGTCCGAGCGCGCGGCGAGCATCCGGACCCTCGCCTCGAAGTCGGGCACCGCGTCCCTGGTGACGAGGAAGGCCGCGTTGAGCAGCATCCGCTCGCCCACGGGCGCGTCCGTGCGCGTCGCGTTGGCCAGCGGGTGCAGGCCCTCCAGCATCGCGGCCATGTCCAGCGACGCGCGCAGCTCCACGGCTTGCCCCAGCCGTCGCTCGTGCTCGGTCTCCAGCTCGTTCTCCCGGCGACGCAGGCCCGCGTCCTCGAACTCCATGCGTCGGGCCAGGTGCTCGCGGTGGTAGAGCACCTTGAGCCCCAGCTCCACCTTGCCCTCCAGCGCCACCAGGGTCCGGGTGAGCGCGTCCTGGGCGGAGCGCAGCAACCGCCGCACCTCGGCCTCCGAACCCAGCACCGTCCCGAAGGCCACGGGCAGCAGCGTGTGCTCACGCAGCACCACCTCGGCGGCGCGCTGGTGGGCCAACAGGTTGGCTCGCGTCGGGTCCACCACGCGCGCGGGGGCTGACGACACCAGCGCGACGAGCGCTCCTTCGCGCACCGCGTGGACGTGGGCCGGCGGCATTCCCAGGCCGATGGGGCCGAAGTCCAGCGGGCCCTCGGTGCGCACCACGCCATAGAGGTAGTGCGGACCCGCGAGCTCCTCCTGCGTCCGCGTGACGCGCGCCCGGGGCTTGCCCTTCGGAGTGTTCTTCACCGTGTTGCGCTTGCCGCGTCCCTCCCGGGGCGGGGGCGGGGCGGGGGGACGGGTTTCCTCGGCGGAGGTCGTGCGTCGGGGCGCCTTGCGCGCGGGAGTACTCTTGCGTGCCGGGGCGCCGCGCCGACCGGAGGCCTTGGACTTGTTGGGAGGGCGAGAGGTCCGTGGCATGGGCACGTCTCAGTGGGACACGGCGGCTCCGCGCTGAGCGAGGATGTGCCGGACCTCCGCCACCAGCTCGTCGGGGAGGCACGGCTTGGTGACGAAGGAGTCGCACCCCGCGCCCTTCGCCTCGTCCGACTGGCCCGTCATCGCATGGCCGGTGAGCGCGACGACGGGGATGGTGCGCGTGCGGTCATCGTTCTTCAGCCGCCGCGTCGCCTCCCACCCGTCGATGATGGGCAACGACAGGTCCATCAGGATGATGTCCGGTGTGAGCGCGAAGGCCTGGTCCAGTGCCTCCTGGCCGTTCCTCGCCTGCGCCACGCGGAACCCGGAGAACTCCAGGTACTCGGCGTACATCTCCCGCGCGTCGTCGTAGTCGTCCACGACGAGTACGAGCGGCTTGAGGTTCGGGGAGGGATTCGTCATGTCCGCCTCGGGCGTCGTGGAAAGTGCAACGTGAAGGTCGACCCCTGCCCAGGGGTACTCTGGAGGGAGACGCGTCCCCCCAGCATGTCGGCCAGACGGCGACAGATGGACAATCCCAGCCCGGTGCCGCCATAGGCCCGGGTGGGCGAGCTATCCACCTGCTGGAAGTCCTCGAAAATCTTCTCCTGGTAGGCCGGGTCGATGCCAATCCCGGAGTCCTCCACGGAGATGGTGAGCATGGAGGTCGACGGAACGTACTCCGCCAGGACCTTCACACAGCCCTCGTGCGTGAACTTCAGGGCATTGGACAGCAGGTTGAGGACGACCTGCTTCACCTTCTGTCGGTCGCTGTGCACCGGCGGCAGCTTCGCGCCCAGGTGCGTCGTCACCGTCAGCTTGCTGCGCGCGATGATGGGGTCCATCTCCGCCATGACTTCCTGGAGCAGCTCGGCGATTCCGAAGTCCGACAGATGCAACGGCATCCGCCCCGCCTCGATGCGGGTGATGTCCAGGATTTCGTTGATGACCTCCAGCAGGTGCCGCCCATTGGAGTCGATGCGCGCCAGGTTGCGCTTCTGCGGCGGCGTCAGCTCACCGGACACGCCCTGCAGCAGCATGTTGGTGTAGCCGAGGATGGCGTTGAGCGGCGTGCGGAACTCGTGGGACATGTTGGCCAGGAACTGCGACTTGGCCGCGCTCGCCTGTTCCAACTGGATGGCCTGCCGACGCAGCTTCTCGTTCTGCTCCGCCAGCTCCGCGGTGGCCACCTGCACGCGCGCCTCCAGCAGCGTGGAGACCTCCTTGAGCCGCTCCAACAGCCGCGCCTTCGCCAGGGCCTCGCCCCTGTCGCGGAAGAGGGTGACGATGCCCGTCAATTCGCCGCTCTCACCCAACACCTTGCTGGCCACCGCCTCCACCGGGAGGGTGTCGCCGCTGGCCGGGTCCATCAGGCTGAGCTGCCCGCGCCAGCGCAGGCTGCCCCCGGCGTCCAGCAGGTGCGCGAGGAACGAGGCGAACGTCGCGTGGTTGGAGCGCACGCGGCGCTGCGCGGCGCGGCCTCCATCCAAAGGCGGCGTGAAGAGCTTCTCCGCGGGCTCGTTCATCATCACCGTGCCGCCGGAAGGGTCCGACAGGATGATGGGGTCCGCCACGGAGTCCAGCACCCGGTCCAACCGGTGCCGCTCGCTGCGCGCCTCGCGCTCGGTGGCGCGCAGGCGGCGGTAGCTCTCTCCCAGCGCCTGGGTCGCCCGTCCCAGGTCCGTCACGTTGCGCAGCACGCTCACCATGGCCTCGCGGCCGTCGGGCTCGTACACGCGGGTGCTGACGAGCTCGAAGAGCAGGTCCATCCCCTCCATGGGGTCCACCAGCGGTATCTCGCGCCAGCTGACACCCGGCGAGCCACCGCTGGCGGTGCTGGCCACCGCGGTGGCGAACACGCGCTGGTTGAGGTGGACGGCGCGCCGGTGGCCGTGGCTCGTGTCGGGATGGGCGACCAATAGGGCCTCCGCGCGCGCGTTGGCCAGTCGCGGACGTCCCCTCAGGTCCGTCAGCAGCACCGGGTCCGTCACCGCGTCGATGATGCGGCGAAGCAGCGCGCTGCCCGTCGTGCCCAGCGGCCCTGACGTGGCCTGCCGCGCGAGGAAGGGCCCCGCGTGTCCCGCGACCCACGTCACCTCCGGGGGAAGGGTGGGTCCGCTCGCCCAGACGAGCAACAGCCCCACCGGAGGCGCGTCGGCGCGTCCGAGCGGCACCGCGAACAGGCCTCCCGTGCCTTGCGCGGGCAGGGGCGCGCGCGCACTCGGAAAGAAGCGCGGCGCGGCCTGGGCCAGCGCGTCCGTCAGCGGGTGGGCCTTGTCGTCATCGGACCACGCCTGCAGCGCGGCGTGCTGCGCCTCGGACAGCCCCTTCGCGGCGAGGCAGCTCATCCTCCCACCGGGCTCCTCGCGCGCCAGACAGGCCGCGGCGGCGGCCTGGGCATGCCGGGGCAGCCACTCCACCATGGCCTCGGCGCAGGCGCGTGCCGTGTCGCAGGCGAGCAGCTGCTCGGCCAGGGCCAGGCGTGCATCGGCGGAGGAGGTGGGGTCCAGGGCGAGAGGGACGGGAGAGGCCAATGCGTCAGGCTCCAGGAGTGGGACGAGGTGTTTCGCCAGGGCGCGGGGTGTCGTCGGTCCGAACCTCCAGGTAGGTCACCACGACACGGGCGGCATGCTCGGGAGAGAGGCGGTCCGCGTGGACGACATCGTCCCAGCGAAGGCCGCGGTCCAGGACCCGGTCCATGACATCGACGAGGCTGGTGCTCCCAGCCATTCTTTCCACGGGCATCCTTTGTGGCTCCCTGGTCTTTCGGCAGGGTTCGGGGGGGCCGACCCAGCCCTTTTCTAGCGCGGCGGGTCTGCCCACCCCAGAACCGCTTCCTCGTCGACGTGACTTGCCAACACCCGGCCCCCGGCTCTGTCCGCTCGTGCACATCCCGAGTGACTCCCAAGCCGGGCAGCCGGGCAGGCCCGTGCTTCGACTCGGCGGGTTATCGCACCTCCGGCGCATTCCTAGGTTGAGGACATGGATGAGACGCGGACGAACCGGTCGCTCTGGACCTTGACTGCCCCGCCGCGTGACTTCCCGGCGCTTGCGGGCGACCTGGTGGTGGATGTCGTCGTCATCGGTGCGGGCATCACCGGACTCACCACGGCATGGCTGCTGAAGCGCGCGGGAAAGCGGGTGGCGGTGCTGGAGATGAACCGCATCCTGTCGGGCCAGACGGGGCAGACCACCGCCCACCTCACGGAGCTGCTCGACACGCCCTACGCCACGCTGCGGCGAGACTTCGGGGAGAAGGGTGCCCGACTGGCGGCGTCCTCCAGCCGCGCGGCGATGGAGCAGGTGGCCTCGCTCGTCCAGGAACTCTCCCTGGACTGTGACTTCCAGCGCGTCCCCTCGTTCCGCTACGCGGAGACCGCGCGTCAGTGGGCGGCGCTGGAGCAGGAACTCCCCGCCGCGCGTGACGCGGGCCTTCATGCCTCGCTCACCCACGCGGTGCCGCTGCCCTTCCCGGTGAAGGGCGCGCTGCGCGTGGAGGACCAGGCGTTGTTCCATCCGCGCAAGTATCTGCTCGGGCTGGTGGACTCGCTGATAGGCGAGGGCTGCTTCCTCTTCGAGAACACGCGGGTGACGGAGGTCCACGACGGCGCGCCCTGTCGCGTCGTCACGGACCGGGGCACCGTCACCGCCGCGGCCGTGGTGGAGGCCACCCACTCGCCGCTCAACCGGGTGCTGCTGCAGACGAAGCTGTCCGCGTATCGCAGCTACACGGTGGCGGGTCCGCTCGAAGGTCCGCTGGAGCCCGGGCAGTACTACGACTCGCAGGAGCCCTATCACTACATCCGCACGCAGTCCGTCGAGGGCCGCGCGTACGTCATCGTCGGTGGCGAGGACCACAAGGTCGGCGCGGAGGAGGACACCGGGCGGCGCTACGCGGCGCTGGAGGACTACGCGCGCAAGCACTTCCCGGTGAAGCAGCTCACGTATCGCTGGTCCGGTCAGGTCATCGAGTCCACGGACGGGCTGCCGTACATCGGCCGCAACAGCGCCAGCCGCCATGTCTACGTGGCGACGGGTTTCTCCGGGACGGGCATGACGTTCGGCACGCTGGCGGGGATGCTCATCAGCGACCTCATCCTGGGTCGGCAGAGTCCCTACGCCGCGCTGTATGACGCCACGCGCGTCAAACCGCTGGCGGGCGCGAAGGACTTCATCCAGGAGAACGCGGAGACGGCCTTCCGCTTCGTCGCGGACCGGCTGGCGAAGCCCGAGGGCAAGCACCTGTCCGAGGTGGCGCCCGGCGAGGCGAAGATTCTGGAAGTCGAAGGGCAGAAGGTGGCCGTCTACCGCGAGGCGGACGGAACCTCTCACGCGGTGTCTCCGGTGTGCACGCATCTGGGCTGCCACGTGCACTGGAACGGCGCGGAGCGCTCGTGGGACTGCCCCTGTCACGGCGCGCGCTACAGCCCCACGGGCAAGGTGCTCAACGGGCCCGCGGTGAAGGACCTGCCCTCCCGCAAGCTGCCCCGCTGAGCCCCGGCTTCTTCGTTTGATGACAAGAACCCCGTCGGACACGGAGATACACCCATGAACGCGTTGGACCTCCTGAAGCAGCAACACGCCGAGGTGAAGAAGCTCTTCACGCAGTACGGCAAGCTCCCGGACCATGCCGATGCGAAACGCCGGGAGTTGTTCGAGATGATTGCCGACCGGCTCAGTGCGCACACCACCATCGAGGAGCAGTACTTCTATCCGGCGTCCAAGGCCAACGACACCGAGGACCTGCTGCGCGAGGCCGTGGAGGAGCACCTGTCCGCCAAGCGCATCATCGCCGACCTGATGGAGATGGAGCCGCACGACGAGGATTTCGACGCGAAGATGAAGGTGCTCCAGGAGCAGATAGAGCACCACGTGGAAGAGGAAGAGGGCGACCTCTTCAAGAAGGTCCGCAAGCTCGTCTCCAAGGAGCAGCTCGAGGACCTGGGCCTCCAGATGGAGGAGGAGTTCGACGAGCTGATGGAGGGCGAGCCCCGGCGCCAGGTGCCCTCCGAGACGGACAAGGCCGCGCTACTCTGAGTCTCGGCTCTTCGTGACAAGAATCGGGTTGCGCGGGGCGCTGGGAGCGGCAGCATGTCACCCCTCCCATGCCGCGTCCTGCTCCCACCGCCCCGCGCCTGCCCGAAGCCTTCACTCCCGAGGTCCGCCGTGCCCTGGCGCGCGAGGACCCGAAGCTGGGCGCGCTGATGAAGCGCGTGGGCTCCTTCCGCCTCCAGTTGAGCCCCCTGCACAGTCCCTTCGCCGCGCTGGCGGAGTCCATCGTCTATCAGCAGCTCCACGGCCGTGCCGCCGCCGCCATCTTCGAGCGCGTCAGCGAGCGCGTGGGCAAGGGCCGCCGCTTCACGCCCCAGGCCCTGCTGTCCGTGTCGGAGCCGGTGCTGCGCGAGGCGGGCCTGTCCGCCAACAAGCTGGCCGCGCTGCAGGACCTGGCGCGCAAGTCACTGGACGGCACCGTTCCGCCCCTGTCCCGCGTGCGGCGCATGGACGACGCCTCGCTCATCGAGCATTTCACGCAGGTGAGAGGCATCGGTCAGTGGACGGTGGAGATGCTGCTCATCTCCCGGCTTGGTCGGCCGGACGTGCTGCCGGTGGACGACTTCGGCGTGCGCAAGGGCTTCATGCTCGCGTATGGGCTTCCGGAGATGCCGCGCCCCAAGGCGCTGCTGGAATACGGTGAGCGCTGGCGGCCCTGGCGCACCGTGGTGAGCTGGTATCTCTGGCGCGCGACGGAGCTTCCCGTGGAGCCCGTGGTCGGCTGAGCGGCGGTGCCCGCGCCACAAGGCGGCAGGGCAGCCAGGGGCTCGCTGTCGAGCGTCTTGCCGCGAGGCGTCGGAGTCCTCACCCGTATGTGCAACGGGAGAGGACTCACATGCGTGCACTGACGTACCAGGGGCCGTTCAAGGTCCGGGTGGAGAACAAGCCAGACCCTCGGTTGGAGCACCCGCAGGACGTCATCCTCAAGGTGACCCGCACGGCCATCTGTGGCTCGGACCTGCACCTGTTGCACGGCCTGGTGCCGGATACCCGCGTGGGCCACACGTTCGGTCATGAGTTCACCGGTGTGGTGGAGGAGCTGGGCTCCGAGGTGAGCCAGTTGCACAAGGGCGACCGGGTGGTGGTGCCCTTCAACATCTCCTGTGGCACCTGCTTCTACTGTCAGCGAGGGCTGACGGCCTCGTGTGAGAACAGCAACCCGTCGAGCGACGTGGCGTGCGGCGTGTATGGCTATTCGCACACGACGGGCGGCTACGACGGCGGGCAGGCCGAGTACGTGCGCGTGCCCTTCGCGGACGTGGGGCCACTGAAGATTCCCGACGGCATGGAGGACGAGGAGGCGCTCTTCCTCGGAGACATCCTGCCCACCGGCTACATGGGCGCGGAGATGGGTGAAATCAAGGGCGGCGAGACGGTGGTGGTGTTCGGCGCGGGCCCGGTGGGCCTGTTCGCCATGCGGTCCGCGTGGCTGATGGGCGCGGGCCGGGTCATCGCGGTGGACTGCGTGCAGTACCGGCTCGACTTCGCGGAGCGGTACGCGAAGGTGGAGACGGTGAACTTCCGGGAGGTGGACGACATCGTCCTCTACCTGAAGGAGCTGTTCGAGGGGCGCGGGCCGGACGTGTGCATCGACGCGGTTGGCATGGAGGCCGAGGGCTCGCTGGGGCAGCGCGTGCTGGGGCTGGGATTGAAGCTGGAGGCGGGCGCGCCCACGGTGCTCACCTGGTGCATCGACGTCGTGCGCAAGGGTGGCAACGTCTCCATCGTCGGGGTGTACGGCCCGCCGTGGAACCTGATGCCCATTGGCACCGCGATGAACAAGGGACTCACGCTGCGGATGAACCAGTGCAACGTGCGTCGCTACATGCCGCATCTGCTCCAGCACATCCGTGAGGGCCGCATCGACGCGAAGGGCATCATCACCCACCGCTTCCCGCTGGAGGAGGCACCCAAGGCGTACCACCTGTTCGCCCAGAAGCAGGACGGCTGCGTCAAGTGCGTCCTCACCCCTGGGTACGCGTGACGAGCAAGGAGCCGAACCATGCCGGATAGACCCATTCCTGACGCCGCGGTGGACCTGGAACCCTCCAGTCGTCCGGGTGTGCCGATGGAGAGAACGCCTCAACCCATGCCGGGGGCGCGCGTGCCCATCCGTGTGCAGCACTCGGATGTGCGCGTGTTCAAGCACAAGGGCCGTGCCGGGTTCCCCCCGGTGTTCGGCACCGCGCAGCCGCCTCACGGGGTAAGCGGACTGTTGCGCAAGGTGGCCTATGGCTACCCGGACCACCTGGCGCGCCACTGGATGATCTTGCTCCTGGCGGACCGGGTGGATGTCTGGGAGCACCGGCTCGCGAGGGTGGGGCCGTGGGCCGTGCCCACCGTCGGGGTGTTCGCCTTGACGGGCCTTGCCTGGAGGAAGTGGTCGCGGGCGTGAGAGGATCTCTCCATGCCGCCCCCGAAGCCGCCGCCCAGACGTTCGTCCTCGAAACCCGCCCCTCCGACGACCCGTGGGGCGTCCGCCGGGGGAAAGCCCTCGGCGGGGCAAGGGGCGGAGTCCGCGAAGAAGCCCGCACGAAAGCCGGAGCCCGCCGTGGCTCCGAAGGCGCAGGGGAAGTCGCCTGGAGCCGCTCAGGCCCCGAGGGCACAGGCGAAGCAGGCGGGAGGGGCACAAGCCACGAGGGCGCAGGCGAAGCCCACTGGAGACGCTCAGGCCCCGAGGGCACAGGCCAAGGCCGCTGGAGATGCTCAGGCCCCGAAGGCGCAGGGGAAGTCAGCGGGAGATACGCAGGCCTCGAAGGCACAGGCCAAGGCCGCTGGAGATGTTCAGGCCCCAAGGGCACAGGCGAAGTCGGCTGGAGATGCGCAGGCGACGAAGTCACAGGGGAGCTCGGCGGCGGGAGATACGCAGGCCTCGAAGGCACAGGTGAAGTCGGCGGGAGATGCGCAGGTCCTGAAGGGTCAGTCGAAGGCCACCGGGACTTCTGAATCCGCGAAGCCTCAGGCGAAGCCAGTGGGCAAAGGACAGGCGAAGTCCGCCGACGTCACGCCGCAAGAGATTTCCCTCAAGAGTGTCGAGGGTGTGAAGTCGCAAGCAACGCCCATTGAGACAGCGCACGAGGCGAAGCCGCGAGCAACGCCCATCGAGACCGCGCAAGAGACGAAGGCGCAAGCAACGCCCATCGAGACAGCTCACGAGGCGAAGCCGCAAGCAACGCCCATCGAGACAGCCCACGAGGCGAAGCCGCACGTGAAGGTCGTCGAGGCGCCTCACGCGTCGAAGCCACGGGCGAACTCCGTCGCGAGTCCCCCGTCCGAAGCTCCCGCGAAGCCTCCTTCGCGGCGTGGGCTCACGCTGGTTTCATCTCGGGGGGCCAGCGTGGAGTCGGAGGAGCCCTCCTCGGACGATGTGATCATCGCGGAGGTGCCGCCCATCGAGGACGAAGCCCCGCCTCCTCGCTACGAAGCGCGAACGCACACGCGACCGCCGCTGTCCGTGGGTGACCTCGACTCGGAGGTGCTCCCCATCTCCGCCCTCGCTCCCATCGAGGGCGCCTTCACGGGCGCGCCACTCCTCGTCCACTCCAACCCCGAGACGATTCGGACCTGGGGTGTCCTCGGCTCCACGATGAGTCGGCTCGTGCCGGGAAAGAGCGAGGGCGGCTACACCTTCTCCGGTCAGGCCCGGCTGTACGTGCGCGCCATCAACCGCGTGGAAGCAGCCTCCGAGGGAACCGGGCGTTGCTCCGTCGTGCTGCGAAACACGTCGGGGCGTCCCATTCAGCTCCAGGTCAAGGGTGGCCTCTTCTCCAAGTACCTCACGCCCCAGTTCCCACCGAGCACCACGGGCGCGCCCTTCAACCCGTTGAGCCAGGAGCCCATCGACGAGGACCTCACGGGACTGGTCGACGCGCAGGCAGAGCAAGGCAAGGAACCAGACCCAGAGGGCCTGTTCTTCCGAGGACCGCATGCGGTCCTCGCCTCGGGCCTCCTCGACGCCGTCCTCGATGCCCGTGACGAATCAGAGCGCCAGTCCCGTCCGCTCGTCCGTGACGACCTCGACCTGTCCCACCTGGACGACGTGCGCCTGGGAACCCGGGGCGCCTTCGAGGGCTCTCTCACCGTGCCGCCTGGCGCGACGGTGGTCGTCCTGGATGCGCGTCACGAAAAGTCGGGCACGCTCTGCGCCCTCCTGGACTTCACGGCCTTGGACTCGAAGGGGCAGGTAGACCCCGGCGCGCGGTTCCGTCTGGCCACCGTGTCCAGCCCCCTGCCACTCACTCCCGACGAGCTCGCCGCCATCTCCCGGAGCGAGCATCCGCTGGCCACCGCCGGGGATGCGGGCACGACGGCCTTCCCTTCACTTCAGGGGGTGAGCGAAGCAGGCAGCCTCTTCGTGGGTGAGCGCACGCTGCGCCTGTCTCCAGGAACGCTCGCGGGCGACCTCGTCATGTCCATGCCCCGCAGGCGCGCGGGCACGGGGCCTGACGCGCCGACGTTGACGCCGACCTCGGGGACCTCCGCCTCGCGCGCTGCATCCGCTCGGGACGACAGGACGCACGACGGTGCCCGGGGCGTCTCGTACCAGCTGACGTACACGCTGGAGAACGAGGACAGCGAGCCGCGCGAGGTGGAATTGCTGCTCACCTCGCCGCGACTCCATCCCTCAGAACGCTTCTTCCCACAGGCCGGAGTGCTGAACCTGGCGATGAAGGTCGACGGCCAGCGCGTGGACGTCCGCGTCAACCAGCGCGGAGAGGGCAGGGTGTTGGCGGTCCTCGAGCTTCCGCCCGAGGGCCGCCGTCAGGTCCGGCTCGAGTGGACCCACGTGGGAGGAACCTTCCCTCCCGCGGGGCTCGAGCTGCGCGCACGGCGCTGAGGAACGATTAGTCCGACCAGGTCGTCACGCGCACCATGCGCACGAACTGGCGGTCCGTGCTCACCGCGGCGATGAAGTAGCCACCCATGTCCCCAGGGCCGCCACCGCCGCAGTACGTCTGGCACGACCAGCCCGTGGTGTAGAGCCGGTTGCTGTTGCGCGAAATCTGCGTGATGAGCGCCAGCGCGCCATCCACCTCATCCGAGTTCGGGGTGCCGCTGATGACCTGTGCGGAGAGCTTCGCGAGCAGCTCCTGGACGGTGATGGGGGTGAACGCCCCCACGCCCCGCAGCCCGAAGGCCGCGGCGGCCTTGTAGGACAGCGTCTCCTGGTTCGCCACGCCCTGCCCATTAGGGATGTAGCCCTCCTTGATGGAGGAGGACGTGGTGAGCGGCCCGGTCGCGCCGAACAGCTGCTCGGGCGTCTGCGCCATGTCGTCGAGCCACAGCGGCGCATAGGTGGTGGCGCCGTCGTTCAGCTCGTGGACATCAATCATGTACTTCTTGGCGGTGGCGGTGACGCCGATGTTGAAGACCAGGTCGTTGATGCGCGCGCCCAGGAAGGTGCGCTCGGCGGCGTCCACGCGGCCGTCGTCGTAGAGGAACAGGTTGACCGCGTTCTTCATCTCCGCGCGGCGCACGGTGGTGCCACCGGGGCTGTTCGACGTCCGGGCCGTGGCAATCGCCGCGTTGAAGGCGGGAATCGTGGTGGTGCTGTCCGCGAGGGCCTGGGGCGCGGCCAACAGCGCGACGCCGCCCAGGAACGACTTCAGGGATGTAGAGAACAAAGGGTGGACCTCTCGCGGGCAACTTCTCCCGCGCGTGAGAAGGGGGGAACTGCGGCTCCGCACTTAACACGCGCGTCTGACACATCTGTCTTGATAACAAATGAGTACAGCCAATCGAGGAAATGCGGCTGTCACGGAATCGTGACGTGCGCCCGCGCGCGTCAGCCGGTGGAGGCGACGGAGGTGGGACTCGTGCGTTGGTGGCGGATGGGAATCAGCAGCGCGAGGAATGCCACGGACAGTGCGGCACCGAGCAGGAAGACCGGCGCATAGCCCAGTCCCAGTCCGTGCGCCGGGTCCGCGAGCCACCCCGCGAGTGGCGCGGCGGGGGCCTTGCCCCAGACCTCGAGGCTGGCCAGCAGCGTGTAGTGCGTGGCGCCGATACGCCGGTCCACGCGAGACATCATGAACGCGAACATCACCGTGGTGAGCGCGCCGCCCACCAGCTCCTCCGCGAGCGTGACGCCGATGACGCCCGCGTCGCTGACGCCGTGGGTCGCCAGCCACCAGCGGCCCATGAGCGGCAGCACGCGAAGCGAGGCGGTGAGCGTCAGCGCTCCGACGATGGGCAGGCGCGTGGCGAGCAGTCCTCCCGCGAGGGAGCCGAGGATGGAAGCCACGTTCCCCCACGTCCCCACCCACTGGCCTATCTTCCAGGCGGGGATGCCCGCGTCGAGGAGGAAGGGCTTGTAGAGCACGTCCGCCATCGTCTCGCCGAACTTGTACGTGCCAATGAAGAGCAGCAGCCAGAGCGTGCCCGGCTTCATCATCACCGAGGCGAAGCGCTCGCGCAGTTGCCGCCAGCTCAGGCGTGTCTCCGGGGGCGCCGCGGTGTCGCGTCCGCTCGCATCCTCACGCGGAGGTGGCTCACGGGTGAGCAGCGTCACCACGAGCGCGCCCGCGCACAGCGCGGCCATGGACAGGAACAGGCCCGACCAGCCAATGGACTTGCTGGCCCAGACCAGGAGCCCGCCGCCCGTGAGCATCCCCAGCTTGTAGCCCACCACCTGCACGGAGTTGCCCAGGCCCAGCTCCTCCGGCCTCAGCGTGTCCACCGCGAGCCCATCCACCGCGATGTCCTGCGTGGCGGCGAAGAGGTTCATCACCAGGATGAGCCCCAGGAGGACCTTCAGCGAACCCCCTTCGGAGACCATGAACCCCGCCGCCGCGCAGGTGAGCGTCAGGCCTGCTTGCATCGGCAGAATCCAGGACCTGCGCCGTCCGAGCCGCGCGGAGTGATATCGGTCCACCAGCGGCGCCCAGAGCGCCTTGAGCCCCCAGGGCAGCGCGAGCACCCCGGCGAAGCCCAGCGCGGTGAGCGACACCCCTTGCTCCCGCAGGTACACGGGCAGCGCGGTGGCCTGGAAGCCGAAGGGCAGGCCCTGCACGAAGTAGAGGACGCCGAGCAGCGCGAGCCGGGAGGAGGGGAGTTTCATGGGCGCCGGGAAGCATACGGCCTCCAGGCGCGCGTCACGCAGGGCCCCGGGTCGTTCCGGAACCTGTCGTCCCGCCCGAAGTGGCAGCGGAAGTTCAACGAGTTGGTCGGCGCGCCCGTCGAGTTCGAGGTGGAGTGGAACACCCTGGGCGCGGAGCGGAGGGGCTGGCGGAGATTTTCGAGAAGGGCTTCGACGCCATCTCCTTCGAGCCGGTGGTGCTGGCCCTCCAGCAGATCGCCGTGGATGACTTCTCCAAGCAGGCGGTGAAGGACGGCTTCAAGAAGTACTTCATCAGCGGCACCGAGCCCGAGGACCGTGTCTTCTACCGCTTCCAGGACAAGACGCTGTTCTACCGGCACAACTTCAGCAACATCGAGAACTACACGAGCGAGCGCGTTCAGCGCCTGGTGCAGTTGCTGGAGAAGAATCTCTAGCGGATGGGTGTCATTGCCTTCCGGAGCCGCCAGGGACGCGTCGGCTCCGGAAGGGGGTTGCGCGCGGTCAGGTGCGGCTGTGCTGCAGCACCATGGCTTCCAGTCGCGTCAGCGCCTTCTCCAGCACTTCCATGGACGGCCCGAAAGACAGCCGCACATAGCCGCGGAAGCGGGATGGACGCGCGCGGCGCTTGCCTGGATTCACGTCGAAGAACTCACCCGGCACGGTGATGATCTTCTGCTCCAGCGCGGCGCGGAAGAAGCCCATGCCGTCGTTGAGCGGCGCGGGCAGTCCGGACACGTTGCCCCAGACATAGAACGTCCCATCCGGCGCGCGGTCCGTGCGGATGCCCAGCCGCTCCAGGCGCGAGTGGAACTTGTCCCGCTTCTCGCGGAAGGCCGTGTGGATGGCCAGCGTCTCCGCGATGACGGGCTCCTCCTGGAGCAGGGGAATGGCGGCGCGCTGCAAGGGCCGGCTGCCTCCTCCGTCCAGGAAGCTGCCCGCGCTGGAGACGGCTTCAATCACCTGCTTGGGCCCCACCGTCCACGTCATGCGCCAGCCCGGATAACGCCAGTTCTTGGTGAAGCCGTCGAAGAGGACGACGGGGTCGCGGTTCACGTCCTCCACGTAGCGCGCGGCGCTCTCCACCGGCAGGTGCCCGGGGCGGCCCGTCCAGATGTAGTGCGAATAGAACTCGTCGATGAGCAGCACGCACTCCTGCTCACGCGCCACGCCCACCCACCGCGCCAGCTCGTCCCCCTGCACCAGCTTGCCGGTGGGGTTGCACGGGTTGGAGAAGAGCAGCGCGGACAGCCCGCGGCCCTGCACCTCGCGGCGCAGGTCCTCGTGGGTGAAGGCGTAGCCGCGCTCACCCTCCAGGAGGATGGGGATGGCGGTGAACGCCTTGAAGACGTCCAGCAGCTCCTCGTAGGCCGTGTAGTCCGGCAGGAAGTGGCCCAGGTTGATGGAGCCCAGGCTCGCCGCGGCGCGGGTGAGGGCCGCTCGCCCGCCACCGGAGAGACACACGTTCTCCGCGCTGTACTGGCTGGGCAGCCCCTTGCGGTAGAGGCGGTTGTAGAGACTGGCGATGGCTTCTCGCACGTCCCACAGCCCCGCCACCGGCGCGTACTCCATGTCCGCCACGTCGATGTTCACCGTGTTCAGGCGGGCCGGTGCGCCGGGCAAATCTCCCGTCTCCGGCTGCCCCTGGCCCAGGTTGCACCAGTCGGGGTCGCTGGAACGGTAGCCTCGGCGCGTGGCCTCGGCGGTGACGTAGATGACGCCCGTGCGGGGCACGGAGCGGAATGCGGGAATCGTGACGTCGTCGCTCACGGCCGGGAACCCTAGCGGAAAGCGACGACGCGCGCGCAATCCCTTGCTACCGGATGATGGGCACCGTCACGGAGGCGTGGTCATCCACAGTCACCTCCACCTTGCCCAGCCGCCACAGGCCCGGTTGGAAGTTCGCCTCCACGCGGTGTCCGTCCGACGTCTCCAGGATGGCCGTGCCCTCCTTGGGCAGGTACTCGCCCACCTCGTACTGGAGGGTGTCGAGCGTCATCGTGTCCACGCCGTCGGGGCCCGTGAGCTCCCCTTCACCGTCGAGCACCAGCGAGGAGCCGCCCAACAGCGGCAGGCCCGCGCGCTTGCCCACCCGCGCATCCACGCGCAGCGTGTGGCCCGGGCGTCCCGGGACGTCGCCGGCCGCCTTCGCCCAGACGCTCGTCTGGTCTCCGCAGGTGCCATAGCCGACCTCCGCGGGCAGCACCGCGCCGTCCACGCGCAGCTGGCGCAGGTCCACGGAGACGTCCATCCGGTCCACACCGCCGCTGTACTTGAAGAAGGCACGGCCTTCGAGCCGCAGGCCGTGGACCTCGCAGTCCGGCCCGTTGAAGCTCAGCACCACGCCGTCCGTCACCGCGTCGAGCTGCTCCACCGTGGCCGTGGCGCAGGACAGGCGCGCGCTCACGTCGGGCGCCGCGATATCCAGGAACGCCCGGCGCGGCTCGCCACAGGTGTACACGGGCATGAACCCGAGCACCTCCAGCGCGCCCCGCGTCAGGTGCCCCGCCGCGACGACGCGCTCCACGCGCGCCTTGGCGGCTTCAATCACTTCATCCGGGGGCACGTCGCGGCCACACGCGACGAGGAGGGCGGAGAGAGACAGGCCAATGAGGGTTCGCACGGGGACTTCTCCAGGGATGCCCGGACCGCATCGTCGCGGGCGGGGTGCTCCCTGGTAGAGCAACCCTCGTGCCCTTCGCAACGTGGCGAAAACAGGCACAAGGGCTCCGTCAAACGTGCTGGGAGCGTATAGCGCCATGCACACTCACGGCGCCTTCGCCCCGGGTGTCGCCGGCCTCAGGTCTCCAGTGAGGCGCGCAGGAACCAGACGTGCTTCTCGAACTCCACGATGATGCCGGTGGCCAGGTCCTCGGAATCCGCGTCATCCACCTCGACGAAGAGCTTGCGGCTGTCTCGCAGGCCTTCCAGGTAGACCTCGATGCGTTCGGCGAGCAGCTTCACGTGCTCCAAGTCACGCGTCGTCTCCTGCGGATACTCAGGCAGGCGGCTGGACTTGCTGACATGGCGGGTGGTGCCAAACGCCTTGCCCCCCAGCGTCACCGCGCGCTCGGCGATGGAGTCGTTGTGGTTGGCGAGGCTGACGGCGAAGGTCTCGAACAGCGGGTGCAGCGCCGCGAACTGCGGGCCCTTGATGTTCCAGTGGGCCACCTTGATTTGCGAGTGCAGGTCCAGGCCATCCGCCAGGCGGGCGTTGAGCGATTCGGCGATGGAGGCGCGGGTCTTCTCGGGGAGGGGGCTGGGGCTCTTGTACATGAGGGACTTCCTTTCGTTCTTAAGGGGTGCGGACGTTCATTCAGATGCGCGTCGCCCACAAATGGAGCGCCCCCCGGTGTTTCCACCGGAGGGCGCGGGTGAAGCACAGCGAATGACTCGCGGGTGCGAGGCTTAAGACTCCAGGCCCACCGCCGCGGCGTGGATGACCGCCGCGACTCGCACCGCGTCGTGCACCTGGTCCTCGGAGAGGCCGCCCTCGAGGACGACCTTCTCGTGGGACTGCATGCACATCTCGCAGCCGTTGATGGCGCTGACCGCGAGGCAGACCAGCTCGAAGTCCACCTTGTTGGTCAGCACCTGCGCGAGCCTGTTCATCCGCAGTCCGGCGCGCTTGGTCGAGTACGACTCTTTCCCGATCATGTGCCGGAAGCGGTAGTACACGTTGTTCATCGCCATCAGCGACGCCGCAGCACGCGCGTCCTCGATGATGGGCTCGGGGTTCGCGAGTGCCTTCCGCGCCTCGTTGAGCATCGCTTCCTTCAGCCGGTCATTCCGAACGGCGTAGGCCGACGCGACAGCCACGCCCCAGCGCTGCTCGGGGGTGAGGCTGCCACCTTCCAGGACTGCCTGGAGGTTGAGGCGGGTGTCCTTGTGGGCGTCCGCGAGTTCAGAGCGGACGACTTCGAGCGAGGCCATGACGCGTTACCCCGCCTTCGCCAGCTTCTGGGTCAGGGTCTCCTCACCCTTGCTCCAGTTGCACGGGCACAGCTCGTCCGTCTGGAGCGCGTCCAGGGTGCGGACCGTCTCGGAGACGTTGCGGCCCACGGACAGGTCGTTGACCGTCACGTGGCGGATGATGCCCTCGGGGTCCGCGATGAACGTCGCGCGCAACGCCACGCCCTCCTCCTTGTGGAGGATGCCCAGCGCGTTGCACAGCTCGTGCTTCAGGTCCGCCAGCATCGGGAACGGCAGGCCCTTGAGGTCCGGGTGGTGCGTGCGCCACGCGTGGTGCACGAACTCGCTGTCCGTGCTCAGGCCCAGCACCTGCGCGTCACGGTCATTGAAGTCCTTGTTCTTCTTGCCGAACTCCGCGATCTCCGTGGGGCAGATGAACGTGAAGTCCTTGGGCCACGCAAACAGCACCAGCCACTTGCCCTTGTAGGTCTCGTTCGTGATCTCCTGGAACTCCTTGCCCTTCTCCAGGCTCACGGTGGCCTTGACCTTGAAGCTCGGAATCTTGTCGCCAACGGTCAGCATGTACTGCTCCTTGGGTTGAGGGACCCGCGGGGGGCCCCTGGGAAGGTGTCTTCTGCTAACGGCTACAGCAGACCTCGTGCCAGTCAATCGACTTCAATGATTCCAGGGACTTGACTTCAGCCCCCCACTGGCCGGTGTTGCTGGGACGGTGAATAACGAAATATCGGTGATGACCGCCACTGCAATTTCGGTGGAGCGCTATTATTCATGCCTCATGTCGGATGAACTGTCAGCGCCAACCGAGGGCGCGAAGGATGCTCGGGACCTGGTCGAGCTGGCAACCACCGAAGATTCGGTGGATGAGCTGCTTCGTCGAGGACTGGACTGGTTGACGCGCGTGGTGCGCTTCGACCTGGCGACGCTGTTCCTGTTGAGGGACGGCAAGCTGGTGTCGGTGGCGGCGCGTGGTCCGCTGGCGAACGCGAAGGTGCGCCACCACGCGTTGACCTTGTCGGAGTTCCCCTCGCTGCGTCACGCGCTGGAGACACGGCGCGCGCGAGCCTTCACGGAAGAGGACCACTCGCACGGTGACGGAGACCCGTTCGACGGCGTGCTGGATTTGCCGCCGGGGCACGCGTGCATGGTGGTGCCGCTGTGCGCGGGCGAGCGCACCTATGGCGTGCTCACGTTGGACCGCGCCGAGTGCGAGACGTACCCGCAGCCGGTGGTGGACCTGGTGGAGGTGTACGGCCAGATGCTGGCGACGGCGCTCCAGGCGGCCGAGCAGCGCGCGACGTTCGAGCGGCTGCACCGTCAGGACCACGAGCACGCGAAGCTCCTGGAGGCGCAGCTCAGCGGAGAGTCGGAGGGCATCCTCGAGGCGTCGCTGAGCCCCGTCATGAGGGACCTCGCGCGGCGGGCGCGGCAGGTGGCGGAGACGGACACGCCGGTGCTGATTACCGGTGAGACGGGCACGGGCAAGGAGCGGCTGGCGCGGGCCATCCACAAGTGGAGCTCGCGCGCGGACCAGCCCTTCGTCACGCTCAACTGCGCGGCGATTCCGGCGGGCCTGCTGGAGAGTGAGCTGTTCGGCCACGTGAAGGGCGCCTTCACGGGCGCGACGAAGGACCGCGCGGGCCGCTTCCAGATGGCGAGCGGAGGCACGCTGCTCTTGGACGAGGTGGGCGAGCTGCCCGTCGAACTTCAGGCGAAGCTCTTGCGCGCGCTCCAGGAGAAGGCCTTCGAACCGGTGGGCAGCGACAAGACGGTGCGCTCGGACGTGCGCATCCTCGCGGCCACGCACGTGGACCTGCACCGCGCCATCGCCGAGAAGCGCTTCCGCGAGGACCTCTACTACCGGCTGAGTGTCTTCCCGTTGCGGCTGCCGCCCCTGCGCGAGCGGCGCGAGGACCTGGCGCAGTTGTGTACGTTCCTCCTGGAGGAGCAGGCGCGGCGCACCGGTCGGCGCGGCATGCGCGTGTCGCCGGCGGGGCTGGCCAGGCTGGAGTCGTATGACTGGCCGGGCAACCTGCGCGAGCTGGGCAACGCGCTGGAGCGCGCCACCATCCTGACGAAGGGCACGGAGCTGGGTCCTTCCTCGTTCGACGTGGTGGCGCACGGTGGAAGCGCTCACCCGGCGGCGCAGGTGGAGCCGGCGGTGCCGAGCGTGCTGGACGCGACGATGAAGCCCGGCTCGGTGCTGACGCTGGCGGCGGTGCAGCGGGAGCACATCCTGCGGGTGCTGACGCTCACGCGGGGGCGCGTCTACGGGCCGGGTGGGGCGGCGGCGCTCCTGGGCCTCAAGCCCTCCACGCTCCAGAGCCGGATGAAGAAGCTGGGCATCGCCCGGCAGGAGCAGTTCGTGGTGGACGAGGTGTGACGGCGACGGGGCGCCGAGGTGACGGCGCCCCGAGGGACTTCAGCCCGCGCGCTGCTGGGTGGCCGGCAGCGGGTAGGTGGTGCCCGTCTTGCCGAACGGCGCGTCGAACAGGTGCGGGTCCGACTGGCGCGTGCGGAACAGGTCGATGATGTAGTTCATCCGCTGGTCCAGCTTGCTCCAGTCCTTGGCCGCGGTGCCCTTGAGGCTGTCGGAGCTGGAGTCCAGCTTGCCCAGCAGGGCGCGCAGCTCCGGGTTCTCGATGGCGCGCAGGTGCGGCGGGAAGAGCGTGCTCTCCATCCCCGGAGGCGGGGGCAGGTCGTTGCCCAGCTTCAGCGCGCCGCCCGGCACCGCGAGCTTCATCATGTGCTCGGTGGCGAGCCGGCGGAACACGGAGGCCGTCGCGTCGACCAGGGGGTTGAGCGCCGCGTCCACGAGGCCCGTCTTCAGGGCGGCCTTGCCAGCGAGGTTGGCGGGGAAGGGCAGCGCGTTGATGCCGGACTCGATGCTCTGCTTGAGGATGCTCCGGAAGGTGTCCTTCACCGGCGCGTTGAGCGCCTTCTCCACGTGCTGCTGGAGCTGCGTCTGCTCGTGCAGGCCAATCTGGTCATTGGCGAGCAGCATCAGCTCCGCCTTCTTGTTCGGGTCCTTCTCGAACATGGCCTTGGTGTAGTGGCCGAAGGCCTCCTTCAGGAGCGGCTTGTCCTTGCCGAAGCCATCCAGGTACTTCTGCGTCTTGGCGGCGTCGTAGGACGTGTCGCCCTGGAAGGTCTCGATGAAGCGGGCGAACTCCTGGCCCACCTCGTTGAAGACGAACTGGTTGCCGTCGGCAATCGACTTGCTGACGTTGTTGAGCGCCTCGCTGCCCGCCGCGGCGATGTCCGCCAGCGGCAGCGCGGGCAGGCCCACCTTGCGCAGCACGTCGTCCACCTTCTTCAGCGGACCCGCCATGTCACCGGCGCCCTTGAGCGCGTCGGTGAAGAACTTGGGCATGTCCTCGTTGCGGATGCTCACGCCCGCCTGCTTGGACGCCCACGTCGCGAAGGTGGACCAGTTGGCGTTCTCCTTGCCGAGCATCTGACCCAGGCCGTTGGACAGGTCCGCGTAGCCCTGGGTAATCGCGTAGTTGCGCGCCACCGGGTCCTGGATGGAGGCAATGGCCTTCACGTCCGCGACGCTGGGGTAGGTGCCCGGGGCGACGTTCGTCCCCTGGGGGGCGACGGGCGTGGTCAGCGCCACCGTCGGCTTGCGAGCGGCTCCCGTGTCGAACAGGGACACATCGCGAGCGTCACCGCGCACCACGGGGGCCTGGGGCTTCACCTCGTTGCGGACGGGCGCCGGGGTGGCGGGGGTCTCGAGCGGACGGGGCTGGACGCGGGGGCCGGAGATGGGGGTCTTCATGGTGTGGAAGAGTATCGGCCCGGAGAGGGCGGAAGTTGCGTGGCTGTCACGGGTTGTCCGGTCCCGGTGGAAACCCTTGATGCCTCAGGGATAGTTGGGCATGGGAGCTGTTCGTTCCATGTCGCGCCGCCGCCTTTCGTGTCGCCAGGCCCACACTCCCGGGCTGGCCTTGCTGTGCCTCGTGTGGGGGGTGCTGGTGCTGCTCGGCTGTGGCCGGGGTGAGGCGCCGGGCTCCCGGGGGGACTGGAAGGGGCGGACGCTGCGCATCGGGACGGATGCCACCTACCCGCCGTTCGAGTCCGTGAAGGACGGCGAGCTGGTGGGGTTCGACATCGAGCTGGGAGCGCTCATCGCGGAAGAGCTGGGCGCGAAGGTGGCGTGGACGAACACGTCCTTCGACGGGGTGTTTCCCGCGCTGATGGCGGGGAAGTTCGACCTGGTGATTTCGGCCGTGACGATAACGCCCGAGCGCCAGCAGCGGCTGGGCTTCTCCGCGCCGTACTACACGGCGGGACAGCTCGTGGTGGCGCGGGAGGCGGACACGGCCGTCACCGGAATCGAGAGCCTGCGCGGGAAGACGGCGGGCATTCAAATCAACACCAGTGCCTCGCTGGTGCTGGAGAAGTTCCCGGACATCGAGGTGCGGCAGTACCCGAGCATCGACCTGGCGCTCCAGGACCTGCGCAACGGCAACCTGGCGGGCGTGGTGGGGGATGGGCCGACGCTTCGCTACTTCCTGGCCCATGGCTTCCAGGGGCTGCGCGCCGCGGGCGGGCTGCTGACGGAGGAGCACTACGGCATCGCGATGCGGCCGGATGACCCCGCGCTGCGCGAGGCCGTCAACGCCGCGCTCCAGCGCCTGCGCGACAGCGGGAAGTTCGCCGCGCTGGAGGAGCGCTACTTCGGCGAGGCGGCCCAGAAGGCCCAGGCGACGCCGCAGGCCGTGCCCTGGGGCAAGGTGACCTGGCGGCTCGTTCAGGGCCTGGGCCTGACGCTGGGGCTCACCGTGCTGGCGCTGATCTCCGGGCTGCCCCTGGGACTGGCGGTGGCGCTGGGGCGGCGGGTGCGCTTCCGGCCGCTGGCGTGGCTGTGCGCCGCGTACGTCGAGGGGCTTCGCGGAACGCCGTTGCTGGTGCAAATCATATTCATCTACTACGCGCTGCCGCAGCTCTTGGGCGTGGACCTGGCGCCGATGCTGGCGGCGGTGCTGGCGCTGACGCTCAACAGCGCCGCGTACGTGGCGGAAATCTTCCGGGCGGGCATCGCCTCCGTGGACGCGGGGCAGGAGGAGGCCGCGCGGGCGCTGGGGATGGGCCGCGCGCAGGTCATGCGCTACGTCATCCTCCCGCAGGCGGTGCGCAACGTGCTGCCGCCCTTGACGAACGAGGGCATCGCGCTGCTGAAGGACTCCTCGCTGGTGTCCATCATCGGCATGGCGGAGCTGACGCGGGCGGGGCAGGAGCTGGCGAGCCAGCTCGCCGCGCCGCTGGCTGTCTGGCCGCTCGTCGCGTTGTTCTATCTGTTGGCCACGCTGCCGCTGACACGGCTGGCCTCGGCGCTGGAGAAGCGCCTCCACCGTCAGGGGTGAGGAAAGCCATGGCGCTCGTCGAGGTTCGCAATCTGCACAAGCGTTTCGGGGCGCTGGAGGTCCTCAAGGGCGTGGACCTCACGGTGCAGCCCGGAGAGGTGGTGGTCTTCGTGGGCCCGTCCGGCTGTGGCAAGTCCACGCTCTTGCGGTGCCTGTGCGGCCTGGAAGTCCCATCCGAGGGCGAAGTCGTCGTCGGGGGCACGCAGGTGAGTGATGAGCCCAAGGCGCTCCAGGCGCTGCACCGACGCGTGGGCATGGTGTTCCAGCGCTTCCACCTGTTCCCCCACCTGAGCGCGCTGGAGAACGTGACGCTGGCGCCGCGCAAGGTGTTGGGGCTGTCGGACGCGGAGGCGGAGGCCCTGGGGCGGCGCATGCTGGCCATGGTCCATCTGGACTCGCGCGCGGACGCGTACCCGGGACAGCTCTCCGGTGGTCAGCAGCAGCGGGTGGCGATTGCCCGGGCGCTGGCGATGAAGCCGGAGCTGATGCTCTTCGACGAGCCGACCAGCGCGTTGGACCCGGAGCTGGTGGGCGAGGTGCTGGAGGTCATGCGCGAGCTGGCGCGCGAGGGCATGACGATGTGCGTGGTGACGCACGAGATGGGCTTCGCGGCGGACGTGGCGCACCGCGTGGTGTTCATGGACGCGGGGAAGGTGGTGGAGGAGGGCCCGCCTCAGCAGGTGTTGCGCGAGCCCCAGCACCCGCGCACCCGTGAGTTCCTCGCGCGGCTGCTCAATCGGTGAGGGGATTCCCCCGCGGGGGACGTTGGGTGGAGGCACTGGCGCGATTGGCTGGCTCGCCATGATGGCGACCGGGCGCCCGTGGTGGAGCCTCGATGTCCCCTCGCTTCGTGTCTCGTCGCCCCCTGTCCTGGGGCGTGCGTCTGTCTCCCCTGTGTCTGCTGTGGTCTCTTTCCGTCGGCTGTGATTCCCCGACCTCGAGCGTGGAGGAGTCACCGCCCGCGCTGGACAGTGCCAGTGCGTCGTCCGTCACGAACCCGCCCGAGCCGGAATACCCGGATGATGGTCTGCCGCCGCTGACGCTCGCCGTCGTGCAGAGCCCCGCGGGCGACGCCGTCACCGCGCCGGTGCTGACCACGCTCCGGGCCCCCGATGACGTCACCGTCGAGTTCATCCGGGTGGACGAAGAGTCCATCGCCGTCGCCGTGGGCGGGCCCGAGACGTCCACCACGTCCATCGACCGGGTGATGACGCAGATGTCCGCCGCCACGAGCCCCGCGGCCCTCTACCTCGCGCTGTCTCCCACGGGCACGGTGGTGCCTCGCACGCTCCAGGCCCACAGCGACGTGGTCGTCGCCGCTGGCAACTGGAAGCAGGGCAGCACGTCGCCGTCCGTCTCCGAGCCGGCCCTCGGCTCGGGTGCACCGCGCTCCCTGGGTACGTGCGGCGGCTTGAAGGCCGGTGGGCAGGGCACCATGCACGACAATGCGGGCCGCTGCGAGGACTGGCACCGGGACATCGACGAGGTCACCGAGTGGATTTCGACGGACATGATTGGGTATGGCGCCTACGTGCGCGCCATCAACGGCGGCGTCTTCTGGGACATCCAGAAGCGCAACTGCCTGAAGAGCTGGTGCGACTGGGGCGTTCTCTTCAAGAAGACCATTCCCCAGGGGCACGTCTGGTATTTCCCCTACGTGAACGTGAACAACGACTTCAAGGCCCACAGCCGCGCCACCACGCTCAACAACAACGGTGTCCACCAGCACCACGTGTCCACGTGCAGCGACTGGAAGACGCGCACCAACTGGCTGTCGAGCCTGGCTGGCGGCTGCTTCATCAACTTCCAGCAGACGAACCTGTACTGCAACTCGCAGTCGTATGAGGGGCTGGACCCGAACTACATCTGGACGCCCTTCAGCGCGGGCGGCAACGGGACGCCGTTCGGCTGCTGAGCCTGTCAGGGGCGGGGCCCGCCGCGAGTTCGATGGCGGGCCCCGAGCGCGAGGCCGATGAGGAGCGCCGCCGCGATGACGAGCACCGCCTTGCTTCCCACTCCGACTGGGAAGCGGGCCGGGTCCTCGCGCGGCGAGGTGACCACGAGCGACGCATCTCCCAGCACCACCAGTCCTGCCCACGCGGCCGGGGGCAGCCCGTCATCGATGGCCTCCAACTGCGCGGCCCTCAGCGCCGCCGACGTGCTCGCCCCCGTGGCCAGGTGCCGGTAGAAGCGCTCCACCAGGTCCGCGGCTTCCGCGTCCTGCAGGGGCCACAAGCTGGCCACCACCGCGCGCGAGCCGGCCTCGAAGAAGGCGCGCGCCAGGCTCAGCACCCCTTCTCCGGCCAGCACCGCTCCAGAGGCGCTCCGACAGGCGGAGAGCACCACCAGCGCGCCCTTCAGGGGCAGGTCGACGATGTCACGAGGCTGGAGGATGCCGTCCTCCTCGTCGGAGCCCGGCGCGAGCACCAGCGCGGAGCGCTCGGGAGCCTCCGCGTCGACGACGGCATGGGCCGCCAGATGCAACACCTTCACGCGTGCGAGGTCGGTGTTCTTGAGGGCGCGCTCGGAGGCCTCGGTGCCCACCAGGAGGTGGGGTGTCACCTGGGTGGAGCGCAGCGCCTTCATCACCGCATGCCCCTCGCGCCGGGCCTCGGGAAGTGCTCCGAGCCGCGCCGCCTCCGCGAAGACGCCGCCGCGCTCTGTCGCCGCGATGGCTCCCTCCAGGGGAGACCGGGTGCGGTCGGGGTCCGCCAGCACCAGGGCTTCTCCCCCGGGGTCGTGCGGGGACTCCAGACGCCAGTGCCGCCACAGGCTGGCGGAGGGCACCAGGGCCAGCTCGTAACGCGCCACCAGGGGCTCGTCGCCCGGACGCTCCCGCAACGCGGCGAAGGGCAGGTCATGCAGCGGTCCATCCGGGACCAGCAACAGCTTGCGCACGCCCGGAGGCAGCGCCGCGAGCGCCGGGCCGAGCAGTTGCGCGTGGAGGGCCGCCGCCGCGCCGACCTCTGAGCCGTCGCGCCGCTCGAGCAGGCCGGAGAACAGCGTGACGGCCTGCGCGAGCCGCGCGCGCTCGGGGATGCGGTGCGCGCGCGCCCCGCCCCGTGTCACCACCAGCACCCACGCGCCGCCCCCCGAGACGTCGGACAGGTTCTTGTCGTCGCCCACGAGGAAGGCCAGCAGGGCCTCGTCCTCGGCCAGTTCCTGCTCGACGGCCTCCAGTGAGGCGAACTCCGTCGCGCCGTGTCGCGGCGCGGGCCGCAGGTCGCGCTCGCTGTGCTCCAGCGCCTGCAGCTCACGCAGGGTCTTCTCGCGCTCCAGGGCGGAGAGGTTCGGCTCCAGGAGTCGTCGCTGCACGGCCGTCAGTCGTCGTTGCACCTCCTGGCGCTCGGGTGTGGGCTTGGACGGAGACAACGCACGGGAAGCCATGAGGGCGTCGAGCAGCGTCCGCGCCCGCAGGCGCTCGCTCACCCCGAAGGCCCTGCGCAGCGCCTCCCGCTCGGGCAACACAGCGGCATTTCCCGTCGCGCCGCCCGCCTCCAGCGTCCAGCCCGCGAGGCGGTGGTAGTCGCGTGCCCAGTTCGAGAACAGCTCCGCCTGACTGGAGGCATCGGTCTGTGATTGGCGGAGGGCCTCCACCGCGTCCAGGGCCCGCTCGACATGCACCAGTGCCTCCAGCAGGGGCTGTGTCCGGTAGGCCACCGTGCCTCGGCCGCGCAGGGCCAGGGCCAGGTACTGCGGCTCGCCATGCGCGTAGGCCAGTCGCAGCGAAGTGTCGGAGTCCCGGAGCGCGGCGGCGGGGTCCTGGCCGGCCCGCCGCTCCGCGCGCGTCCAGAGACAGGCGATTCGCCGCTGGTTGGAGTCCAACTCCTCCGCCAGCTCCATGCAACGCTCCAGCAGCGCCTCGGCCTCGAGCTGCTCCTCCGGGGATGGGCCGAGCACGTCCACGACCAGGCGCAGCGCGCGACTCACCAGCTCCTTGCTCCCCGTGTTCTCCGCGGCGACCAGCGCCTCGCGGGCGAGGGCCAGCACCCGCGCCCCGCCGCCCGGCTCGCGGTCCCTATCCAGCCGCCGCAGCGCGAGGTTGGCGAGCGTGAACCGCGCCTGCCCCTCCAGGGCGAGGCCTCGCGTGTCGTGGGCGTGCTCCGCCAGGCGGCGGTTGGCCTCCGTGGCTTCCTCCAGCCTGCCCAGCCGCTCGCTGACGCCGGTCATGACGGTCAGGTACTGGGCCTTCAGCCCTGGGCTGCCGTCCGGAAAGGTGAGCGGCTCGGCGCGCTTGAGGACGCGAAAGGCCCGGCCCAGGTCCTGATCCACCTCGTAGAGTTGACTGGCCTCGACGAGGAGCGCGCGCGCGTGGAGATCCGCCCGCCCGGAAGACTGGGCCACCTCGACCACGCGTTGTGTCCACTCCCGGGCCTCGCTGCCGCGCCCCATCGTCAGGAGGATGGAGCGCAGGTTGATGCCGGCCAGCACCTCTCCCTCCGCGTTCTTGAGTCGACGGAAGGTCAAGGCGGCACGGTGGTAGGGCGCCTCCGCGGCCTTCCTGTCGGCCAGGTACTCCACGTGTCCGGACACCAGGGCCAGCCAGCCGTTGTCGGGATGACGCTCCATCAGGGCCTTCAGCTCGCGCCTGACGGTGTCGCGCGCGGGCGCGGCCTGCGCGCACTGGTAGAAGCACATCGCGGAGGACTGCTCCTCCGGATGGGCCTCGAATCGCTCCCGGCACTCCACGAGCGTGGGGGGCGGGGGACGGTCCGCGCCCTTCGCGAAAGCAGCGCCCGGACACACGACGAGGAGCATCCCCGCCGCGAGGGCGAGGATGCTCCAGTGACAGCCCTCGGGTCGTCGCTTCCGGAACGTCACAACAGGGGATGTCAGTGTGCTGAGTGGACTACGGGGATGCATTTGAGCACCTGCATCGTTGTCGGAACCGTCGGCCGCTCCGGCTCGGGCATCTCATCCTTCTCCATCTGCTCCAGCTCCCAGTAGCAGACGGACGGCTCGGACCACGGGGATGGCGCCACCGGAGACCAGCGCTCCACGGTGAGGATGGCCACCAGGCGCGGCGTGCTGCTCTGATAGGCGATGGCCCGCGCGTACAATGTGTCGGCGACCAGCGCGCGGTAGCTCAGTCTCAGGGGCGTGGTCTCGGTCAGCACGCCATGGGTCTGCGCCACCACGACGCCGGTGACACTGTTGACGAGCTGGAGGGTCACCAGTTGATTGACGCTGGTGCGCACGCCGTTCTCCACCACCGAGGCCACCACCTGGTCGCGCGCCTCGCCCGCGATGGGCGTGGACCGCACCACCGATGTGGTCACCGGAGGAACCTGCGCCCCGGCTTGTCCAGACAGTCCACCCACCAGTACCGCGAGCGCCAGCAGCCCCCCCTGCATCCATCGTTGCGTCTTCATTTGAATGCCTGCCTTCATGACGTTCCTCCCCTGACTTCGCTCCCCATGCATCACTCCAACCGATTGACGAAGGTGATGCCGCGAAGCACCTGTCCGTCCGGCAACCGCGCTTCCACCTGCCACAGCAGCTTCGTTCCCGACTCCAACGGCGCGAGGACGGAGGCGGGCACCCGGTACTCGCTCTGCTCCAGCGAGTCCGCGCGGTGCACCCAGCTCAGGTCCTCCGTGGACAACCGCACCGACCAGCGCGTGCCGGCGGGGCCTCCGCTCCAACGCAAGACACAGTCCTCCCGCTTCAGCGGCGCGTCCTCTGGCACCTGGGACACCAGCCCCGACGGGTCCGCTCCGCGCAGCCTGGGAGACAAGGTGTCCTCCCTCATCGCGACCCCCACCACGACCAGCGCCAGCGCCGCCGTCGCCGCCGCGCCCAGCAGGGGACGGCTCCAGGCGAAGCGGAACCGCCGCCGTTCCCGCGCCTCATCGGCCGGCCTCCGCGCGTGAGGGCCCGCCGCCTCGGGACGCTCGGGTGCCTCGGCCTCCCTGGCCGCGCGCGTCAGCTCCAGGGCCAGTCGCCACGCGGCGGCCCATGCGGGGTCGTCCGCCACGCGAGCGACGACGGCCTTCCGCTCCTCCATGGGCAGCTCCCCGCTCACCGCTCGCCACACGAGGTCGGCGTCCACCGGCTCGTCTCCCGCAACCAGCTCCTCGTCGCGCACCGCGGCGCGCAGGCGCTCGACGGTGGCCTCGTCGGGCTTCGTTTCGTCGTCGCGTCGATGCTCGCTCACGGCTCGAATCCCTTCGTGGAGAGGCAGACGCGCAGCGCGCTCAGCCCGCGGTAGACGAGGTTCTCGGTCCGCTTGCCGTCCCAGCCCATCAGCTCTCCTGCTTCCGGCACGGTGTGTCCCTGGAGGTACAGCGTCACCGCGAGCCTGCGGTCCTGTGCGAGCTGGCGCAGGCAGTCGCGCACCGCCCGGGCAATCTGCGACGCGCTCGCGGACTTCTCCGGGTCTCCCGACGCCACCGGCTGCTGAGGCAGCGACTCCACCTCCTCGATGGGGACCTCGCGGCGGCGATCCACGTTGCGCAGTTCGTCCACCAGCGCCGTGTACGCGACGCGGTACAGGTAGGAGGGGGAGAGCCGGGAGCGGTCGGGCTCGCGGCGCTGGAGCTCCATGACGCGCATCATCGCCGTCTGCACCAGGTCATCACGGCGGTTGGCCAGGCGCGGGGGACACACGCGGGCGACGGCCTGGGTCAGCTCCCTGCGAAGCTTCTCCAACTCGTGACCTGACAGAGGACTCGCGGCCAGGGTCGGCCTTGGTTGCGACTCCACGCGGAAGGTCCTCCAGGAAGCGCTCATGGTCATCGAAAGGTCCCTCCTCCGGCAAGTGTGACGCTCTGTTCGATGGGTATCTCGCTGGCAACGAAGGCTCGTTGCCTTCCTGGGATGGCGGACGACTCCGGCAAGGACACGCCTCGTGAGCTGTCGTGCGCCACGGGAAGCGACTTCTTCCCGTGCGGGTTGACCGGGCGGCCTCGCCACGAACTCAGCCCCGTGTTGTCCTCGGTCTTTCGCAAGGCGTCTCTCGGAGGTGGCGCGAGTCCGTCGACATGACGGTTCCTGGTGCGCGCCTGTCTTCCGGGACGGCCCCCGCGCTTTTTTCCCCTCACCCCCGTGCGCTGATTTTTCGGGAGGGGCGCGCACCCACACCGGCGCCTCCCACCTGAAGGGGCGAGCGGGTGCTATTTTCCATTCAGGTGGAAACCCCGGGTGGTGGGCGGATGTCGACGCGTGGGCAAAGCCCGTGACGTCGGGTGCTCCCTGGGCGCGCGGCGTGGCCGGGCGGGTCGCGGGTTCCTATATCTAGAAGATGTCGACAGGAGGCAGGTCGCCAGGATGCTCTCCGGGCGGACACGACGAGCGAATGAACGTCCTGTTTCCCAGGTGTGTTGGCTGAGTCCTTCTCACAAGGAGGCCGTCCCTTGCGAAGGTTTCAGGAGCGCCTGCCACTGGAGGCGCTGACATTCGACGACGCGCTGGTCTTGCTGGACGTGGTGCAGGAGCTGGCGCATCTGAGGACGCTGGAAGACGTCATGGCGCTGGTGCGCCGGGCGGCACGACAGCTCAGTGGCGCGGATGGGGTCACGTTCGTCCTGCGCGAAGGCAACCTCGTGCACTACGCGGATGAGGAGGCCATTGCCCCCTTATGGAAGGGGCATCGGTTCCCCATCGAGTCGTGCATCTCCGGGTGGGCCATCTTGAACCGGGAGCCCGTGGTCATCGAGGACATCTACGCGGATGACCGCATCCCTCACGACGTCTACCGCGCGACGTTCGTGAAGAGCCTCGTCATGGTGCCGGTGCGTCGCGCGGACCCCGTGGGGGCCATTGGCGCGTACTGGGCGGAGCGCCGGGTGCCGGGGATTCGGGAGGTGTCCCTCCTCCAGTCGCTCGCGGACTCCGCGGCCGTCGCGGTGGAGAACGGGCGGCTGTACGAGGCAGAGCGCGCGGCGCGGCGGGCCGCCGAGTCGGAGACGCGCCTGCGCCGGGAGCTGCTGGCGATGGTGTCCCATGACTTGCGCAATCCGCTGGGCGTCATCGCCATGACGTCATCGCTGCTGGCGCCGCTGCTGTCTCCGCTCAACGGGCGCGCGCGGCATCATCTGGACACGCTCAACCGCTCGGCGCTGCGGATGGAGCGGCTCATCCATGACCTGCTCGACTTCGCGGCCATCGAGGGCGGGGGCTTCCGGGTGAGCCGCGTGCCGTTGGCGCTCTCGCGGCTGTTGGAGCAGGCGTCGGAGCTGGGGCCGCTGGCACAGGAGCGGGGCATCGGGCTGGAGCTGCGCGTGCCCGAGCGGGATGTCGACGTGCGATGTGACCCGGACCGCATCCATCAGGTGTTCTCCAACCTGGTGGGCAATGCCGTCCGCTTCACGCCCGCGGGTGGGCGCATCACCGTCATGGCGGAGGTCCATGCGGATTGGGTCGAGCTGAGCGTGGAGGACACGGGGGCGGGGATTGCGCCGGAGGTCTTGCCCGTCTTGTTCGACAGGCTCCAGCGGCCGACGCGAGTGCCTGGGAGTGGCGTGGGGCTGGGGCTCTCCATCACCCGAGGCATCGTCGAGGCGCACGGTGGCGCGGTGCGCGTGCGCAGCGAGCTCGGGCAGGGGACGACCTTCACCTTCACGCTGCCGATGGAGGGCTGAGCGTCAGGGGTGGAGGCGCTCGTAGCGGCCTTCGGTGACGCGGTGGAAGCCGAGTGACTCCGCGAGCCGGATGGCGCCGAGGTTGCCGGGCTGGGTGAGGGCGAACAGCCTCTTCAGGCCGAGCGATTGGAAGCCGAACTCGAGCAGGGCCCGCGACGCCTCGCGTGCGTAGCCGTGACCCCAGAAGGCCGGGTCGAGCTCGCAGCCGTATTCCGCGGAGGTGTCCTCGGGCGCTTGCTTGCGCACGCCGCAGGTGCCGATGACGCGGCTGTCCAGGGTGATGGCGAGCTGGTACTTCGCCCGGGGGACTTCTTGCGCCCAGCCACACAGCATGGCGACGAAGGCGCGTACGTCCTCCTGGGTCGGTGGCGGCTGGCGGTAGTGCTCCAGGTACGCGGGCTTGGAGTGGTAGGCGAAGACGCTCGGGGTGTCTTCGCGCTGGAAGTCCCGGAGGACGAGCCGTTCGGTGCGCAGCTCCATGCGGTTCACCCTGCTCGGGCTCCGCCACGAAAGCGCCGCAGGTGCTGTCGCCAGGCCTCGCGTGCTTCGTCTGGATTGACGGCGTGGAACTCGACGGTGGCTCCGGGGCGCCGTGCTCCGAGCCGACCCCAGTCCGCGCGGATGACGGTGGCGATGAGCGGATAGCCGCCCGTGGTGGGGTGGTCCGGCCCGAGGATGATGGGCTCACCCGACAGCGTCACCTGGATGGCGCCGCGCACCATGGGCCGCGACGTGCTCGCGCCCTCATCGCCATGCGCCAGCGCGGGACCCTGCAGGCGCATCCCCACGCGGTCGCTCGCGCTCGACACGGTGAAGCTGCTTCCCAGGAGCGAGGCCGCCATCAGCGCGTCGAAGCTCTCCGTGTCCGGTCCGAGCATCAGCCGGATGGGTGCCGTGTCATCCCAGATGCCTTCCGCGTCCACCTGCTCCGAGGGCCCTCGCGGCGCTCCCACGGGAAGCGAATCCCCGGGGCGCAGCACGCGCCCTTCGTGTCCACCCAGTCGCGCCACCAGCAGCGTGCCGCGCCCACCCAGCACCTCCGGCACGTCCAGTCCACCGTCCACCGCGACGTAGCGGATGCTGGCGTGCTCCGGGGCGGGCACGCGGAGGCTCTCCCCGTCGGACACCACCTGTGCGCTTCTCCCATCCACCGAGACGCGCAAGGGCCTGCCTCGCGCGCGCAGCTCCAGGGACCCCAGGCACTCCAGCGCCGCCGCGTCCCAGGTGTTGCCCACGGCGCGGTTGGCCAGCGCCAGCAGCTCCGGCACCAGCGCGCCACCGGGTGGGACGCCATGGTGCATCTGCCCCGGCCGCCCGCCGTCCTGCACCGTGGCGGGCCCTCCCATCCCCACGATTTCCAGCCAGCCCGCCATCATCCCACCCGCTCGAAGCGCACCCGGTCACCGAGTTGCAACACCGCGCCCCGGTCCGGGTGGAAGGCCGTGAAGTCCAGCGCCGTGCCAATCAGGTTCCAGCCCCCCGGTGACGCGAAGGGATACACGCCCGTGCGTCCTCCCGCGATGCCCACCGCGAGCGCCGGCACCCGCATGCGCGGCGTGGGAAGGCGCGGCACGACGATGCGGGGGTCCAACTCGCCCAGATACGCGAAGCCCGGGAGGAAGCCCACGCAGCGCACCGAGTACTCGCGCGCCGCATGGAGCCGGGCCACCTCGTCCACGGACAGGCCCGCGCGCGTGGCGACCTTCTCCAAATCGGGACCGTCGTAGCGCACGCGCAACGTGATGAGCGCCTGCTCCGGCGGGGCCACCGTCTCGCGCAGCAGTCGCGCCAGCGCCAGGCGGGGTTCATCGGGAGGCGCGGAGGGGTCGAAATACACGCAGGCGTGTTCCTCGGTGACGACGGCGTCCACCACGCCGGGCAGGGCCCGAAGCACCTCGCGCGCCGCCCGCCGCTCCAGGCTGTCGGGCAGCGTCAGCCGCAGCGCGCCGTCTCCCAGCGGCTCCACGTGGAGTGACAGCGCGTCCAGCGTGGCGCGCACCTCGCGGGCCAGCTCCACCGCCCCGGGCGTGTCGCCATGCACGCACACCGTATCGACGGTGCCCTGGGTCGCCAGCCGCACGGTGTTCTCCCGCACCTTCGCCGCCTCCGTGAGCACCGCGCCCGGTTGCCCCCGGGGAATCAGCGAGCCATCCGGAAGCGTGCCCCGGTCCGCGAAGCCCTCGCGTGCATGGGCCAGCCCCGCATTCCTCGCCGCGTCTCGCAGCGAGCCCTCGGCGGGCGCGATGAGGGTGACGCCCGTGCCCAGCGCCTCGACGATTCCCTCCACCACCGCGCGCGCCAGCACGGGCGAGGTGTTGGCCGCGTGGTACAGCGCGCCGTGGAGCTTGGCGTAGACGACCGGCACCCGCTGCTCCTGCGCCAGCCTGGAGAGGCGCGCGCACTGGCTCGCCACCTGTCCGCGCAGGACGTCCGGTGTCACGTCGAGCGCTCTTCGTCCGAAGCCCTCGCGGTCCTCATAGGACGGATGCGCGCACACCCGGGTGCCATGGCGCGCGCACAGCTCCAGCGCTCGGCGCATGGAGGCGTCGTCTCCGGCGTGTCCGCCACAGGCGATGTTGGCCACCTGGGCGAGCGCATAGAGCCGCGCATCCTCGTCGGGCAGCTCACCCAGGTCGATGTTGAGGAGGCACTCCGTCATGCGTCCACGCTATGCGAGCCGCGTCCCGGACGCAGCCTTCTCCCCACGGGGCGGAAGGCTTGGAAGATTACACGCACCACCCCGGGGCAGGGGCCGGTTGGCACCGGGGTGGCACGTGCCCCGGCGTGTCGAAGGACACCCCGAGGAACTTCCACCCCAGATACGTGGGGGCTCCCTTTCTCCGGTCATTTCCCGCGAATTTCAGCGGGTCAGTGGGAGACGGGAGGCAGGGTCGCGGGGCCTCCGGATTTCACCCAGCGGACGAGGGCCAGCGCGGTGGGTACGTCGAGCAACTCCGCGTAGGTGGGCATCGTCGTCCCCGGCTGGAACTGCTCCGGGTTGCGCACCCAGCGCACCAGCTCCGCGTCGCCCCGGCGGGAGGCGCGAGCGAGCCGGTCATGGTAGCGGGCCCCGGGCGCATGACAGCCCGCGCAACCCAGTTGCGTGAAGAGCTTGGGCGCATCCACCCGGGCCGGCACGACTCGAGGCTTGCGCGGCGCGGGCGGTGCGACCTTCGGTGGCGCCGATGCGGAGGCACTGCTGCTCGGCGCCGCCGTGGCTCCAGTGGTCGCGACGCTCGCTGGCGCCGAAGTGGCCTCGGCCGGAGTCGCGACGCTTTGACCGCTCGTTGGAGCGGGCGCGTGGGCGACCTCGCCCGTCGGTGCGGCCTCCGCGGGGGCTTCCACTTCACGGACGTCTTCGGTCAACGAGACTGGCGTTACCCATTCCGGGCGGGGCGTCGTGGCGGTGAGTCGGGGCCGTGCTCCGTCCACGGCGTTCTTCCGAGGTGGCATCGAGCGCAGATAGTCATAGAGGGCCTGGGCCTCCTCCTCATCCATACCGCGAAAGCGGGGCATGGGCGAGCGCAGCGCGGAGCCATCCGGCGCAATCCCATCCCGCACCGCGCGCATGAAGTCCGCCCGCGTCCAGTGGGCGAGCCCCGTCTCATGGAAGGTGATGTTGCTGGAGTGGACCTCCTGGCCCTCCGGGTCCTTGAAGGACATTCCTCCCGAGAAGACGTCATCGCCCTGCGTCTTGTCCGGACTGAAGCCCGGCGTGTGACAGGAGGCGCAGTCGTAGACGTCCTGGGCCATGTACCGGCCGTACTCCAGCGTGGGGCCCTTGGGCGGCACGGGGATGCCGACGACGGGCCGCTGCACCGGCTCGTTGCCGGTGATGACTCGGAAGCCCAGTCCGCCAATGAAGCTGAAGTCGGAGCGCGGCGCGGGAGTCGCGTCCGGCGTGAAGAGGGGATGCCCCGAGCGCATGAAGCCCAGCACCGCCGCCAGGTCCTTGTCCCCCATGCCATAGCTGGGCATCACCATCAGCCGTCCGTCTCGACTCACCGCGTAGCGGATGACGCGCGCCAGCTCCTCGTCCGTCGCCGCGCCGATGCCCGCCGTGGGGTGCGAGGTGAGGTTGGACGAGTGGAAGTCGCCCATGTACGACGGCAGCTCGTGCAGCGGCGCGCCGGAGGCCGTCTCCGCGTCACCGCTCCGGTGACACGCCTCGCAGCTCGCATGGAAGATGACCGCCCCGCGCGCGAGCGCCGCTGGAGAGGTGTCCGCGCGAATGGGCGGATAGGGGGCCTTGACGGTGCCGGCACAGCCCGCCAACAGGAGGCCCAGCAGCAACGTGCTCCTCACGGAACCGCGAACCTCGCGACGCATGCACTGCGCTCCCCGCTGATGAGGGCCGGAGGTATAGCCCATCCGCTCACCGTCAGGGGAGGGGGCCCCTGATGGCGGGTGAACGCGGGCACGCCTCCCCGCGCACGTCGTCCGCCTGACTGGGAGGCGGGTGGCTAGACTCGGACGCATGACGCGCTCCCTCGAGTCCTACCGCGCCCTCTTCCCGGTGCTGCAAGAGCAGCTCTACTTCAACCATGCCGGAGTCGCGCCCACCAGCCTGCGCGCCGCCGAAGCCGTGCGCGAGTGGATGGACGACCTCGTCTACCATGGCATCCGCCACGAGCGAGGCTGGGAGGCCCACTGCGAGCGCATCCGCGCGTTGGCGGCGCGCCTGCTCCATGCCGAGCCCGGCGAAGTGGCCTTCGTGCGCAACACCAGCCACGGCCTGGGTCTGGTGGCGGAGGGCCTGGACTGGAAGCCGGGGGACGAGGTGGCCGTGGCCACGTCGCTGGAGTACCCCTCCAACGTCTACCCGTGGCTGCACCTGAAGGACCGCGGCGTCGCGGTGCGCGAAATCCAGGTGCCGTCCGGAGGTGTCACCCCCGAAGCGGTGGAGCAGGCCCTGACGCCGCGCACGCGGCTGGTGGCGGTGTCCTCCGTGCAGTTCGCCACAGGGCACCGAACGGACCTGGAGGCGGTGGGCCGGGTGTGCGAGCGCGCGGGCGTCCTCTTCTGTGTGGACGGCATCCAAAGCGTCGGCTGTGTGCCGGTGGACGTGAAGAAGTGTCGCATCCACTTCCTGAGCGCAGACAGTCACAAGTGGATGCTCGGTATCTCCGGCATTGGCCTGTTGTACGTGGCGAAGGAGGTGCTGCCCCGGCTGCGTCCGGTGCTGGTGGGCTGGCGCAGCACCACTGACGCGTGGAACTTCAACCGCACCCACTTCGAGCTGCGCGCCGACGCGGGCAAGTTCGAGGAGGGCAGCGCCGCGTACCCGGGCCTCTACGCGCTGGGCGCCGCGCTGGAGCTGTTGCAGGAGGTGGGCGTGGAGAACATCGAGGCGCGCATCCGGGAGCTGCTCGCATCCCTGGAGAAGGGCCTGCTCGCGCTGGGCTGCGAGGTGGGGCCCGCGCCGGAGCATCGCGCGGGCATCCTCACCTTCCTGCCGCCCGGGGCGCAGGCGCGGGCGCTCGGGGCATATCTGTCCGAGCACCACGTCGCCCACTCCGTGCGCCGGGGGCGCATCCGCCTGTCCCCGCACTTCTACAACCTGCCGGAGGAGATGGACCGGCTGGTGGAATTGGTGCGGGGATACGGCGGCTGACGGCGCTCAGCCCTGGGGCGAGAAGAGCGTGTCGATGGACAGGTAGCGCTCGCCGGTGTCGTAGCAGAAGCACAGCACGCGGCTGCCGTCCGACATCTCACCCAGCTTCTGGTTCACCGCGGACAGCGCGGCGCCGGAGGAGACGCCCACGAAGATGCCCTCCTCGCGCGCGGAGCGGCGGGTGAACTCGAAGGCGTCTTCCTCGGTGACCTGTACGGTGCCGTCCAGCACCTCGGTGTGGAGGTTCTTCGGGATGAAGCCCGCGCCGATGCCCTGGATGGGGTGGGGGCCGGGCTGGCCGCCGCTGATGACGGGCGACTTGGTGGGCTCCACCGCGAGGACCTTCAGCTTGGGCCAGTGCTGCTTGAGCACTTCGGCGCAGCCGGTGATGTGGCCGCCGGTGCCCACGCCGGTAATCAGGTAGTCCAACCCGTCCGGGAAGTCCTTGAGGATTTCCTGGGCGGTGGTGCGCTTGTGCACCTCGATGTTGGCCTCGTTCTCGAACTGCTGGGGCATCCACGAGTCGGGAACCTGGGAGAGCAGCTCGTTGGCGCGGGCGATGGCGCCCTTCATTCCCTGGGCGCGCGGGGTGAGTTCGAACGTCGCGCCATAGGCGGCCATCAGGCGGCGGCGCTCGACGCTCATCGACTCCGGCATGACGAGCACCAGCTTGTAGCCCTTCACCGCGGCGACCATGGCCAGACCGATGCCGGTGTTGCCGCTGGTGGGCTCGATGATGACGCTGTTCTTCTTGAGGATGCCGCGCTTCTCCGCGTCCTCAATCATGGAGAGGGCGATGCGGTCCTTGATGCTGCCGCCCGGATTGGCGCGCTCCAGCTTCATGTGGACCGTGACGCGCGACGGGAACAGCCGGTTGATGCGTACGTGCGGCGTGTTGCCGATGGTCTCGAGGATGTTGTTGACCTTCATGTCGGGCCTCGTCGGGGGCTGCGCGGGGTAGGTGCTTCGCAAAGGCGTCATCAAATGTGGAACTCGATGGCGTCCAGGACGCCGTCGGCTCCACGGGGACGAATCTCGCTGCGTCGGGTGACGACGGAACCCGGAGGGATGCTCTGCGTGAGCCACGCGTTGCCGGCGATGATGCTGCCGTGACCCACCACCGTCTCCCCTCCGAGGATGGTGGCGTTGGCGTACACCACCACGTCGTCCTCAATCGTGGGGTGGCGCTTCTTGTCGGCCAGGGCCTTCTCCACCATGAGCGCGCCCAGCGTGACGCCCTGGTAGAGCTTCACGTTGTCGCCGATGAGCGTCGTCTCACCGATGACGACGCCGGTGCCGTGGTCGATGACGAACCGCCGGCCAATGGTGGCGCCGGGGTGGATGTCCACGCCGGTGCGCTGGTGGGCGAACTCGGTGAGCAGCCGTGGCAGGAGCGGGAAGCCGAGCATGTGCAGCGCATTGGCCACGCGGAAGATGGCGATGGCCTGGAAGCCCGGGTACGTGAGGATGACCTCGTCCACGGAGCGGGCGGCGGGGTCCGCGTCGAAGATGGCCTGCGAGTCCTGACGGAGCCAGTCGTAGAGCTCCGGCAGCCGCTCCATGAAGCGCGCGGGGATGCTGGCGTTGATGTCCGGGTAGAGGGGCGCGAGCGTTTCGCGCAGGCGGTGGAGGCTGGCCTCCACGGTGGTGACGTCCCGGCGGACAGCGGCGGCGGTACACTCCAGGCGCTCCGCGAAGTGAGGGAACAGCAGCCCGAGGACCTGTGCGACGAACTCGGGGGCCGCCCGGCGCACGTCCGGGGGGAAGCAGTGGCGCTGTCGGGCTTCCAGCAGTGCCGCGACCAGCCTGGCGTTGGAATCATCCATGAACCCCTCCATTTAATGCGGTGCGTGGTGGGGCCGCACCACCTGAATCCCTGGATGGCTCGGAAGTTCGGGTGAGTGTGGGACAAGTGGACAGCGGGGGATGCCGGGGGGCTGCCCTGGCGGGCGTCCGACCGGGGGGGGAGGGGGCCCGAGGGCGCGGGGAGTGGCCTCCGGTGACCCCAGGGGGTGCCTGAAGGGAACAGCATCCACCGGGTCGCCCGGGTTTAGGACCGCTTGTCGGGCGGGCGCTTCACAGCGGACTCGCCCCAGGGGCGCTTGCTCGACCTTCTTGACGGCGTGACGATGGGTGCATGAGCCAGGCTCCCTCGTATGTCCATGGCACCAGTGCCACGCCGCTCCTCGGTGAGACCCTCGGGCAGAACCTGCGAACAACGGTGGAGCGCCATGGGGACCGCGAGGCGCTGGTCGTCGTCTCGCAGGGGTATCGGGCCACGTACCGGGAGATGTGGGAAACCACCACGCAGGTGGCGAAGGGCCTGCTGGCGATGGGCGTGGAGAAGGGGGACCGCGTGGGCCTCTGGTCTCCCAATCGTTTCGAGTGGGTGGTGACGCAGTACGCGGCGGCGCGCATTGGCGCCATCCTGGTGAACCTCAACCCGGCCTATCGCACGGCGGAGCTGGAGTACTCGCTCAACCAGTCGGGCACCAGTGTGCTGCTGTTGGCGCGGGGTTTCCGCCAGACGGACTACCGGGCCATGCTGGAGGAGGTCCGCCCCCGCTGCCCTCAGCTCCGCGTGGCGCTGGTGCTGGACGACGACTGGCAGCTGTTGCTCTCCAACGCGAAGCACGTGAGCGAGCACACGCTGGAGGACCGCGAGGCGTCGCTCCAGTTCGACGACCCCATCAACATCCAGTACACGTCCGGGACGACGGGCTTCCCCAAGGGCGCCACGCTGTCGCACCACAACGTGCTGAACAACGGGTACTTCATCGGCGAGGCGCTGCGCTACGGGCCGGAGGACAGGGTGTGCATCCCCGTGCCCTTCTACCACTGCTTCGGAATGGTGATTGGGAACCTGGCCTGCACGTCGCATGGCTCGACGATGGTGATTCCGGGCGAGGCGTTCGACCCGCTGGCGGTGCTCCAGGCGGTGCAACTGGAGCGCTGCACGTCGCTGTACGGCGTGCCGACGATGTTCATCGCGGAGCTGGACCACCCGCGCTTCGGTGAGTTCGATTTGACGACGCTGCGCACCGGCGTCATGGCGGGTTCACCGTGTCCGGTGGAGGTGATGAAGCAGGTGCAATCGCGGATGAACATGCGCGAGGTGACCATCTGCTACGGGATGACGGAGACGTCTCCGGTGTCCACGCAGAGTTCGCTGGATGACCCGTTCGACAAGCGGGTGTCCACGGTGGGGCGCGTGCATCCGCACCTGGAGGTGAAGGTCATCAACGCGGAGACGGGGGCGGTGGTGCCTCGCGGGGCGGCGGGAGAGCTTTGCACGCGGGGCTACAGCGTCATGCTGGGGTACTGGGCGAACGAGGAGGCCACGGCGAAGGCGGTGGACGCGGCGGGGTGGATGCACACCGGCGACCTGGCGACGATGGACGTGGACGGCTACGTGCGGATTGTCGGTCGCATCAAGGACCTCATCATCCGGGGCGGGGAGAACATCTCTCCGCGCGAGGTGGAGGAGTTCCTGCACACGCACCCGGGCGTCAGCGAGGCGCAGGTCATCGGTGTGCCGAGCGCGAAGTACGGCGAGGAGGTGATGGCCTGGGTGAAGCCGAAACCGGGCGTGACGCTCACGCCCGAGGAACTGAGGAAGCACTGCACGGGCCGCATCGCCACGTTCAAGGTGCCGCGCTTCTGGAAGCTGGTGGACGCGTTCCCGATGACGGTGACGGGCAAGGTGCAGAAGTTCCGGATGCGAGAGGTCTCCGTGGCCGAGCTGGGCCTGGAGGCGGCCTCGTCCATCAAGACCGCTTGAGGCGGGGGCTCTTGCGCGCGGTCTTCTTGGCGACGGCGCGCTTTTTCGGGGGCGTCGACCTTGTCGACAGGGACTTCGGCTTCGGCTTGCTCGGGGCCGGGGTCTTCTTCGCGGCGGCCTGCTTCTTCGGCGCTTTCTTCTCGACCGGGGCCTTCTTCGCTGCTGCCGCGGGCTTCTTCTTCGGAGCCTTCTTCAGCGCGGCCCTCGCCGCCGCGTCGACGGCACGGCGAGCCCAGGGCAGCAGCTCATACGCGTCATCGCTCGCGTCGGCGGGCGGCGTCCAGTAGCCCAGCGCCACCGTCTTCCCGCCGCCCTCGAAGATGAAGGGTCGGCAGCCGGCGGCCTGGAAGTCGGGCCTGGTGACGTCGTCAACCTTCAGGAAGAGCTGTCCGTCTCCAATGAGGCCGAACATCCGTCCTCCGAAGTACAGGCCCCACCCGCCGAACATCCGCCGAGCCTGGACCGGCCCGAGCTTCTCCAGCAACTCCACCACGTACTCCACGAAGCTGTCCGTCCGAGCCACGCTGCTCCTCCTTCACACCACGTCCCGATGAAACGCTGGAGGGATAACATCCCCGCGCGTCTTGTCGTAGGGCATCGAAAGGGGGAGCGTAGCGGAGGTGACGCGCGCTCAGCCGCGCCCGCGTGCAAGCGCCGAGGGCGTGCACCCGAACTCCTGCCGGAACGCGCTGGTGAAGTGACTGTGCGAGGAGAAGCCCACTCCGAGCGCGACGTCCGTGAGGCGGCCTGATGCCTCCTCCAACTCGAACAGCGCGGCGCGCAGCCTCACGCGGGTGAGGTGTCGATGCAGTGTCTCCCCTGTCACCGCGTGAAAGACGCGACTGGCGTGGAAGGGGGATGCGTGGACCTCCGAAGCGAGCGCCTCCAGCGTCAGCCGCTCCGCGAAGCGCGTGGCCACCTGGTGTTGCAACTCCTCCGTGAGTTGACGCCACGCGGGCGTGACGGAGGCTGCTCGCGTCCGCTCGGGCGCGGCGTCCCGCACGAAGCGATGGACCAGGGCCAGCGCGACTTCCTCTCGCGCCAGCGGGTCCGTGTCTCGCAAGAGCTTGAAGTGCAGGCGTGCCACCTCCGCGGAGACCTGGAGGACCTGGGCTCGAACGTGCGGGCCCAGCTCCTCCGCCAGCGCGCCACGCAGGAGCAGCAGCGTGCTGCGCTGTGGCTGCTCCCCGGTCGAGGCCATCCAGTACTCGTCACCCGGAACCTGCAGCGCGGCGGTCGTCGGGTCCACCACGCTCCGTTGCCGACCGAGGGTCCGCACATGCATCCCCGCGCGCAGCAGGTCCAGCTCGACGTAGTGCGCCTGCTCCAGCGTCCGAGCCTGGCGCGCTCCGGGACACGTCCACTCGCCCACGAAGAGTTCGTTTCCCTCGACGAGCGGGCGCATCGGACTGGGGAGGTCCCAGCTCATTCTCTCGCCCGCGCGGTCATGCTCAATGACTCGAGGCGGGAAGCAATTCCGGTGGAATGGGATGCGCCGCGTCTTCCGACTGCCACACCACGCTCGTCACCCACCAGCGCGCGCCGTCGAAGTAGAGCTGGATGTAATTGACGCCCCGCGAGAGCGAGCCTTCTCCGGGGCCTGTCCGCGTCTCGTAGGTCGAAGCCACATGCGCGATGTTGCCGTACCGGCGCGTGACGCGATTGATTTCCCATTCGCGAAACCCGGCGCGGACGAGCGGCTCCGTGGCCTCCACGAAGCCCTGGTGGTCCCAGATGGAGACCTTCTGGCCAATCGACACGAAGTGAATCCATGGGCTGTAGAGCGTCCTGTCGCGTGCCCACTGCCGGGGTGCGTCGGGGGCGAGGTTCACCACTTCGTAGAAGGCCTTCATCACCCCATCGATGGAGGCCACGTCCCCGGGGCGGGCGGGAATCGTCTCCACGGGGACGGAAGGTGGCGCATGGGCGCATGCGGTCAGGGCGAGCAGCAGGCTGAGGAGGGTGGTTCGCATGGACATACCATCGGAGTCCTCCCGGGGCTGGCGCTATCAGGATCTTGCGCGGACGACCGCGTGTCAGCGGAACGTGGCCACCAGCGGGTTGTGGTCGGACGTGTCGCCCACGTCGATGACCTCCGAGGACACCAGTCGCTCCACCATGCGCGGTGACGCGAAGACGTAGTCGGTGCGGTAGTCGATGGTGACGCCACCCCGGTTGCGCCGCGCCGTCACCCACTTCGTGGACCCGGCCCGCGTCGGCAGCGTGTCCACCCAGCCGAAGTCCTCCACGTCGTCGATGACGTCGAAGCGCGGCGGGTGTCCGTACTTGTCCGTCCCCGCGCGACGCAGCCTGTCCTCCAGGTCCACCGGGTACGGGTCCCTGCGCGACAGCGAGTTGAGGTCTCCGGCGAGCAGGTACTGCCCGTCCCGGAACTTCGCCGGGTCGATGAGCGAGCGCAGGTAGCGCGCCTCCACGTAGCGGAGCCTCTCGTGGTGCGCGTCGAAGTGCGTGCCGAACAGCGTCACCGGTCCGTTGGCCTCCAGCTCGCACTCGACGATGCAGTGGCCCAGGAAGTGGCGGTCATTGTGGATGCGCAGCGAGCGCAGGGGAGGGCGGCTCACCACCGCGACGTGGTAGCTGCGCCCACTGGGGCGCGAGCGGGACTGACCCAGCACCACGTGCGCGTCGTCCTGCGGCACGTCCAGCGCCTCGGCCACCCGACGCAGGCGCCCGCCGTCTTCCCAGCCCAGGCACTCCTGGAGCACCAGCACGTCCGGTGAGGCCCGGGAGAGGAAGGTGGCGATGTCGTCGAACCGCTCCTCGCCTCCCTGCAACACGTTGAACGTCATCACCTTCAGCGACATGCGACAGCCCTCTCGCCCGTGGGCTCCCGTCACCCGCCCACGCGCGACAGGCTATCGCACCCGCTGCCCCGAGGGCGCTCCTCCACGCCTGCCTGCTCCCCAGGGCTCCGGCATCGCGCGCACGCTCTCCACGATGAACGACTTGAGCTCGCGCGCCGCCGCCGTGAGGTAGCCCTCGCCCCGGTGGACCAGCGCCACCTGTCGCTTCAGGCCGCTCTTCGCCAGCGGCACCACGTCGAAGCCGCGCGCCGCGTGGTCCCTGGCCATCAGCTCCGGCACCAGCGCGATGCCCAGTCCGCGCTCCACCATGCGCCGCATCGCCTCCGCGTTGTCCGTCTCCATCGCGACCTTCGGTGTCACTCCGCGCGCCTCGCACTCCGCCTCCAGCGCGCGCGTGCCGCTCATGCTGGGGATGACCACCCACGTCTCTTCCACCACGTCCCCGAGCGTCACCGGCCGGCTGCTCTTCGTGAGCCGGTGTCCGCGCGGCACCGCCAGCATCAGCACTTCCTCCCAGAGCTTCTGCGACACCAGGTCCGCCCGTCGCACGGGCAGCGACAGGATGGCCAGGTCCAGCGCGCCACGGGCCACGCCTTCCTCCAGCGTCGACGCCATGGCCTCGCTGAGCCGGGGGCGCACCTCCGGAAACCGCTGCGCGAAGGCCGGGATGATGTCCGGTAGCAGGTACGCTCCCACGGTGTGCAGCGTGCCGAGCGACACCGGCCCGCGAGGGGTGTTCGACAGCCGCTCCAGCTCGGAGGTACCCGCCGCCAGGGCATCGAGCGCGCGCCGTGCGTGGGGCAGGAACCGCTCCCCCGCGTCCGTCAGCACGGCGCCCCCGGGCGTGCGAACGAGCAGGCGAGTGCCCAGCGCCGCCTCCAGCGACTGGAGCTGGCGGGACAGCCCGGACTGGGACAGCCCCAACCGTTTGGCGGCCCTGGAGAGGCGGCCTTCCTGGGCCACGCGGAGGAATGCCTGGAGCTGTTCGTGGGTCATGCGGATTCCGCATGGAGTCTATGCGGAAGTTGCGATTTCCGCATGGGGAGCCCCCGGTTACACGTGTGCCATGGATGGAAGCGGCTTGACGGTGGAGCCGGTGTCTTCCGCACGGCCTGGAGCGGCGCGGCGGATGGCCACTGGCGCGGTGCTGCTGGCCCTGGTGGTCAGTGCCTTCGAGGGCACGGTGGTGACCAGCGCCATGCCCACCATCACCCGGGAGCTGGGCGGACAGCACCTCTACTCGTGGGTCTTCTCCGCGTTCCTCTTCGCGTCCACCGTGGGCGTGCTCATCTCCGGGAAGCTGGCGGACCGGCTGGGACGCAAGCCCGTCTTCTTCGCCGGCATGGGGTTGTTTCTCGTGGGCTCCGCGCTGTGCGGGCTCGCCCATTCGGTGGAGGGGCTCATCGCCTTCCGTGTGTTGCAGGGGCTGGGCGCGGGCGCGCTTCAGCCCACCACGCTCACCATCAGCGCGGACCTCTACACGCTGCGCGAGCGCGCCGCCGTTCAGGGGCTCTTCACCGGCGCCTGGGGCGCGGGAAACGCGGTGGGGCCGCTCATCGGTGGATGGCTGGTGATGCACGCCTCGTGGCGCTGGGTGTTCCTGGTCAACGTGCCCGTGGGCCTGTTCGCCGCGCTGCTGCTGTACCTCTCCTATCGAGACCCGCCGCGTCGCACGGACGTGAAGTTGGACCGCTGGGGGCCGGTGCTCGCGGGTTCGTCGGCGGCGATGCTCCTGTTCTCGCTGGAGCCTGGGCATGCGGAGCTGCGCTGGTTGTGTCTGCTGGGCGCGGTGGTGGGGGCCGCGGCGCTGGTGTTCCAGCAGCGTCGGTCGGAGGCGCCGCTCTTGCCGATGGAGTTGGTGAAGGACCGCACCGTGCTCAGTGGCGTGGCGGGAGGCATCGCGGGCGGGGCGTTGCTCTACAGCATGGCCGCGTGGGTGCCGCTGTGGATGACGGAGCAGGGCGGCCAGACGCCCATCGTCGCGGGGCTGACGCTCCTGCCGATGTTGCTGGGCTGGTCGGTGGGCTCCACGTTTGGCGTGAAGCTGCTGGTGCGCGGAGGCATGCGCTTGAGCGCGGGCGTGGGCTTCGCGGTGGCCGCGACGGGGGCGGGGCTCCTGGCGCTCACCGCCGCGTATGATTGGGGCACGCTCCCGGCGCTCGTCTCGCTCGCGGTGCTGGGCATGGGGCTGGGGCCGGCGGCGAGCACGTCGCTCATCGGACCGCAGTCGCGCGCGCCCTGGCATCACCGGGGCATCGTCACCAGCAGCCTCTATGCGACGCGACTGCTGGGTGGCTCGCTGACGGTGGCAGCGCTGGCGCTCGCCCGAGGCCACTTCGCGCTCCAGTTCGCGATTGCTGGTGCGATGGCGGGCACGGTGGCGCTGCTGCTGGCCGTGGTCGCCCCCGGCAAGATGGCCAGCGAGCCCTGAGTTCACCTGATAGGGCGGTAGAAAATCCTGAGCAGGACGCGCTGGTTCCGCTCAGGCTTCGTCGTCCGGCAGCAGCGCCCGGAGAAGCTCGTCGTCAGGGCCGAGCGGGCGCCAGCTCGCGGGGGGCGGATTCGCGCGGAGCGCGACAATCACCCGTCGAGTGCGCTCCGAATAGGCTTCTGGAGTGGAGCCCGACCAGAGGCCAAGCGCCTTGGCGACCTGGAAGCGGGTCACATCATCAAGTTCGGCTGGCCACCCGTTGGGAAGGCCTGCTGCCAACTCCCGCGCGAGCAAGTCTCGAACGAGTCGTGTGACCTGCTTCCGTCGTTCCGCTTCAGTGCGCAACCCGGTCAACACCTGCACCCCTGCGACGTCATCCTTGCCAAGCTCTTCGGCCAGGGCGTACAGCGGGACAGCAGGACGTGCATCCGCGAAGGCGGTCAGCGAGTCGAAGCCACGCTCGCGGACCCGTTCATAGAGGCGGGCCTTCCAATCCCCCTGCCATGAACGTCCGTCGGTCATCGGCTGCGCCCCTTGGTGAACTTCATCGGAATGTCGTAGAGCCTCATGTTCTCCGCGACGATGCTCAGCACCTCATTGCGCGTCAACTTCTGCCCTGCCGACAACTCCGCATCATTCAGGGTGCGCATGATCCTCCTGTTCCATTCGTCGGGCCATATGCGCCCCAGCTTCCAGTTCCCCCCGCCGTGAATCGCCTCGTGGTGGGCCCGTTCCAGTCGAACACAGAACTGGTCGATGTCCAGGTCACCCTTGAAGCCGCGCTGCTCGAACCACTCGCGATGCTCCTTGGGCATGACGTGGTGCTTCGGAGCCTCGGACATGCCCGCTCCCGCTCTGCCCGTCACCTGCATGCCGCGCACCTCGGGACTGTCCCCCAGCGCGTCGCGCACACCCTTGGGTAGGCCTTGGTGGGCCTGCGCCATCATGACCTGACCGCCGTGGATGCGGACGGCCGCGCTCACTGCCGGAACGGAGATGACGCCCGCCTGCACGAGCCTTCGCATCATCTCCACCCACTCAGCGGAGACGACGATTCGCGAGCCCGCCATGACTCCCCCCGAACTCATCGTGAGGCCCACGCCGAGCGTCGCAGGTGTGGCCGGGGGCAGCCGTGGCAGCGACATCTTCAGCGAGGAGATCAGGGTGACCATCTCCAACACCTGCATGGCCACCAGGACCTTGCCTCCATCCTCTATGGCCGACAGTCCATCCGAACGAAGCGTGTTGAACTCCCGGGTCAATGTCCCCATCAGTTCGGGCATCCCGAGTGCCGCCGCCTCGACACGGTCAGGGTCCTGGGAGGCGAGGTCCGCCAGCGCGGTCTCCATCAAGCCCCGAACGCGGTTGAGGTCCACGAACTGCTTCTCGATGCCGCACATGAAACACTCTCGGAGCAAGGCGTCGGAGAGCTGAAGGAAGTCGCCCCAGGTTGCCAGCAGCAGCGTCCCGAACATCGCGGCCTGGAGCTTGGGCCCCGTCATGCGAAGAATCCCCAGCTCCATGGCCGGATCCCCACCTCCGAGGCCACTTCCGTCAGTCCGGTCGTACTCTCGAGCGCGCCGCGAATCCACGTCGCCTGCTTGTCGCCATGATGGAGAAAGCGCGTGAACACCTCGCCGTTGACGCTCCGGCCATCGAAGCCAGGCCGACGCGTCGCCATCTTGGACAACGCGGACTCGACTCCTTTCAGCGAGCCCTTCGCCTCGTTGATGGAGTCGAGGAGGGCTTGATGCGTTCGTTCAGCGCTTTGCCTTTCGCCCCCGACGGCGCCCGTGGTTGTGCCAGGTCCCGCGCGCGTCGCGTCAGCTCGTGGAGTCGCGTGTCGCCTCTGTCGGGGTGTGTAGCTCAGCGTTTCGCCACGCCCGGGAACCTGCGTCACCGAGGAGCATCCCGCGGTCAGCAACGCCACGACCCAGAGCAGAGCGTCAACGCGCATCGTCCACCCGCAGGCCCATCGAGGCGAAGGCCCCCGGTCGCAACGGGACCTTCAGCGCGGGCAACAGCAGCGTGTCCCTCCCCAAGTCTTGGAAGAATTCGCAGGAGGTCTCGCCATTCGTGAATAGGACAACGCTCCCAGAGGGATGGGGCATGGGCAGGAATCTCCGAGCGCCGCGCGAGAGGGGTTCGCGCAAAGGCAGACTCAAGGTACTGCCAGCCCGTCTGGACTTGAACGACGTGGTGGGTCCAACAACCATGAAACCGAAGCGCAAGAGGGCCACCGAACTGGGGCAGACTCAGTTCAGGGAAAAGAGCCGTGAGCCGGTAGCGCTCGTGCGCGCTGTGCAGCGGCCTCCCCACGGTGTGCCGCGCGCTGCACACCGTGAGCCCGCCCCGCCGCGCAAACGTGCGTGATGCCGTGCGTCAGCGGTTGGCAGGTCCGATGCAATCGGAGCCTCCCCACACGCCACGGGTTGGCGGTGGAGGATTGGCGATGACGGAGATGATGGCGAAGTGGGACGTGAAGGTATTGGGTGGGCTCGGCGGCGCATTGCTGGCCCTGGCCGCTGTGTTCCTCTGGCGGGACCTCCACATGCCCGTGGAGGCGCTCCTCATTCTGGCGGCGGTCGCGACGCTGGCCCTGGGCTTCCTGGCGGTTCCTCGCGGAGGACTGCTGATCTTCCCCATCGCCGTGCTCGCCACCTCCGTGACAGGAGGCCTGTGGTACGCGGCGACGAAGCAACCCTTGTTGCTCGTGGGACTCGCGCTGACGTTCATCGCGTCCGTCATCATGTTGCCGCGCTCGCTGCGTCGCGGTGACACGCAACTGGAGCGAATCCGTGACGTGCTCGTCTGGTTCGGCCTCACCGCCGCGACCATCGCCACGTCGTGGACCTTCTACTTCCACTTCCTCACCCTGGGCGTCGCGGAGGACCACATCGCGCGTCGGCTCGTGCTCACGCTGGGCTGGCTCGTCATCGGCGTGGTGCTGGTGTTCCTGGGCCGCAAGCGGGGCGCTCCCGTGATTCGCGACGCGGGCTTCTGCTTCGTCGCCATCTCCGTGGGCAAGACGCTCCTCTATGACACCGCCCACCTCGACGGCTCCCTGCGCGTGGCGGGGCTCGCCGCGGCCGGTGCTCTGATGCTCGGCACCGCGTGGCTCTCGGCGCGGTCGACCCCGGCCACTCCCCGGAGCTCGTGACATGGGGCCCCTGCTCTCCTGGATGGGCGCGCTGTGGCTGACGCAGGCGACGCCCGTGGCGTGCTGGTCGCATGAGGACCCGACTCCGGGCTGGAAGCGCGTGGAGCTTCCTGCGTCCGCGCCCCAACTGGCCGCGCCGGTGGACGTGGACCAGTTCCGCTCGGGTGAGCCCGTCCTCGTCCGGGAGGCCAACGTGGGGACGTACTTCGGCGGCCAGCACGTGGGCACGGGCCGCATGGCCTTCCGCTTCCAGGTTCAGCCCGGCACGACGCGCCTGGAGCTGGACTTCCTTGGCTCGTTGCGCGGCGCCAAGGTGGATGCCACCGCCTACGTGGGGCCTCGCCCCCTGCACCTGCTCGACGAGCGACGCATCCCGGGTTCAAGCCTCATGCTGGAGTGGGGCTCGGAGGAGGTGGGCGCGGTGGTGGTGGAGGTCCACTACCACCTGCGCGAGCGGCCCGTGGTGCAGTCCTGGTGGGCGACCCGCCGCGTCTGGCCCGAGCGGGATGCCGCGCTCCCCGGCGAGTTCAAGGCCGCGCGCTCGCTCTACTTCTTCCACCCTGGCGGAGGCCGCGTCCTCTCGTTGTGCCAGCAACCGGACCTCACCCCGCGCACGTCCCGCTGGCCCCAGTTGGGACTGCGACTCGTCACCGTCGCGCTCAAGCCGACTCCTTGAGCGCCCAGGGCCACAGCTTCGCCAGCGCGGAGCGCAGCTCACCCGCGCTGGCGTAGCGGTCCTCGGGCCGCTTCTCCAGGAGCTTCAACACCACGCGCTCGAACGGGCCGGGCAGGCTCGGGCGCAACGTGGTCGGCGGCACCGGAGCCTGCTGCACGTGCAGGAACATCAACGGCACGGGCTCGGTGTGACGGAAGGGGAGCTGTCCCGTGCACAGCTCGTAAGCCACCACGCCCAGCGCGTACAGGTCCGTGGTGGGCGACAGCGGAGGACTGCCCATCACCTGCTCGGGCGCCATGTACTCCGGTGTTCCGAGCACCGTGCCCTGCGCCGTCGTCCCCACCACATGGGTGCTCTTGGCGAGGCCGAAGTCCATCAGCTTCAGCACGCCCGCACGGGTGATGAAGAGGTTGGCGGGCTTCACGTCCCGGTGCAGCACCCCCCGGCCATGCGCGTGCTCCAGCGCGACGGCCGCGTGCGTGAGCCAGCGCAACGTCTCCGCGAGCGTGGGCCGTCGCTCCAGCATCCGCTGGCGCAGGTCCATGCCGTCGAGGAGCTCCACGGTGAGGAAGTGCCGGTCTCCATCCAGGCCCACGTCGAAGACGCGCAGGATGTTCACGTGCTCCAGCGCCCGCGCGTGCTCCACCTCCTGACGGAAGCGCGCCACCGTCGACGGCTCCGCATGCGGTGTCGCAAGCACCTTGAGCGCCACCCGCTGGCCCTGGCGCAGGTCCTCCGCCTCGTACACCGTGGAGCTGCCTCCGGCGCCGAGCCAGCGCTCCACCCGGTAGCGCTCGCCCACGAGCTGTCCTGGCACCAGTCCGCGCACCGTCGCGGCCGGAGCAGGCGCGGGCGTGGGAATGCCTTGCAGCCACGTCCCGTGCGGTGACATGGGCGTCACCGCGCGCAGCGTCTCCGCCAGCGACACCGGAGGCGGGGGCGTCACGGGCGCGAGAGTCGGTGTCCGCGCCACCACCGCCGCGGGTTCCAGGGACATCCCTCCGAGGTACACCACGCCTCCGGAGTCTTCTTCCGTCGAGCCCACCGCGCCTCCCTCGGTGTCCGTTGGCCCCGTGCTCTTCGCTCAGGGGTCCAACAGCGAGATGTGCGACGGCGCTCCCGCGCCTTCGATGTCCAGGTGCGGCGTGGGCAGGTTGTACTCGGCGGCGGCGCTGGTGGCCTCCACCATGATGGGCCCCGCGATTTCTGGCGGCTCGCCTTTGCACAACACGTCCACCACGTGCTCCACGGTCCACTTGCCCAACCGGTTCACGACCAGGCGATTCCCATCGAACGTCGACGTGTCCGACAGGTCCTCGCTGGCCCCGAGCTTCACGTCCACCGAGTCGCCCAGGTAGCCCCGCGCCAGCGCCAGCACGCGGTCCACCACCGAGTTCCACGCCTGGAGATGCGTGCGGTCCTGCGCCTCGTCCATGATGTCCAGACCCACCTGGAGCTTCTCCATGCGCTCCAGGAACTGCTGCACCAGCGGGCCTCGGATGACGCGCCCGTGCTGCGGCGCGATGATCTCCACCGCCGGAGTGAGCTTGCGGATGGTGGCCACCACACGGGCCAGGGCGGCGTTCACCGGCATGTAGATTTGATGGAACGCGCGGATGCCCGACCAGTCGGACTCGTCCGCCCACAGGCCCTTCGCGTTGGCGTCGGTGAGGCCGCCGAACAAGTCACCCGTGAAGAGCACCCGCGTCTGCGGGTCATAGAGCATCACCGCGCCCCGGAAGTGGCAGAAGGGCGAGGGCACCGGCAACAGCTTGTGCCCGGTGGGCACGCTCAGTCCCTGCGCGAACTTCTCCGTGGGGATGAAGCGGTTGCGCGGCAGGTTCTGGTGGACGATGAGCCTCCAGGTGTCCTCCGAGCACAAGAGGCCCGCACGAGGCGCATACCGCGCGGAGATGATGCTCGCGGACGAGCCCACGTCCGGGTCCTGGTGGTTGATGAACAGGGCCGACAGCCGCTCCATGCCACCGATGAGCGACGTCACCTTGGTGTGGATGGTGGAGAAGTCGCTGCTGGAGCCCGGGTCGATGAGGAGGTTGAACTCCGACGCCCGCTGCGTCTTCGTGTCCGTGCCTCGGAACCGTCGGAGGTAGGGGTTGGCGTAGAAGATGTTCCCGGGCTCTCGCTTGCCCACCCAGAACGTCTCGGGGGCAATCTCCACGGGAACGATGCGGAGGTCGTTGCTCAGGCCCGGGGCGGGGAGGTCGCTGCTGCTCATGACGCGGAGGTCCTTCGCGGTGGAGTGAGGTTCCCCGGCCCATAGCAAGGGGTGCGCCGCGGCCCGTGTCCCCTCGGGATGCGTGGCGTGGGCGCTCGTCGCGCGCAAGGTCTGCGCACCGCGGCATGCCCGCGCAGTTCATGCGGGGGGCCGCGAGCCGCGCGGTGCGTCGAGCGCTCGCACGCGAGGTGGGAGCAGGCGGCTTCGAGGTTTTCCCTCGGACGCTTCCAGCCGCGTGGCACACTGCTGGGGCCGCTCGCACCCACCACCATGCCCGACGCAGCCATTCTCTCCACCTGGGGGCTCCCAGGTCTCTTCCTCGTCGCGATGCTGGCGGGTTCCGTGGTGCCGGTGCCGTCCGAGGCGCTGCTCGCCGCGCTCATCTATGGCGGCACGCCGCCGATGCTGGCCACGGCCGTGGCGACCGTGGGCAACGTGCTGGGCGCGCTGTCGCTCTACGTGCTGGGTCTGTGGGTGGCGCGCGGCGGAGGCGGTCCGCTGGGTCGCTGGTATGCACGTCGGCGCGCCAGCGAGGGCCCGCGTATGCAGAAGGTCGAAGCGCGGCTTCGCACCTGGGGCGCACCCGCGCTGGTGATGTCGTGGGTCCCCATCATCGGCGACGCGTTCGTCATCGCCGGAGGCGTGGTGGGCGTGAAGCCCCTGCCTTTCGTCGTATTCGTCACGCTGGGCAAGGGCCTGCGCTACGTGTTCGTCGCCCTGTCCACCGCCGCATCCCTGTAGGGCGATGCCGCGTCATGTTTCAATCGTGTTTCACGCGCCTTCCTTGCGCGACATCCGGATAAGTTGAGGCTGTGGCCTTGGGTGTGGATTGCCTGGACCACCCGTTCAGCAGTCGTTGCCGACCTCAACAGCTCCCGTCTGGGAGCAGGACCGGACTTCGTGCGAAACAACCTCGCCGTACCAACGCGTGTGCTGTCGTCGTGGCGCCAATGGCTCGTGGCGCTCTTCCTGGGACTCGCCGCTTGCGGTGGTGAGGGCGTGGAGCCCACCACCGGGGAGCCGTCGCTCGGTGAGCGCCAGGACTCGCTGGCCAACGTGCGCATCCGGGTGATGGCCGCGAACCTCTCCAGCGGCACGGGGCAGGACTACGACCCGGGCCACGGCATCCGCATCTTCCAGGGCACGGACGCCGACATCGTGATGATTCAGGAGTTCAACTACCTGACGGACTCCGCCGCGGACCTCCGGACCTTCGTGAACACCGCGTTCGGCACGGGCTTCTCGTACTACCGCGAGGCCGGCGCGCAGATTCCCAACGGCATCATCAGCCGCTATCCCATCATCGCCTCGGGCGAGTGGGACGACCCGCAGGTCACCAACCGCGACTTCGCCTGGGCGCGCATCGACATCCCGGGGCCCAGGGACTTGTGGGCGGTGAGCGTGCACCTGCTGACGTCGAACGCCAGCACGCGCAACACGGAGGCGGCCAGCCTGGTCAGCCGCATCCAGGCCAACATCCCCACGGGGGACTACCTGGTCATCGGCGGCGACTTCAACACCAGCAGCCGCTCCGAGGCGAGCTTCAGCACCTTCTCGCAGGTGGTCTCCACGGCCAGCCCCTACCCGGCGGACCGCAATGGCAACACCAACACGAACGCGGGCCGCAACAGCCCCTATGACCACGTGCTGGTGGACAGTGATTTGCGGCAGTACCAGACGTCGGTCGTCATCGGGAGCAGCTCGTTCGCCAACGGCCTCGTCGTGGACACGCGGGTGTACTCGCCCATCGGCGACCTGTCCCCCGCGCTCGCGGGCGACAGCGGCGCGACCGGCATGCAGCACATGGGCATCATCAAGGACTTCCTCGTTCCCGGGGACTCGGTGGCGTCCAGCGTGACGGTGACGTCGCCCAACGGCGGGGAGAGCTGGACGACGAGCAGCGCGCGGACGATTGCGTGGACGTCGTCGAACGTGACGAACGTGCGGGTGGAGTACACGCTGAACGGCAGCACCTGGACGACGCTGTCGTCGAGCACGCCCGCCTCGGCGGGGAGCCTGTCGTGGATGCTGCCGGCCACCGCGAGCACCACCGCGCGGGTGCGCGTGACGGACACGTCTGACGCCAGCATCACGGACACCAGCAACGCGACGTTCTCGATTACCACGGGCGGCGGTGGCGGCACGGGCACCCTCATCATCAACGAGGTGCTGGTGAACGAGGCCGGCTCCGATGTGAATGGCGAGTTCGTGGAGCTGGTGAACACGGGCACGGCGGCGCTGAGCGTGGCGGGGTGGACGGTGTCCGACTCCGCCAGCGTGCGGCACACGTTCCCCAGCGGCACCTCGGTACCCGCGGGCGGCGTGCTGGTGGTGTTCGGCGGCGCGGCGGGAATCCCCTCGGGCACGCCGGGTGCGGTGGCCGCGACCACGGGCACGCTGGGCCTGTCGAACAGCGGTGACACCGTGACGGTGAAGAACGCGTCCGGCACGGTGGTGGACACGGCGACGTTGTCTTCCACCATGGCGGGCACCGACGGCGTCTCCGCGAACCGCAGCCCGGACGTGGGCTCGAGCGCGACGTTCGTGCTGCACACCAGCCTGTCCAGCCTGTCGACCTCGCCGGGTCGGCGCGCGAGCGGCGCGTCGTTCTGATGTAACCCTGGCACCGCGCTCCTGGCTCCTGCTTCAGGCGGGAGGCAGGAGCGCGGGTGCCTCAGTGACTTTCGCGGACCGTCGACGTGAGCGCGCCTTCCGGGCTCGAGGTCTTCGTCGACAGTGCAGCGTCTGGACCGCGCCCATCGCTGGGGCCGGGCGTCGTCGGGCTGTCGGGGCCTGGGTGGTTGCGGCCGTAGTCGCGCTCGTGGATGCGGACCAGGGCCAGGAAGAAGGCGACGATGAGCGGGCCCAACAGCAGGCCCACCGTGCCGAACGCCGCCAGGCCGCCGAGCAGCGAGAAGAAGACGATGGCCCCGTGCTGGTGCATGCCGCGCTTGGCGAGCAGCGGCTTGACGATGTTGTCCACCAGGCCCACCACCACCGTGCCCCAGATGGCCAGGAACAGCGCGGCCCAGGGGTGTCCGCTGAAGAACATCAACGCCGCGGCCACCAGCACGACGAGGGCGGCGCCCACGGCGGGGATGAGCGCCAGGAAGAAGGCGACGCCCGCGAAGAACAGGGGCGCGGGAACTCCCGCGAGCAGGAAGCCGATGAGCGCCGCGAAGGCCTGAACGCCCGCGGTGGCCAGCGAGGACAGCAGCACCGCGCCCGACACGCTGCGGAACTCGCGCATGATTTCCAGCGTCTCGCCGCGTCTGAGCGGGGACACGCTCTCTATCCACTGCACCAGCTCTCGCCCATCCGTGAGGAGGAAGAAGAGGGCGATGAGCATCATCACCGTCTGGAAGGCGATGGAGCCCGTGGCCGCCACCGCTCCCGTCACCGCGCGCGCGGCCGTTCCACCCTGGCTGCTCACCTGCTCCTGGATCTTCTCGTCCAGGTGCGCTTCCTCCATGGGCAGCCGCTCCATCAGGCTCTCCACGCCCTTGCGGACCGGCCCCGGCAGCTTCTGCACCAGACCTTCCACGCCCTCCTGTTGCACCGTCTTGGTGACGAACTGCGCACCCGACGACACCTCGGCGACCACGAAGGCCGTGAGCCCTCCCAGGGGCAGCAGCAACGCGAGGACGACCATCGTACAGATGAGCCCGGCGGAGATGTTCTTGCGCCCGCGCAGCTTGCGCGTCAGCCGGCTGTGCAGGCCGTAGAAGGCTCCGGCCAGCACCGCGGCCAGGAAGATGCCCTTGGCGAAGGGCTGGATGACCAGCGCCAACAGCACGATGGACAGCAGGATGAGACCGGTGAAGACGCGCCGGGCGGTCTGCTCGGATGCCATACCCGTGAAGTTAGGGCGGGTTCCCCAGGAGGGAAGGGGGGAGCGGCCCCCATGGCTGCCCGCCCGGTCTCCAGCGGAGAAGACTTGGGCCCGGGCCCCAGGCGGCTAGAGTGCCGCGCCATGCCGGCTTTCGAATCGACTCAGTTCACCGCGTGGCTGCTCCAGGCGCTGTGCTCCGCCTTCCTCGCCATCCTGTTCCTCCAGTCCGGGCTCGACAAGGTCATCGACTGGAAGGGCAACCTGGGTTGGCTCACCGGTCACTTCGCCAAGAGCCCCCTGCGGGGTGTCGTCCCGTTGATGCTCGGTGTCATCACCCTGATGGAGCTGGCCGCGGGCGCGCTCAGCGCCGCCGGACTGGTGGCGCTCATCGCCACGGGCAGCGCGACCCTGGCCTTCTGGGGCGCGCTGGTGTCGGCGGTGTCGCTGGTGGGCCTGTTCTTCGGTCAGCGCATGGCCAAGGACTACGCGGGCGCGGGCGGCCTGGTGCCGTACTTCCTGCTGTCGCTCGCGGCCATCTACTTCACGCGCCTGGGCTGAGGCTTCACAGCACCTTGCGCGGCGGGACGAGCGCGTTGGCGGACAAGAGGCCCGCCACCAGCGCCACGGCCACCATCAGCATGTTGAAGGCCGTGTCGACTCCCGCCACCACGTCCCGCTCCAGCAGCGAGGACAGGCTGCGGAAGCCCACGCTGCCGGGCACGAGCAACATCAGTCCCGGCACGACGATGGTGACGGAGGGCTTGTTCCTCAGTCGTGCCAGCGCGTTGCCGCCGATGCCCAGGAGCAGCGCGCCCACGAAGGCGCCGAGCTGCGGCCCCAGGAACTCCGAGCCCAGCCGCGCGCCGGTGAAGGCGAAGGTGCCCGCGGCGGCAATCCAGCCCCAGTCGCGAGGGCGCGCGCGGAACAGCACGCCAATGGCCACGCCCGCCACGGCCAGGGCCGCTGCCTGCGTCCATGCGGGCAGCGCGGCGACCGTCGGCGCGACGGGGGGCGGAAGCAGCTCGGACAGTCGGCTGCCCAGCGCGACGCCGAAGCCGAGCTGGAGGAACACCACCGCCGCGCCCGTGAGTCGCGAGGTGCCGGAGATGAGGTGGCGCGTGGCCAGCTCGTTGAGGGCCACCGTCAGCGTCAGGCCCGGCAAGAGGACGATGAGCCCCGCCAGCGTGGCGATTTGAATCGACAGCGGGCCGATGACGCTCGCGGCGAGCACGGCGAGCGCCGAGGAGAGGATGGCGGCGACTGGCTCCAGCACTCGCGCGGTGGAGGGCTGTCGCTGCGTCACCACGCTCAACAGGCCGATGAGCAGGCTGCTCACCGTCGCCACCGCCATCTCCTTCAGCCCACCGCCGAAGAGTCGAGCGCCAGCCCCGCCGGCCAGTGCCCAGCAGAGGACCTGGAGCACCGGCCCGAAGCGCTGCGGACGCGCGAGGATGGCCTCCACGCGCAGGGCGCCCTCGGCGGGCGTGAGGCGTGCCTGGATGACGTCGTCGGCGAGCACGTCCAGCAGCGTGAGCCGCTCCAGGTCCATGTCCCCGGGCTCCACGCGGATGAGGCTGGTGCGCAGCGCTTCAGGAGGCCCGAAGGACGCGAAGAGGGACGTGGGGGTGGAGAAGAAGCGGCCCTCCAGGCCCAGCCGCTCCGACACGCGCTGCATCAGCCCTTCCAGCCGGTGCGCGGGGGTGCCGTAGCGGTGCAGCGCTTCAGCCAGTCGCAGCGTGAAGGCGACGGAAGGCCCCGGGGGAGGCGGGAAGTGTTGGAGCGAAGCGGCGATTTCGGGAGGGACGGCCACGGCGGCGCAATGGCAGAGGCGCCCGGGTGGAGTCAAATGGCGGTGCCGTGACGTGCGCCTGTCCGCCGCCTCTCCCTCGGGCGAAGGTGCTCGTTGGTTCTCCAAGGTGGACATGGGATGTCGGGGTGACGAAGGGAGGAGGCGAGAGGATGGCGCGAAGGAGCAAGACGCCCCGGTGGCTGGAGGCGGCGCGGCGCAGGGGGCCAGAGGCGTCGTCGGAGGACGGCCGCTCGGACTGGCTGACGCGGGCGCTGGGGCGCGCCGGGGTGCTGTCTCGGGTCGAGGCGGAGGCGGCCATTCGCGCTGGACGGGTGGAGGTGGACGGACGCGTGGAGCTGGAGCCCTTCGCGCCGGTGCGGCCCGGTGGGGTGGTGCGCGTGGATGGACGGGCGTGCTCGCTCGCGGCGTCGACGCGGGTGTTGATGTTCCACAAGCCGTCGGGTCCGGTGGTGCATGGCTCGGACCCGGAGGGCGTGGGCACGGTGTTCGAGCGGCTGCGCGCGGTGCTGCCCGAGTCCCTGCGAGGCTTCGAGTGGTACGCGGTGGGGCGCTTGGACCGGGACACCACGGGCCTGTTGTTCTTCACGAACGACGAGCGGTTCGTGCGGCATGGCACGGCGCCCGAGACGCACCTGCCCAAGCGTTATGTCGCGCGCGTGTCGGGGCGGCCCGGGGCGGTGGCGCTCCAGCGGTTGCGAGAGGGTGTGGAGCTGGAGGATGGGCTCACGCGTCCTGCGGAGGCTCGGCTGCGCGAGCCCGACGTGGTGGAGTTGACGCTGACGGAAGGGCGGCACCACCAGGTGAAGCGGATGCTGGCGGCCGTGGGACATCCGGTGCTCGCGCTGCACCGGGAGGCCGTGGGCACCGTGGTGCTGGACGTGGCCGAGAGCACGTGGCGAGCGCTGCGGGACGAGGAAGTCTCCGAGGGGCTGGGTTTTCGTCCGGAGGCGCCCGAGGTGGCCTGAGTGACTACTGCGTGGGGCGCGTGCCGAAGTGTGACAGCAGCGCCTCCAGCACCGCGGGCTCGCGCGGGTTGTTGAAGTGACGGCCCCCCGGGACGACGAGGACCTCCGCGCCGAGGCGCTCCTCCCAGAACTGACGGTTGCGGCGCCAGTCGGAGGTGAACGGGTCTCCGTCCGAGAGGACCACGACGCAGTGGCCCAGCGCCGCGCGGACGCGAGCGAAGTCGATGGGCGTGTCGAGCCAGGGCCGCAGCGAGCCCCACGTCTTGTCCACCTCGAACCAGCCCGCGACGAGGACGGCGCCTTCCACGCGGTGTCCCTCGGGCATCGCGGCGAGGTAGCGGAGGATGGTCTGACAGCCCACGCTGTGGCCCAGGAACACCGTGGAAGGTGGCGGCACCGGCCCCAGGGATTGCGTGAGCGCGGACACCCAGCCCGCGATGGTGGGCGCGGCGGGCTCGGGCATGTCGAGCGTGACGATGGAGTCGAAGGGCGCGGGGGGCTGACGCAGTCGTTCCTCGAGCCAGGGATAGAAGTCGGTGTTCGGACGTCCTGCCCAGCGATGAACGACGACGAGGGAACGGCTCATGGCCGCTCAGTCTGCCTCAACCCTCGCGCGACGCCATGGCCAGGACGTGCTCCCGGATTCGCGCCGCCAGTGACAGGCTGTCGGGGAGGGCGTGGCCCAGCAGGCGCGACACACCGGTGGCCAGCACCGCGGAGTTGGTGAAGACGCAGGCCCGAGCTTCGGAGAGTCGCGCGAGCGGGAGCGCGCGTTCCACGACGGGCAGGTCGTCGAGGTGCCCCGCGTCCAGGAGCACCTCGCGGATGATGCCGGGCAGGCATGGTGCATCCAGGGGAGGCGTGACGAGCGCGCCGTCCAGGAGCACGAAGAGGTTCGCGGTGGGCAGCTCGCACGCGTGCCCCAGATCATTGCCCAGCACGGGGAGCCGCTGCATGAGCGAGTACTGGCGGAAGTACGAGAGGCCCTTGTGGTTCGGCATGGGCTCACCGTGGCGGTAGGCACCGGCCTCCACGGTGTCCACGGCGCGACCTTCGCGCTGGAGTCGCTCGGCGTCCGGCGAGGGAGCCCGGAAGGTGAGCAGGAGCCGACCATCGCTCGCGGTCAGCTTGCCGATGCCGGTGAAGCGCGGACCGAGCGCGGAGTCTGACTCCAGGCATCGACGGAGGACTTCTCGCACGGCGTCGGGGTGGAGCAGCTCGGACGGTGGCGCACGGACGGTTTCGGGGAAGGACGCGACGCTCGCGGCGAGGCGCTTCAGATGCCGGGCGAGAAAGAGCGGGATACCGTCGTCGATGCGGAAGGTGGTGAAGAAGCCCGCGCCGAAGAAGAAGCCCTGCGCGTAGTCGTGCAGGGGCAGGTCTTCCCAGCGCCTCACCTCGCCATTCACCGCGACCGTGGAGAACATGCGTGAGGGCTCCGTCGTGCCTTAGCGTCGAGCCGCCAGGAAGTTGGCGAGCAACCGCGGGCCGTGCGTCGTGAGGAAGGACTCGGGATGGAACTGCACGCCCTCCAGCCCGGGCAGGGTGCGGTGACGCATGCCCATGATGAGCCCTTCATGCCAGGCCGTCACCTCCAGGCAGTCCGGGAGCCCCTCTTGTTCCACCACGAGCGAGTGGTAGCGCGCGGCGGTGAAGGGGCGGGGCAGCCCGTGAAAGACGCCCTGCTCTGCGTGTTCGACTTCCGCCGTCTTGCCGTGGACGGGCACGGGGGCGCGCACGACTTTCGCGCCGAACACCTGCCCGAGACACTGGTGTCCCAGACAGACGCCGAGCAACGGCACGCGCCCACCGAAGGCGCGGATGACGTCCAGGGAGATGCCCGCGTCCTCGGGAGTGCCCGGGCCCGGAGAGATGACGATGCGCTCGGGCTGGAGCGACTCGATGTCGGCCACGGTGATGGCGTCGTTGCGCACCACCTTCAATCGCGCGCCCTGGGCTCCGAGCGCCTGGACGAGGTTGAAGGTGAACGAGTCGAAGTTGTCGATGAGGAGAATCATCGCGCGCCTCGAGTCGCGGAGAGGGCGAGGAGCTGCGAGCGCGCCTTGTTGAGCGTCTCCTTGTATTCCTGGCGCGGCTGCGAGTCGTGGACGATGCCACCCCCCACCTGTGCGTAGGCTCGGCCGTCCTTCACGAGCAGCGTGCGGATGACGATGTTCAGGTCCAGGTCGCCGGTGAAGGACACGTAGCCGAGCGAGCCGGTGTAGAGGCCGCGCGCGTGAGGCTCCAGCTCGGTGATGAGCTGCATGGTGCGAATCTTCGGCACGCCGGTAATCGTCCCACCGGGGAACAGCGCGCCCACCACGTCGAGCGGCTCGATGCCCGGGGCGAGCTGGCCCGTCACCTCGGACTCGATGTGGAGGACGTGGGCGTACTCGACGATCTCCATCAGCTTCGTCACTTCGACGGAGCCGTAGGCGCAGACGCGGCCCAGGTCATTGCGCTCCAGGTCCACGAGCATGGCGTGCTCGGCGAGTTCCTTCTCGCTGGTGCGCAGCTCCTGGACGAAGCGAGCGTCCTCCTCGGGTGTGCCTCTGCGCCGGGTGCCGGCGATGGGGCGGGTGATGGCTCGGCCCTGCTCCACGCGGACCAGTCGCTCGGGTGACGTGCTCACGACGTGGAAGCCGTCGCCTTCGAGGTAGCTGGCGAAGTGGACGGGGTTCGTGGCGGACAGCGTCTCGTAGAGCGCGAGCGGGTCGCCGGGGAAGTCGACCTCCAGGCGCTGCGAGAGGTTGACCTGATACGTGTCCCCGGCGCGGATGTACTCGCGCACGCGCTCCACCGCGTCCAGGTAGCCCTGCTGCGTGAAGTTGGAGCGAGGCTCCACGGTGGAGGTGCTCGGTGGTGACGGGGGCTCGGTGGGGACGGCTCGATGCACGTGGGCTTCGAGTGCATCCAGTCGTCGTGCGCAGTCCGTCCAGTCGGAGCCCGTGGCGATGGCGAGCAGGTGGCCTTCGAGGTGGTCCACCGCGAGGAAGGTGTCCACGAAGGACAAGGCGATGTCCGGCACCTTCAGGTCATCGTGGGGATGTCGCGGGAGCTTCTCGAAGTAGTGACTGGCCTCGTAGGCGAAGAAGCCCACCGCGCCGCCGAGGAAGAGGGGCAGGCCGGGAAGGCTCACCCCCCGCCACTGCTTGAACAGCGCGCGAAGGGTGTCCAGCGGAGCGCCCACTTGGGGCTCGTCGTTGACGAAGCACTGGTTGCCCTTGGCGGAGAAGCGGAGGAACGGCTGCGAGCCCAGGAAGGAATAGCGCCCCTCCTCGCTGACCCGGGTGCTCTCCAGCAGGAACCGATGTCCGGAGGGAAGGGCGCGCAGCAGGTCCACGGGACGCAGGGCGCCGGGCTCCAACCGTCGGACCACGGGGACTTGATTGAAGCCCTGGGCCACGAGCGCGTCGAAGCGTGCTCTGTCCAGCGGAGGTGGAAGCGGCCGGGTGCTCATTCCGGGGCGCTTCCTAGCAGGAAGTCGAGGGTCCTTCGCGGGACTTCAGTCCGTCCCGGTGGGCCTGGATGGACCTGGCGCGGCCTGCTGCTCGCGTGACTGGCGAGCGAACCGGAGAATCTCGTCCTCGGAGAGCTGGTCGGTGCGCATGACGGAGCGGTCGGCCTTGAGCTGCTGCACCTTGCCTTCGCGCAGCACATGGAACTGTCCCGGCTTCTGCCCGGGGAGCCTGGCTTCGGCATCCACGCGGGCCTCGGTGAACATGGGTTTGACCTTCCGGATGGCGTTGTCTTCCTTCACCCGCCCCACGCACCAGGTGCGCACGTTCTCCCGGCACTTGTAGTCGAGGTCTCCGGGGCTCTGCGTGGCGAGCATGATGCCCACGCCCGCCGAGCGCGCCCGCTTGAGCAGGCTCTCCATGGGCTCCTTGGTCGCGGGCTTGCTCGTCGCGGGCAGGTACAGGTCCGCCTCGTCGAAGAGGAGCACGGCCTGAAGCTGGGGCGAGGGGTGCTGACTGGCCCAGCGGTGGGTCTCCAGCAGGAGTTGGGAGACCCAGAAGAGGACGCGCGGATTGTCCCCCAGGAACTTCGTGCTGATGATGCTCAGTCGCGTGCGCCCGGGAATGCCGTGGACGCCGCGTCCGAGCAGCTCATCCAGGTCGAGCCGCTCGCCACCGGATGTCAGCAGCGAGCGCAGGTTGATGCGCAGCACGCTGAGGTCCTGGGCGAGCTTCGCGAAGGTCTTCTGGGGAATCCCATCCGTGGCCTCCAGGAGCGCGGGGTCCTGAGAGGTGACGAACTGCTGGATGAGTTCGAGGGTGACCTCCTTGCCGAACGACTGGCCCAGCAGCAGGCGGAGGGCCTGGGCGAGCAGGGCCTTCGCGGCTTTGTCATTGGGGCTGGTTCGATAGTCGAGCATCCCGGCGATGGCATCCGCCGCTTGCTGAACGCCCTGCTCGCGTTCCTCGGCGGGCAGTGTCTCCATGCCGTGAGGGACGATGGGAATGGCCAGGGGTCTGCCATCCGAGCGCCCCGGCGTGTACAGCGCCACGTCCACGCGCTCGCGCAGCAGCCGGCGCCGCTCCTGGAGCACGGCATCTTCCAGTGGCTCGTTCCAGGACTCGGGGCGGGCATAGGTGGCGAGGTCGCCCTTCCTGTCCACGAGGATGACGGGGATGCCGCGCAGCAGGAGTTGCTCCAAGATGTTGAGCGCGAGCGTCGTCTTTCCGCTGCCCGAGCCACCGAGGAAGGCGCTGTGCCGCGTCAGCTCGGACGGGTCGATGGAGATGGGCTGCGTGAGGAGCCCTTCCGAGGCACCTATTCCCAGGGGGCCGGTGAGCACCTCGCGAGGCACTGGAGGGATTGATGCGGGAGTAACGCGAGGTACTGGGGGGAGGGAGGCGTGAGTGACGCGAGGCACCGAGGTGCCGGAGTCAGGAGTGACATGAGGCACCTGGGTGCCGGCTGCGGGAGTGACGCGAGCCCCGGGGGTAGCGGACAGGGGCGTGACCCGAGCCACCGGAGTGCCGGATGGGGGAGTGACGCGAGCCCCGGGGGTAGCGGACAGGGGCGCGACCCGAGCCACCGGAGTGCCGGATGGGGGCGTGACGCGAGGCTTCCGCGTGAGCCCTGGAACGGTGGCGGGGGGAGCCCGCGCGGCCGGCCGGCTCTCGTGCCCGGTCAAAAGCTCACTCACCGCCTCCATGTGCTGGGTGGCGTTTTCGACGTCATCGCCCACGGAGACCGGTGGCTGGCTCGGGGGGCGTGGTGCGGTGGGCGCACTTGCTGGACTCGAAGAGGCCTTGTCCAGGGGGCTCGGTGCGCCAGGCGCACTTGCTGGACTCGATGATGTCTTGTCCAGGGTGCGCGCCTCCGTGGTGCCACGCGTGGCTTCCGAACGAGAGGTCGACGCGGTGTCCTCGGTTGCGGCGTCGCGAAGCGGTTTCCCGAAGGGAGACGTCACCGAGCCATCGAAGAACCCGGCCTGCCTGGGAATGAAGCCGTTCTCCGTCCTGGCGCGCGATGGAGCGGGCGGGGCTGGGACTTCGGCGCTCTTCATGGCGCGGCTCGTGGGCTCGCCATCAGTCTTGGGACGCGCGGGCCCCGTGGGCGGAGGCGGAAGCCCGAGTCGCTCCAGCCCGAGAATGTCACCCATCGACTTCAGTCGCGTGACGGGCCGCGCGGTGCGGCTCCACTCCGCGAGGGCCGCCTGCGCCACGTGCTGGGCGCGGAAGTCTCGCAGGGCGGACAGGTCTCTCAGGTCGCTGTCTCCCAGGACCACGCGACGCCCACCCTGACGGAAGAGATGTCCCAGTTGATCCTCCACCACGGTCCCCTTCGTGGCCGGGAACTCGGAGGTCCGGACCAGGACAGGTGTTTTGCCGGCCGCGGCCTTGAGGGCCTCCGCCATCTGTCGACCCAGATGACCACCTCGGGAGCTGTGCTCACACAGCGCGAGGATGAGCTTGTTGCCCGACGGGTGGACGCCGACGTCCAGCAGGTCGTCACCGTTGCGCGTCTTCACCATGAAGCGAGGCGAGCCGTTCAGTTCCTCGCTGCCCATCTCGATGGCCCAGGCGAGCAGGGCCGTCACGTCGGACGGGTCCTCGGGCAGCTTCTCCTTGTAGGCGGCGCGGAAATCGGTCCACGCCTGGTCCATGTCAATGCCTGGTCCAACCGGGGGCTTCACGAGGTCCCCACCCAGGCCCTTGTTCGGAGACGGGAGCGGGAAGGAATCCGGGAGCCGCTGCAGGTCGATGGCCCGCTCTCGATACCGGCGGCACTCGTTCAAGACATCTCGTGCCCGCTGGCCGCCGAGTGCCTCGAAGCCCTCGGGAGGAATGGGATAGGTGGGCGTGCTGGGGTCGAAGGCCACGCCGCGCTGCTCATACAGGGAGCGGAGCCTGCGTGCCGCGATGTCCCGCGCGGTGCTCGCGGTGACGGTGCGCTCCAGCGTCCCGGGCTCCGGGTCGGTCTCGATGCGGTCGACCATGGAGCGCGTCAGCAGGGGCCGCATCTTCTCCCAGTAGTCGGAGAGGCAGCAGACGACGACCACGGCCCTGGGCACCTTGCCCGCGATGGCGGCCAGCGTGTTCATCGCCCGGCGGAACGAGTTCTCCATCTGCGGACGCTGATCGAAGTCGCTGATGTCCTCGACCTGGTCGACGCAGAGCACCAGCGCATGGCCCAGCGCGCCCATGAGTCGGCCCAGGTGCTCCACCATCCGCGCGGGGCCGTCATCTGACGTGCGGGGAATGAGTTCTCCGATGACCTTCCGGTCCTCGGTCGAAATCTCCTCGCAGCGCAGCCAGTTGAAGATGCGGCGGTTGATGCGGGGGTCCCTGCGCTGGAAGTAGATGAGCGCGCGAAGCAGGTCCACCTCCACGTTCCGGAAGCGCGCGTCCGCGAGCAACTCGTCCGCGACGGCTCGGACGGTGCCGTGCAGTTCATCGTCTTCGAGGATCTTCTGTTCGTGCTCGATAAGTGGCGCGAAGAGACTGGTGCACTGGGTCATCAGGGTGTTGGACAGGTGCATCAGGCCGCTGTCGTCGCCCTGGGCCACGTCGTAGGGGTGGTCCAGTGAGTCGATGAGGCTGGAGAGGATGTAGCGGTCGTAGTGCGAGGCATCGACGGTCATCGGCATGTAGCCGGTGAAGCCTCGCTTCTGTTCGTGTGCTTGGTTGCGGAAGGCGCGAACGAGGTGCGTCTTGCCGCTGCCGGACTCTCCGAGCAGGAGCAGGATTTTGCCGGTGTCGGGAGGAGGCGTGGTCGTCGCGCGGTCCAGCAGGCGCTTGAAGGCGCGGCGCGCGGGCGCGTTGAGCGTCTCCACGTCGAACGGGTCGGGCTGCCAGAGGTACTGGCCCTGTTGGACGCCGCTGAAGACCTCTCCGCTGTCGGAGAGGAAGACCTTGAGTCGAGGGTCGCTGGACATGCGCGCTCCTGGAAGGGCGAATCAGACGACGACGAAGTGGAAGCTGGCGCCGTAGGAGCGCACCTCGGACTCGGCGACGTCCGTGGGGTTCATGGCGGAGACGAGGTCGGCGCGAGTCAGGGACAGGCGTTGGGTGCGGTTGGCTTCCAGCAGCGCGGCCTCGAAGGCCTCCCGGTGGGGCCACTCGGGCTGGAGGGCCTTCCACACGTGGGAGATGAACACCTTGTCGCGGCCGAAGCGGCCAGTGGGCAGGGCTCGGGCCACCGAGAGGACGTGGTCGGCGAAGTCCTCCGTGCGTGGGGCCGGTGGCTTCGCGTCCCGGGTCGTCGGTGCGGTGGACACCACTGTGGGAACAGCGGGCTGCTCGGGGAGGAACCACTTGCGCAGGAGGGTCAGACGCACGGCTTCCGCGTCGGCACGTGTGGCTCCCGCGACGCGGGCGGTGAGCTGCTCCACGGCCTTGCGAGGGTCCTTCACCTCCGTGCCGAGCAGCTTGCCGAGGAGGTGTGCCTGTACGGCGGCGAGGGAGAAGGGGCGCTCGGTGTCGACGCCGAGCTGTCGCCAGAGGAGCCGGTCGCGGAGCTGGGGGAGGGAAGGGTCTCCCGCGCTCACTGCGGGATACTGCTGGCCGAGCACCGCGGCGCGCACGCCATCGGCGTCGGCGAGTCGGGTCAGCACGGCCTTGGACGGAGTGAGCTCCAGGCTGTTGGCGAGCAGGTACGTGGCCTTGAGCTTCTTCCAGGTCAGGCCCTTGGGGAGCTGTTCGAGGCGCAGGAACTGGAGGACGCGGGTGAGGCCGGTGCTGGTCAGCTCCAGGCCGGCTTTGTTCTTCCGGGTGACGAGCTGTTCTTGGAGCAGGTGCTCCAGCACGGAGTCGAGGTGAGTCTTCCACTCGGCGCGGCTGAGTCGGTGTTCCACGAAGGGGCGCAGGGCCTTGTCGAGTTCCGCTCGGGTGCCGGTGCGGTGGGGGCGGGGAGCGAGCCAGGTGAGAGTGAGTCCCGCCAACCGGTTGTCAGCGCTGTCCATGCGTTGTCCTCTGCGAGGCGGCTTCTTGCCGCCGGGCGGCCATCAGCGTTTCGATTGTCTTGAGAATCTCTTCGTAGCGAGGCACCACGTCCTCCTCGAGGAAGCGGACGACCCAGTACCCGGCGCGCTGGAGCGCGAGGTCCTTGCGTCTGTCGCGGCGGAAGCGCTCGGTGTCGAGGAAGTGGTGGTAGCCGTCGATCTCCACGGCGAGCCGGAGCTCACGGCAGAGGAAGTCCACTTCGAGGGGGCGACTGCCGTCGCCGAGGTCCAGGGTGGCATTGAGGGCGAAGAGGCCCCGGGTGGCGGGGTGGACCTGGAGGATCTTGTTGTAGAGGAAGCGCTCGGCCTTGCTGCGGGCGCGGGCTTCGTCCTTCTGTCGGGCGACGTGGACGGCCTGCGCGCTTTCACGGAAGCGTTCGAGGAGGACGGGCTCGGCTTCGTCGTCCTTCGCGCGCGGAGTCTTGCGCGGGGTGCGGGGTGGTGGCGCGGGAGGGGGCGGCACCGCGTTGGACGTCACTACGACTGGCGCGGACACGCTGCCGGGGTCTGGGAGTTCGAGGAGGCCCTCACGCAGCATGGCGAGGGCATGAGACTCCTTGCGGCCACGCGGTTCGCCGAGGGCGTCGGGGGGCAGCACGCAGGCGACATGGAGCATGGGAGCCGCGGAGCAGAGGGCGGTCGCCGTGCGCAGGCTGCGCGGGTCGGAAGGGGAGACGCGGAGTTGGAGCGCGGGAGCGCGGCCCTCGGGGATGAGGCAGAGGAGGGCGTGGAGGATGCGGAGGGGATCGCGAGCGATGGCCTCGCGAACCTCGGCCGAGAGTTCGCCGGGCGTGGCAGGCGAAGGGGCTACGAGGAGCTGTCGGCACAGGGCCCAGGTGACGGGCTCTGAGTGGGGAGGCTCCAGTCGCTCGAAGAGGACGTGGCGCTCGTGAGGCGTCTTGCCCTCGAAGTGCAGCTCGCGAGGGGAGAAGGCGCGTTGGGAGAGGACGACGTAGCTCTCCGCGTCACGAGAGAGATTGCGCTCGGAGGCGAGGGCGGAGGCCCAGGTGGAGACGGTGGTGCGAAGGTCCTCGCTGCCCGAGGAGGTGGCTTTCAATCCGCTGCGGTGAAGCCATTCATCCCAGAGGAGGAGGGCGCGGTCTTGAGGGCCGACGAGGACGCTCAGCGTGGGGATACCCTCCGCGCGCCGCCGGGCATGCCGGTCCAGCGAGTCCAGGAGCGCGGTGTCCGCCGGTGACAGCAAGGCCATTCCCCCACGGGTCTCCTGAGATGGACCCGTCACGCTGGGATGGAAGCCTGCTCCCGCACAGACACCTCTGGCAAGCCAGGGGACCGGGCTCCATCCAATGGCGCACAACCCGCGTGGCCGGGTCTGTAACCACCCCCGTGTGCTCGATTCACGCATGAGGCAGAAGACTGGGCGATGCCACGGGTCATCTCTGCACGAGCCTATTCCACGCATCCTTCAATACGTTGCATCAAGACATTCCACTGTCGGGATGGATTCAGGGCGTACGTGGCTGGTGCTTTCGTATGGAGAAGAACGTGGTTACGCAGGTAACGAGGGGTATGCCGACGAGTTGGCGTCGGTCTATCGCTATGACAGCAAAGTCCAGAACCACCTTCGGATTGCCAAAGGGGATCTGCTGATTATCTGCGACAAAAGGCAGGTATTGGGAGTTGCCAATATCGAGAGAATCGACGCTGTTGCAGGGACAAAGCTCCAGAACAAGTGCCCGGAGTGTGGTGCAACCGTCAGCGTTGAGCGGAAGAAGCTTCGCCCTCGCTTCAAGTGTGATGCCGGGCATTACATCGATGACGTGAGCTCCATAAACGTGCCCTGTACCAAGTTCTCTGCTTGGTTTGGTGACACATTCAGAGGTGTTCCCTCGGGCACGTCGATCCCAATCGCACAGGCACGAGCTGCTTGTCGTCAGTTCAACCGCCAGATGGCCATGCAGGAGGTGGTACTTTCTCGCCTGAGTGACTCCGCTCCCGGATTGCTCCCCCTGATTCATCAGCTGGCTTCATCTGGGCCTGCTTATGGACTCAGCCTCATTGCTGCGGACGCCTCGGAGGAGCCCTATGTCCCCAATCATGAGGATGAACGAGAGCGTGTATCGCGGGCGATTCGTGCACGACGGGGGCAAAAGGCCTTCCGGCAGAGTTTGCTCAACCAGTTCGACAGCAAATGTCTCGTCACGAAATGCCATCTCCTGGATTTACTGGAAGCGGCGCACATCGTTCCCTATCGCGGAGACAAAGATAATCACGCCTCGAATGGTCTCTTGCTGCGCGCGGACATCCATACTCTCTTCGACCTGGACCTTCTCGGTATCGAACCCATGGCTTTGAAGATCCATCTCCACCGCCGGGCAAAGGGCATGGGCTACGAAGCCTGGGACGGCGCTGTGCTCGCGTGTGATGCGCGATTGCTGAGCAAGGAAGCACTGCAGGCGCGCTGGAATCAGTTCCAACTGCGCGCCTGACACATCGGCCCGGGGCCGCAGCTACCGCGGGTCCGGGTCCCCCTGAGGCAGCTCCAGCACATCCGGCATCTCCGCGAGCATGTTGGCGTTCGGGTAGAGCGTGAGCTGTCCCGCCTGTCGCTCCAGGAGTCCCTCAATCCCGCCCGGCGTCACCTCGAACGGCGTCCCATGCGTCTGGAAGGCGAACGCCTCCCACAACCTGGCGACATGCTCCCGCCAGGAGCGAGGCAGTGCCTGGAACGTCTTGCGCGCCTGCTCCGCCAGCGGTGACGTGTCTCCACCCTCCTCGTTCCCGAACACCCGGCGCCGGAAGATGTCCCGCTCCCGGCTCCGCTCCTCCGGTGTGGCCCTCGCCAGCGCCCGCACTCCCGCCGACAGGTCCTTCCACAGCTCCAACGTCGCCGAGGACGGAATCGTCGTGATGAAGCTGTTCACCATCACGTGCATCGCCCCGAAAGACTCCACGTGGTGCCACCAGAAGGGCGGAATCAACAGCGCCTCCCCGGGCTCGACGACCGCGACACACGCATGCTCCATCGCCGTGCGGAACCTCGGATGCCGCTCCAAATCCATGTTCAACAACTGCACGCTCGTCGTGGGCGCGCCTCCCGCCAGCACGTCGAACGGCGCGTGGTACAGGTTCGCCAACTGCTCCGGCGGGAACATCGTCACCCGCTTGGTTCCCTCGAACATGCAGATGAAGTTGATGCAGTCGTCGTAATGCAGGTTCACCACCTGCCCATCCGACCCAATCCAGAACTTGCTCTCCACCCCACGCGGCTCGGTGAACCGCAGGAAGTCGAAGCGCAGTTTCTCCCGGACGTGCGACTGCTCCAGCATCCCGTTCTGCATGTAGACGTACTCGCCCGTCTCCACCGCCGCCTTCAGGCGCCCCGCGAAGTCCGCGAACGTGCCCTCCTCCGGCACCGCCGCCGCCCCCCCATCCGCATGGTTCTCGACGAGCTTCGGCCGATACTGCCCCCGCGACTCCGGCGGCAACACGCAGAAGTAGTGCGGGCGCTCCCCAAGCTGCGCCTCCAGCGCCGCCAGCTTGCCGTCCAACGTCGACCGAGAGCGCAGCTCCCCGAGCAGCCCCGAGTCCTCCAGCAACCCCCGCACGATGACGGGCTCCCGGTAATGCCACTCCCGGAGTTCCTCCAGTGAAGGTCGCTCCAACCTGCGAACCGATGGGGCGGAAAAGGGCAGGGGCTTCAGGGGCATGGGCTCCGACTCGGGGCACGAGGGGGCCTCCACGCTAGCATGTCTCCCGAAGCCCTCCGGAGCACCCCTTAGAGCAGTCCCCCCGACACGGGCACCGGCGCCGCCTCGCGGTAGAGGCGCAGCGTGTCCGCCACGCTGTGCTGGAACTCGAAGCCCGTCGCCTCCAGGAAGCGCCGGTTGTCCACGACGATGGGATAACGCAGGTGGTCCAGCGCCCCCACCGACAGTCGAGGGAAGCCCGCCCGCCCCAGGAGGAACGACAACACCCTCGAAGGCAACGGCACCCCCATGCGCCCGGTCTCCCGGACGATGACGGAGAGCGGAATCGGCGCGGGCCCGGCGATGTTGAAGATGCCCCGCACCTTCTTCTCCAGCGCGAGCTGCAACGCCGTCACCACGTCCTCTTCCTGCATCACATGGAACAGCGGGTCATACCCCAGCACCAACGGCACCCGCCGGCCCTTCAGGAACGACGCCAGCGTCCCCGTGCCCGGCGCGCCCAGGGTGTACGGCAGCCGCAGCACCCCCGTCGTCACCTCCGGCAGCCGCCACAGCGCCGTGGCCGCGTACAGGTCGGCGGCCACCAGGTCCGCCAGTTCAGGGATGGCCTCCAGCGCGCGCGGTGGCTCGTCCTCGGAGTGGTACAGCGGCGAGTCCGGCGCGGCCCCGTAGAACGTGTGCCGTCCCACGAAGAGCAGCTGCTTCACCCCGTGCGTCGCGCAGTGGTCGAACACCGCCTTGGTGCCATCCAGGTTGATGCGCCCCCGCTCCGCCCCCGGCACCGTGAAGGCCGTGACGGTGGCCATGTGCACCACCGCCTCCGGGCGCCAGCGGCGGAAGACGTCCTCGGCCACGCGCTTGCGCACGTCACCCCGGAACACCTCGATGCCCGCCTCCCGCGCGTTCTCCCATGGGCGGATGTCCACCCCCGCCACGTCGTGGCCAGCGAGCTTCAGCCGCAGCGCCAGCTTGCGCGCGATACCTCCGGCGATACCCGGGATGAGCACCCTCATGGCAGCAGCTTCCTCGCCAGCCCGCGGTGCTGTCGCCCCGCCCGGCCAAGCTCGATGAGACCCGCGATGCGCTCCTTCACCTTCGCCACATACCCCTCGATGACGTGGTCGTCCTCGTCCCCGGTGCCGTGGAAGACGAGCGGCTCGCCATAGTGAATCTCCAACTGCACCGGCAACGGCAACGGGAGCAGGTATGGCGTCAGCGGGATGTACGGCACCCCCAGCAGCTTGCCCAACGTGTATGCGTTGAACACCGTGGGGATGGCCGAGCCGCCCCCCAGGAACGCGAAGGGGATGATGGGCGAGCGCGTCTGCAACGCCAGCCGCACGAAGCCCGTGCCGAAGTCCACCAGCGAGTACCGGTCCGGATACAGCTTGGCCGTCCCGCGCGCGCCCTCCGGGAAGATCATCAACAGCCGGTCATCCTCCAAGAGCCGCTTCGCATGCTCGGGCAGCCCGGTGAACTGGCCGGTGCGGCTGGCCCAGAGGGAGGAGACGGGGAACTTGTGGAGGAAGCGCTCCACCATGCCCTGCGACAGGCGGGGCGGGTCCATCTCCAGCATGGTGGACGTCAGCACCATGGCGCCGTCCACCGCCACGCCGCCGGAGTGGTTGCCCACCAGCATCCCGCGGCCTCGGGCGGGGATGTGGTGGATGCCATGGCAGCGCACCCGGAAGTAATACCGGTAGATGAGCGTGAAGAGGCGCAGCGCGTCCCTCACGTGCTTCTTGGAGATTCCGTACGGGTCCACGCCGTACTCGTTGAACGGCAACTCCAGCCGGTCAACCCGCGCTTCCAATCCGTCGCTCAGGGCCACGGCGCGGGACCGTAGCACCCCCGGATGAGTCCCGCTGCATTCCGCGCCGAGTGCATTGGGCCCCGACCCCCGCCTGGGCCATACTGCCGCCACCCCCCTATGACATCCCCAGACGAACTCGCCATCGAGGTGAAGGGACTGGTCAAGCGCTTCGGTGACGTCGTCGCCGTGGACGGCATCGACCTCGACATCCGCCGGGGCGAGTGCGTGGGTCTGCTCGGCCCCAACGGCGCCGGCAAGACGACCACCGTCGAAATCCTCGAGGGACTCCAGGAGCCCACCTCCGGTCACGTGCGCCTGCTCGGCCTGGACTGGAAGCGCTCCGCCACGCAGTTGCGCCAGCGCATCGGCCTGACGCTCCAGGAGACGCGGCTGGTGGAACACCTCACGGTGGAGGAGACGGTGAAGATGTTCGCCTCCTTCTATCCACGCCCGCTCCCCGTCGAGGAGCTCATTGGCATGGTGCAGCTCGGCGAGAAGCGCGGGGCGCGGGTGGGCAAGCTCTCAGGCGGTCAGCGGCAGCGGCTGGCCCTGGCGCTGGGCCTGGCGGGAGACCCGGACCTGTTCTTCCTGGACGAGCCGACGACGGGGTTGGACCCACAGTCGCGCCGGGCGCTGTGGGACGTGGTGGTGGCGCTCAAGGCGCGAGGCCGCACGGTGGTGCTGACCACGCACTACATGGACGAGGCCGAGGTCCTCTGTGACAGGCTGGTCATCATCGACAAGGGCCGGGTCATGACGCGCGGGACGCCCGGGGAAATCATCGCCTCGCTGGGGGCCGATCAGGTCATCGAGCTGGAGGCGGACCCCGCGTTGGACCTGGAGCGGCTGCGCCCGCTGCCGGCGGTCGTCTCGGCGCAGCGCCACGCGGACCGGCTCTCCCTGCGGGTGAAGGAGCTGCATGTGGCGCTGCCCTCGGTGCTGCGCGAGGTGGAGCTGTCGGGCGCCCGGCTGCGGCACCTGTCCACGCGCAGGTCCACGCTGGATGACGTGTTCATCGGATTGACGGGGCGCTCGCTTCGCGAGGGCACCGAGGAGAAGGCGGCGTGATGGGCTCGCTGGGACAACTGGTGCTGATGCGGCTGCGGGTGCTGTGGCGCCAGCCGGAGGTGTTCTTCTGGACGTTCATCTTCCCCATCGTCACCACGCTGGTGCTGGGGCTGGCCTTCCGCAACGAGTCGCTGTCGCCCGTGCGCGTGGCTGTCACCGACGGGCCGGGGGCCCCGGCGCTGCTCGCCCGGTTGGAGGGGACGCCGGAGCTGGAGGCCCAGGTGCTGGACGCCGCCGAGGCACGGCGCATGCTCGCCCGAGGGCGGGTGTCGCTGGTGCTCGTGCCCGGTGACTTGAGTCCCGAGGCGCTGGTGGACCCCAGCCAGCCCGAGGGACGCACCGCGCGGCTGCTGGTGTCCCAGGCCCTGGCGCGGGCTCCGGACGCACCTCGACTGGAGGCGGTGAAGACGACGCCGGTGTCGGAGCCGGGCAATCGCTACATCGACTTCCTCATCCCCGGGCTGCTCGGCATGTCGTTGATGTCCTCCAGCCTGTGGGCGCTGGCGGTGCCGCTGGTGTCGATGCGCGGCGGCAAGCTGCTCAAGCGCCTGGCGGGCACACCCATGTCCCGCTCGCACTTCTTCCTCGCCTTCCTCTTGGGGCGCACGGTCTTCGCGGTGCTGGAGGTCGCCTTCTTCTGCGCCTTCGCCCGCTGGCTCTTCGGCGTGCCCATGTTCGGCAGCTACTTCGCGCTCCTGGGCGTGGGGCTGCTGGGGGCCATGTGCTTCGCCTCGCTGGCGCTGCTGGTGTCCATCCGGGCGCGCAACGAGGAGTCGGTGGGCGGCCTCGTCAACCTCGTCTCCATGCCGATGATGTTCCTGTCCGGCGTCTTCTTCGCGTCGGAGAACTTCCCCGGCTGGATGCAGCCGCTCATCCGCGCGCTGCCGTTGACGGCGCTCAATGACTCGCTGCGCTCCATCATGCTGGAAGGCACGTCGCTGATGACGCTGGGCATGCCCATGGCGGTGCTCGCCGCCTGGACGGTGCTTCCGATGGTGGCCGCGCTGCGCTGGTTCCGCTGGGTCTGAAGGAGAGTCCATGTCGAAGCCCGCCGTGTCGCCCGCCTTCGTCCAGCAGCTCAACTTCCTCGCCCGTGACGCGAGCAACGAGTCCGCGGCGCTCCAGGCCGCATTCTCGCTCGGGTTGCTCGACAAGCTTCCCCGGGGACCCGGCGCGGTGCCCGTGTCGCTGGACGCCCTGGCTCGACAGTTGGGAGCGAACTCGCGCGGAGTGCGCGCCGTCATCGAGCCCCTGGTGGGCCTGGGCTTCGTGCGGCTGGAGGAGGTGCGGGGCTACTCGCTCGCGGACGCGACGGCGGCCTTCCTCGCGCAGGACTCCTTCACCGCGCGGCTGCGGGACGTCCTCGATTGGTGGCATGTGGTGGCGAAGCTGCCGGAGGCGGTGCGCACGGGTGGCGCGGTGGATGGGCGCGACCTGCTCGGCTGGTACCGCGCGCTGTTCCTGGAGCCCTCGCCGCCCGCGCCCGGTCCGGAGGCGGAGGACTTTCATGACCGCTTCGCTCGCAACTTCGCGCGCACCCAGGCGCTGGTGACGGCGGCGGAGCTGGGCCTGCTGGCGCGGCTGGTGGAGTCATCCGCGCCGAAGGCCACGCTGGCGGCCGAGCTGGGCGCGCATCCGGAGGGGCTGGGCGTGCTGCTGGGCGTGCTGGCCACGCTGGACGTCACTCGCGAAGAGGACGGCCGCTGGGGCTTCACGGAGTCCGCGTCGCGGATGCTGGATGCGACGAGCCTGCCGTACTTCCAGCGCGCGCTGCCGGCGACCATGGCCTACTGGGAGGCTTTCGGGCACCTGGACGAGGCGGTGCGTGAGCATCGCTTCCGGTTGGACTTGAGGCAGCCCGAGACGGCGCGCCGCATCTACCAGGAGAACGCGTCGCGCATCTCCAGCATCTTCGCCTCGCATCTGCGGCTGAGTCGCAAGGCGGCGGAGCTGGTGGGTTCCATGCGCTCGCTCGCGGGCGCGCGAGTGCTGGACGTGGGCACGGGCTCCGGCGTGTGGGGCGCGGCCTTCGGGCTGGCGGCGCCCACGACGCACGTGACGTACCTGGACTCGCCCCATGTGCTGGACGCGGTGCGCCCGCACCTGACGAAGCTGAAGCTGGAGGCTCGCTCGCGGCTGTGGGAGGGCGACTGCCTCACGGTGGACTACGGCGAGGCGGAATACGACGTCATCCTCCTGCCGCAAATCATCCCCGCGCTGCCGCCCGAGGCCCTGCCGGGCTTCTTCGCGAAGCTCGCGCGGGCGCTGCGGCCCGGAGGGCTGCTGCTCATCTCGGGCTACCTGCTCACGGACCGGCGGGACGGGCCGCTCGACGCGCTCTACTTCTCGCTGCGGCGCTACGTGTCCAACGAGGGCGACGTGTTGTCCCTGCCGGAGTTCCGCGCGCTCCTGACGCCCGTGGGACTGTCGTCCGCGCGAGGCTTCGACATGCCCATCCAGCAAGTCGTCGTCGCCCATCGCGGTGATGTCGCCTGGCCCGTGGTCCCCAGCGCCGCCGTGACGGCCGCCTGAGTCTTCACTTCCGGAGTCGAGATGGAACCGCTGCGTTCATTCTTCATGGAGGACTACCTGGAGGGCTCGCGGTTCACCGCGCGCTACAACCTGGGAGAGTCCGGAGGCCGTCCCGTCACGGTGGGCGAGCTCTTGACGGGCTCGGGGGTGAGTGCCGCCCAGGCGTCGGAGGTCTTCCTGTCCACGCTCCTGCGCGACAGTCCGAACTGGGGGCGCGCGGACCTGCGGGATTTGGTGGCCGCCATGCACCCGGGCGCCACGCGGGACAACGTGCTCATCACCACCGGCACCAGCGAGGCGCTGCTGTTGCTGTTCCGTCAGCTCCGTCCGCGCAAGGTGGCGCTGGCGTGGCCCGCGTTCCAGCTCCTCTATGAGCTGCCCATGCAGCAGGGCGCGCAGTGGGTGAAGCTGCCCGTGCGTTGGAACGCCCAGGGCCAGCCGTCCATCGACGCGGCCGAGTGGCTGGCGTGCCTGGAGCGCGAGCGCCCGGACGCCGTCATCATCAACACCCCCCACAACCCGAGCGGCCTGGTGCTGGACGCGGACCTGCTGGGCGCGGTGACGGCGTGGGCCGAAGCCCATGGCGCCACGGTGGTGGGCGACGAGCACTATCGCTTCTTGTCCTCGGAGGACGCGGTGCTGGGGCCCACCGTCTGGCGGCCGGGCACGCGCTCGTTCGTCACGGGCTCGTTCATCAAGTGCCTGGGGTGTCCGGGGCTGCGCATCGGCTGGTGCGTGGGCGACACGAAGATGCTGGCGTTGATGCAGAACGAGAAGAACTACACGACGCACACGGTGAACCCGGTGACGGAGTGGATTTCGTACGAAGTCCTCAAGGACCTGCACAGCCCCGCGCTGCATCGCGCGCGCGAGGACTGGCTCCAGAACCGGCGCACGCTGGCCGCGTTCCTGGAGCGCTCGCGGGGCGTGTACGGCACCGCGCCGCAGGGCGGCCTCGTCACCTGCATCGGCGTGCGGGACGCCATGGAGCCGGCGGCGTTTTCTGCCCGGCTGGAGGCCCTGGCGGCCGCGGGCGTGTTCGTGCTGCCGCTGAGCGCCATGGAAGTTGGCGAGCCCCACGGCGCGCATCCCCTGGAGCGGGGGCACGGCTTCCGGCTGGGTTTGGGCGCGGCGCCGGCGCACTTCGCGGAGGCGCTCGAGGTGATTGAGCGGGCGACGGCCCGGTAGCGCTACCGCAGCAGCGCGGCGAAGGAGTGGTCGCGGGCGGAGTAGTCCGCGTCCTCCATCAGCATCTGGTGCACGCGGCCCTGGAACGCGGTGGGCACGGCGGGGAACAGATGGTGCGTCAGGTGGTACTGGTCATGCCGGGGGAACAGCACCCGGTTGAGCCAGCCCCACGCGAAGACGTGGTTGCGTGAGCGGTGGAACTCGTCCGGCGAGCCGATGACGCCCGCGTGGTCCACCGCGTCCGACCAGTAGCGGATGACCTGATACGGCACCAGGTACGGCAGCGCGTAGAAGAGGGCGAACGCCTTCCAGCCGATGCCCCACTGCGCCAGCGCCACCAGCCCCGCGAGGAAGGCCCACCGGGTGAGCGTCACCGCCCACGGGTCCGTGCGGTGGAAGAACACGGGCCGCAGGAAGGCGGGCAGGTGCATCAGCGACAGGGGCCGCAGCAGATGGTCCTTCACGAACGGCCGGTCCACCTCCGCGAAGCCGAAGCGGCGCCGGGAAGCGAAGTCCAAATCCTTCTGTGCGTCACCCAGGTGCAGGTGGTGCGTGAAGTGCTCGCGCGTGTACGGCTCCAGCGCTGTCAGGTCGATGACGGCCAGCAGGTGGCCGAAGACGCGGTTGCGGCGCTTGCCGCGCACGAACATGCCGTGACAGGCCTCATGCAGCATGTTGCCCAGCGCTCGGAAGCGCGTGCCGATGAAGAAGGCCGCCAGCGGGTAGAGCACCCAGCCCGCCAAGGGGTGGTCCGCCATCAACCGCGCCGTGCCCAGGGCCGCGGCTGCCGCCAGGCCCACGTGCAAGAGGAGATGTCCCACGCCCGCCGGCAACGAGTGCGAGTGGTAGCCCAGCGAGGCGACCCGCCGGGCGAACCGACCGCGCAGCTTCGTGGCGATGGACGCACCGCGCTCGCCCATTTCGGGCAAGGCCACGGAGCCTGGACTGTCCACCTTCGGCACGGCGCGCATCGGGACCTTTCAGGGGTCTGACTCGAACGCGAGGGAGGAGCGACGCTAGTCGGGGTGCCGCGCGACGAGCAAGCGAGCGGCCCGGATTCCCACGGGGACAGGCCCTGGGTGGAAGGCCCGTGACGCGGTGCGTGCTCAGTCCGCCAGCCGCGTGGGCAGGTTCACCCCGGGGCGCGCGGCGAAAATCATCTCCTGCGTGGGCAGGGGGATGCAGACGGAAGAGGACAGGCCCACCGCCTCCAGCAGCCGCGCGTACTCGGAGGCGGACAGCAGGTCGCCCTCGTTGGTCATGAACCGACGCAGGCCGAAGTACAGGTGGTCCAGGGGGCCGTCACGGCGCTCGTTGAGCACGTACTCGGCGATGAGCAGCACGCCGTCGGGCTTGAGGGCCCGGGCCACGCGCGCGAACAGGCCGGGCAGGCTCTCCGGCCTCAGGACGTTGAGCACCTGGGGCAGGATGATGACGTCGAAGGCGGCCTCCCCGAAGTCGTGGGTGAACAAGTCCCCGGGCCAGAAGCGCGCCCGGTCCGCCACCTGGAGCCGCTCCAGGTTTGCGCGCACCTGCTCGAGCACCACCGCCTGGTCGAAGTAGGTGACGTGGGTCGTCGGCGTCGCGCGTGCGAAGGCCGCGCCCCACACGCCGGAGCCCGTGCCGATGTCCAAGACTGACGCGCCCTCCAGCGGGTGCGCTTTCGAGAGCGTGGTGGCCGCCTTGCGACTGAGCTGGAAGTGCGACGCGAAGACCGCCGTAATCTGGTTGGAGTTGTCCGCGTAGAAGCGTCGGCTCACCTCCGGGTCCTTCAGGTCCAGGATGAAGCGCTCCTCGCGCACCGTCTCGTCCAGGCGCTCCAGCGCCTCCGTGTACTGCGCGGACACGCTCAGCGAGCGCACCATGTACGCCAGCGCCTTGCCGTCCAGCAGCCTCCGCGCCTCCGCGCTCAACCCGAAGGCCTCGCCCTCCCGCGTCGCGAGGCCCAGCTTCTCCAGCACCTCCACCACGACGCGCAGCCCGCCCGTACTCAGGTACGTGGCCGCGCCCAGCTCCGGCAACGTGCGCGGCGCCGACGCGAGCAGCTCCAGCAGGCCCAGCCGCCCGGAGGTGATGAGCACTTGCGTGCGCGCGCCGCTCCGGGCGAAGCGGTCGAAGAAGTCCTCCGCTTCCGTGCTGGAAGCGGGCGCCGCGGCCTCCAGGAACAGCGCGCGCAAGTGTCCGAGCACGTCCCAGCGCCTTCCCGCGTGCTGCACGGGCTCGCCGTGTTTCACCGCCTCGTCGAGCAGGGCCACCGGGCCCCCCCAGTCCTGCTCGGCCTCGAGCCGCTGGAGGAAGGCGCTGTCGCGCAGGAATGCCGCCGCGCCTTGCGTCAGGGCGAAGCGCCGCGCGTCATCGTCATCCCGTTGGGAGACGTAACCCAGACACACCAGCAGCTCGAGCAGGGCCCGCAGTCCTCGGGCGGAGGTCTCCGTGGCGGTGGCGAGTGCTTCGAGGGAACACGGAGTGGAGCTGCCCTGCACCGGAAGTGCGTCGAAGAGGCCCAGGCGCAGGGAGGCTCTCAGGAGCGCTGACTCGTTGGCGGCGTTGCGCGCCCAGAAATGGAGTGACTGCGCGAGGGAGGGGCTGGGGGAGGCCGTCATGCGCTGTCTCGGGAGAGGGAGGAGGCGGCGTGCAGCTTGGTCTGTCCTTCTCGCGTCGCGCAACCATCCAGGGCGTGTGGCTTGTATCGCTCCAAGGGGTTCTCTATCGTCCGGCCTCCACGTCCGGTCGAGGACGCCGCCCGCCCCGCCGGGGCGAGTGTGCAGGGTCCGCATCGCGAGGAGTCTCCAGTGACGTTGCTGTCGTTCGCGCTCCAGAGCGTCGTGGCCCGACCTCGGAGCTGGGTGGTGGCCCTGCTGGCGCTCGGCTCCGCGCTGCTGCTCACCCTGGGGTTCGCGATGGTGGCGGGCATCTCCGAGGGCACCCAGCGCAGCGTCATCGAGAGTGGAGCGGGCCACTTCCTCGTCTACAACTCCCAGTCCACCGAGTCCGCCGTGGTGGTGACGGGGCCCACGGGCGCACCCGTGCTGGTGCCGCTGCCCGACTATCCCGCCACCGAGGCCCGCGTGCGCGAGACGCCCGGGGTGAGCGACGTCGTGCCGCTGGAAGTGGGCATGGGCGCCACGTTTCGGGGCAACTACCTGGACGACAAGCTCTCCACCGCGCGTGCCGTGGCGCGTCAGCCCCCTTCGCCGGAGCGCGACGCCCGGCTGGCGAGGCTGGCGGCGGACCTGCAACGCACGCTGCTGGAAGTGGCGCGTGACGCGGACCGGCAGGCGGAGGCCTTCCTCACCGCCGACGAGGCGCGCATGGACCGCGCGGCGCTGGAGGAGGCGACGACGCCCGCCTTCTGGGAGCGCTTCGGCGCCCAGCCGCTCGCCGCGCTCGAATACCTGGAGAACCACGTCGCCCGGCAGGTGGGCGAGGGCGAATCCATCGACCTCGAGTACCTGGGCAGCGACTTGAATCAGTTCGTCCGCGCCTTCCCCCGCTTCGAGCTGGTGACGGGCACGCTGCCACCCCCGGGACACCGGGGCCTGCTCCTGGGGCACGGCCTGTACGAGCAGCGCTTCAAGCTGCCGGTCGCCGCGCGGCTGGATGAGCTGAAGCGGGAGCTGGACCGGGGCGCGTTGCTCGCGGAGGACGAGCGGCTGCGCACGCTGGTGGACCGCGCGTCGGCGGAGCTGCCGGACCTGCTGGCGCGCGTGGACGCGGAGCGCTCGGACGCCGCGCGCGCGGTGCTCACCCGCGTGCTGGGACACCCCGGAGAGGCGGAGGCCCTGTGGCGCGAGTTCCTGAAGTTGGATGACGCCAACTTCGCCACGCGTCACCAGCTCTTCTATGCGGAGCTGGCGCCGCTGTTGCCGCTGTACCGCGTGAAGCCCGGGGACACCGTGGTGCTCAAGGGCCTGGACTCACTCGTCAATGGTGTGCCGCTCAAGATTTGGGGCACGTACCGCTTCCGGGGGCTCGGCGGAGACTCCAGCCGCGTCAACACGCTCAGCCTCATGGACCTGGTGAGCGCGCGCTACCTGTCGGGCCGCCTGTCGCCGGAGCTGATGGAGGAGGCGAAGCGCGACGCCCAGTCGCTCGGCCTGGACTTCCTGCCGGAGTCGGAGGTGGAGCTGCTCAAGCCGGCCACCGTGGTGGAGGTCGAAACGCCGGAGAAGCCCTCGTCGGAGGTGCCCGACTTCCCGCGTGCCCGCGCCTGGCCGGAGACGTTCTCCGCGACGGAGCTGCGCGGAGGCAGCGTGCTCCAGGCCGCCGTGGTGGTGACGCCGGAGGCGAACCCGGAGGCGGTGGCCCTGGACGTCGTCCAGCGGGCGACGAGCGCGTCGGTGCCGCTGACGACGGTGGACTGGGAGGCGGCGGGCGGCTTCGTCAGCGAGGTGGTGGGCCTGACGCGGGTGGTGCTGCTCGGCTTCTCCGTCATGTTGTGTCTGTTCGTCGTGCTGGTCTCCGCCGGCACGCTGCTGCTCCTCGCGCAGGAGCGCGTGGGTGAGGTGGGGACGATGCGCGCGGTGGGAATGCAGCGGAGCGACGTCTTCGGCTCGCTGTTGACCGAGGGGTTGCTGCTGGGCGGGCTGGGCGCGGGCGTGGGCCTGGCCATCGCCGCGGCGCTGCTGTTCGGGACGATGGGAGACGGCATCGGCGTCACGGACGAGTCCCTCCAGTTCTTCATGGGCGGCCCGGTGCTGATGCCTCGGCTGTCCCTGGGGCAGGGCGCGGCGGTGTGGCTGGGCGTGGTGGGCGTGGTGGTGGTGGCGTCCCTGGTGCCCGCGTGGCGCGGCAGCTCGGTGCCTCCCGCCGTGGCGATGCGCAAGAGGGAGGACTGACCCATGCTCTCCCTCATCCAACTCGCCCTGCGCAACCTCTTCGCCCACCGGGAGCGGGCGCTCTTGCTGCTGGGCATCGCCGCCGCGGCCAGCGGCGTCATCGTCTCCGTGTCGTCGCTGTCAGCGGGAGTGGCCGCGGCCCAGCGCGAGGCCATCACCACGTTCATCAGTGGCGACCTGAATGTCGGCGGCTTCTTCAAGGTGCACCCGGACTCCATCGCCCCGGTGGTGGGCGACGCGGCGAAGGTGCGAGGCGTACTGGCGAAGAGCGTCCCGGAGGGCTGCTCGGTGCGCGAGCGTGGCCGCAGCTTCGCGCTGGCGGGCGCGGGCCGTCGCCGCACGGGCTCCTTCCTGGTGGGCATGGACGTCGTGGGAGAGCGCGGGGCGCTGGAGCGCTTCCGGGTGGCGTCCGGCAGCCTGGAGTCGCTGGCCCGGCCGCGCACCCTGGCCATCTCCACCACGCTGGCCGAGCGCCTCCAGGTCAAGCCAGGCGACATCGCCACCCTCTTCGCGCAGCCGGTGGGGGGAGGTCGCCGCAACGCGCTGGACGTGGAGGTGGTGGCCATCACCGAGAAGGCGGGCCTCTTGGGCGAGTCCGCGGGCCTGCTCGTCTCCAACGACACGCTGCGCGAGCTGGACGGCTACAAGCCGGGCTCCGCGGGTGTGTTGCAGTTGGTGTGCGGTGACACGCCGGTGGACGTGGACGCGCTGGGGGACACGCTGCGCGAGTCGCTGCGCGGCGCGGGCTTCGACGTGCTCCCCGCCACGAACGAGTCCTACGCGGAGAAGCAGATGCCCCTCTTGCGCGAGGGCTGGCGCGGACAGCGGCTGGACGTCAGCACCTGGGAGGACGAGTCCTCCTTCCTGTCCTTCGTCACGCTGGGCCTGGCCGCGCTGGCGGTGCTGGTGAGCGCGGTGGTGCTGGTGCTGGTGGTGATTGGCCTGTTCGTCGCGCTCAGCGTCGCGGTGCGGGAGCGCACGCGGGAGATTGGCACGCTGCGCGCCATGGGTATGCATCGCCGGAGCCTGGTGGCCCTGTTCCTCATGGAGGGGCTGCTCTTGGGGCTGGTGGGCTCGACGCTGGGCGCCGTGCTGGCCTCGGGCCTGTGCGTGGTGCTGCGCGGCGCGGTGCCGTTGCAGGGTGAGATTTCCAACCTGTTCTTCAGTGGCACGCTGCCCCTGGCGCCCAGCCTGGGCCTGGGCCTGCTGTCGGTGGTGCTCGTCACCATCGGCGCGGGGCTTGCCACCATCGTTCCCGCGGCGCGTGCCGCTTCGCTGACCCCGCGGTCCGCCATGGAGGCCCTGTGATGCCGACGTCCGTCCGCCGTCTCGCCGTCCTGCTCGCCGTCGTGCTCGCCCCCCTGGCCGGGGCCGAGGAGAAGGCTCCGAAACCGCCGGAGACGAAGGCCGCCCTGTCCGCGGAGGACGTGATTCGTCGCGTGGACGAGCGCATGGCGCTCAAGAGCGACTTCAAGAGCACGGTGCGCCTGCGCGAGAAGCGCAAGGACGGCTCGGAGGCGCTCCTGGAGATGCTGGTGTTCCGCCGCGACTCCTCGCGGGACCTGCTCATCTACATCACCAAGCCGCGCAACATGGCGGGTGGCGGCTACCTGCGCATCGGCCGCAACCTGTGGGAGTACGACCCGTCCGTGGGCCACTGGCAGCGCACCACGTCGCGCGGCAACATCGTCAACACCATCTCCTGTGAAGAGGACTTCGACCGCTCGCACCTGCTGGAGACCTACGAGGTGCAGGACGAGGGCGAGGAGGAGGCGGCGGGCACGAAGTTCCGCAAGCTGTTCCTCAAGGTGCGGCCGGGCATGGAGGCGTCCTTCCCGCAGCTGCGCATCTGGGTGGACCCCGACTTCAACATCGTCAAGCGCGTGGGCTACGCGCCCTCGGGCCGCACCCTGCGCACCGACATCATTCGCGGCTACCAGAAAATCAAGGACCCGGCCGCGGACAACCGGCCGGTGTTCCTGATGCGCGAGGTGCTCGAGGTGGAAGAGGCCGAGGGCACCCAGCTCACCGTGCGTTACGACGAGGTGGAGCTGGCGCCACTCAGCCCCAACATCTTCACGAAGACCTGGTTGGAAGGCCGCTTCCGCTGAGGAGCCCCTCCGCCAGGAGGTCCACTTCTGGCGGGTGAAGCACCGTGGCGTGTTCGCCCTCCAGCTCCACGACGTCCAGGTGCTCGGCGGGAAGGTGGCGCGTCCAACCCAGGAACGCGTCACCCACCTGCTGACGCACGGCCCGGCTGGTGAGCAGGCGCGGCCGCACCCGAGTCAGCGGGATGCTCCACGCGCGGGCCTGAGGCGTCAGCACCTCGCCCAGCACGCGCCAGATGCGAGCGAAGTCGCTGCCCCGGAAGTGCGGCGCCGCCGTGCCGCGCTCGCGGGCGCGCAAGGCCACGTGCTCCCACTGCTGGGGCCGGGGCATCGTGGACAGCTCCTGTTCCAGCGCCTCATCCCTCACGCCGAACTCGCTGGCCAGCACGAGCACCGGGTCCTCGCTGGAGGACGGAGTCACGGCCTGGATGGCCTCGGACGTGGCGGTGTCCACCATGCCAAGCAGCTCCACCGTCTCGCCCTGGGCCTCCAGCGCGGCGGCGACACCGAGGGCGGGATAGCCGCCGTAGGAGAAGCCCACCAGACGGTAGGGGCCCTGAGGCTGGAGGGCGCGGATGTCTCGGGTATAGGCCTCCACGCGTGCTTCCATCGTCGCGTGGCCGTGGCCTGACGCCAGCGTCTCCGGGGCCTGGATGCCGTAGCAGCGGAAGTGTGGCTCCAGCCGAGGCACCAGGTCCCGATAGTGGTGAACCTCGCCGTCGCCCGCGTGGAAGAGGAACAGGAGCGGCGTGCCCTCCGGCACTTGGGGACTCGCCAGCCGCACCGCGCTGGTGCGTCGGGGGCCTTCACGCATGAGCGCGAGGATGGCCTCGGCGGACTCGCCCAGGGTGGGGCTCTGGAAGAGGGTGGCCAGCGGCAGCGGCAGGCCCAGCTCCTCCTCCAGTCGTGCCAACAGGCGCATGGCCAGGATGGAGTCTCCGCCCAGCGCGAAGAAGTCGTCGCTGGCCTGCACGTCGGCGCGCCCCAGCGCCTCCTTCCACAGTCGTTGGAGCACCATCTCCAGCGTGGTGCGGAAGGGCGTCTCCAGCTTCGATTCTGAGGCGGGCTCGGACGACTCGGGAGCCACCAGCACGTCAGGGTCCGGCAGCGCCTTGCGGTCCACCTTGCCGTTGGCGTTGATGGGCAGCGCGTCCATCACCACGAAGGTGGCGGGCACCATGTAGCCGGGGAGCTGGGAGGCGACGTGCTGCCGGAACACGTCGGAGCGCGTGACGCCGGGCGCCTGGACGTAGGCGCACAGCGATGTCGTGCCCGCGGAGGACACGCGCGCGACGACGACGGCCTCCTGCACCTGGGGCTGGCGTCGCAGGCAGTTCTCAATCTCCGACAGCTCGATGCGGAAGCCGCGAATCTTCACCTGGTGGTCGGCGCGGCCGAGGAAGCGCAGGCGTCCATCCGGCAGCAGCCGGGCCAAATCTCCCGTGTGGTACATGCGCGCGCCGGGCGTGGACGAGAACGGGTCCGGCAGGAAGCGCTCGGAGGTGAGGTGCGGCGCGAGCAGGTAGCCGCGCGACAGCGCCGCTCCGCCGATGTACACGCGGCCGGGCAGGCCCGGAGGCACCGGCTCCAGGTGCTCGTCCAGCAGGTAGAAGCACACGCGCGGCATGGGCCGGCCAATGGGGAACGTGGCCGCCGTGCCCAGGCCCTCCTCACCGGGGATGTCGCAGGTGGCGGAGGTAATCGTGCACTCGGTGGGGCCGTAGACGTTCACCCACGGCGCGTGTCCACCGCCCACGCGCACCCAGGCCTCGAAGGTCTCCTTCTTGAGGACGTCACCACCCGGAGCGAGCAGCTTCAATCGCGCGGGCACGCGCTGGCCGAGCGCCTCCATCTGCCGAATCCACTCCTCGATGTACGTGGGCGGCAGGCTGATGATGGTGATGCCCGTCTCCTCCAGATACGGCGTCATCGTGTGCGCGGGGACGAGCCCGCTGCGCATCACCACCGTGCCACCCACGGCCAGGGGCGGGTACAGGTCCTCGGCGGCGGCGTCGAAGGTGAGCGGCGCGAACTGGAGCATCCGGTCGCCCTCCACCAGCCGGAAGCGTTTGGCGATGGCGACGTTGTGGTTCACCACGGAGCGGTGCTCCACCATGACGCCCTTGGGCTCGCCCGTGGAGCCGGAGGTGAAGACGATGTACGCCGTCTGCGAGTCGAGGACGCGACGCGGCCCGGGCTCCAGGTCATCCGTCACGGCCGCGGGCTGGGGCGCCACCTCCACATCCGCGACGAGCGGCACGTGGGCCTCCAGCACGTTTTCATCCACCCACAGCCGGCGCACCTCGGCGCGTTCCAGCACGTCGCGCTTGCGAGGCTCCGGCCAGTCCGCGTCCAGCGGCACGTAGGCTCCGCCCGCCTTGAGGATGCCGAGCAGCACCGCCATGGCCTGCGTGGAGGGCTCCATCACCACGCCCACGCGCTCCTCGGGTACCAGTCCCCGCGCGAGCAGGCGAGAGGCCAGCAGGTTGGCGCGAGCGTTGAGCTGGGCATAACTCCACGTAACGTCACCGTGCGCGACGGCGGGTGCGTGCGGCGTGCGGCGCACCTGGGCCTCGAAGAGGGTGTGGATGCAGGTGCCCGGCGCGATGTCCTGCGAGGGGCCCGCCAGCGCGGCGAGCACATCGGCGCGCTGGGCCGGTGACAGCATCGACAGCCGGGGCAGCGACACATCCGGCTCGCTCAGGGCGGAGGCGGCGAGCTGCTCGAAGGCGCGCGCGAAGCGCTCCCCTGTCTCCGGCGTGAAGAGGGCACCGTCCAGGGCGACGAAGCCCGCCAGCGCGCCCGAATCGCCCAGGGTGACGCTCACCACCACGTCATACGCGGGGATGACGCCGTCGACGTCCAGCTCCGCCACGGACAGTCCCTCCAGCTCGGGCAGTCCGGGACGCTCCGCCTGGAGCAGCGCCTGCGCGAGTCGGGGCGCGGCCCGGTCTCCATCCGGCTGCACCGTGTCCGCGATGCGCTTGAAGGGCACTTCCTGGTGCGTGGTGGCGTGGGCCACGACGTCGCGCACGCGGCCGAGCAGTGCCCGCAGCGACGGCGCGCCCGACACGTCCGTGCAGAGCGGAAGCACGTTGGCGAAGTAGCCCAGCAGCCTCTCCACCTGGGGCGTGGCTCGGCCGGAGAAGGGCGTGGCGACGACGACGTGGGCCTGTCCGCTGAGCCGGTGCAGCCACGCCTGCGTCAGCGCGAGCAGGACGCTGAAGGAGGAGACGCCTTCGCTCCGGGCGAGCGCGCGGATGGTGTCCGAGTGCTCCACCGACAGGGACACCGCCACGGCGCGCATGTTGTCGTTGAGCGCGGGCGCGCGGCGCGGGAAGTCCAGCGGAAGGTCCAACAGCGGCGGCGCATTCGCCAGGGCCTGCTTCCACGACGCGAGTCCTTCTTCGAGTCGCCGCAGCTGCTCGGGCTGCCGCTGCCAGACGGCGTAGTCGGTGTACTGGAGCGCCAGCGGAGCCAGCGTCACGGTGCGCCCGTGGACCGCGGCGTTCCAGGCGGTCGCAAGCTCCTCAGCAAAGGTGCCCAGGCCCACGCCGTCATTCACGGTGTGGCTGAAGGCAATCACCACGGCGTGGCGCGTGCCCGTCGCGTCCAGCTTCAGCAGCTCGAAGCGATACAGCGGGCCGTGCTCCAGGTCGAAGTGCTCGCGGTCCAGTCGCACCACGGCCTCGCGTGCGGTTTCCAGGGCGTGCGCGGCGGACAGGTGCGAGAGGTCCACGCGCGTGAGGACCGTGGCGCGCGAAGGCAGGACGCGGACGCGCAGCGCATCGCCGTGCTGGAAGAACGTGGAGCGCAGTGTCTCGTTGCGCTCCACCACGGCCGCGAGGGACTCCTCGAACCGGTCCGCGTCCAGCGCGCCCTCCAGCAGCAGGCCGAGCGTGAGGACATACGGAGGCGCCTGCGGAAGCTGGAGCGCGTACCAGAGCCGCTCCTGGACGAGCGACGGGGGCAGCACCTCCGGCCGGATGACGACGGTGGGGCCCTGCTGCATCGCGCGAGGCGCAGCGTCGATGAACGCCGCCACCGAGGCGATGGTGGGGTTCGCGAAGAACACCGACAGGGGCAGCTCGACTCCGAAGGCCTGACGCAGCCGCGCCACGAGTCGGGTCGCCGAGAGCGAGTGTCCGCCGTGCTCGAAGAAGTTCCCCTGTCGGGAGAGCTGCTCCAGTCCCAGCGCGTCCTGGAACATGCTCGCCACCTGTAGCTCCGTGGCGCCGCGGGGCGCATCGTCGCCCAGGGCGGACAGCTCCTGTCGAGGCAGCTCCCGCTGTGACAGCGCCTTGCGGTCCACCTTGCGCGACGTCGTGAGGGGCAGTGCGTCAATGGGAATGAAGGCCGAGGGCACCATGTGCTCGGGCAGGCGCTGACGCAGCCATGCGCGAAGCTCGTCGAGGGCGAGGGTGCCGGAGCTGGCGGATACGAGGAACGCCACCAGTCGCGTGCCGCCGCCCGCGTCGTCGCGAGGCACCACGGCGACCTCGCGCACGTCCGAGTGGCGCGCGAGCACGGCCTCGATTTCGCCGGGCTCCACGCGCATGCCACGTATCTTGAGCTGGGTGTCCAGTCGGCCCAGGTATTCGACCTGGCCGTCCCCGAGCCAGCGCACCCGGTCTCCCGTGCGGTAGAGCCGCTCGCCGGGCGTGGTGGCGAAGGGATTCGGGATGAAGCGCTCGGCTGTCAGGTCCGGGCGCTCCAGGTAGCCACGCGCCAGTCCGATGCTGCCGACGTACAGCTCACCCGGCACGCCAATCGGACTCGGCTCCAGGCGCGCGTCGAGCACATAGAGGCGGTTGTTGGTCAGGGGCTTGCCCACGGTGACGCGGGTGATGTCCGCCGCCGCGCCGGACGGCTGTCCGAGGCCGGGGAAGGTCGTGATGGTGGCGGCCACGGTGACTTCCGTGGGGCCGTAGGAGTTGAGCAGCGCGCGGCCCGGGGCCCAGCGCTGGGCCACCTCGACTGATAGGGGCTCGCCGCAGGAGATGATGAGCTGGAGGTGCTCCAGTCCCTCGACTTCGAGCTGGGCGAGGACCGTCGGCGTGAGCGCGCAGTCGGTGATGCGCTGCTCTCGCATCAGTGTGCGCAGCGGCAGGTCGGGCATCAGCCGCTCTCGGGGGGCCAGCACCAACGTGGCGCCGGAGAGCAGCGTGGAGAAGATCTCGCAGACCGAGCCATCGAAGGTCACGGAGGCGAACTGGAGGACCCTCCGGCCGGGCCGGAGCCCTTGCGCGTCGAGCAACGCGAGGGCGGTGTTGCACAGGCCCTGATGTGTCAGAAGCGCGCCCTTGGGGCGACCTGTCGAGCCCGAGGTGAAGATGACGTACGCGAGCTGGTCCCCCGCCGCGAGCGGTGGCAGGTCCTCCACCGGCTTGCGGGAGATCTCCGCCGCGTCGGTGTCGACGTACGCGGCCATGATGGGGACGGTGGAGAAGACGTGCCCCAGGGACTCGCGCGTCACCAGGACCCGCGCGCCCGAGTCGACGAGGAGCTGGGTGAGCCGCTCTGGCGGATGCACGGGGTCCAGCGGCACGTAGGCTCCGCCGGCCTTCAGCACGGCGAAAATGGACACGATGAGCTCGGGGCCGCGCTCCAGGCAGAGGGCGACGCGCTCCTCGGGCCCCACGCCGAGCTCCCTCAGGAAGCGGGCGAGCTGGGTGGAGCGGGCATGCAGCTCCCGGTACGAGAGCGTCTGGCCCTCGTAGCAGAGGGCCTCCGCGTCCGGCGTGCGTGAGACCTGCGCGGCGAAGCGGGAGACGACGTTGTCGTGTGCGTCCCGGGCGAGGGAGAAGTCGTTGAAGTCGACGAGCACCTTCCGGCGCTCCTCCTCCGTGAAGAGCGACAGTCGGCTCACGGGAGTCGAGGGTGCGAGCAGCGCGGCCTCGAGCAGGCTCACGTAGTTCGACACCATCCGCTCCGCGCTCTCGGCCTCGAACAGCGCGGTGGGATACTCGAGGTAGAAGCCGAAGCGGTCGCGGAACTCCTCGGCGGTGAGCATCACGTCATAGAGGCTGGCCGCCGAGCCGAGTCGAATCTGGTTCGCCTTCAGTCCCGGGAAGCCATCCGAGAGAACACGGGGACTGGGGTTCAGCTCGAACATCGCCTGCACGAGCGGCGCGTGAGAGAGGCTGCGCTCCACCTGGAGGGCATCCACGACTCGCTCGAAGGGAACCTCCTGATGGGCGAACGCCTCCAACGCCGTGGTCCGCGCGTGGTTCAGCAGCGTGAGGAAGGACGCCTCGGGGGCGATCTCCGTGCGCAGCGCCACGGTGTTGATGAACAGGCCGACCAGGGGCTCCACCGACGGATGGACCCGACCGGACACGGGCGTGCCCACGCACAAATCCAGCTGGCCGGTGTACCGGTGGAGCAGGGCGGCGAAGGCCGCGTACAGCGCGATGAAGGGGGTGACCTGCTGCTCGCGGCACAGCGTCCGCAGCGCCTCGGCGAGGTGCTCTGGCAGGGGATGGTGCCGCGTGAAGCCGCCTTCGTGACTGCGCCCGGGGTGCCGAGGCACATCCGTGGCCAGCTCCAAGACGGTGGAGGCTCCCTCCAGCTTGCGCCGCCAGTACTCCAGGTGGACGTCCTGACGTGCGACCAGGGCGGGCGAACGCTGCCAGGCCGCGACGTCCGCGAAGTCGAGCGCGAGGGGGCGGAGTGTCGGCGTGCGGTTCTCGACGAAGGCCGCGTAGGCCTCCGCCAGTTCGCGCAACACGATGTCCATGGACAGGCCGTCCACCACGATGTGGTGGAACACCAGCAGCAGGACGTGATGCTCCGGCGCGAGGTGGAACAGGTGGAAGCGGCACATCGGCCCCGTGTCCAGAGGGAAGGGGCGCTCCGACTCCTCCTTCAATCGGGACAGGAGGACCTGCCGCGTGGCCTCGTCACCGCCAGCCACCGTCGACAGGTCCTCACGGTCGAGCACTCGCGGCGGTACGGGCTGGAAGCTCACCCGCGGCCCACCCTCCGCGGCGATGAAGGTGGAGCGCAGCGCGGTGTGGCGCTCGAGCATGAAGACAAGCGCGGACTCCAGGGCCTCGGCGTCCAGCGGCCCACGCAGCTCGGTGGCCTCCGGAATGGCGAGGGACGCGGAGTCGGGCATGATCTGCTGGAGGAACCACATGCGCTCCTGCGAGAGCGACGACAGGGTGGGCGCATCCGCGCTCCGAGGCAGGGGCTCGGGGAGCGGAAGGGCCTGCCCCGGAGCCAGCTCCGAGAGCGCCCGCGCGACGCCCGCCACCGTGGGTGCCAGGAAGAGGGCCTTGAGCGGCAGCTCCTGACCCAGGGCCTGACGGATTCGCGACACCAACCGCGTGGCGCTCAGCGAATGGCCGCCCAGCGCGAAGAAGTCCGCGTCGCGAGAGACGCTCTCCAGGCCGAGCACCTGGCAGAAGAAGCTCGCGAGCAACTGCTCCAGCGGTCCCTTCGGTGGCGCTTCGCTGGCGCCTCTCGTGGACTCGGTCTCCGGGAGCGGGAGCGCGGTGAGCGCCCTCCGGTCCACCTTCCCTGACGGCGTCAGCGGCAGCGCGTCCAGCACGACGAAGGCCGAGGGGACCATGGCCTCGGGGAGCAGGGTCTTGAGCGCCGCGCGCGACGTCGCGGCTTCTTCCGCTCGCCCCTCACGCGCGACGACGTAGGCGATGAGGCGCGCGTCGTTGTGCGCCGTTGCCCGTGCCAGGACAACGGCGTCACGCACGGAAGGCAGCCGCCGCAGCGTGGCTTCAATCTCCTCCAGCTCGATGCGCTGCCCGCGCACCTTCACCTGGAAGTCGGTGCGGCCCAGGTACTCCAGCGTGCCGTCGCCGCGCCAGCGGGCCAGGTCTCCCGTGCGATAGAGGCTGGCGCCGGGCAGGTCGAACGGGTCCGGGATGAAGCGCTCGGCGGTGAGCTCCGGACGACGCCAGTACCCGCGCCCCACCTGGATGCCGCCGATGAAGAGCTCACCCTGAACACCCACGGGGACGGGCCGTCCCGAGGAGTCGAGGACGAGGAGGTGGGTATTCGCCACCGGGCGACCGATGGGCACGCTCGTGCGCGTGTCGCCTCGGCGGCAGCTCCAGTGCGTCACGTCCACCGCGGCCTCGGTGGGGCCGTAGAGGTTGTGGACTTCCGTCGCGGGAAGCCGCTCGTGGGCGCGTTGGACCAGGTCCGCGGAGAGGGCCTCGCCGCTGCACACCAGCACGCGCAGGTCCTTGAAGGACTCCTGCCAGGGCTCCTCGAGGAAGGCCCCCAGCATGGATGGAACGAAGTGCGCGATGGTGATGCGCTCGGCGGCCAGCAGTCGCGCGAGATAGGCGGGCTCGCGGTGTCCACCCGGCCGCGCCAACACCAGCCGCGCGCCCACGGTGAGCGGCCAGAACAGCTCCCAGACCGAGACGTCGAAGCTGGTCGGCGTCTTCTGGAGGACGCTGTCACCCGGGGCGAGCGCGTGGACCTGGTGCATCCACGTCAGGCGATTGACGACCGCGCGATGCGCGTTCATCGCGCCCTTGGGACGGCCCGTGCTTCCCGAGGTGAAGATGACGTAAGCGAGCGAGTCCGGGTGCGGCCGGCTCGCGACCCGTGTGTTCGGGAGGCTCGCGAGCCGCGGGGTTTCCGCGTCGAGGAGGACCGTGTGTCCTTCGTGCTGAGGCAGGTGGCTGACGAGGTCCTGACGAGTGATGACGACCGGAGCCGCGCCGTCCTGGAGCATGCCGGCCAGTCGCTCGCGAGGAAGCTCCGGGTCCAGTGGCAGGTACGCCGCGCCCGACTTGAGGATGCCCACCAGGGCGATGACGAGCTCGAGTGAGCGCTCCAGGAACACGCCGACGAGGACCTCGGGGCCCGCGCCGAGTGACTGGAGGTGCCGCGCGAGCTGATTGGCCCGTGCCTCCAATTCACCGTACGTGACGTGGTGTCCCTCGAAGGTCAGCGCGCACAGGTCGGGAGTGCGCTCCGCCTGGGCTTCGATGAGCGAGACGAGCGTCGCGTTCGCATCGTACTCCCTCCGCGTGTCGTTGAAGTCGCGGAGCACCTGTCGGCGTGCGTCGACATCGAGGAGCGAGAGGTGGGCGACCTGCTGGCTCGGAGCGCCGAGTGCGTCCTCGAGCAGGTGGACATAGTGGGACAGCAGGCGCTCGATGGTGGGCGCCTCGAAGAGGTCGGTGCTGTACTGGAAGGACAGCTCGTGGCCCTGGGGGCTCTCCGTGACGGTGAGGGCCAGCTCGGACTGGGTGTTCAGTCCGTCGACGACGATGGGGCGGGCCTGGAGCCCGGGGAAGGTGTCGGCGAGCGTGCTCTCCGCGTGCTCCCAGAAGAAGCCCACCTGGAACAGCGGGGAGTGCGCGAGGCTGCGCTCGACCTGGAGGGCCTCGACGACTCGCTCGAAGGGCGCGTCCTGGTGCGTGAAGGCTTCCAGGGCCGTGGTCCGCGTGCTCGCCAGCAGCTCCGCGAAGGTGGTCCCCGGAGCGAACCGCGTGCGCAGGACGACGGTGTTGGTGAAGAGGCCGACGAGGTCTTCGAGCGCGGGATGGGGACGGCCGGAGACCGGCGTGCCCACGGACACGTCATCCTGTCCCGAGTGCCGATGCAGCAACGCGCTGAGCGCCGCGCCGAGGACCATGAAGGGCGTGACCTGGTGCTCGCGACACACCTTCGTGAGCGCCTGCTCCAGCGCGGGGGACAGTCGGTGGAAGCGACTGAGCGCGCCTGTGTCTCCGAGGACAGAGGGCCGGGGCTTGTCGGTGGGCAGGGATAGGAAAGCGGGAGCACCGGCGAGCTGGTGCTTCCAGTACTCGAGGTGGGCGCCTTCGCGCTCCCGGACAGGGGCTGAGTGCTGCCAGGCCGCCACGTCAGCGTAGTCGAGCGGGAGCTGGGGCAGCGCGGGCATCCGCTGCTGACCGAGGGCCGCGTAGGCCTGGGACAGCTCGTGCAAGAGGATGTCGATGCTCAGGCCATCGACCACGATGTGGTGCAGCACGAGCAGGAGGACATGATGCTCGGGCGCGAGGCGGAACAGGCGGAAGCGATAGAGCGGTCCCTGCTCCAGTGACATGGCGCGAGTCGCTTCTTCGCGCAGCCGCTGGTGGAGCAAGGGGCTGTCACCGTCCAACGCCGGAAGGTCTTCGACCTGGAGCAGCTCCACGGGAATGGAGCCCCGTCGAGGAACCGGTCGTCCGTCCTCCGCGACGAGCGTGGTCCGCAGCACCGGGTGGCGCTCCAAGAGCAACCGCAGCGCGCCATCGAGTGCAGGCACATCGAGCGGACCGCGCAGCTCCACGGCCTCGGGGATGTTGTAGGCGCGAAGCTCCGGCTGGAGCTGGTGGAGGAACCAGAGGCGCTCCTGGGCGAAGGAGGCGCGAGGAGGGAGGGAGGAGGGAGAGGGGTTGGGGAGAGGGAGGGCAGGCGCGTGGTGCTGAGCGAGTGTGGCGGCCA